>JBLLNP010000006.1:0-107747 GCA_048058975.1 Balneola sp.
GGGTTCATAAGTCCCCAGATACCGGTTCCTTCCCAAATCAGGTAAGCAACAGCAACAAGAAAGATGCCCAGAAAGGCATTTGCAAGTAGCATGGCTGCATACCAAGGCTTAGGAGTAGGTCTTAAGTTTACATCAGTAACCAGTTTGGTAATGCTGGAAAAGCTGTGATTGCCTTTTACGAGCGCTGGTTCAGGTATGTATTCGTATTTACTCATTAGTGGGCAGGTTCCATTTTAGTTTCATCTACCAATGCCGGATTCGGGTTGGTTAGTTTAGCGATATAAGAAGTACGTGCACGAACGTTAAGCTCTTCAAGCATCAAATAATTACGTTCGTTACGCTTCATCTTAGCCACTTCGCTGTTTTCGTCAGTTAAATCACCAAAGTAAATGGCATCCGCAGGACAAGCTTGCTGACATGCAGTAACAACAGCTCCTTCTGCTGGTTTTGGAGAACCTGTTTCAATCTTGGCACTGATTTTTGCACGATTAACACGCTGTACACAATAGGTACATTTCTCCATAACCCCTCTGAAACGTACAGTAACCTCAGGGTTCATCGCCATTTGGATGATATCCGGATCTTCTCCGGTAGTTAAATATTCTTTCGGATAGTTGAAGAAGTTGAATCTTCGAACTTTGAACGGACAGTTATTTGCACAGTAACGGGTACCAATACAACGATTATACGTCATTTGGTTCATACCATCAGGACTATGGGTAGTTGCTGCTACCGGACAAACCTGCTCACAAGGGGCCAATTCGCAATGCATACATGGTACCGGTTGGTGAACGGCTTGAGGATCATGCTCATCACCCATATAATAACGGTCATTTCTGATCCAGTGCATTTCACGGCCACGGCTAACTTCGCGCTTTCCGATAACCGGAATGTTATTTTCACTCTGGCAGGCAATCACACACACTCCGCATCCAAAGCAAGAGTTCAGGTCGATCGCCATTCCCCATTGTGGTTCGCTCGCCGGGTAGGTTTGCTCGTCAAAGAGCGAAATAGGTTGATCTTCACCTAGTTCAGCAGCTTCCTTCATTCCAGGTACGGCATATTTATGCACATACTTGAACGAAGCGTAGTCAGGAGTCTTTTTGTATTTATTAAGTGTAGCCTGGCGAAACATATCGCGACCTTCAAGGCTGTGGTGATCCTGAACACAAGCAATGCTGTAAGTTCCACGAGCTTTTGAAATACTACCACTTGCAAAAAGCATGTCTGATGTTCTGCGAAGAGGGTACACATCAACACCGCCGGCAGTAACCGTTTTATCAAAGAGTTGTGAAGTGTCAGAGTCAACGTCTGCTACCCGACCAATACCTTGTCTTCCATATCCAACATTCAATGTGATGGAATTATCGGCATGACCAGGTTGAATCCAAGCTGCAATCTCAACGGCTACACCGTTTACTGCAATATTTACAAGGTCTTCATTCTCAACATCGAGTTCTGCAGCTGTAGCCGGACTCATAAGCGCTACGTTATCCCAAGTAATTTTGGTCATTGGGTCAGGAAGTTCCTGTAACCATCCCAGGTTAGCAAAACGTCCATCATAGACAGAAGCATCGGCACGAAGCACTACTTCAATTCCATCTACAGCAGATGTTTGGGAGGGAGATACAGACCTAAGACTTACTCTGGCTTTGCTATATCCGTCACGGATGTCAATACCGTCATGAAGGATATCCTTCCATCTGTTTTCAAAATTTCTTGAGTAGTATCCCTTGAACGTATTCTGAACCAACTCATATCCGGAGGTTCTTTCGCCATAAACAAGCACATTCAGAAACTCAATTTCGCTCATTGAATCATGCAATGGCTGAATCTGAGGTTGAATTACAGATCGGGCGCCACCAAAAGAGAAACCATCTCCCCAGGTTTCAAGGAAATGAGAACGGCTTACATGCCAGCTTGCACCTTTTGAACTTTCGTCACGGTAGGTTCCGAGGTGAATTACTTCACCAACATTTGTAAGTGCAGCTTTAAAATCGAGGTCGGCAGGAGCAGTAAGTGCAGGATTTGTTCCAATCATCACAACCGCGTCAAAATTACCCGCTTTCATACCGGAAACAACATCAGCAAATGCTTGTTTGTTGTTTTGATTATCGAAAGATGGAACTTCCAGATAGTTTACAGTACTACCATTGTTATTAAGTGCGCTGTTGATAGCCGCTACTACGGCATGTGCATTTGCAGAGTGATCAAATCCAATCGAAACAGCGGATTTACCAATGTTAGAAGAGAGATCATCTGCTAAAGCAGACACAAATTCAGTTCCTGTAAATGGATTGTTCACACCAGAGAATGCATTTAAGCCACGAATTCGGCTTGATAGTGCCGCTGCGAGCGAGTTTGCAAAAGCTTCAACTTCGCTGGCTTTAACTCTTAGTCTATGATCTGCAAAAGAACCAGTAAGTGTAAAGCCATTCTCTACAGAGTAGATTCGGTTCATTGTGCCGCTAGTGCTTGTAACTTTTCGGCGCCCGGTTACTTGCTTTGCATATTCTACATTATTAGGATGAGTTGCAGCAAGGAAATCGTCATCCAGAGAAACTACAATGTCTGCATTGGTGTAGTCATAGTGAGTACGAAGCCTTCTTCCAAAAGCAATTCGGTTACCTTCAATACTGTTATCCTCACCAAAAGGCTCGTAAGTAACCCATTTAGCATTGCTGAATTTTCGAAGAGCACCTTCTTTTAGTGCCTGGAAAGTAGGAGAGGAGTTAGCCTCAGAAATGAAAGCTACTTTCTTATTTCTGTCAGCGAAAAATTCCTGCGCAAAAGCAGTAAAATCGTTGGTCGAAGCTTTTGAACCATTTTTAAGCGGAGAGCGCGATCGGTCAGGATCGTACATCTCCAGGATGGTAGCCTGATGATAGGCATTGGTATTACCCCAGCTTCCGGGATGAAGGTCATTTCCTTCTACTTTAGTAGGGCGACCCTCGTGATTTTCCACAACCAATCCGGTTAAGCTTCCCTGGAATGGCATTGCCGTTGCATAGTGTAAAGGAATGCCTGGTACGATATCTTCAGGCTGCTTAGAATAAGGTAAAATCTTCTGAACCGGGCGTCGGCACGCAGCAAAACCTGCAAGTGCGATGGAGGCGCCCATCACCCGAAGGAATCCTTTTCGTGAAACACCATCGGTTAATTCAGTAGCATTCTCAGGGAACTCGCGTTCAACAAAGTTTTGGTATTCTTTATTCTGAGCTAATTCGTTTAAGCTTTTCCAGTAGGTATTCTGTGTTACTTCGCTCATCTGGTGATGTATAGGTTCAAAATCCTTCGTTATTAATAATGGCAACCCTGGCAGTACTGCGGTGGGCTTACATTATTTTTCTTAACTAATTCACTTCCAAGTAAGACCTGGTTTTCCACTTCATAGCCCATAGTAGTTACTTCTTCAACAGGGCGTAAAAATTTCTCCGGCGCACGGTGACAATCCAGGCACCAACTCATACTAAGTGGCTCTGTTTGATAAACTACTTCCATTTTATCAATTCGTCCGTGGCAGCTTTCACATCCAACACCTATATTTACGTGGGCAGCATGATTGAAATAAGCATAATCAGCCAGATTGTTCACACGAACCCATTCAACCGCTTTACCTGTTTCCCAACTTTCGCGGATCGGCGCAAGTTTTTCACTGTCGGTCAAAATCTGACCGTGACAGTTCATACAGGTTTGAGTTGGGGGTATGTTTGCCTGTTTAGACTCAAACACAGATGTATGACAGTATTGGCAATCGAGGCCGAGTTTGTCAACATGAATTTTGTGAGAGTAAGGAACAGGTTGAGTTGGAGCATATCCAACATCGGTATATTCAGGAGAGAAAAAGTACCAGATTCCAAGAATTACCACATTTGCTGTGACAATCAATCCAATAAGTATTTTACGAGGAACCTGATTTGTCCACTTCGGGAAAATCTGCGCCATAAAAAATTGCTGATTAAGTTTGTGGATCCGAGTTGCTAACTCTAATTAAGAAGCGGGGCAAAACTATCGAATTTTTGACTCGAATTGTACTATAAGATGCCCATCTAACTTATTTAAAATCGTTCTAAATAAAACCCGTAAAATCCGCCATCAATTTAGTTAGTTTTTTCGGTTTCGAAGATAAGAACATTTCGGTAAAAAACTTGGTTGCTATCCTAGATTAATGGAATAATGCCGGAAGTTTACCGTAACTTTAAGGCGTTCAAGAAACGACAAAGATTAGAATTTTTAGAATGACTGATGATTTAAATCTACCTGAAAGCGTAAAGGCTTTTCAGGAGATTAATACAAAAAAAGCAATCACTATAATAATAGCAGTAAGTGTGGCAGCGCTGCTCTTTCTATTTTGGTTGATTTACTTCAAAGCACCCGCTCCCTCCGAAATTCCCTGGGTGAAAAACCTTTCTGTGCTCAATGCTACCTTTAATACTTTCAGTACCATGTTTTTAATACTGGGCTTCCGGGAAATAAAACGAAGGAACTACGCAAAGCACATGAACTATATGATAAGTGCCTTCATTGCCTCATCGTTGTTTTTAGTGAGTTATGTGATCTATCATCACTTTGTTGGGGATACCAAATTTTTAGGTGAAGGTGTTATTCGTCCCATCTATTTCTTCATTCTGATTACACACATTGTACTTTCCGCATTCGTGGTACCCTTAGTTCTTACCAGTTTCTTCTTTGCGTTTTCCGGTAAATTTGAAACCCATCGCAAAGTCTCGAAATGGACGTTCCCTATCTGGTTGTATGTATCCATAACCGGGGTTTTGGTTTTTATTTTATTAAAGAGTTTTGGGTGACTAAGCCCATGATTTTAATCATGGGATGATATAGAATGCAGTGTTAGGTAAAACCATTTCAATGGTTTATCTTTTCGGAAAAATGTCTCATTCTAAAAGCATAATCTGGATTCATACAATTTGGTCAACCAAAAACCGGGAACCACTAATTGAATCAAAAATTGAGTTAGAGCTTTTTAGATACATTTCAGAGGAGTTTTACAAGTTAGGTTGCAGGGTAAAAAACATAAATGGAATGTCCGACCACATACATTGTCTGTTTCTATTAAGTCAAAATCAATCTATTGCTTCAGTAATTAAGCAAATTAAAGGAAGTTCATCACATTGGGTAAATCAGAACAGCCTGATTTCTAAGAAATTTTCCTGGCAGACCGGATATGCAGCATACTCGGTTAGTGAATCTATAAAGGATAAGGTTGATAAATACATTAACAATCAAAAAGAGCACCATAAAACAAAAACATTTACTGAGGAATATGAAGAATTTCTTGCGATTCACGGATTGGAAAACGGTTAAAACCGTTTATTTTTATCATGATTATTTTATAAACCCATGATTAAAATCATGGGCTAATTTCATCCTGATTATGAGACGAATTTTAATTCAGATACTTCTTTTTATTGCCTTTTTTTCACCAATCTCAAACGCCCAATTCTTCCAGAGCCAGCAGGAGTTTACAAGACAGGATACTCTTCGAGGCTCCATTACTCCTGAACGAGCCTGGTGGGACGTAACCTATTACCATCTGGATATTACCGTTGATCTGGAAGACAGTACCATTTATGGCTCTAATCTAATTCAATACCGGGTAGATTCCTCAACTACAAATAGAATGCAGATTGATCTCCAGCCGCCTATGGAAATTCTGAGGGTCGCTCAATCCGGAAAAGAATTGGAAGTAGAGAAAGATGGCAATGCCTGGTTCATCACTTTACAAGAAGATCAGAATGTCGGAGATGTAAGAGAGCTTGAAGTTCAGTTCGGTGGTCAACCACTGGTTGCACCAAGAGCACCGTGGGATGGAGGGATCACGTGGACAAGGGATCAGAATGGGAACCCATTCGTTGCCAGTGCCAACCAAAAGATTGGAGCGAGTATCTGGTGGCCGAATAAAGATCACCCTTATGATGAAGTAGATAGTATGCTCATCAGTGTAACCATTCCGGAAGATTTGGTAGATGTTTCAAACGGGCGACTCCGAAGTATGGATGAAAACGGAAACGGTACTAAAACCTGGAATTGGTTTGTCTCCAATCCTATCAACAGCTATGGGGTGAATATCAACATTGGGGATTATGTGAACTTCAAGGAAATCTATGAAGGAGAGAAAGGCGAACTGGATATGGATTATTGGGTACTCTCCTATAATAAGGAGAAAGCCATTGCACAGTTTGCGGATGCTCCCCGAACCATAGAAGCCCTGGAATACTGGTTTGGTCCTTACCCATTTTACGAAGACAGCTACAAACTAGTGGAGGCTCCATATTTAGGAATGGAACACCAAAGCTCGGTTACCTATGGGAATCGATATGAAAACGGATATCTGGGAAGGGATTTAAGTCAATCGGGTTGGGGATTAAAATTCGACTTCATCATTGTCCACGAAACAGGTCATGAGTGGTTCGCTAACAATATAACCTATGCCGATATCGCTGATATGTGGATTCATGAAAGCTTCACTCATTATTCTGAGTATCTGTTCCTGGAATACCATTTCGGGGAAAAGGCGGCCAGCGAATATCAAAAAGGAGTGCGGTTAAATATTATGAATGATATTCCCATTATTGGAACGTATGGAGTGCATAGCGAAGGTTCAGGTGATATGTATTATAAAGGAGCAAATATGCTGCATACCATCCGTCAGATTTTTGATAACGACGAGCTTTGGAGAGAAACACTTCGGGGTTTGAATCAGGAATTCTATCATCAAACCGTTTCTACAGAACAGGTGGAAGGGTACATCAGCGATAAATTAAGAGTGGATTTAACACCGGTTTTTGATCAGTATCTAAGAGACGTACGCGTGCCGATTCTGGAATACAGTTTCAAAGAAGGGCAGTTACTCTACCGTTGGGGAAATGCCGTTTCCGGATTTAATATGCCTTTGGATATATTTCTGGATGGAGAAGAGATTCGACTAACTCCGACTACAAGCTGGCAGGCTTTGGAATCCTTTGGTGAAGAACTTGCCATCGATCCCGATTTTTATGTGGGAAGTATGAACGTGCTGGGGAATTAAATTTTTGGGAACCGATTGTCTCCAAAGAAGGACAGCTTTTCCGTCATTCCTGCGAAAGCAGGAATCCAGAGATTTTATGAAGTAATAGATTCCGGCCTACGCGGCAGAATGACTTATTTTTAAGAGGTTAATTTTTAAAGAGGATCAAACCAAATTATGGAACACGCGTTGTACGTCTTCATCCTGTTCCAGCTTGTCGATAAGGGTTAATACTTCTTCTGCCTGTTCTTCATCAAGCGAAACGGTGGATTGTGGAATCCAATCGGTCTCGGCACTTAACGGTTCGATGTCTCTTTCTTCAAGGGCATGCTGCATATTCCCGAATTCGGTGAATTCACAACGAATGACTAAAATGCGCTCGCCTTCGTCATTTTCACTTTCGCCCATTTCAGTAAGTCCGTAGTCGATGAGTTCCAATTCGAGTTCTTCTTCATCAAAGTCTCCAGGATTGATTTTGAAGGAACCTACCTGAGTGAACTGAAAAGCGACACTGCCGGAGTTTCCCAGATTCCCACCGTTTTTAGTAAAGATTGGGCGCACATTTCCAACGGTTCTGGTATTGTTATCAGTAGCAGTTTCTACCAGTACAGCTACTCCATGGGGAGCGTACCCTTCAAACAGTACTTCATCATAATTGGTAGAATCTTTCCCTAAAGATCGTTTTATCGCACGTTCGATAAGATCTTTGGGCATATTTACACCGCGACTGTTTTGAATAGCCCGGCGCAGGGCGGGATTGGTTTCCGGATCCGGTCCGCCTTGTTTTACAGCAATGACAATTTCTTTCCCTATTCTGGAAAATTGCTTGGCCATTTTATCCCAACGTGCAAACTTGGCAGCCTTACGAACTTCAAAAATTCTACCCATGAAAATCTGATCTAAATCTGAAAATTGAACCCTAAAATTACAAGGATATTGAGTTAGTTGGGAGAGTAAAAATACTTTTTTTAAAAAAATAAATAGAACACTATTCCATCAATTTATCATAGCCTTAGGGCATTGTTATAAATATGGATAATTTTTTTTGTAACAAAGGCTATTCGGTTTTCTCTGTTTAACAAGTAAATGCCTAAGTGTTGTTTATTAGACAGATACTAGTTAAGTGAAAATTTCAATATAACTAGTAAGGGTATGTGGTATGGTAAGTACAGGATATGTTGGCTAATAACAGTACAAATATTCTGTGTATATATCTTAGAGAGTAAAGCACAAGCCGTTTCGTTAACTGATTCGGAATTTGTATATGATGTCCGAATTGAGATACGGAAAGCTGCACAAAAAAGAGAGATTTCCGCTGAATTATTAAGGGAAAAGGAATATAAAAATATCGCATTTGGTATTTATAATCTTAGACAAAAACAGCAACTAAGATCGAAAAATATAGCTTCACTAAGCACTAATGACACTGAGACATTTTATGTAAGAGATATAAGAAGATCCCAAGCCTGGGTAACTCTGGATGTTACTCTAAGCTATCAGAAAGATAAGATCAATATCTGGATAGAATCAGGGGCATACGATACACTTAAGAGGAGCTCATTATTTGAAGAGTTTCTTTCAAGTTTGGAAAAGAGACTATTCTTAGAAACCTTACCTAACTCAGTAGATCCGAATAAAGGAGTACTTAGTTTGCTTCAAGAGTACGCAGGGGAATATCCAGATGTGGATGGAGATGGAATCCTGGATATTATTCTACTTGATATCAAAGATGATTTCGATGAATCCGGGAGTTTTGTTGCAGGATTTTTTGATCCGGTAAATCTGATTGATCATGAGTATTCAAACAAGAGAGACATCATATATTTAGATTTATATCCCACTCTTTTTTACAACAATGAGATATATACGGAGCGGCTTCTTTCAACATTAGTACACGAAGCGCAACATTTAATTCATGCAGGTTATGAGGGAGATGAGATAGAAACAGTGTTTGCGAATGAAGGATTTTCTGAAGCAATGGAAATTCTTGCGGGCTTTACTCCAAGGGATTCGAAGAGTTTTTTTCAATCGCCTCTTAGAAATTTAATGAGCTGGGATTACAAAAATCCACTACCAGACTATTCAAGAGCATCGCTTTGGACTCATTATCTTACCGAACAATTTGGGGCGGAGATACTAAAAAATCTTATCCAAAATGAAGAAACAGGGGTCCCTGCATATTCCCGGGAAATTGAGTTGCTCTCAGACCTAAGTTTTCAAGAGGTATTTCAGAATTGGGGTATCGCGCTTTCAGTAAATGATAAAGCACTTGGATATGAATTTGGATATGATCATCCTGAAAGAAGAAATTTGAGGCTCGATCCCATCTTTAGTTCTTCTAATCTGCCAGCTGTTATACAGGGAAATGTACCCGACTTGAGTCATGCTTTGATCTCTTACCCGTTAAGCAAGGAAGTGCTTCTTGAAGAAGGCGAAGCCACGACCCGATCTGTTCACATCTCCTCTTTTTCAACATATCCTGATGAACGTATTACCCCCGAATTATCAAAAAGGCTAACATCAGGCGATTGGATTTTTGCAGACCGATATAAGCATGGTAACATTTCTTTATTGTTTTCAACAATAGAAAGCAACGGAATTGATACTCTGCTAAATAAGCTGAATTTTTTGGTTGAAGGTGTTAAATCGGGTGTTCAGCAAAAATGGAGATATGGGGATGGCTTAAATGATACTTTTTATCTGAACGCATCTTATTTAACACTTGATTCACCGGAGCAAAAGCTGGGTATCATTTTCCCGGTTGAGGCTGGTTCGGCTTGGCTCGAAAGTATTACTTTAAAAAACGTTTTTCTTTCTGAACTTACAGGCACAGGGGTTGACGGAAATGAGAAGAGAGATTTTGAACTGGAAATATTTTCTTTTAAAAATAATGAAATCGGTCAGTCATTAATCCTTAAAAAGTATATAGAGGTAGAAAGAGAGAGAGGTAAACTTGTTAAAGAACACTTCTCTTTAAAAGAGTTTTATTCTCAATTGTCTTCAATACAAGACAGTATTCTTATAGTAATTGGAAATGACCCAGACGATCAAAATTATATCGCTTTGGGGATGGATAAAAGTACTATAAGCAGTAGTATGCATTATGGAGAGGGAAATTGGGAGAGGTTGTCTGAAAAATCAATTGGAAGCTCCTCACTGGAAGGTTGGAATCCAATGATAGAGGCTAATGTGGTTGTAAACCAAAAGAATGAGATTGAGCCGGGGTTTATTACAAGTATCAACTACGATTTTAATAACGTCGAAGTTTGGGCAAATCCGGGATTTGAGCACGATACAAGTTCGGTAACGATGATCGCGAAATTACCAGATGGCAGTTTTGAAACCGGTAAAATGGTTGAGAAAACACCAAACGGTTATCGGTTTGATTTTCCCGTTCAGGTAGATGGTATTTACCTGTTCAAAGGGAGCTTTAGTGCCCGGAATGGAGAACAGCATTATTCAAGCGAAAAAGAATGGGACATTGAAATTCCGGGAGGATTTATCGTTTCCAATAACTACCCAAATCCCTTCAATCCGTCAACAAATATTTCATTTACCCTTATCGAACGAGGGGAAGTTGGTTGGCAGGTATATGATATTCTTGGTAGAAGTATACTTGAGATAGCTCCTGCGATTTTTGAAAGTGGAGAACATACTAAAGTGTTCAATTTCAATGGCCTTTCAAGTGGAATGTACTTTATAAGGGCAAACATTAGCCGGGAAAGAAGCAGTACAATAATAAATAAAACTAAGAAGGTAATGCTTATTAAATAACCCAAAAAGAATATAGGATACTCTATAAAAGTGGTGAAGGAACAAGCAGCAACTTGCCCTTCACCTTAACAATAACTCTGTCGATTGCTCGGCAGAATCATCGAACAAACAAAAATACCATGAAAACACGAGTAAACTCAATAGTTGGTAAACCGGGTAAAGCCGTTGCTTTATTTGGGGTGTTAGCTATTATTATTGCAAGTTGTACACAAGTGGAATCTCCGTTTAGTGTACAGGAACCCGATGTAAAATCTTTTGAAGATTTAAACATTAATGTGAAATACGCGGAGTCGTACGATCAGACCACCATAACCTATTCAAGGCATTGGCCAAGCTCAATTTCTGCAGGTTTATCTAAAAGTGCTTCAAATGGAGAGGGAGAAATCATGATTGATTATGAACGAATTCATGAAATCGTAGCCTTCGATGAAGAAGGGTATATGAGTACAACTACTGAATTCTTAGAAGGTGATGAACGGATGAATATGCCAGAAAGCGTTTTTAACGATTTAAAATCTGAAATGCCTGCTAGAGACGCTAATAGTGATGAAATAGTAAGACAAGAGATGTCTGATGGCACTATAAAATTGTTTACTCGTTCGGGAATTCTTAAGCATGAATTTACTTACAACCAAGAAGATTACCGAGTTGAATTATCAGAACTAGAAGCACTAGAAGAATGGGCAAATACACAAAACTCAGAAAGATCAGTTGAATTAAACTTGAATAGACTAGAACTAGAAGGATTCAATTTTTCTGTAATTGAGGGAGTTTACGCTAAATATTCAGTAGTAGAAGAGTTCGATAACTCGGAAAAAATCCGATACGAATATATAGATGATTTAAGATCTGGATTGAATATTCAAACTATTACATATAAAGCAGATAATAGAATCGAAAATGTACAGCTTAATTCTTATCAGTTAGTTAACAATCTACCGGTATTGTCAGGACAGGTAACCTTACAATATCGAGATGTTAATGGTTTGTGGAATGTAGCCTATAGAACTAAGATGACGAGAAATAATATAAAAGTAATAAAAAATTAAGGTGGATATGATGAAAAATTCAAAATTTTATCTTGCATTTTTGTTAGCAGTTCTAATGATTAGTAATGTGACAGCCCAAAAAAAAATTGGTGTTTTCGTTCATGGATTCAATGGTTCAGCTGATAAATGGACGGTAGCGAGCGAAGCACCTAATAGGTTAATTTCAGATGGAGTAATACAAGATGCTGTTATTTTTAACTATAAGAGTGAAGAGCTAAATACTTTATCCGGTCGACAAGCTATGTTTGAGAGGTTTGTTCGTCAAATGGATGAAGCTATTGATAATGTTGATACTCCAAATTCAAGTAAGTGGATCAAAAGAGAAGCAAATGAGTGGGTACTTATATCGCATAGTTTAGGAGGAATAGTAAGCCGAGTTTTGTACCCAAACTTCAAACAGCAAAGGTTCAATGTTACTGGAATAGTTAATATAGCAGGTCCTGTTCAAGGTACGGCCGCTACTAACGTAGATACTGATGTTATTAAGAACGAAATAAAAAGAATAAAAGATGATTATAAGATTGCAACTGATCATGAATGGCCTTTATTAGCTTTTTACTTAGACTTTACAAGTATACTGAATGCAGTTTTTGTTCAAATACCCTCTTTAATAGAAGGAGGAGATGCTAATCCATCCGCAAGAGCACTTCTTAATTCAATTCCAGAAATGATGAATATTGCGAGAGATTCTGCACTTGGATATGCAAACTATGTACTTGAATCTAAGGCTAATGAACTTATTGGTGTTCAAGTTGATAATGAAAATAATGTCATAGAAAAAGGTAGTGTAATAAGAGACATAAATAGTTTTAGTGAGAGTAATCATTTGCTACATCCACCCAATTACATTTCAATTATTGGTGCGGAAAAGGATATGACACCACTAAGATTAGTTGATTATATCTTTACAAGTAATGAACGAGGTGATGAGTACTCAATTCTTAAAGAGTTTAATGATTTTGATATCAAATATATGAAGAGGAATAAAGATCATTGGGGAAATGTGGCGGCTCGATGGAATGCATGTGCATGGATATCCAAAAGTTGTAGAAGATCAAGGGATACAGCGAATAGAAAAAAAGGATACTGGAACTTGGCTCGATCAAACTTTCATAATATCGGAACCTCTTGGGCTTTACTTATAAATTCGTATAAATTTCAACGTGTTTCTCATCAGTTGTACATTCCACCATGCAATGATGGAGATGATCGTCTTCCAGGAGAATTTTTTAGAGTTGTTTCTTTTGATCCTTTAGAATGTTCCTCAAACCCTAATGGTGAGTATATTACTGAATATGCAGTTGTTCAGCATTCAGATAAAAATGATGGAGTTGTAAACATTAATAGTGTTTTGTGGAGTGCGAATGATCAACTTAATGATGATCATAATGAGTACTTCCCGGATGTACTGATTGATAATGATGGCAATGATATCGGAGGATTTAATCACTTTGAACTTCGCCATTATTTCCGACCCTATGACTTGCCTAATGGTAATGGGGGGTATGTTTTTAAGAAAAACCAAATAACCCCGAGTATGATATACATTAGAAGCTGGATAGAAAATCCTGAATAATAAAACTATTAAATGAGGAACCCCTCTTTTAGGAGGGGTTTACTAATATGAAATATTTATATCTGATACTCTCTTTACTAGGCCTTCTTGGATGCCCTACAACACCAGAAGAAGCTGAACCTCAGCTCAAAAAATATTGGCAAATGGAACTAGGAATTAATGGAGAAGCTCCTCCGGTGGTCAAAGGAGATTCCATTTTTTTTACAGCCCATCCGTACCTATATGCAATGTCAACTAAAGACAGTATTGTATATTGGAATACTGTGCTTGATCAGTCAAAAAGATTTCAAGGGGATATACTTCTTGTAAGCAAAGATCAAATTGTTTTAAGTCAACTAAATATAGTAAAGGCATTTGATAGATCTAACGGTACTCTCCTTTGGGAGTATGATCCTGAGGAAATCTTTAGGATTGTCCCTTTAGGGAATCATACCATTTATGAAAAAGGATATATTTTTACCGCTTACAATCGAAGGGTTGCTGGTATTTCAAATCTAGGTGACTTGGAATTTATGAGTCAATTAGATTCTGGTTTTACTGTTCACGGTGTACTTTATAATGATGGTGAGCTATTCATAAATAGAGTAAATACTGTGCATGGTGGATTAACTCAGGGAATGATCTTGGTACAGGATTTTTCCGAAGGTGGAGAGCTGTGGAAATATGAGACTGACGATGGAGGGTTTTACGAACAACCAGTTATTGAAGGAGACATTTTATATGCTGCTACGCGAGGAAATTCTCCCAATAAAGAGGTAATTGCTCTAAGTAAAAATACAGGCGAGCTTCTATGGAAAACCACGATTGAGATTGGTGCGCAGAAAATTCTCGTCACACCAGATCATGTCATTATAAACATCGGAAGCAGAATGCAAGCTTTTTTAAAGTCTGATGGCATGAAAGAATGGGAATTTGAATGGGAGAGTAGTGCATCCCTTTTTCAGCCTGTTTACCTAGGAGGATATATATATATATCCAATCATTATCAGTTGTTCGTGATTGAATCAAAAACAGGGGAATTAGTACATACCGAACCTCTTCCAGAAGGCGGCTCTTACTTCTGGCACTTAGCCGTTTCGGAAGACAAGCTGTTCGCTCAAACTAGTTATCAACTCATCGCCTACCAGCCCTGGCATTTGCGGGAAGATTAAACCAATTATCCACCACAAGACAAGACAAGACAAGAAAAGAGGAGATAAAAATGAAATCTAAACTTACTATGACAACTATTCTTTGGGGAATACTAACCACTTTTTTAACTCCGGTGCGAGCACAGGATACTACTGGGGTCTATATTTCATCCGATTTATCCGGGCAGCTTGTACTTTTACCGAGTTACATCAATGAGGAATTTTATGAAGACCCGTTTGAGTTTAATTTAGATGGTTATTTGGGGTTTGCTTTTGAGGTTGGGAAAAACTTGCCGATTGGTCAATTAGGGGTTTACTACCGTTATGGCAAAAGTATGCAGTCTTATGAATTTGAAAAAGACGGTGGTTTTAATGAAGAAGTTGATTTCGAATCTTTTTCAAATATTGGAATTAACTTTAAGAGAAAGCTTTGGGAGAACAAAAAAAGAAGAAAGTTCGAGTTAATGCTTAATTATCGCACATCAGCCACCTACCATAATTTTAAAGGGAAACAGTATTTCGATGGGGAAACATTCGAGACAGGAACCATCGAAGACTATAGCGAAAATATATTTGGACTAGAACTCGCCTTATATCTGCAATTCGGAATCCGAAAAGAGGATAACGAAAACAAAGTGAAAATACTTTGGGAACCAGGCTATATTCGGGCACAGACTAAAGGATTTGGTATTGGGGTTCAGAAACTAGGTGTGCAAATTAATTTGTGAGTTACTCCCCCTCAGTCACAAACCTTGTCATCAAATGCTCTACCGGTTCCAGTGTTTGAAGATAGGCGAAGATAGCACCTAAATCTTCTTTACTCATCTTGCTGTAAAAACGCCAGGGCATCTCGGTTTGGAAAGTGCCGGGCTTTACTAACTGCTGATTAATTGCTTTCGTGGAATCCTGGAATTGTTTGAAGCGGTCAATGAACATTTCCTCCGTCCATGCTCCGATTCCTGTTGTTTCATGAGGAGTGATATTCGCCGAATAAACCGTTCCTCCGGCAGGAATTTTGAATTCCATTCCACCTGCAAACTCCATTCCTGGAATAGCAGTGCCTTTTTCCATTGGAGTGTGACAATCACCACAACTGGAAGCAATGGCAAGATATTTTCCATAGGCTACCCGGTCGCTGATGTCGGGGCGCTCTGTAAAGGCAGTTTCGTTTTGAGGAATGGTATTGATGATAAAGTTCATCGGAAATGCCGAAGACGACTCAGGAACATCATTTTCAATGGGCTCCAGGGTTCTCAGATAGGCAATGATGTCATAGATATCTTCTTTATCAACACGGCGGTAGTTTGGGTAGGGCATAATCGGGAATAGTGCATTCCCATATTTGTTCACACCTGTCGTTATAGCCCGGAAAATTTCTCCATCGGTCCAGTCACCCAGATGGTAGGGGGTAAGATTCTTGGCGTAATAATCGCCGGGAAAACCATGATCCTGACCATAGAGGTTTCCACCTTTTCCCAAAGTAGTCTGATCTACCTGAACTGAGAATTTTGAGTAGTCTTTGGAAGAATGGCAATCCATGCATACATATACATTATTTGCTAGAAACTCACCTCTGTCAATCCTATCTGGTGTAAGCTCAACAGTAAGATTGGGAGCAGGTTCTACATTTGGTAAAGCGTTGGAAACGTAGATCAGTGTTCCACCAATAAAAAGAATGACGAGCGCAAGTAATCCACCCACGATTTTAAAAACTAATTTCATAACCCGAAAATTTAATTATTGTAACCTAAAGCCTTTATTTGTTTGGCGGGCTCAATTTGAGTAATTCGGAGGTAAATGTCTAGGGGAGATGGGGCTTATGGTTTTGTTACTTTTCAGGACTAAGCCAAAACAATGACCCCCATCTGACTTCCCCTTCTCAAGGGGAAGGACTTAATAACAAGAAATGAAGTTGAATAATAATAAGCATCCCCTCCTTGAGAAGGAGGGGAAAGAGGGGAGGTCGGAAATCGAGGGATTAGGAAGGTTTTTTATTCTGGTTCTTATTTCCAACGAAAACCCCTACAAGAATCACCCCAATTAACAGAAAAAGATTGGTAAAGTTGAGATAGTAAGGGCGTAGAGTAACTGGTTCTGTAAAAGTGCTATCAAGCATTGAAATTTCTTCCTCTACAGGTATTCTTAAGTACTTTCCGGAAGCAGAATCAAGTTTAAAAGAATGCAAAGAATAGAAACAAGCAGTAGTGGCTTTCCTATATCCAAGAGAACTTATCTTTTTAAACATTTTATCGTCAATAAAATCAGAGTATAATAATTCAGCTATTGTACTATAATTTATTGCATAAACTATTACTTCTTTTGAGTTCCAAATATCAGAACTATACCCACAACTATATATGTCGTAAACTTTCAGACGGTCAGATTTCCCACCCTTCCATTTTTTTAAGACTTCAAATACATAAACTGAATCCCCATAATCTTCAAGAAAACTGGAAGCTTCATATACATTGACAATTTTACCTAAAAAAACCTCATCCAAGTCATCAAAATCCCATTCTCCACAACTACAAGCATAACTTGTTATGGAAAAGGTTATCACAAGAAATATTGTCAAGAAAAAAGCTTTCATGTCTTACAATAATAAAGTTTACTGAAAGAACACAAAAGCTAATAAAATTGAAAGTTGGTTCATGGGATATCGGATCAAGTCCGGTTAAATTGTTACTTAAAAATCAAAGTTGCCTTTTTTGCGGTATTACCGCACCTTCGTGGTTATTTAATCAATACATTCACAGGGTAAGGTGGAAGAAAACCAGCACAAAGAAACAGGGCATAACCGGAGCTGGCTACAGCGTGTAGCAGAACAAAGTTGGGAACCCGAACTATTAATTTCCGGTCTGGCAATTTATGCCACTATTCAGATTCCGAAATATATTTTGGATTTTTATCAATACTACCGCTATAACCTTCAGGTTGATACCGGGTTTATTGATGAGCTGATGCCGATGCTTGTGGTGGGTGTGATGCTCACTGCTCTTAAAGTACTCAGCTTTGCATTTATGTTTCATTTTATAGTGCGCGCATTCTGGGTTGGTTTAATGGGGTTGCGTTCTGTATTCAGTGATGGTATTCAATACGAAAAGCTTGAGTTTAGTGAGTTATACCGATCTGAAATGAAAAAAAGACTGGGCACTCAGGACTCATTCCTGCTAGCTACCGACCGTTTAGCCAGTCTAATATTTTCGATTGCCTTTCTTTTTGTTTTGTATATGCTTGGGGTAGGGCTTGCTTACCTGGTATTCTTTTTGTTGATGAACGGAGTGAAGACGGTCGTATCTGAGGAAACATTCGATCTATATTCTACTTTGATTCTCATCACAACAGGAGTAATACTGATAAGCATCTCGATATTAACTCTGGTTTTGAACATGAAAAAATACCGGGAGCAGGAAAAATTCGCCAAACTTCATTTCAAAATAAGTTGGTACGCAGGGTTTGTGTTTTACCCGTTCATATACAAACCTATTCAGTACCTGATGTTGAGTTTTATGTCGAACTTTCCAAAGAAGAAGCACCAAACATTCGGGATGATCTTTTTCGCTGCGTTTATGGGTATGTTTATGAGTTCAATCTTTAATCTGATGGATACAAATCTGATTCAGCCCCGTGATTTTTTTACCGCACGATCATACGCCTCAACTATGATTCCTGAAAACTATGAATCGGAGTTTGATGGCCAGTTTTTCGAGAAACCTGCAATTAGTTCACCCTACCTAAAGAAAGGGGAGTACTTTTCTCTGTTTATTCCATACAACAAAATGCTGGATCGGAAGCTTATTAAATTTTGCGAAGAAGCTATTCCTGCTGATTCATTAAGCCGCTATGAACGGCGAAAGTTTGCCAACCAGCAAAACATTGATTGTGCAAACCGCTTCTTTACAGTAACAATAAACAAAATGGATACGCTGGATTCGGATTTCCTGTTTTATAATCACAGTAGAACTGGTCAGGCTGGTTTTAAAAGCATGTTTCTTCTGTCGGATACATTACGAGCCGGAAGGTATGAGTTGGGAGTGTATCGTCCGGTGCTGGATAAAGCCGATGCTGAAAGAGATTCCCTGGGACGTTTACTTTCTTATGAAGAAGAACTTCCTTTTTGGGTAGAGTGATTCATTGGTTTGAGATTCGGTATCTTAAGACATGCAAAAAGAACTTCAACTCAGAGTTTTACCGGAGATAGCCGGTCAACCTGATCAGCTTCAGCGATATATTTCCCGTAAAGAAGGTATTCCAGAAGGTGAAATCCGTCATATCGAAATACTCAAACGATCCATTGATGCCCGCCAGAAACAGGTGATCATTAACCTGAAGGTAGCGGTTTTTGTAAATGAGGATTTCGAGGAAGAACGAATCTCCTTACCCGATTACCCGAATGTGACTAATGCAGAACAGGTAATCGTTATTGGAGCGGGTCCTGCAGGATTGTTTGCCGCTTTACGTTTAATCGAACTTGGCAAGAAACCCGTCATTCTGGAAAGAGGCAAAGATGTAAAAGACCGTATTAAAGATCTCAAAGGAATCAACGTAGATCACATTGTAAACGAAGATTCCAATTACTGCTTTGGCGAAGGGGGAGCCGGAACTTATTCTGATGGCAAACTCTACACCCGTTCCAAAAAGCGCGGCGATGTAAACCGGATTCTGGATCTTCTGGTTGGTTTTGGAGCCGTGAAGGACATTTTAGTGGAAGCTCATCCACATATTGGAACCAATAAACTTCCAAAGATCATCGCGAACATTCGGGAATGCATTAAAGCGTACGGTGGAGAGGTTCATTTTAACACCCGCGTAACGGACTTTATACTGGATGGAGACTCCATAAAAGGAGTGAAAACCCTAAGTGGGGATAGTTATAAAGCCGATCAGGTAATTCTGGCTACAGGACATTCCGCCCGGGATATTTTTGAGCTGCTTCACCAAAAAGAAATTGAGATTGAACTGAAGCCTTTGGCAATAGGTGTCCGGGTGGAGCATTCTCAGCAGCTTATCGATCAGATTCAGTATAGTTGCGAGACCAGAGGGAAATTTTTACCTCCATCACCATACAGCATTGTAAAACAGGTAGGTGGACGAGGAGTCTATTCGTTTTGTATGTGTCCGGGAGGAGTAATTGCACCCTGTGCTACCAGTCCGGGTGAGATTGTAACCAATGGTTGGTCTTCATCAAGACGGGCACGTTCAACGGCAAATTCAGGAATAGTAGTAGAGCTGCGGGAAGAAGATTTTAAACCGTTTGCAAAACACGGATCGCTGGCAGCAATGGAATTCCAGAAAGCGATTGAACAAAAAGCCTGGGAAGCAGGAGGTAAGACTCAAGCTGCCCCGGCGCAAAGGCTGGTGGATTTTGTTAAAGGAAAGGTTTCCCTTGATTTACCAAATACCTCTTATGCCCCCGGAATCACTTCTGTAGATCTTAAAGAAGTACTTCCTGATTTCATCCATCAGTCGCTTAAAAACGGCTTCAAGGCTTTTGATCAATCAATGAAAGGCTACCTGACCAACGAAGCGGTGGTTCATGCTCCTGAAACAAGGACATCCTCTCCGATTCGCATTCCCCGTGACCGAATAACACTGGAACATATCCGGATAAAAGGCTTATTTCCATGCGGCGAAGGAGCCGGTTATGCAGGTGGGATTATTTCTGCAGCGATCGATGGTGAGAAGGTAGCTGAGGCGGTTTCTGCTAAGAGTTAAAAATGGTTCAAGAATAAATGTTTATTAGAAAACAAAGATTTAGCCTATTCAGAAGTCCAAAATATCAAGAGTCACTTGATTTTAATGGTGATAAGAAAATGCTTAAAGCTTTAGCTTTAAAGGCAGCAAGAAAATTAGACTGGAGTAAGATATACTCTGAATCGAATACACTAATCTTTTGATCTAAAGAAGCATGGTCTAATAATGCTGAGATTACACTTAGGTTCGAAAACTTATCAAATATTTCAATACAAAGTGAGACTATAGTAGATCAGAGGTGGGATTTGGGTAAAAACTTTGCAAGAATTCGAGACTTCAAAAAGTTAATTTTTTATTACTGGAGTAATCTCACTGAAGTTGATAAGAGAAATATTCAAGATACAGAAGAATCATTACTTGAATTTTTTGACTATAAAGTGCCGCTCGATTTTAAATCTATTAAAGAAAAAGTCATACCAAATAAGTCATACCTTATTCTCTACATTGGAGTGGTAATTCTAATTCTTGGTATATTCTTTGGTTATCTGAAGCATTTAGATTTATTTGTAGCATTTACTAGACAGATGGTTTTCTCATTCTTTTTATGGTTTGCAATTTACTTTGGAGCAAAGCATGGGAATATTCATTCATATAGAAAGCTTAAAAGAGTAACTTTTATTGCAGTATTCTTTTTTTATTTTTTCCAAATCTTGATTTATCACAGTCTAAATGTACTTAGCACTCCTGAATCAATTAATTTTATACAATATTTAGGTGAACAGTTATCAGTAGCTAATAATGAATTATTAGACAGAATAGGTCAAAAATTTATTGTAATAGGATTAAGTGTAGGGTTCATTTCCTACTTCTTTTTTCTAAATCTAAAGTTGTCTATTTCGAAATTGAAGAAAAAAGAAATACCAAATGAAGTTTTGTTATACACAGAATACTTAGTAGCTAAAGGTGAATCTAATTATCAGATAAAAAATAATCTTACAAAGAAAGGAATAACTGATTACCAATTCCACAATCGGATACTAGAAGTTCTTCGCTCTAAGGAAGGAATGGTATCATAATTATTTGACTCAATACACAATATTCAACAAGGAATGACCAATGAAGAAGTTAGTTGTTTTATTTTTTATACCATTGATAGTAAATCCGGTTAAAGCTCAAATAACTGGCTTATGGGAAGTTACTAAAGTTGTGGTGGGAGAGGAAGAGATGACTCCTGTCGCGAAGTGGAGTCATTTTCTGAATGATGGCAGTTATACAACCGGAAATGGTTGGTTACAAAATGGAGATGGAACGTGGGATTTTGATTCAGCAAGTTCAGAGATGCAGCTGGTCACCGTAACAGGTTTCGATGACGAATCAGGTCCATTTGAAATAGAGATGAATGGAAGAGATAAAATGATTTGGTCCCGGCAAGAAGGCGGTGATATGGTGAATGTTTATTATCAACGAATTTATGAAATCCCAAAAAGTCCGGCTACTTTGGCTGTTGGGTTATGGATGGTAAAAGAAGTAATAAATAATGGGGAATTACTTACCGAAAAGTATAAAAACGAAAATGCTCAGGCAGTGTTTGTACGATGGGATAATTTATTTCAGGAGATTACTTCTGAAGGCAGAATTAGTGGTATTTGGAGAGTCAATGCGCATCGTCCGGTATTGGATATATTATTTTATGACGGAAAACGACCGCTTGAATTCTGGGAAATTGATTTCGAAAATGAAGATACAATGACATGGAAAAGAGAAGGGTTAACAATTAAATACGAGCGACTATATTCATTCCCGGATTAACATGAAGATTTCAAGAGCTACTTTATCAGATTTGGACGATCTCAATGAGCTTTTCGATGGCTACCGCGTTTTTTATGAGAAAGAATCCGATAAAAAGAGAAGTAAAGCTTTTCTAAAGGCAAGGATTGAGAATGAAGAATCAGTCATTTTCATCAGCAGGGATGCTGCCGGAATTGCTACCGGGTTCACTCAGCTTTATCCGCTGTTCTCGTCCACCCGAATGAATCGAGTCTGGTTACTAAATGATCTGTTTGTTGAGCCTCGTTACAGAGGAAAGGGATATTCCAAAGCTTTGATTGAAGCAGCAAAAGAATTGTGTAGAACAACAGGAGCAGCCGGAATGACCCTGGAAACTGCGAAAGACAACTACGTTGGAAACCAGCTTTATCCTGCCATGGGTTGGAAACTTGATACCGAACATAATTTCTACCATTGGGAGACGGATTGAGTTTAAAGATTGCGCTTTTAGAACCTTTCTTCACAGGCTCTCATAAACAGTGGGTCGAAGGTTTAAAACGGCACTCTTCTCATCAGGTAAACATTCTGAGCCTTCCCGGAAGGCATTGGAAGTGGAGGATGCACGGCGGGGCCGTTTCTTTGGCAAAACAATTTAATGCGCTCAAAGAAAAGCCGGATTTAATTCTAGCAACTTCCATGCTCGACCTGACTACTTTTTTGGCTTTGACAAGAGAGAAGTCTGCGGGAATTCCCATAGCCATGTACTTCCACGAAAACCAGATTACTTACCCCTGGTCGCCACAGGATCGTGATGTAAACAAGAAACGAAACAATCACTACGGGTTTATCAATTATGTTTCCGCTTTAGCGGCTGATAAGGTGTTTTTTAATTCGGAATATCACCGGAATTCTTTTTTAGGTTCGCTTCCTGATTTTTTGAAGCAATTTCCTGACAGAAGGGAGAAAGAGAGTGTGAATTTGATTGCTGCCAAAAGCGAAGTGCTGCATCTGGGTATGGATTTAGAGCGATTCGACCAGTTTCAAGGCTCAGAAAAAAAGAAAGAATCCGATCCGATTATTCTGTGGAATCACCGTTGGGAATATGATAAACGACCAAGAGCTTTTTTTAAGCAGCTATTTAGATTGAAAACGAAAGGCAGGAGATTCAAGCTGGTGGTTTTGGGAGAAAGGAATGAGGTGATTCCCCCCATTTTTGTAGAAGCGAAAGAAAAGCTTTCATATGAAATTCTTCATTTGGGCTATACCGAAGATTTTGAAACCTATGCCCGATGGTTATGGAAAGCAGATATACTTCCGGTAACTTCTAATCAGGATTTTTTTGGTGGTAGTGTGGTGGAAGCCATGTACTGTAACTGCTACCCAATATTGCCGAATCGGTTGGCCTACCCGGATCATTTTTCGGAAGAAATCCGGCGGGATTATTTGTACGAAGAAGGAGAACTGGAAACCCGTTTAGAAACTGCTTTAGAAAAGGTTATTAATTTGAGAAAAGCAGATTATCAATCGCTTGTTAAAAAGTACGATTGGGGAGTAATGATCAGCAGGTATGATGAGGCGATTAAAAGCTTAGTCAATAATCAATCCTCAACAAGGAATAACCAATGAAGAAGAATTGGTTATGGATCATGATCGGTTTTGTTTTTATTCCGCTACTAATGGGTTTCTTTGGTAGCCTAAATTGGATTTTAGATGTTTTCTCTCATTTTAGGGTGTATTACTGTACGGCATTCTTTTTGATAGGAATAATTGCATTGATTTTAAAAAAGTGGAAAGAGAGCGGGGTTTCTCTAATACTTAGTTCTATTCTATTTTTGTCATTTGCTGATTTATATCTTCCGGTAAAAGAATCTCGTTCCTCTGCTGGACTTAGTATAGCTTCTATAAATTTGCTTTCATCCAATAATAATTTCGAAGAGGTTATTGGTTTCATTAAAAGCAATAACTTTGATGTCATCTTCTTTCAGGAATTGAATACAAAATGGGAGAGCGAACTCGAGATACTTAATGATGATTTTCCGACCCGAGCAATGTTTGCAAGAGAAGACAATTTTGGGATTGGTGTAATCAGCAAAATTAATAGCGCATTTGTTCAGGAAGCAGATTTTAGTTCAGTAAATATTCCTTCTTTAATTCTTACTTTTCCAGATAACAAAGAGGAAGTGACCATCATAAATACACATCCTCTTCCTCCGGTGGGTAGTTTCTATTTCAATGCAAGAAACGAGCAATTTGAAATTCTAAATCGGATTATCTCAAAAATGGATCAGCAAGTGGTTCTGATTGGGGATCTGAACTCTACCCGCTTTTCTCCCAATTTTAAACGGTTACTCGAAAACGGAAAACTTAGAGATTCCAGAATAGGTTTTGGTCTGCTCCCAACCTGGCATGCACAGTTTCCCTTTATTTCTTTAACGCTTGATCATGCTTTTGTGACGGATGGGATTGAAGTTTTAGATAGAAGGGTTGGACCGGATATTGGATCAGATCATTTACCGGTAATTATTGAAGTAGGATGGTAGGTGAAGACAATATTCAACAAGGAATGATCAATGAAGAAGTATCTTTTAATCGAACAGTGCTAATTTTTTTGTACAAAAACTTTAACCCACAACGCTTCAACTTCATCTCTGGCCCATTGGTGGCGACGTAGAAAATGAAGGCTGGATTTTACAGACGGATCGTTTTTAAAACAGTTGATATCAACATGCACACTAAGCTGTTCCCAGCCGTAATAATCCACTAAGTCCTCAACAATTTGTTTGAGTTTAATGCCGTGTAAGGGGTTATTAGGTTGACTGTTCATCTCGGATCTCAATCAAGTAATAAGCACAGGTACTCACAAAATTCCTGAATACGGGAATCGCGGAGAGAAGCTTGAACTGAACTCTTGGTTTCAGATTGAATTTATATTTGTAGATTGGGTTAAAAAGAAAAAACTGGCGTCGCAGTTGAGTATATCCTTCTTTTTTGAAAATACGTTCAAACCGCTCAATAGAAATCCCTGTTTCTTTTATTTCGACTAGACCATTAATCTTCTGCTCATTTTCACCAAAAAATCGCAAAAACTTTTTATAAAGCTTCATTGGGAGTAAATGGTAATATGGTAAAAAGCTTAGGAATTTAACAGTTGATACTTGTTGATGACCACCAAAGGGCATTTGCCATGGGGGGAAGCCAAAAAATACTTTTCCTTGTGGGGTAAGAAAGTCCTTCAGCTTACCAATAAACAACTCCTGATTGTGGATGTGTTCAATTACGTCTTTAAGGATCACGAGATCAAATTTATGTCCAATATCTGCTTCGACATCAATATCGTATATGTTTTTAATGATGAAACGGATTTGATTAGCCTTCACTTCTTCTGCCAGAAACTGCTGGGCTAGATTAACCCTGCCGGCACTTAGTTCAATACCTACGCATTCATGACCAAGTTCAGTAAACGCTTTAAGCACTCCAGCCTCAGCACAACCGATTTCCAGAACTTTAAAATCGGATTTCAGCTCAAAACAATCCTCAAGAAATGGAATAATGTATTCTTTCGCGGTTTTGTATTGGTAATTGAAATAGGTGGATTTGTCGGAATGAAAATCGAACATTATAGTTGGTCTATGCTTCCGCTATTTCTTTTAGCTTCGGAAGAGCTGCTTTCCATCCTTTCTGAGTTTCGATATACCGCTCCAGGCCTTTTTCAACATACTTATAGCCTTTCTGAGTAATAGTAAGCTCTGTCTCAGTATCAGATAAAGACTCAAGCTCGTAAATCACTACTATATAATTCTCAAGGGTATCCTGAATTCCTGAATTCGCAGGGAAAAGGGTATGCTCAAGATATTTATTGGGTTCGGCTCGGATTACCTCACCCTTTACCACTGTTACTTCTTTATCATTCTGCTTTACAAAAAAATTGGTTTTACTGCCCGGTTTCCAGTCACTTTCGCAACGAGCGCCAAACATATATTCTTCAATTTTATCCGGGTTGGTTAGTGCATCCCAGACATTTTCTGCTGAGGTTGAAATGGTGGTTTTTAACTCAATTCTGTTTTCCATCCGTGAATTTTATCCTATTTCTTTTACTCTTCCGATTTGTCCGTCTGTAAGACGAACTTTGATTCCGTGAGGGTGTGAGGCACTTTTAGTCAAAATATCTTTAACAGTGCCGTTGGTTAAGGTACCAGTTCGTTGATTTTCTTTTAAAACAATAGCCACATTTGTACCAGGAGTAATATTACTTCGATTTGTACCAGTCATCAATCAACAATAGTATATTTTTTTTCGACAGCTTTCAACGACTCCGAAATTACTAAGGAAAGTATATCAATGTCTATGTCAGAGAGTTGCTTTATATAAAAACAAGACTTCCCTGTTTTATGTGTACCTATCTTTTTCAGAAGTTCTTCATGCTTTTTAAAACCATCCATAATGTACATTGTAATAGCATTTTTCCTGTTCGAAAACCCAGTACTAAGCATAATACCTTCTCTTCCGCTTTCATATTTATAATGATAGCTGCCAAAACCAATCATACTTGTTCCCCACATCTTGGCTTCCTTACCTGTTATTTTTTTCATTAGATCGTGTATATACCAGCAATCTTCTTTTCTTCTGGCGTCTTCGATGCTATTTAGATAATCAGAGACGGATAATTCAGTAGGTAAGGTTTTATTTTGTGACATTTACTCACAGTCAAGGTTATTCTTTTTGAACAGGCAGATAATAATTTTATACTGGGATAAATAAAAGTATTTATCTGTTTCAAATAATAACCTTAGTAAGCATATTCGCTTCGTCTGATTTATTTCAAACAGTGTTAAATAGTTCTATAACTTGAAAGAATTACTTTCTAAATATTTTGGTCCCAGTACACTGGTTACCGCTGCTTTTATTGGTCCGGGAACGGTTACCGTTTGTACCTTAGCAGGCGTGAGATCAGGGTATATACTACTTTGGGCTATTCTTTTTTCTGTGATTGCAACCATTGTACTTCAGGAAATGGCTGCCCGGCTTGGAGTGGTTACCCGGCAAGGGTTTGGAGAAGCAATACGGAAAGAGCTTAATCAACCGATTATTAAAGGAGTGGCGATTTTCCTTGTATTGGGAGCAATTGTAATCGGAAATGCGGCTTACGAGGGTGGAAATATTTCTGGAGCTGTGCTGGGTTTTGAAGAACTATTCTTCGACTTTGGCACTCATGTCAATGGAATCTACATTTCCGCTTCACCTTTGATAATTGGCCTTATTGCTTTTGCTTTGCTTATTACCGGAAGTTCCAAAATTATCGAGCGGTTCCTCATTGGATTGGTACTGATGATGAGTTTAGTATTTTTGACTACTGCTTTTGTGACCAGCCCCGACTTAGGAGAGATTGTACGTGGCTTGCTTATTCCTTCGGCTTCTTCAGACCAAATTCTTACCGTAGTTGCGTTAATCGGGACAACCGTAGTGCCCTATAACTTGTTTCTACACGCTTCTATCGTTCAAAAGAAATATAGAGAAGTTAGTCAGCTAGGGGATTTGAGAAGAGAAAATATGACTGCGGTAATTCTGGGCGGGATTATTTCAATAAGCATCATTATTACAAGTGCAGCTACTTTATTTGGAGACAGGACAATCAACAGCGCAGCGGATATGGCATCTCAGCTGGAACCTTTGCTTGGAAGCTGGTCAGGATATTTCCTGGGGGCCGGTTTATTTGCGGCAGGAATTTCTTCGGCAATAACAGCTCCCTTGGCTGCTGCGTATGCTGCAAAAGGTATTTTAGGATGGGAAGAGGGGCTTAGATCGAAGAAATTTAAGTCCGTTTGGATGGGGATTCTTTTTATTGGGGTGCTTTTTTCGATGTTTGGTATAAACCCGGTTCAGGTGATCCAGTTTGCCCAGATAGCCAATGGTATTTTACTTCCTCTTATTGCGATCTTCCTGTTATATCTTGTGAATAAGAAATCCTTATTAGGTGATTATATAAACTCCAGGGCTCAGAACCTGTTTGGAATTGTGGTTGTGTTGGTGACTATTCTGATTAGTTTCAGAAGCCTTAATTCTGTATTTCAGTTTTTGTAATGAGAAAAGAAATCGATCTGAACTGTGATTTAGGAGAATGGAGAACAAGTAATGGCCCAGACTTAGATGAGGCTATCATGCCATTCATATCCTCCTGTAATGTGGCTTGCGGCGGGCATATCGGAGATGAGGAATCAATGAAGAAGACTATTGAGTTGGCAAAAAGGTATAATGTTGCTATTGGTGCACATCCCGGGTATCCTGATAAAGAAAATTTCGGTAGAGTAGTTTTGGATATCGATTTGCCAGAGTTGGAGAAAAGTATCAAAAGACAGATACAGTCTTTTTTAGTCTGTTTGGATTCATCCGGCGTAGGGTTACATCATGTTAAGCCTCACGGCGCTTTATATAACCATGCAGCAAAAAATCAAAAAACGGCAGAAGTAGTGCTTAAAGCAATTGATTCTGTAGCTCCCGGTACTAAGGTTTATCTGCCAGTGGGATCGGTGTCGGCAACAATGGCGAAAGATTTCGGATTAAAAGTCGTCTATGAAGTTTTCGCCGATCGCAGATACGAAGATGATTTAAGCCTCCGTTCGCGATCTTTGCCCGATTCTGTATTACATGCTGAATCAGAAGTGATTAAGCAATTAGAACTCCTTGTTTCAGAGGAGAAGGTTATTACCTATTCAGGGAAAAAAAAGCCCATAAAAACTGAAACGGTATGCCTGCACAGCGATACTCCCGGAGCAATCAATCTTGCCAGAACCATTAATTCATTTTTGAATCAACATGGAGTTTCCATTATTACTCCGTAACGGGAAATCCTGGAAAGCAAAAATTCTGGGAGAACAGGCATTGCTTCTGGAAGCCGTTGATGGCTCACTCGAAGAGGTTCATAATCTTGTTGCAGCAATCGAAGGAGCTTCCCTTGAAGGCATAATGGATATAGTTCCAGCATACAATTCTTTGGCTTTGATTTTTGAAGAAGAGGTATGGAACCATACATCGCTAATGCAAGCCATCAGCAACCTCTCAACCGAGAATCTAACAAAAACGGCAAATCAAAAGCTTATAGAAGTTCCTGTTTGTTATGAATTGGGTCTTGATTGGGAAGAGGTTACCGGTTTTATCGGGCTTTCAAAAGAGGAAGTCATTCTACAGCATTCTTCTGTGATTTACACCGTGGCCATGATGGGATTTATTCCAGGATTCGTTTTTTTGGAAGGGTTAAGTAATGGACTAACTGCTCCAAGAAGATCGGAACCCCGAACCAACATACCGTCCGGTTCTGTAGGAATTGGAGGAAGCCAAACGGGTATTTACTCTCTTGAAAGTCCGGGTGGGTGGAATATCATTGGTAGAACGCCGACTTCTTTTTTTGATGTAACAAAATCACCTCCAACAAATTTAAAAGCAGGGGATAGGATCAGGTTCAGGCCAATATCGGAAGAGGAATTCTACCATGAATAAGCTAAGAGTTATTGATGGTGGTTTGTTTACAACTGTGCAGGACTACGGACGACCCGGATTTCGTAAATACGGAGTTCCGGTATCAGGAGTGATGGATATGAAATCTTTTGATCTTGCAAATAAGTTGGTCGGAAATCAAAAAGGCGGCCCATTACTTGAATGTACTTTGAGAGGAGGGAAGTATCGTTTTGAAAACAGGTCTTTGATTGCCATAACTGGTGCATTAATGAACGCAAAAATTAATGGTGGTGAAGTTTCTCAAAACTGTTCTTTGGTCGTAAAACCCGGAGATGAACTGGAATTAGGTTTTGCATCCAGAGGATGTAGAACATACTTGGCACTAAAAGGGAATCTTGTTCTGCCAAAAATAATGGATTCATTCTCCACCTATACTCTCGGTAAGTTTGGCGGAGTTCAAGGACGTATTTTAAAAACAGGAGACGAACTGGAGTGGGATCAACCCAAAGAAAAACTTAATCCCCGGGAAGCTTCAAAAGAGGAGATTCCTTATTTCTCTTCAAAGGTAACAGTGCGGATTATAAAGGGCCCTGAGTGGGAGTGGCTTTCCGGAGCGGTTCAGCAGGAGTTTTTAGATGTTAAGTATCAAGTAAGCAGCCAAAGCAACCGTATGGGGATTAGGTTGGAGGGAAATTCAATCGAAAGTCCGGAAAGCCAAATGATATCGAGTCCCGTTATTCCAGGAATCATTCAACTTCCACCGAACGGAAATCCTATAATTCTAATGCAGGATGGACAGACGATCGGAGGTTATCCCAGAATCGCCAAAGTACTGGATGAAGATCTCTGGCGATTGGGACAAGTTAAAGCAGGGGATACTCTGAGTTTTGTATTCTGTTAGCCCGCACTTGATCAGGCTTTTTAAGGATTAATTTCCTCCATCCCGGTTCACGTTTCGGGGAGTAGGCCAGGTTCGTTGTTCTCCGGTTCTTGGGTTAAGGGGAAGAACAGATTTTTCCCGGGATGTTTTCTCCAGGTCTTCGCTAGCCATATACGTCATAATAGCAGTTAGAATGGCGTTATTACGAACATCATCAAAAACGATCTTATCATAAGTATCTCTGTTGGTGTGCCAGGTGTAAGTGCCATAGTCCCAGCTTAGAGAACTCAATGAAAAAGCCGGTGCTCCTCTCGAAACGAAACTGGCATAATCTGATCCCCCGCTCGCAGGAATCCCGGGGAAGGTAGTCTCTATCTCATTTTTAAATTCACCTGGAACGGCATCCAGCCAACGATTGATGTATTCATACGCGTGAAGGAAGCCCTGACCCGAAATCCGAACCACTCTACCCGTTCCATTATCCTGATTGAAAAGAGCCTGTAAGCCTTCCACAATTTCAGGATTGTCATTGGCATAGGCACCGGAGCCATTCAAGCCCTGTTCTTCACTTCCCCAAAGCCCTACTATAATCGTTCTTTTTGGGTTTGGATATACTTTTTTAAGGATTCGAGCAGCTTCCATCATTGTAATGGTTCCTGTTCCGTTATCAGTTGCTCCGGTTCCACCATCCCAGGAGTCAAAATGAGCGGAAAGTATCACATACTCATCAGGGTTTTCCGTTCCGGGAATAGTTGCAATGGTATTGAAAGTCGGCACTTTGCCAAGATTTTTAGATTCTGCAACCAGTTTTACTTTCGGTTTGTTACCGTACTCAGCTAATCTCCATAGCAGTCCGTAATCTTCCAGAGAAATATCCACCATTGCTATTTCAGTAGTTCCGGCACCAAAAATTTTATTTACACCAAAACCTCTTGACCAGCGGGATTGGAAAATCGCTGCTGCTCCTGCTTTTTCAATTTCTTCAACAATAGTTCTGCTGTTAAATCCGCTTTTGGCAATATTATCATTCCAATTCTGTGTTTGCTCCCGCCGTTCTTCCTGCATCTTTTCAAAAGATTCATCAGTCGCATATTCCTCCCAGTTGTAATCCGGCCTGCCAGTTGGTTGTGGCATTGAAACAAGTACGATTTTACCTTTTACAGATGGAAGCCAGGCATCGAAGGCTTCCTTATCTTCCCACATTGGTAAATGAATTACTTCGGCAGTAACACCGCCTCGCTTTGTAGATGGACTCCATGCAAGTTGCATTCCTTCAAGAGTTACAACGCGCGGCTCAAGTAAGTCGATATGGGTAACTCCTCTTTGCCACCCCTGCCATTTGCCCCATTCCTGGTTTTCGGCAGATATACCCCAGTCTTCAAAGGTTTGAACAGCCCAGTTATGTGCATTTTCCATTTGCGGAGTTCCTACCAGTCTTGGACCGATCACATCGAGTAACTCATGGGCAAGAAGTTCGAGATGCGAGTTCGTTGTGGCTTCATCGACAATGTTTTGAACGATTTCTTCTGTAGTTTGAGCGATAGACAGGTTCGAGAAAAGAATTAATCCTATCAAGAAGAGAAATGATTTTTTCAACGGATTGAGATTGATTAAAGGTTGTGAGCGAATATATGATCAACCAGCTTAAATCAGAGCACCGATTACGAACTTTAACTTATAGTCTTCTAATAAGATCCCGACTCCCTTTCAAAGCACTTGGAATAACTATTTAGTAAATCATCCAAAAACTAAAAAAGCCAACTTCTAATTGAAATTGGCTTTTTTAGTTTTTGTGCCCAAGAAAGGAATCGAACCTTCACGCCATTTCTGGCATACGTCCCTGAAACGCACGCGTCTACCAGTTCCGCCACTTGGGCATAGCAAAAATTAACCTCTGATCAACCTAGTTTCAATAACTGGTTAAAGATTATTCAAAATCTCAACCAATCGATCCCAGGATTTATTTCTGGCTACTTTATTGGGATGATTTGATTCGAGTTCGGGATCGTCTCCGCTTCTCATAAATGCGTGTCCCGCACCTTCATAAATTTCATAATAAAACGTGTTTTCGAATTTCACCATAGCCTGTTCAGACATCTCAATGGTTGAGTTTACGCGGTTATCATTTCCACCATAAAATCCATACACTGGTATTTCTATTGTTTCGTATTCTGCTTCATCTCTTGGTCCCGTTCCATAGAATACCAATGCGGCCTCTATTCCATCGCCTGCGTTAGTTGCAAAGCGAAAACTTTGAGAACCTCCCCAACAAAATCCCGCCACGGCTACTTTCCCGTTTCCGGCTTTGATATCATGAGCATACGAAAGTACATGCTTTAGATCTTCAGTCACAAAATCCGGATCGAGACCATAAATAGCTGAACGGGCATCATCAGAGGTTTGGAAATCTGTTGTCTTTTCTAACCCTTCAACAGTGTTTGAAATTAAATCAGGTGCAACAGCAATAAAGCCTTTTTCGGCGAGCTGGTCTGCAAAACTTCTGGCCCAGTCGTTTAATCCTCTGTTTTCATGAATAACGATTACAACTGTAGCGTCTTCAGAAACTTCAGGATATGCTACAAAGGTGTGGAGAGTTCTGCCATTGGATTCCAGTTCAACCCATTCGTGGTGTCGGGGAGAATCTTCAAGCTGTTGAATGGCATAATCCTGAGCGTAAAGAATCGTTCCGAATAGGAAAGAAAAGAAAAAAGAGATAAAAGTTTTCATGATCAAACATTGGTTATAATTTTATGTCCAATGTATCTCTTAAAGATTTAATATTAAAGCGAGATCATTACTCGAATACAATCACTTTCCCTTTCCAGATTACATCGCCGTTACTACTCTTGTTAGTGCCTTTTTTATTATACCGATCATAAACAACGGGCGTACTTTCAAAATTGATGATCGCATCACCACCCATTATTCTTGCTCTGTTGAAAAGTTCTTTTCTCATTTCCTGGCTGGACGAAAAAACATCCCCAAAAATGGTAATTTCACCTATAACTTTATATTCAGTATTTATATTCTCAGCATCAATTATTTCAACCGGATGATCTATTGGCTTGGGAGTTCTGGGGTTAGATTCATAAGCCAGATAATGGGTTTCAACACAATTAAGAAAAACTATACTGAAAATCAGGAAAAGAGAATAGATGAATCGAATACGCATAATCTTTTGGTATATTTAGGGTGCTTATGAAAATCGGTAATTCGATTTGACAAAGAAATAACATCTAAATGTGAGATTACGCTGATATGCAGATCAAAATACACCGGCTAAATGATGCCGTGCACTTAAAAGCCGTAAACGAACATGGCCATGAAGTTCATCTTGATGGTGCGGAACAAATAGGGGGGCAGAACCTGGGATTTCGTCCTATGCAGATGTTACTGGTCGCACTCGGTTCATGTGCATCAATGGATGTACTTTCAATTCTACAAAAACAAAAACAACAAATAGACGATTATAAAGTGTTTGTTGATGGTGAACGTGATCAGGATCAGGTTCCTTCCCTTTTTGCAGATATTCATGTACGGTTTGAGTTTAAAGGAGATCTGGATCCCCAAAAAATAGAACGGGCTATCAAGCTATCGATGGAAAAGTATTGTTCAGTAACAAAAACACTGGAAGAGACCGCTTATATAACTTCCTCATTTATTCTCAACGATCATGAAGAACAAAGAATTTGAAACAAAAGCCATTCGCCATCAGGTAGAGCGAACCCAGCAAAAGGAGCATTCTGTACCTATTTTTGCTACTTCGAGCTACATGTTTGACAATGCCGAACACGCCCGGGCTTTATTTGCTAAAGAAGCAGAAGGGAATGTGTATTCCAGGTATTCAAATCCCAATAATGATGAATTTGTAGATAAACTTTGTTTACTCGAGGGTGCAGAGGCCGGGATATCTACCGCATCAGGGATGGCGGCTATGTTTGTTAGTATCACTTCTTTTTTGAATCAGGGAGATCATATAGTTGCCTGCCGTTCAGTGTTTGGCTCTACTCATCAGATTCTTACACAGCTTTTACCTCGCTGGGGTATTACACACACTTACGTAGATGTACATGATGTGGATGGATGGGAGAAAGCAATCACCCCGAATACGAAAATGTTCTTTTTTGAAACTCCTTCAAACCCAGCACTGGATTTGATAGATATACAGAAAGTATCTGCTATTGCTAAGGCACATAATATTTTAGTGAATGTGGACAATTGTTTTGCTACTCCTTATCTGCAAAATCCAATTTCCTGGGGGGCAGACATCGTGACTCATTCTGCTACAAAATTTATTGATGGTCAAGGGAGAATGCTCGGGGGAGCAATTCTTGGCCGAAGAGAGCTTATGGAAGAAGTGATCTTTATGGGAAGACATACCGGACCTGCTATGTCTCCATTTAATGGATGGATTCTTTCTAAAAGCCTGGAAACTCTGGCGGTTCGGATGGATAGACATTGTTCTAATGCCTTAGAGTTAGCTAAGTTTTTAAGTGATCATAAACAGGTACAACTGGTAAAGTATCCTTTTCTTGTATCACACCCTCAGCACGAGCTTGCTAAGAAACAAATGCAGCAAGGTGGTGGCATTGTAACCTTCGAAATAAAAGGTGGACTGGATCGGGGCAGAAGGTTTCTTGATGCGTTAGAAATGTTATCACTTTCAGCAAATCTGGGTGATACCCGAAGCATAGCCACGCATCCTGCTTCTACCACGCATTCTAAACTGTCTGAGGAAGAAAGAGAAACAGTTGGGATTACTTCCGGGCTGGTTCGAATTTCAACAGGCCTGGAAAATATCAAAGACATTATCGAAGATATCGATCAGGCTTTAGGAAGGTCTTCGAATTAATCCACCAAATCGGTATCAACCCGGGTTGGGGTGTCTTTTCCTGATACGATTCCCAGAGCCGCCTTTGCAATCGCTTTAATGGTATTGGTTAGATGCGGGATATTGATTGTATCAAACTCATCACTAACCTGATGATAGTCGGTATCAACATCAATGGGAGTAGTGCTGATTGTATGAGCAGGAACCCCCAAACGAGCTAATGTAGCATTGTCTGAGCGGTAGAAAAGGTTCTGCTGTGGATATGGATCAGGGTAAAACTCATAAATAGTACCTTCCGCACTTTTGGATAACAGTTCTCCGAAATCGGAGCGATCATAGCCTGTAATCCATGCGGTATTAGGACCCGAAACAGCAGGCTTGCCAATCATTTCAATATTAAACATAGCTACAATTTCATCCGGATTGAATTGTTTGGAGAAGTACTGAGATCCATAACCACCCATTTCCTCAGCAGTAAAGGTCGCGAAAACGAGCGTTCTTTCTGGTTTACCCATACTTTTAAAATGGTTGGCTAGCTCAATTACAGCAGTAACACCAGAGGCATTATCGTTTGCTCCGTTTGCTATTGAATCTCCTTCAACCGGAGTACGAATTCCAATATGATCGTAGTGCGCTGAGAAAAGCACGTATTCATCCGACCTTTTCCCTTCAATAAATCCAACTAAGTTCGCTAGTTCTTTTTCTTCGATTGCAGGTTCTATGTTTACAGAAAATGAATCTGGAGACTCTCCAAGAATAAATATGCTATTTGCACTTGTATCTTCGCTATGAATGCGGTTTGGTCTGGAGAAGAAGGCCTGGTACCTCCCAAAAATATCTGAGAAAGAAGGATCAATAAATATAAGAGCATCGTGTTCAAGAGAAGAGTACTCCTGGAATTTATTCCTGAAATTATCTCCTTTTTCAATACTGAAGGTATCAACTGCTTCCTGATTCCAGTTAATTGCTTCACCATTCAAGAAAGTAAAGAATTGTGAATCTGAGAGTTGCTTTCCATTAAGGGTAATTTCAGCTGATCCAATGCTCACTTCCTGAAGTGTAAAACGCTGTCTGTAGCCTTCCAGTTCAGGTAGCGTACGTAATCCTGCTTTTTCAAATTGACCTGAGATAAAATCGGCGGCAAGCTCAATATTTGGAGTAAATGCCTGCCGGCCTCTCATTTCATCTGAGCTCAACGTCTTTAATATCCGCGAAACACTTTCTTCAGACGGTTCATAAGGAGGAGTGCACTGGCTGAAAATAAAGCCAGATACTAAAAATAAGAGAAGAAGTAAGTGTTGAGACTTTCGGATATCCATAATGCCAATTCGTATTCAGATTTTTACTCAATAAAAATACTTATATAAAAAAAGAATAGACGTAAACGATTGTAAGCACGTGTTAAAAATCCCTAAACCATTTCTTAAGAATTGTTTTTACAGATTCTACCGTAATGGGCTTAGAAATGAAATCATCCATACCTGCTTGCAGACAACGTTCGCGATCTCCGGGTAAAGCGTTGGCGGTCATGGCAATAATAATCGGCATTTTAGAAAGCTTCTTCTCAATAGCTTTAATCTCTTTGGTAGAATCCAACCCGTCCATAACGGGCATTTCCATATCCATAAACACCAAATCGTATGATTTTGCCTGTACCATTTCAACTGCAAGCTCACCATCTCCGGCGATATCTGCTTCAAGCCCAATTCGTTCAAGAATCTTGGTAGCGACTTTTTGATTAACAAGATTATCCTCTACCAAAAGAATGGAAAGCTCTTTCTCGAACAAGCTGTCTGTTTTCGTTGTATTAGTTTTAGAAATGGGTTTCCCTTTATCTTTAATGAACATTCGTTCCAGATTCGTAAGCAGTTTAGTTTGCTTAACGGGTTTAGTTAGGTACAGGTTAAACATACTGCGTTGTTCATCATTCTCCAACTCATGAATAGAACTCAATAAAACCAAAGGAAGGTTTTGAGTTTTCTTGGAGGCCCTGATTCTTTTTGCGACATCAACTCCATCATAACCGGGCATCTGCATATCAAGAATTCCAAAATCATAGTCTGATAGGTTGTCAACTTCATTAATAAAGGCAGAAGAATCATTGAATGTGGAAACTCCAATTCCGGTTTGTTCAAGCTGCTCTTTTAAAATCAAAAGATTGGCTTCATTATCATCTACAATAAAGGCTTTTTTCTTTTTTAAAATTTTGAAAGGAGGGCTGGGATGCTCTCGATCACTTTCTGTTGTTTTGATAGTAAAGATAAAACTGCTGCCCATGTCGGGTGTGCTTTTTACAGAAATAGATCCCCCCATCAGTTCTACAAGACGTTTACTTATCACCAGGCCTAGGCCTGTACCGCCATATTTTCTTGTCGAACTTGCATCTACCTGAGTAAAACTTTGGAACAGCCTGGTCATTCTATCTTCGGGAATTCCTATTCCGGTATCAATGACTTTAAACTGAAGGTTTATTTGTTCCGAATTTTTACTAACAAGACTAACACGAATAATAATATCGCCCGAATCAGTAAACTTTATTGCGTTAGAGGTAAGGTTAATGAGGACTTGTTGAAGGCGGATAGAATCACCTATGATATATTCCGGTACATCTTTTTCAAAGTGGTAAATTAATTCCAGATTTTCTTTTCTATTTGTAGAAAAGGTCAGGTCAAATACATTTTCTATTAGTTCCCTAAGATTGAATTCACTTTCTTCAAGCTCAAGGTTCCCGGATTCAATTTTAGAGAAATCCAGAATATTGTTAATAATGCTAAGCAAACTCTCTCCACTGGTTTTAATAGTTCTGGAGAATTCTTTCTGTTTTTCATTTAATTCGCTATCTGTAAGTAATCCTGATAAGCCAATCACAGCATTTAATGGAGTTCGTATTTCGTGACTCATGGTTGAAAGAAACTGAGATTTCGCTCTGGAAGATTCTTCTGCTTGAATCTTGGCACGTTTAAGGGAGTCGGCAAACCGGAATGAGAGGATAAGTGATTGAAAGAAGAAAAAACTCAGATATCCAACAAAGTTAAGTAACAGCCAGTCACTGAAAAATCCGAAATACACCATAATCTGGTATAGAAATACAACGAATACAATACCAGTACTTGCGAGTGCGAATCCTGCGCCACTGGTACGATTGATAGCTGCTTTTATGTACACATAAAACGCATAGACTATATAAGCAATAAGCACCACAAAATATGGAGTAACCAAATGTGTAAATACAACAGGAGGAAGGAATAGAGAAGTAGCAAGAAAGAGAAGAGAAATGCCCGAGAAGAGATAAATTAGGTTTTTAGAAGTCTCTCTTGGATACAAATTTAAGGTATAGATTCCAAACAAATAACCGGAAAGGAATAGGGTGATATATTCCAGCTTAAGTGTGACAATCCAGGGTGTATCCTGAATTAAAAAATGTAATGGGTAAGAGCCGAAACCAATTATGCGATAGCTATATATGATGCAGAAGAGTGAAAAATAAAGAATCGTAGTTTCATGCCGACCAAACAGGTATAAGCCAAAAAAGAAAAGGCCTCCCATCGCCAGGGCTCCTGTTAAAACAAAGGCGTACCCATAGTCTAAATAACGTGCATCGAAAAGAGCTTCTGCTGCACCTATTTTAATAGGCAGATAAGCACCTCCTTTCTGGTGATCAAAATTAGCTACATGGAGAACCATTTCAAGTGTGTCTGAAGGAAGTTTTCCTAAAGCGATAGTTTTCGGTAACCAATAAGGTGTGTAATCCTCATCAGTTTCTGCCGGAACACCATTTGCTGAAATTTCCTTTCCATTCAGAAATAATCGGTAAGAAGAGTAAAAGTCAGGTATATCGAGCGCGAGTGGAGGAGAGTTAGAGGGAAGAAGTATTTTTGCATGATAAGAAGCTGATCCTTTGGAAGGATATTCATTTTCAGCATTCCAGAGTGTAGTAAAATTACGGAAAACAGATTGGATATCGGAATCGATTTCAGAAGGGGAGATCAGTTTATCCCAATAAAAAAACCACTCTCCATCGAGCTTAATAGGTTCATTATTTAAAAAATCATAAGATTGTAAGTCGATTATTCCGTTTCTCACTTCAGGTTGTGCATAAACCGAAGTACCCGGAAAGCCCACCAAAAAAGTAAATACCACCAAAAAGCTTAGAAAATGTTTGAGCGATATTTTGTTTAAAAGAATATTCAAATCAGAGAAATATAAGCCAAGCTGACCAAATCAAATGTTTATCGGGAACCATTTTAACAATACAGCTTCAGTAGTTTGCAGAGTGATTGGTTTTGAAATAAAATCCTGCATTCCGGCATCAAAGCAGCGCTTTTTATCTTCGGTAGTAGCATTAGCCGTCATAGCGATAATAGTAGGGGAATGTGCTTTTTCGCCAAGGTTACGAATTTTCTGAGTGGCTTCAATTCCGTCCATTTCAGGCATTTCCATATCCATGAATACTAAATCGTAGCTTTTTTGTTGAACCATTTCGACCGCTTCAAATCCGTTATTTGCAATTTCTGTTGGGAATCCGAGTCGTTCTAATACCTTCATCACTACTTTTTGATTAATCAGGTTATCTTCCACTACCAAAATGGAAATATCTTTTTTAGGAAGTATTGGTTCTACCGGGGTTGTACTCTTTTTTAGCCGTTCTATTTCTGAGTCTGAAACTGGTTTAGAGGTAATAGTGAAGTAGAAGGTAGTCCCGGATCCCTGCTTACTCTGAACCCAAATTCTTCCACCCATTCCTTCAATTAACCGTTTACTTATTGCAAGACCAAGCCCGGTTCCGCCATATCTACGGTTTCTCTCCGCTTCAATTTGAGAAAAGCGGTCAAAAAGCAGGTTCATTTTATCCTCTGGGATTCCAATACCGGTATCTTTAACAATAAAGAGAATTTGACCTTTCTCAGAAATAGATTCTGTAGTGGTCACCTGGACTGATATTTCTCCCTCATCAGTAAACTTAATCGCATTTCCGATCAGGTTGATGAGAATTTGTTGTAGACGGGTTGCATCTACTTCAATATAGTTGGAAAGGGAATCATCGAACCTAAAGCTGAGTGCTACTTTTTTTGGATCTGTTAAGGAGCCAAGCATTTTAATTGTATCTGCCAACAGCGTGGGGATATGAGTAGGTGCGTATTCTAGTTCCACATCAGAAGATTCAATTTTTGTAAAATCAAGAATATTGTTGATAATGCTCAGGAGGTTTTCGCCGCTTCGTTTTATTGTTTTGGCAAATTGTGTTTTCTCTTTTTCGGATTTACTGTCAAGTAAAAGTTCAGAGAAACCTATAACCGCGTTTAATGGAGTCCTCAGTTCATGCCCCATGGTAGAGAGAAAATGCGTCTTAGCAACAGAAGCAGTTTCAGCCTGTTCCTTTGCGAGATTGAGAGTATGTGAAAAACGATTAGAGAGGGTAAGAGATTGAAGAAAAAAGAAAGCGATATAACCTATAAAGTGTATAAATAGGTTTTCTTCAACCAAAACAAAGTATTCGAGTAAGTCATAAATGAACACGACAAAAACTACAACCAGGCTGGCAAGTGCAAATTCTGAGCCTACCCGTTTATTTATTCTTGCCCGAATGAGCGCATACGATGAGTATAAAATGTAGGTAGTTAAAAGTATAAAAAAGGAATTTATCAGGAAGGTGAAATAAAAAGGAGGAAACAGTAGTGCAGCTCCGCTAAATCCGATCAAGACATAGCTAAAGCCATTCATTACGTATTTAGAAACTTCTTCCGGATATAGGTTTTTTATAAAAATACCAAACAAAGAAGCGGACAGATAAAGTGAGATGTATTCCAGTTTGATGGTTAGTATCCACGGCAGACCCGGTAACAAGAAGTGTAATGGGTACAATTCGGTTCCGATAATCCGATAACTATATACAAAGCAAAAAAGAGCGAAATAGAGGATTACTTTTTCTTCTTTTCCAAAAGAATATAGACCAAGAAAGAATAAGGCACCCATTAGCAAAGCCCCGGTAAGTACAAAAGTATATCCTAACTCAATTTCACGAGTTCTTTGTAATTGTTCTTCTTCACCAATTAAAATGGGTAGACGGATTCCTCCTTTGCTATGATCAAAATTGGATATGTGAAGCGTGATATCTATTTCATTTGACTCAAACTGATTTAAAGGCACAGTAGTTGGAATCCATTTAGGGATGTATTCATCTTTATTAGTTGCCACAACTCCATTGCTTGCAATCAATTCATCCCCTATATACAAGCGATAGGCCGAATACATGTCTGGAATAGTAAGAGCCAGTCTTGGGTATTTTGTTGGTAAAATAATCTTCATTTTATACGTGGCATAGCCATACGATCCTAGTTCCGGATATTCATTCCATAAGTGGGGGAAAGAGACCAGATCAGGCATTTTACGTACCGGGCTACCGGGCTCAATTAATTGCTCCCAGAAAAATTGCCATTCCCCATCAAGCTTTACGGGTTTTGAAGCTTCAAAATTATAAGTGGATAAATCCAGAATGCCTCTCTGAACTAAAGGCTGAGCATGCCCTTGCTCTTGAAAAAAGGGAAGCAGAAAAAAGCCGATGAAAACCCAGAAATATCTTTTTAAGTAATTCAAGATGAAGATTACGAAATGGAATTAGCATATTAATGTATATAAAAAAGAATAAAAAAAGCCATGTATTAACATGGCTTAATGTTTTTCTCACAAGAGCTTATACAGTTGCCGGGGCCCAGGTAAAGTTCGGGTCACCAAACTTTTTTAATGTACGGTAATGTGAAGCAATAGCTTCCAGGAAAGTTTCATGACAATTGTAAGGTATGCCGAATTCTTTGGCAGTTTCTTCAACAATCGGGCTTATTTTTGGATAATGAATACTGCAAACCTTAGGAAATAAGTGGTGTTCAATCTGGTAATTCAGTCCGCCAATGTACCATGAAAGAACTTTATTCTTTCTTGCGAAGTTATTTGTTGTAAGCATCTCATGAATTACCCAATGATTTTCGATCATATTTTCTTCATTTGGAAGCGGATGAGTAGTAGATTCTACCACGTGTGCAAGTTGGAAGATTATCCCTAAAATTAATCCTGCTACCAAATGCAATGTTGTGAATCCGATAAGCCATTGCCACCACACGATATCGAGGTATAACATAGGTAATACGATCATTACAGTGTAATAAACAATCTTTGTTATAACTAGTTTAATCCATTCTTTGGTTGGATGATTTTTGTTTTCATACGGTCCTAAAGGCGACTTGAAGAAGTACCAATAATCTTTAACAAAAACCCAAAAGAAGGTTGCGAAACTGTAAGCCGGAAATGCAAGCACATGCTGTAATCCGTGTATTTTTTTGTACTCAGTATGAGGCGACAGTCGGATAAATTCTGCTACCTCCAGATCTTCATCATGCCCATGAATATTAGTATAAGTATGGTGAATGATATTGTGCGTTATTTTCCAGATATATCCGTTTGCTCCAACTAAATCAAAGAAGATTCCAAGAAAACTATTTACAGTATCATTGGATGAATAAGCTCCATGGAGGGCGTCATGAGTAATCGAAAAGCCAATACCAGCCATACCTATTCCCATCACGGCACAAAGAATCCACATTTGCGGGATGGAGAAAAGGCCGGACATGATTAATGCGTATGCTCCCCAGTAAGTGCCTAGAATTACAATGGTTTTAATAACCATCGCTGCATTCGCGTGCCTTGAGAGGTTATTTGTCTCAAAGTATTCGTTTACCCTTTTTTTAACAGCCTTACTAAACTCTTTGTCAATTTTATTATTAAACGTAACTAGAGATGGCATATAGACAATTCTTTAAAAATTTAAAAGCTAATAAAAATACAAATTTTAGATCGCTTTTGCACGATTAACGTAATTCATAAAGTCACCATTCAGTTTTAATTTAAATCAAAAAACTTAAATGAAGATGGGTTTAGAAAGTCTCGTATTTAGAATTTGATCGATTACTTTCATATTTATCAGTGAATCTTCCAGTGGAATTGGCACAGGGGAATTATTTAAAATCGCTTTAGAAAAAGCATCTCCCTGAAGCGTAAATTGGTCACATATTTCAAAAAAAATGGTTTCTGTTTTTCCGGCTTTATGTAAGTGAATTTTACGGGTAGCCTCGTTTGCAGCATTAAATGGGATATTTAATTCCATATAACCCTCAGTTCCATAAATAGTGGCTGACTGGCGATGAGCAAGCTGAGTTGAACACATGAAAGTTGCAATTCCATGTTCAAACTTTAGCATACCGGATGCAAGCCGATCTATTTTAAACACCGGGTCATAGTCCACAAAAGATTGAACACTTAATGGTTCGCCATCAAAAATAAAACGGGAAAGATTTATGCAATAACAGCCAATATCCAAAACTCCGCCACCGCCTATAATTTCTTTATTCCGAATATTATTTGGATCCACATTATGATAAGTGAAAACTGAATCCATACTGCGCACCTCTCCAATATCTCCACGTTTGATTATTTCTTTCACTTTTATCCATTGTGGATGAAAACGATACATAAATGCTTCCATCACTTTTAGATGGGGATATTTTTTAGAGGTTTCGACTAACTGCTCTACTTCATATGCAGATACTGCAATTGGTTTTTCACATAATACATGTTTCCCCGCTTCTAAAGCCTTGATTGTCCAGGGTACATGAAGATGGTTGGGAAGGGGATTATAAATAGCTTCAATCTCGGGGTCAGCAAGTAAATCTTCGTAGCTTCCATAAGCCTTCGGTATGTTCAGTTCCTGAGCAACTGTATGTACATTCTTTGTATTCCGGGACGATATCCCTGCTATTTCACAGAATTGACTTTTCTGCATAGAAGGGATTACACTTTGAACGGCTATTTTTGCAGTGCTTAGTACTCCCCATTTTAATTTCTTTTGGCTAGGCATAGAAATTATTAGTTCAATTCAGGAAATTATCTTCTTAATTCGAATGGTAAGAAATAGAAAAGGATTAAAAAACTAGTGTTTTTTGTCTGTGCAGAACACGAAGTATTTAGTATTATAAAGCAGTGGGTAGGCTAAATAGTGTAATAAGAGTAAGCCTTAAAGTATGATTGTACGTAAAATATTATTTTTGGTATTAATACTGATTGCTTTCAGAATGAATGCCTATCCTCAGCTAAATGAGATTGGTAAGTTTGAACTCGAGTCCTGGAAAGATAGAAAAGTAATAGTCTCATTTAAGTTGATAAATAATCTCATAGTAGTTCCTATTTCTATCAATGGATCTGACACTCTTCATTTTGTATTAGATACCGGAGTTGGCTCGACGTTAATCACAGAGTTTCCATCAGGCACAGAAATTGGTTTCAACTATCTTCGTACAGTAAAAATAACTGGATTAGGTGAAGGGGAATCAATAGATGTGCTTTATTCTCCAAATAATGTAATTGAGTTTGGAAAAGCGGTGGGGCGACAACAGGACATTTTAGTTATGACAGAAGATGTATTTCAATTGTCCAGTTTATTGGGAACGAATGTACATGGTTTGATTGGTTTTGCACTCTTTAAAGATTTGATTGTAGAAATTGATTACGAAGAGAATAAATTGATTCTGCATGAATACCATAAGTACATAGATAGGTATAAAGATAAACAAAGAAGTGGAAAGTGGACGAGTATGCCACTTACAATCTACAAACAGAAGCCGTATATAGATGTAGAGATTGAACAAAAAGATGGAACAAAAGAACAGGTTAAACTATTGCTGGATTCAGGAGCAAGTCATGGAATGGCTCTTTATTATTCTGCAAATGAAAAAATTCATCTTCCTGAAGCTCGAATGAGGTCTTTTCTTGGCAGTGGAATCAGTGGGGAAATAAACGGGTATCTGGGGAAAATCGAATCTTTGAGCATTGACGGAAATATTATGGAGGATGTTGTTGTAGCATATCCTGATGAGGAAGGGATTAAACAGGCTTTGTTATACAGCGATCGTGATGGAAGCATTGGAGCTGAAGTAATGAGAAGATTTAAGTTTTTTTTTAATTATCGTGACAGCAGTATGATTATGAGACGCGACAATGATTTTGATGAAGACTTCTCATATAATTTAAGTGGAATTGAAATAGCAGCCCCTTATCCAAACATTCCGCTTTATGCTGTTACTCATGTGCGTAAAAGCTCAGTAGCAGAGAAGGCAGGTGTATTACCCGATGATTTAATTCTGGAAATAAATGGAAAGGGTGTTCAAAGTTTTGGTTTGAGTGACATTCACCGACTATTTCAAAAACCGGGCCAGAAGGTATGGTTAAAACTCATGAGAGGAGAAGAGTATATTATTAAAGAATTTTATCAGGAAGACGAATTGGAATAGTGTTATTCCTTTAATTCCCAAAAATCGACGCGGTTTAATGCTACATAAGGCACAGCCACAATACCTCTGTTCGGGTCTATTGCAATGTCGGCTGGGCGTCCTGGAAGCTTAATGAAAAGCTCGTCTCTTCCATCAATCATCAGATGAAGGCTTGAATCAAACTGTGTTGACGTGATTAGTCCTCCTTCGAAGTATTCTATCCCATCATAGTTATTGCTTCCAGCCGCGGTAGCATATACCGAAAGAGAATCATTCTCTACATCATACTGATAAATTTCAGGACCATCATTCCAAGGGGCAAAAACAAGGTTTCCATTAGGTAAAGTTGTAATTCCATTGGGCATGATTGGTAGATTCTCTTTAACCAATTCTACTTCCAGATTTCTAATACGATACACTTTTCGCTGCCCGGTATCAGTCACATATAAATCGCCATCTTTTCCTACAATATCATTAATGAAACCCGGTTCAAACCTGCTAAAATCTACAAAGCCAATTTGGTTTCCTGTTTTTTTATTGAAGTAATGAACTCCTGAGTGATCAGCCACCCAGAGAGTGTCCCCGGTAATATACATTCCCCGACCTGCATCAAAAGGATATTGCTCGGTACCGGTCATGTACTTCAGTTCGATGATTTCACCTGAGGAAGAAACTTTAGAAACATACCCATTTGCATCTCCAGAAGTAGAACCCACGAAGCAGGATACAAAATAAACATCCAGTTCCTCATCGTAGCGAACGGCTTCAGGTCCTTCAAAACCCTCCACTGAAAACAGTACTGTACTGTAATCCTGCCCACGCTTCCATTCTTTGGATTTTGTCTGATCCTTCGACGCGCAGGAAATAAAAATAACTGCACATATAATGATACCCATGCTTATGAAAGGAAGCTTATCCATCGAATAAATCACTCTGAGTAAATATCGTTAATTATTCCTGCTAAGCGTACACCAGCCTGTAGTAATCGTAGCTCAACAGTATCAAAATTAAGAAAGGAGTACTCATAACCAAGACGTCCGTTTTCAGGGTACTCATAAACTTGGGGAAGCAAAGCCTGTGATTCATAAGCCCAATCCAATACAGTAGTAGATTGCCATTCTTTTATGGTTTCTTCATCCAGTTGGTCATCGATAAAATCAGCTAGCTCTGTAAAGCTCAGTTGCTTGCCATCTATCATTTCAGAATCCCATACACGGTGAAGGTTTGAATTATTCCCAAACCACTGAACACGTGCATCATTTCCTCCACGATCAGTTCCATTCCCAACGTGAAGCGGTTGATGTAAATCCCCAACCAAGTGCACTAATACTTTTAGATTGATAGCTTCCTGTTCTTCGGAAAGCTCACCAGATTTAAGTTCCGTTACCATTTTATCAATAGCCCAAATGATATCTCCTTCTTCGGGAGTTCCTGCTTCTTCGTAAGTCATTCCTTCAGGAATGGTGCAATAATGCCACGGACTCATATATCTGAAATTGCGATCAGAGCGTATTTCATCCATCCAGGTGCTTACTTCTGCAAGTGAATTTCCATTCAGTACCCGATTTACATGCTCGGTAGCTGTTTCCGTAAGCAATTGAGTGGCAATGTGCCCTGTAGTACGGTGACCGATTTGTCCCCAGCGGCGGGCTTCCTTATCGGTATTATTAAATGGTAAAAGAAGAGAGATTATTAAGAGCGTAATTTTCATGATGTACATTGTTTTTGATTTTGGGAATGCTAGCCAATCTCCGAAAAAATTCATAATACGATTTTGTAAAGGTTTTCCTAACGGGAAAGCTCACCTAAAACGTCTGCAAGATCTAAAGCTTTCGTAAACATTTCTATAGAACCGTTGGGTTTTCTTGGCCATTCAGCTTCTGGTTTATCCCAGTACAATTCCACGCCGTTTTCATCAGGGTCATCAAGGTAGATAGCTTCTGAAACTCCATGATCGGAAGCTCCACTCAGTGGATAACCGGCGTCGAGCAATCGTTTCAGGATTTCGGCAAGGTCTTTTCGGGTGGGATAGAGGATCGCGGTGTGAAAGAGTCCGACGCTTCTTTTTGGAGCAGGAGGAGCTCCCAGGCTATTCCAGGTATTTAAACCGATATGATGGTGGTAACCCCCGGCTGAAATAAATGCCGCCTGTTCTCCGTATGTAGTGATCAACTCAAATCCAAGTAAGCCACAATAGAAATCCAATGACCGCTGGAGATCTGAGACTTTAAGATGCACATGGCCAATTCTGGTTTTTGCCGGGACTTTGTAATCGTTTTCCATAGGATAACTTTCTGCAAACAGTAAGGTATTAACAGGAATGATTCAATAACGATTAAGAAAGTCCTCCTCCTTGAGAAGGAGGAGACAGAGGAGGTTGGATAATAGAGTAGAAGAAGTTTTTACTCACCAAATTGGCAATTCCTCAATCACAATATCAAAAGAAGAAAGCTTTTCCTGAAAAGAACTCAGATTGATCTTTTTAAAATCGATTCTTAAAACATGATCGTGGTCTTCCATATCCAGATTCCAGGAAGCAATTCCTGAAGTTTTTTCAAGAATGTACTCAAGCTGTGCAGCCTTAAGATCGGAATTCACATTGGTGCTGAATACCAGACAATTGAGATCAGTATCAACTAAAGAGGGGTACATAGTTATGTGTATTTCGGTTTGTATGTGAGTTGTACAAAGCCATTGTCATAGCTTTTAACCTTCAGAAGTTCGAGCAATACATCATCCAAGTTCCTAAATAGAGGAATTCCATCGCCAAGAATTACAGGAATTTTGGTAATGGTTAATTCATCAATCAGTCCGGCGCGAAGAAATTGTTGAATGGTAATTCCTCCGTCTATGTACAGTGAATGAATTCCCAATTCAACGCATTGCCCTGTGATTTCCAGAGGATTCCCATTCATCAGAATCACTTTTCCTTCCAGTTCTTTTGGCAGAGAAAGTGTTTTGGTTGATAACACAATCACAGGTTTCTCATAAGGCCAGTCTATGTCAAAGCTTAGTACTTTTTCATAGGAATTTCTTCCCATAACAATGGCGTCAATTCCAGAGAAAAACTCGATATACCCGAAATCTTCACCTTCGATTATGTACGATGGATGATCCAGCCATTCGATGTTTCCATCTGGTTTTGCGATGAATCCATCAAGGCTGGTGGCTATAAAAACTTTACATGTTGTACTCATTATCTTTCCCAGAAAAACGGAGGTTCAATCCCTAGTGCTCTTAAATATACATAACCCTGACCACGATGGTGAATTTCGTTGTCAATCAGGTAAAACAGATGCCACCACATAGTACCTTCAAATTGGCCGTAGAGCGTTTCTTTCTCACGAAGCCGCTCGGGGGTTACTTCTTTCCAGTATTTATTGATTTGTTCTGTGGACCAGTCCCACAGCTTAAGAACATCTTCTTTCGTTTTTGGCTTAATATTCAAATCTCCGGTTTCCATTTCTTTGAAGGTAATCCACTGTCCGGGATTAGCAAAACCAACTGCTGCTGGTGCCCCCATTAGAAGAAGTTCCTGGCATATATCGCCAAAGGTACGCATGCCTCCAATTGAGAACGTGAAGAGTTTATCATCGGGAAAAGCATCGATCACTCTTCGGGTTAAGCGGCGATGTCCTTGCCAGTGTTCAAGAAGTTCGTTTGTTGTGATAGTTTCCATGGTTCGTAAGTTCATTAACGTGTTGTGAACCAAGGTATAAGCGGGTACTGACAACCCTATGTCAGTGAATTATTACAAAGTTTTTTACCGTAAAACAGAGCTACTCAGCTGCATGTACTTTTGGCTTGATCCAAAAGTACCAAAAGATCAAGACGCTGAAATATTGACGCGTTCACCTTCCATTTGCTAAATAATTCCAAAGGTCCATGTTCTTATGGTTTAATTTAAAAGTTCCAGCCAGTGTGGAATTATTTGTCCTTTGGACACGCTCATTACAGGTTCACGTGTTTCGCCAATATTTCAGAGGTCAATTCTTCAAATACTATTATACTCAACTTGATTCATCAGGTAGATCTAAATAATAGAAATTGTTCCATAATGCTCAGCCAAATCTTGGGTGAGCTGGCGGAGTTTTTCTTTCATTTCATCTGAACGAATCACTTTAATGCTTGTTCCCAACGAAAGAAGCCAGTACGCGGTATACTCGATGGAAGGGGTGAGGAAAGTCATTTCAACGCCATCATCCGTCACATTTTCCCAAGCCCAGCCGTGCCAGTGTTTTTGGTCGCCAATCATACGCGCCAGTTTTTTATTTAACTGGATGGTGACTTCCTTTAAATCCTTTTCCTGATGAAGTTTCCGGTCGTAGAAATCTTTCAGGGAATGTCGGTCAGATGCATTAATGAGCTCTCCTGTTAGTTTATAAGACTGAAACCGATCAAGACGAAAAGTTCGGTAATCTTCTCTGAGCCTGCACCAACCGGCGAGATACCAGTTCCTTCCCATAATCAATAAACCAAGCGGTTCAATTTTTCTCAGGGTGCTTTCCTCACCATACTGTCGTTTATACTCAAGCTCAATGACATGTTTCTTAAAGATGGCATTCTGAAGGAAAGAAAAGATTCGATCATCAGATAGGGCATTATCCACTTCGAAATGGTAATAATTCCGGATGTGGCTGTCCATTGTTTCGAAGTATTCTTTTTCATCTGATGGAAGGGTAGATCTGATTTTATCCAGGGCGGATTGAAAAGAACGTCCAAGCTCGGAATTATTCCATCGCTGCATCATCCGTTCTGCAGCCAGCAAAGCCATCGCTTCATTCTTGTTAAACATGACCGGAGGTAGGTGATAGCCACGAAGAATGAAATATCCCTTTCCGGGCTCATTCCCAATAGGAACGCCAGCTTCTTCCAATGCCCTTAAATCCCGGTACGCCGTTCGTTCGCTGATACTATATCGCTCAGCCAACTCTTCAATGGGTACATACTTTCTCCCCTGAAGAAAAATGATAATAGCGGTAAGTCGGTCGATGCGGTTCAAGGCTTCTCTTTTTGAAAGAGGCTAAGAGATTTGGGGGAATGATTCAACTAAACAATTAAAGAGATTTATTAGATCTTTATGAAGTTAAAACAATCCCACTCTGGGAAAATAGATATATCATAGCCTGAGTAAATAACATCATTAGTCCGGATATTAAAAAAGAGACATATGCTTGATCAGATTTATATTTCAAACCAGCGGCAATGATTAGGTGGAAGAGCGCTAAGCCCCAATTTACATATATAAACCAAATCAAGCCGTCTGCATATAAAATAATTTCCAAAGTAGTGTAGTTGGGATAAGAGTTTAAATAATAACCAAGTACGTAGGCGCAAAGAAATATCAGTGACAGGATTGAACTAATGTAGGCTTTGTTCATTTTGTGATGAATTGTCATAGCCTTGAATTGAAAGTGAGGTCTAAACTATATTTGAGCCTAACGACCCCGCGTTTAAGCGGCGCAGGGATTATGAGTTTTGTTGAAGTAACGAAATTCTGAACCAAGAAAAAACCACCCCAAAACCCCGTCTGCGTCCGACTTGAAACGCTTGTTAGTGTGCTGGATTTACTGTTTACCATTTAACTTTACTAAGTTTGATGCTGTCTTTTCTAAAACCAAATAAGAACCCATTTTTTATTTTGTATTGAGTTGAATCTGTTCTCAATAAAATCTGATCACTTGAGAAAATATAATCACCATACAAAAAGCCAATTGAAACATTTGGATCAGTCGATTCCAAAAAAATAAATGAATTGGATTCTTTCCAATGACCTATTGAAAAGGTGGTATCTCCCTTTTGAAACTCCCATTTCTCATAATTTTGATTTAGATATCTATCAACTCCTTCTCCGAATAAATAATACATGAAGATTGCAGAAATGATTGAATTGATAAGAAACAGTTTTACCAAATCCTTTTTTAAAAAGTAAAGTACAGCAGCAATCAATAGATTTATTCCAATTACATAGGGAAGTAGAATGATTATGTAAATAGAAACATCTGGAGATGGATCAATATTCTTTACCCAAAACCAAATGATTATAAAATCAATAATTGCCAACACAAAGATTTTTGGTAAAAGCTTGTTCATTTTGGAAAGCACACTAACGACCCCGCGTTTAAGCGGCGAGGGTTTACGGTTGAATTGAAAGTAACAGAATTAATTAGTTAGCTAAAAATTAAAAAGCGGAGCCACTACCCGAGTCCGACTTGAAACGCTTGTTATGCCTAACCTGATTTCGAATTAAATGAACATAAACGCCAATAAAGAAAGGTATTGCTGAAATAAAACTAATAACAGAAGCTTCAGAAATTCCTATCAAGCCAAATATTGATAAAGTGAAAAGCAATGAAATTATAAAGAACAAAGTAGATCGCAGCTTTTTGTTTTTTAGTTTCGCATAAATCATTTCAAAGAATAGCAGCAAAGTTGCTGGCCAACCAAGCAACAGTAAAAACATATTGGTATCAAATGGTAAGTCTACCCAGAAAACTACAAAAAGCATTATCCCAATAGTTGCAATTCCATGACCGGCTCCAATAATCACTAAATTGAATAATCCGAAAAGGATAAAACCTGACTTTATTGGTATCTGTATTTTAGATTGACTCATTTAGAAAGTTTAGTGGCATAACGACCCCGCGTTTAAGCGGCGAGTCTGGTTATTAAAATTAAAGACCCGAATCGCGATCGAGTCCGCTTGAAACGCTTGTTAGGTGCATTTAACAATTGAATATACTGCAAAATACTCCAGTACTAAGGAATCCAAGTATTAAAGAGGGGTAGAATAAGGACAAACTTATTATTAGTTCAATTCCGAACAAAAAATCTGTCCTATTTCGTAGAAGTTCGATTTTTTTTAATAGTAAATCGATTACAGTAATTATAACTAAAACAAATGGTAGAGCTCCTGGAAGGAAATAGAACACAATCGGTCCTTTATCATCAAAGACTTCTATATGCATTAAGAAAATTACCCATGGGTACCATGAAAAAACATGTACCAGAAAACAAGAAATTACCCTGAAGTAAGGGGATGATAATGGATAGTAAAATTTCTTATTTCGCATGCACATAACGACCCCGCGTTTAAGCGGCGAGCCCGAAGTTTAAAATTAAAGTTCCGAACCCTAAACGAGTCCGCTTGAAATGCTTGTTATGTGGTTATTTAAGGTTACCATTTGATTCGATTTCTTTAAGTGGTGGAACATAATACTCCTTTCCTTCGAAAAAAATCTTTCCTCCGTAATCAGAATAGACGTCACTGTAATTGATATTTTCTGAAAAATTCCGGTTTACTAATCCTAAACCTATTCGTTTAACTACAGCTACATCTATAAAATCTCCACCTAATGCCCCTTTATCTGGAGTTCGATAGACAATAAGGCTTCTGTCATCTTCAATTGGATTTTCAAAAATAGCTCTGTAGCCATTATTGTTCATTGAAAAAACATCATTAGCAGTAAAAATAATTGCTAAAGAAGAGACAGCATAAAATGGGAGTAAAAGCAAGATATATACTAAAATCGAAACAGCTTTTATCCAAGTTTGTTTTATATATGTTAGCCAAAAAATTCCCATCAATGGAACAGTAAAGAACCCCAAAAGTAAAGCACTGTCAAGAGTATTATTTTCGAAAGTTATATTAGTCGAAAAGCGAATGATACTGTAAATAAGAATTACCAAACTATATACAATCGAGATCCTTAAGAAAATATGTTTGGTAAAGATTTTTTTCATCTCTGATTTATTAAACCACATAACGACCCGGCGTTTAAGCGGCGAGTCTGAGGGTTAAAATTAAAGACCCGAACCGCATTCGAGTCCGCTTGAAACGCTTGTTATGCAGCGCTAGTTTTGTGTTACGATTTCTCAAAATGTATTTCAGATTTATGATCTCGAAGAATTCTTAGCAAAATATATTGGGCAAGTTCTTCTGGTGAATCCATAATTTTAGGTGGAAAATCTGACCAAATTTTATTTCTCAGCCAAGAAGGAAACTGTTGAGCTTGACCATCCCAATCTTCAGTAAGCCATCGAGCAGCCAGTTTTTCATTCGGCTCCATGAACTGCTGATAATTTGAAAGAATATATTTTGTCTCTGGCTTCATTCTTTAAGTAAGCTGCATAACGACCCGGCGTTTAAGCGGCGAGGGTTTCCGGTTTTTCTGAAAGTAACAGAAATAAATAGTTAGCTGAAAGTTAGAAATGCGGAGCCAATACCCGAGTCCGACTTGAAACGCTTGTTATACCACACTAGTACATATGGATTTCGCATGCACTTAGTGAAATAATGACACTATCAATTTCACTACTTTCGCGATAATAATATTGATTGTCGAAACCAATATAGGAAACATAAACAGTATCAAGCTCACTACTATTAATTCTAAAGGTACCTGATCTATTTGCTTGACCAGATAACAAAGTTGGGTTTTTACCAAACCAAATTGCAGCACCAGGAAGAGGTGTTTGTTCTAAAGAGTCAAGAACTGTTACCCAAAACCCAGTAGCAGTATCGGATCGAAAGGTTTGGTAAGAGTTTTTAGGGCTAATATATTTCGATGAACAATCTGTCCAATAACCCCATGATAGTTCAGGTTCTCTATTTAGGAACGAACCACAGCTCATGACAAAGAAAACTATAAAAACAGATAGAATCAGGTTTTTCAACTTGGAGTGCTTGTGTGGTATAACGACCCGGCGTTTAAGCGGCGCAGGTTCTCGGTTTTTGTTGAAGTAACCAAATTAATCAGTTAGCAACAAGCAAAATTAAGTTGTCATGCTGAATTCAATTCAGCATCTGTAGGGAGTGGTTCGTTGGTCCGGTTATGAGTTAAATCAACGTTTATATACTTCGCAGATCCCGGATCAAGTCCGGGATGACAATTGGAAGGATTGAATAGATATTACACTAAAAAAATTTTCCCTGATATTGGGAATAATGGCTTAGTTTGTAATAACGATGGGTGAGGTCTGGTACACATAAGAGTTCATCAGCTGACCATCTTGAGAGTATTTTATTGTGAATTGAATTGGATCAGTAGTTTCGGGTGCAGTTTTCGGCAGCAGAAACATTTGACTAGGAACAGTAGGTTCAGAATCTAAAAACTCATTGAGACTACTTCGGTGATACCCGGAAGCTTGGTAAAGCACAATGATATCAAATAGATCTGATAAATTGGTTCCGGAAGTATATTCCGGATTAAAATCTGTGCTGCTTAAAATTTCTATCTGGGTAATTATCTCTTCTGAATGCAAAGCGGGAGGAGAACAGGCAAATGCCTGCGACAAGAAAGAAAATGGGTTGAGTTTTTCTTTGCTCAAAGAATAAAGCTCAAACATTGGAAACATCGCCAAACCCAAAGAATCAAACTTAACAGTATCCGATTCTAATATTCCGTATTGGACATTTAAGGTTTGGTTTTGGGTAACGGAGAGATGTTTAAAATCTGTAATAAAATCAACTGTTCTGAATTTATCATCAAAAGGACCGCAACTTTCTACGACTTTATTACACGAAACGGAATAGAAGGGTAAAAGGCATGCCCAAAAAATGTATATGACTATCGTTCTTACAAACATTCGCTCTCCCAGTTTTAGATAATCTCACTTGTGTTAGTAGTAACCATGTACGCAAAATTGATTATGACTATTTAACCAAGAATAATCAACTAAAAATACACCTGAGGATTTTAAAAAGTTCAAAGAAAAGACAGTCAAGTATAAATAAAGACTGTAAGTATGAATAAAGTGAGGCTCATAAAGCACTAACATTTAGTGCTTCCCTGCTTTTATGGCTTAACTTTTACCCTAGAAAGTTCTCTCCGATTTTTGGGATAATAGCTTTGGTTTCGGTATAGCTTTCCAGTGTTTCCTTGAACTCATTGGGATCAGCATCGATAGGAGGCCAGGTTCCGTAATGAATGGGTACAGCTAAATCGGGATCGATCATCTCCACAGCATACGCGGCTTCTTCGGGACCCATGGTAAAGTGATCGCCAATAGGTGCCAGAACTATATGAGGTTCGTACAGTTCGCCATATAATTCCAGATCGGCAAAAATGTTGGTGTCGCCCATGTGGTAAATGCAGATATCATCCTCAAACGAAAGTACTAAGCCCGCAGGATCTCCCGCATATTGGCCTTTATACGAAGAACTGTGATTGGCTGAAACCATAGTGACTGAGAAATCATCAAAATGAACTGTGCCACCTTTGTTAAATCCAACGCCCTGCTCTTCAGGTAACCCTTCTTTGGTGAGTAGTCCTATCAATTCGAGCATTCCAACGACTTTAGCTCCGGTGTTTTTAGCGATTTCAAGCGTATCACCAACATGATCGTCGTGTCCATGGGTGAGTAGGATGAAATCTGCTTCTTTAACTTCTTTAAATTCATCCGGTGTGGATGGGTTGTCTTTCAAAAAAGGATCGATGTAAATAATGTGACCTTTTGGGGAGATAAGTTTAGTTGCTGAATGACCCAGCCAGAAAGCTTGCACCTTAGTTTCCATATCAAAGAAATAGATTTCGAGTTTTTTATTAGTTACTTAATGTAGTAAATGCAATCTTAGTTCCAATGGATTTATGATTCTGAACCGTTATCTTATCGAAAACACAATTGTAATGGGCTTTTTTGATTCAATATTCGGAAGCGGGGAGCCGTCGGAAACCTCAACCTGGAATTTTCTTACCCACCAAGAACAAGTTGATGAGGTGTTTCTTCAATCGAATGAAGTTCCTCAAATTATCCTAAAGCATAGTAACAGTTGCGGAACCAGCTATTTTGCTAAGAAAAACCTTGAATCAATTACAAAAGAAGAGCTTGGAGATACGGAGCTACATTTAATTGATGTAATCCGAAGTCGCCCTACGTCCAACTATCTGGCTGAGAAAGTGAGAGTGAGGCATGAATCTCCTCAGGTATTTGTGATCAAGAACGGGGAGCTAATTTGGCATGCTTCGCACGGTATGGTAACAAGCAAGAACGTGATTGAGATGCTGAAAACTAAGTAGTAAGGAATAAGGAAAAGGGAGAAAAAGTAAATTTAATTTCCTTCTCCCTTTTCCTTTCTTCTTGCACTTTAACCTCTTGGATGAAACTGCTTGTGCGTTTGATGCAGCAAGGAGCGATCTACGTGAGTATAAATTTCTGTTGTAAGAATAGAAGCATGGCCCAGCATTTCCTGTACCGCCCGTAAATCCGCACCGCCTTCAAGTAAATGCGTAGCAAAAGAATGTCTGAAAATATGAGGATACACCGGTTTTGTAATATCCGCTTCCTTAGCTGCCTTTTGTACGATATTCCAAACGCTCATCCGGGTTAATGCCCCACCTCGTTGATTCAGAAATACTTTGTTCTTTGCTTTGTCTGCTTTCTTTGGATCGAAAAAAAGAGGGCGTGCCTGTTCTATATAATGCTCAAGCGCATCCTGAGCGATTTCACCTACAGGAACTAGCCTTTCTTTACTTCCTTTACCAATCACTCGGATAAATCCTATTTCAAAAAACAATCGGTCTGTTTCCATGTCGGTGAGTTCGCTAACCCGCATTCCGGTTCCATATAAACATTCAAGAATGGCTTTGTCCCGGATTCCAGCCGGTTTAGTGGTGTCCGGTGTATCGAGCATGGCTTCGATTTCCTGCGGATCGAGTACTTCAGGGAGTTTTTTTGCTTTTTTGGGAAGCTCAATCAATTCAGCTGGGTTTGCAGCGGTGATTCCTTCTACTACGGCAAATTCGTGAAATCCCCGGATACTGGAAATATTACGAGCCAATGAACTTGCAGAAAGTAATTCATGATCAATCAAATAATTCAGAAAATCTTCGATATGAGAAAGTGTGACTCCGGCCAGATCGATGATTTTTTTTTCGACCAGTAAAAACTGAAGGTAACGGTTCAGGTCGTTTTCATATGAGACAATGGAATTGCCTGCTAAGCCTTTTTCGAGCTTTATAAACTGAAGATATAAATCGAGTTCCTGCTTAAAACGCACGGTCAGGTTTGTTGAGATTCTTCTTCCCGTGATTCCTCATTTTCAATGAGATTTTCTTCCTGTTCTCGTTTAGCAGCTTCGGCTTTTTCCGCTTCTTCTTTTTCTCTTTTCTGATCTTCCGGATATTCAATTCTACTGTGATAAACCCCAACCAAAATATTCAAAAAGGTTTCTTTGATGATTTGAAGGTCTCTGAACGTAAGCGGACAATGACTTAACTGTCCTTCCGTAACCCGGTCGTCTACCATTCGGTTTACTAAACTTTCCAGCTTGTTATAAGTAGGATTTTTCATTGCACGGGATGCTGCCTCAATGCCATCCGCAAGAAGAAGGATTCCGGTTTCTTTGGTTGAAGGAAGAGGTCCGTCATACCTGAACTGTTCTTCATTCAACATGCCTTTAAGGGTTTCATCTTCTTTGGCTTTTTCAAAAAAGTACCTGATGATGGAGGTTCCATGGTGAGTTTCAATAAAGTGAATGAGTGTATTTGGAAGCCCGTGTTCTTCCGCCATTTTAACCCCTTCGCTTACATGTGCCTTAATCACCATCGCGCTCATCTGAGGCTTAAGCTTATCATGTTCATTCACACCACTGGATTGATTCTCGACGAAGTATTCTGGTTTTATCATCTTGCCAATATCATGATATAACGCTCCAACACGACTTAATAAAGGGTTTGCTCCAATTGCAGAAGCTGCCGCTTCCGAAAGATTCGCTACCTGCAAACTGTGGTGGAAAGTGCCCGGCGCTTTATTCATCAGATCCTTTAGCAGCGGTTGATTGGTATCTCCAAGTTCAAGAAGAGTGAAGTCGGTAGTTACGCCAAACAGTTTTTCAAATAACAGAATAATCGGGTAAGTAAATAAGATGAATACCGAATTGATGGCGATGAACATCAGGTTACTGGAAACAACTTCCCAACCATCCATCTTGGCAAGGCTGAAAGCCCCCATCGTAATTACGTATGTTAGAAATACAATTCCCGGTGTGGTGAAGAAAAACTGAGACCGGTCTTTCACATCCCGAACGGAAAATACTCCCATTGAACAAGCAGCTATCGTAGAAATAGTGAATTCGAAGTTATAGCCATGTACCAATCCGATTAATGAAGCTAGCGTAACAGAGGCTATGATTCCCACCCTGGAATCAAAAATGATGGTTAGTATAATCGGAGCGATTGCAACCGGAATGATATACGGATGTGCAACGTCCAGAGAAATGATTGCTGCTGTTGCAATGCTGATTAAACTAAGCGTGAGGAAAACAAGGAAGAATAACCCATTATGAGAACTGATTTTTCTGCGATACAAGTACAGATACATGAAAAAGACCATGGAGATAACAATCACTAAAATCACTCCACCGCTAAACCTAAGCCAACGCTCAAATTCGGAAGCATTCAGAGAACGTGCTTCATCAAGACTGGCGAGAATATTGGCGGTTGCTTCATTTACAATATCTCCTTTTCGAATAATAACCTGTCCCTGTGCCATAGCTCCTTTAGTTTCAGAAATATTCGCAATGGCCTCATTCAATCGTTCTAACCTTCGTTCTTCACTGATTTTATAATTCGGAGCAATCACTTTGTTGTAAAGCTCTATACCAAGCCGGGCTAAATCTTCCTGCAACATTCTGTTCAATTGGAACTGGGCGTACTCATTGGCGCCCCTTAAATCCCGAACACGAGCAATATTGATAGATTGCTCAGTACTTTGAGATGGATTCAGAACTGTAATTTGCTCTGCTGCGATATTTGCTTTATTTACATTTACGATTCCCTGACTGAGTAAGTCGTCTATTATAGATTCTAATGTTTGTTTAACCTGAATACCACTAAATCGGTTATCGGGTAAATTCCTGCTTTTTACATCGTGGTAGCTGATGAGTAAGGTGTTCAACGCGAAATCAGTAAGCCCGATATTTGATTGCTCGTACTCTCGGCTAAAGCGAAGGCTGTCATCGAGTACGGTAGGACTGCTGTCATCTTTGGAAGTCTGCCAGTCGTTATACGTTTCAAGAATTGGCTGAAGGGCACGGTACAAAGAATCGAGGCGTGTTTGAATAGCAATTGATGCACCTGCGTCAACAACAAAAATAGGAGGAAGTTGTTCTTCAAGCGCTTGTTGCTCAGTTGCAATTTCTTCTGCAGTTTTCTTAAGTGCAAAAGTATAAGGTGCCGTTAAGTCATCAGCTCTCCATGGCTGTCCAACAGTATAATTGAAGGTTGATCGAACTGAAGTGCGGGGTAATGAAAACACAGAAATCAAAATAAAGCAGAGGAAAATAAATGCTCTCAGGTAAGGATTTCGTTTGAGAGAATACGCTTCCTGCTCTTTTTTCATTTTTTCGCCCAGCAGAGGAATCATTTCTTTTTTCTTTCTGCTCAGGCCTATTTTTTCGAGTAAACCCATGAAGTACAGCCGTTTTAGATTTAGAAGACAAGTTTACCAACACGCTTCTAATTTACAAATCTAATATTCGATTAAACAGCGTTCAGGAAAAGAGATTATTTGGAGATATCCTTCATTTGCTGGAGAGTAATCCTCTTCTCGTAATAAGCTTTACCAACTACAACAGCATCGATGTTTTCCGCATCAAGCTTTCCGAGATCTTCCAGAGAGGAAACACCACCAGATGCAATAAGCCTGATTTGCGGAAATTTTGATTTCAATTCCACGTAGAGTTCCAGGTTTGGGCCGCTCAATGTTCCGTCTTTTGAGATATCGGTACAAAGAATTTCCTGAAGTCCGTGATCAATCATTCTGGTAACGAAAGAATCTATCGATTCAGAGGCAGTTTCCAGCCAGCCTCCATAGGCTATTTTTCCATCCTTTAAATCCATTCCCAGAATGGCACGGTCAGGATACTCCTTCAGTAGCTTCAGCCAATCCTGTTCATTTTTTACCGCCATAGAGCTACAAATTACTTTCGAGAGTCCTTGCTCAAGCAAGTATTCAGCATCTTCGAAAGTTCTGATTCCCCCACCGGTTTGAACGGAAATTCCAAGTTCTTTAATCACTTGCCTGATGTGGGGAAGGTTTACAAAATATCCTTCTTTGGCCCCATTCAGATCAACAATATGAATATGTGAAAATCCGGCTTTTTTGAATTCCTGAGCTTGTCCCAAAGGGGATTCATTATATACAGTAACTTCATCATAAGCGCCTTTGTGTAATCGTACGCACTGCCCGTTTAGCAGATCTATGGCTGGAATAACTTGCATGAATAGTATCTCTTTTCTCTTCTAATTTTGATAAACGTAATCCAAAAAATTCTTCAGGATTTTAGCTCCTGTGGTTCCTGATTTCTCAGGATGAAACTGAACACCGAAATAATTGTCTTTAGCAACTACCGCGATAAATGGATTAATATAGTCGCAACTGGCTACCGAAAATTCGTTCTCAGGAGCATAGTAGCTATGTACGAAATACAAAAATTCGTTCTCTTCAATTCCATTAAGCAGGGGATGTTTTTCATTTTTTGAAAAAGTATTCCAGCCCATGTGAGGAACTTTTGCTTGGCTTTCATCAAACCTGACTAATGAACCGGGGATTACACCAAGCCCTTTGGTGTTCCCTTCACTCGATGATTCAAATAATAACTGCATGCCCACACAAATGCCTAAAACAGGTTTTTTAGTCTGTTTCAGCCATTCATCGATACCTTTTTCTTTCAGAGATTCCATGGCCGACCATGCGTGGCCAACACCTGGGAAAATAACTCCATCGGCGGTATCCAATTGTTCAGGAGTTTCTGCAAGAAAATAATCCGCTCCCAGCCTGTCCAAGGCATTAGATACAGAAGCAATGTTCCCGGCTTTATATTTAATAAGTGCTATCATCTAAAGAGCCCCTTTTGAACTCGGAATCTGATTTTTTATCCGGGGATTCTTTTCTACAGTGGTTTTCAGCACTCGTGCAAATCCTTTAAAAATAGCTTCAATTTTATGGTGATCGTTTTCACCTTTAAATTCGATATGAAGAGTGGCTTTCAAATTCATGGCCAGACTGTAAAAGAAGTGCTTTACCATTTCGGTGGGCAAATCTCCTACATATTCCCTGTTAAATTCGCCTTCAAATACAAGATAAGGACGACCTGAAAGATCCATCGCAACTGTTGCCTGTGCTTCGTCCATAGGTAATATAAATGCGTAGCGTTCTATGCCTTTTTTATCTCCAAGAGCATGAGTAATAGCTTCTCCCAAAGCTATTGCAACATCTTCGATAGTATGGTGTTCATCCACTTCTAAATCTCCATCACAGGTCAAATCCAGATCGACCAGTCCATGCCTGGAAATCTGTTCCAACATGTGATCAAAGAATTTCAGTCCCGTACTGATACTGGACTGCCCGGTACCGTCAAGATTCAGAGAAACTCTGATGTCAGTTTCATTGGTTTTTCGTTCGATGGAGGCGGTGCGTTTTTGCCCTTTTTTATAGGATTCAGATAGTTCTTTTAAATCGTACCCGGAAGCGATCACTTCTTCACCAACCCAAAACTCAAATTTGCCTTCGCTTTTATCGTACTCAACAATGGCTTGTGCTTCATACCTGGTAAGATCTGAGAGTAGTTCCTCGTGGGTAAGTAACCGGAGTTGCTGCTTTGTCAGATTGCTCTTGTCAAGAGAAATTAAATACCCATCCTGACTGAGTTCAGTAAAAAACGGAATAGTACCTTTTTCGAGCACTTTTTTTTGGTCTCCGGTGACTAAGCTTGTTGCTTCAATCCAAAGTTTCATAATGATTGAAATTGAAAAATGTTATGTATTCGTGATGTTTGAGTTTCAGCATATCGATAATCTCTGACAAACATCAATTTAAAAAGATCTGTCATGAAAATTTTTGCATGGGTACTTCGACTCGTAGCAGCGACAATCATGCTGCAAACCTTATTCTTTAAATTCACAGGTGCTCCTGAAAGCATATATATTTTTGAGCAAGTGGGCATGGAACCATTCGGAAGATATGCATCCGGTATAGCCGAGTTAATTGCTTCTATCCTACTCTTGATTCCCCGCACTACCTGGCTTGGAGCAACACTTGCCCTTGGAGTAATGGCAGGAGCCATCATGAGCCATCTCACTGTTCTCGGTATTGAAGTACAAGGCGATGGAGGAACTCTGTTTGCATTGGCAATTGTAGTTTTTGTTTCCAGTGCAGTTCTTTTATTTCTGCATCGAAAAGATATTCCTGTTATTGGTGAGAGGTTTTCCAAAGCAGATTAATTTTTGAGAACAGTTTCCAGCGCCTGAAAGAAACGCTCATTTTCTTCCGGAGTTCCAATGGTTAAGCGGAGACAATTTTCACAATGTGGTTCGTTGCCCCGGTAGCGAATCACAACTCCTTGTTCGGCCATCTTCTTGTATATGTTGATGGCATCATCAATTTTGAAAATCAGGAAATTAGCATCGGTTGGGAATACTTTTTCTATCTGCGGAATAGTTTCCAGTTTGCTAATCACCCTATCACGCTCCGACTTAATCTGCTCCACTTTCGCTTTCATTGCGTTGATATAACCAAAGCCCTTTAGCGCAGCTTTTGAAGTGAGTTTATTTACATTATAAGGAGCTTTTACTTTCATCATAAAGCTAATTACAGAGGGATCCGCAAGTGCGATTCCCAATCGAATGCCCGCTAAACCGAATGCCTTTGACATAGTTTGAAGTATGACCAGGTTATTTCGTTTCAGGACTTCCTTTGCGAAACTAGGTTGCTCTGCAAAATCAATATAGGCCTCATCTACAACCACAATTCCATCAAAACCATCTATAATTGCAAGAATGTCTTTGGGATTAAGACTATTCCCGGATGGATTATTTGGCGAACACAGGAAGATCATTTTGGTTCGCTCAGTCACAGCTGCCAGAGTCTCCTTTACGCGAATCTGAAAATCTTCTGAAAGCAACACCTGATCTACTTCGATATTATTTATAGCAGCCGAAACTTTATACATGCCATAAGTAGGCGGTGTAATCAACACCTTATCTTTTCCAGGTTCGCAAAAAATGCGAAATAAAAGGTCGATTGCTTCATCACTGCCAACACCCACAAATACATTTTGAGGAGTCACTTCCCGGAATTCCGAGATTTTAGTTCGTAGTTCTTCCTGATAGGGCATAGGGTAACGATTCAATTCCAGATCGTCTTCGAAAGGCGCTCCGAGTGCATTTTCATTTGCGTCCAGAAGAATTCCGGAATCAAAATCGTCCCGAGCACTTCGGTAAGGTTTCAACTCCAGGATATTAGGCCTAACCAGTGATGGTATGTCAATTTGTTTTTTCATGTTAAATCTTTCAAGCGGATTGTAACCGCATTTTTGTGTGCTTCCAGTCCTTCCAGTTCGGCAAGGATTTCTACCGTCGGACCAATATTTCTGATCCCTTCTTCCGTCAATGTTTGCATGGTGATAGATTTCTGGAACGAAGCCAGGTTCACTCCGCTGTACATCCGTGCATATCCATAAGTTGGAAGGGTATGATTGGTTCCTGAAGCATAATCACCCACACTTTCAGGGGTAAACTGTCCAAAGAATACAGAACCTGCATTTTTGATTTGATCGGCGTAGTCTTCAGCATCTTTCACATTCACAATCAGGTGTTCGGGAGCATAGATGTTAGAGAAATCAAAAGCATCATTCAGAGAATCTACTATCAAAGAAAAACTGTTCTCCAATGCCTTTGATGCCATTTCTTTTCGAGGGAGTTGATTTAGCTGTTTTTCCAATTCTTGTTCCAGTGCCTCAAGATCAAACTGAGAAGTAGCTACCAAAACCACCTGACTGTCGGCACCGTGCTCTGCCTGTGATAGCAAGTCGGCGGCCACATAAGCAGGATTAGCCTGCTCATCAGCGATAACCAAAACTTCAGAAGGCCCTGCAGGCATATCTATGCTGATTTGAGCTTCGCTGTTTTGCAGAATCATTTTTGCAGCAGTTACATACTGGTTACCGGGCCCGAATATTTTATCCACTTTGGGAACCGACTCAGTACCAAAAGCCATTGCTGCAACAGCCTGTGCACCTCCTGCAAGAAGTATTTTATTAACCTTTGCCTTTTGAGCTATATAAACAATTTCAGGAGCAATACTTCCGTCCTCTCGGGGTGGAGTAGCCAAGACGATCGTCGAACAACCGGCAATCATAGCAGGAATGGCAAGCATCATCGCTGTGGAAGGTAAAACCGCAGTACCACCGGGCACATATAATCCCACTCTTTCAATCGGACGAACCACTCTTCGACAAGTAATTCCCGTCATTGTTTCTACTTCCAGAGGTAGAGTTTTTTGCGCTTCATGGAAGCGGTGAATATTATCGAAAGCGGTATCAATAGCGGTTTTTATCTCTTCCGAAAGAAAAACTGATACCTCGTTAGGCTTGATAGTAACGGACTTTAGTTCGGCTCCTTCAAATTTACTTGTAAGAGCTTTGAGTGCATTATCACCATCTTTTTCAACCTCTTTAAGAATAGGTTCTACAATTCCAAAAACAGAAGTGAACTCCATTTTGGGCCGTTTAGCAAGCGTATCAATTTCCGGCTGTTTTAATGATGAATACTGGTACGATTTCATAAACACACTCCTTGTCTATTGCCTGTGAGCGGAGAACTGTTTTCGATAATTTGAGCTATTTGAATGTTCATTGTTCTTTTATCGATGTTCTAAAGAATCATACTTTCAATGGGGAGCATTACGATATCAGAGGCTCCGGCACTTTTAAGTTCTTCCATTACTTCCCAGAATTTATTAATGGGAATTACAGTGTGAACGGCTACCATATTACTCTCAGCTAAAGGAACTACCGTTGGGCTTTTCATAGAGGGGATAATGTTTTTGATTTGCTCAACCTTATTCAGCGGAGCATTCATCATTATATAGCGGCTCTTTTTAGCTTGTTGATACCCATCAATCCGAATTAGGAATTTTTCAATAAGTTGTTGTTTACCTGGAGATAGCTCCTTGTTAGTTTGAATGAGTTTAGTCTCAGATTCGAGGATTGTAAACAATTCCTGAAGTCCATTAGCCCGAAGAGTGCCTCCGGTAGAAACAAGGTCAGAAATAGCATCCGCTACTTCCAATTGAGGAGTGATCTCGACTGCTCCTGAGATTTCTACGATTTTAACTTCAATTTCTTGATCGGCAAAAAACTTATTGGTTAGGTAAGGGTAACTGGTTGCTATTGTTTTCCCTTCAAAGTCTTTGGCTGTTTGCAATCCTCCGTTTTTAGGAGCTGCAATTGAAAGGCGGCAGTTGCCATAATTTAAGCCTCTTAGTACAGTTACATCGGCATCTTTTTCGAAGACTTCGTTAGCTCCGACAAAGCCAAGGTCACAGATGCCATCCTGTACATATTCAGGGATATCATCATCGCGTAGAAGCAGAAGCTCCACATCAAAATTGCGGGTTTTTACCATCAGGTTACGCTTGTAGTTGTCGAACTCGACCCCAATACCCTGGAGTAAATCGATGGTTTTATCGGTTAAACGACCACTTTTTTGGATGGCAATGCGTAAAGAAGTCGAAGAATCTTTCGTTCGGTTCATTAATCAGTAAGTAAAAAGGGTTATAAAATAGATTAGAAAAAAGGGTTGAAAAACAGGTGTGCGGAATTAATGCACGTAATGGTGTCCATGATGGAAACCATGATGAGAATGATGGGCGGTATGTAATCGATTGTTTTTCACGGTGCAAATATAGGGATTAAACGGTTAGCAGAAAATGATTTTCAAAATATTTATCAAAATGAACCATTGAGCTAAAATCTGCGTTCGATTATCGTTTAGATTTGGGATCATAATTCTTAGTTTAACTCGAAAAATAACATACTTCATGAATACGATAGCTCAACTTACCTTTATCCCTTTAGCAACCCACAATCCCACCGAAAAAGTACAGGATCTTATCGAGCATTTAGCCCAATATGATGTGAAAATCGAGATTGGATACCTTTCTTCTACAGTGATTGGAGACACGGAAACTGTTTTTAAGTTAATCAGAGAAGTATATGATACGATGGCGCTTGAACAGGAACGTTTCAGATTTCATATTGAGCTGTTAAGTCCTGAAAAATGAAAGGTCATTATCATCCTGGTTTATTAAACTAAAAACAATTTAATGTAATACTTCCGGCATTCAGCACTCTTCTCAGAAACTTTCTCATCAGGCTTTAATAAGGTACTAAATAGTGATTCTAATGCATGAGGTAAGCTCATGAGGGTTAGGCTGAATGGCTGGATTATTCTGCTCGTTGTAGTTTTGAACGTGAGTGCGTTCTTAAAGGTATCAGGTCAGAGTCAACAGTATCCGCCCTCATTTATAAGTAACGAATTTTTGTTCCAGAATTGGACAGCCAGGGATGGTCTGCCAGTTAATTCACTTTCGTCGGTTACTCAGACAGCCGATGGATATATCTGGTTGGGAACCGAAGATGGACTTGTACGCTTTGACGGGATAGACTTCAAAATATTTACTACGAACGAATACCCAGGTCTTCGTAATAATAGAATAAGAGGAGTTACATTTTATTCTGATAAGCTTCTTATCCTGAACTCAAATATGGAGTTTATCCTGTTTGATGGAAGAGAATTCGAGTTACTTCCTTTACCTGATTCTCTTACTACTCGGATTTTTACCGGTATAATCAGGCAGGATTCGGGTGAAATATTGTTTCCGACTATTTCCCAGGAAATTTATACCATTGTTGATAAAAGAATTCAGCCAGCTCATCAAAATAGCTACGGAATTGTTATTGAAAGAGAGAGAGATAAATTCTATTGGCAGGCTTATAAGGAGGAACTATTTTTAGATGGAAAACCGGTACTTGATCTGGACAATCAAATTAATGAGGTAATCAAAGACAGGGAGGGGACACTTTGGATCGCCACATACAGCAAAGGTCTCTACAAAATAAGGCCAAATTTGTTTGAAACTTATAGTGTGGAAGAAGGATTGCCAAACAGGAATGTTTACCCGGTTTTAGTAGCAAAAGATGAAACAGTATGGGTTGGAACCTATGGCGGTGGTATAGCCACTATTAAACAAGTTGGGGTTACAAAAGGGTATCTTTTTGAGGGTGTTTCTTCAGCATTGTTTGTGCAAAGCATTCTCGAAAGAAGTAATGGAGATATACTTGTTGCTCTGCTCGATAAAGGGATTTTTAAATACTCCGGAGACCGGATTTTTATGAAATATCCGAGCCCTGATGAAGGAATTCTTCTCTGTTTATTTGAGGACTCTGATCAAAGATTATGGGCAGGAACCTCATCCGGCCTCTACTATTACGAGCTCGAGAAATGGCACCTGGTAAATTACTCAGCTCTTTCGAATGTAAGTATTAAAGCTATTGCAGAGGCTCCTGACAAATCACTCTGGTTAGGAACGAATGGGCAGGGGTTAGTACATCTGAAGGGTGTTTTAGTTCAAGTTATTAGTAAAAATACCGGGCTGTCGAGCAACATAATAAGAAGCATTTGGATTAAGGAAGATTCCCGGCAAGGTGATTATGAGGTATGGGCGGGATCAGAAGATAGTGGATTAAACAGAATACCTGTTCAAAACGGAGATTTGGTTCCTCTTGAGGTCGTGTCAATAAATACAAAGAATGGACTTTTTGATAATGTGATTCATCAAATTCTGCCTGATGAATTTGGAAGGGTGTGGATGAGTTCAAATCAGGGATTGTTCTGGGTTTTTTATCATGATCTTGAACAATTTGTCAGAGGGAATATTGATCAAATAACCTCAACCGGATTTACTGAGGTTGACGGATTAAGGAACCGCGAAGCTAATGGGGGAATTCAACCTGCCGGAGCAAAGGATAAAAATGGTGTTCTTTGGTTTCCAACTCAGGATGGTTTGGTAAAAGTAGATCCGCAAATAATTTCAAGAAATATTGAGTTACCACCGGTTCATATCAGTAAGGTTGAATCGCAAAAAAAAGTGTTTGAACCTACAGCTGGATCAATAGAATTAGAGTTGGGAGATCGAAATCTGGAATTCTATTTTACTGTGTTAAGCCTGGTTTCCCCGGAAAAAAATAAGCTGAAGTTTCGTCTTTTTGGGTATGACGAAGACTGGATTTCAGTTACTGGCCAGAATAGTGTTAGATATACAAACCTGCCGCCGGGAAACTATCAGTTTAAAGTGATTGGAACCAATAATGATGGGGTTTGGAATCAACAGGGAGCGGTAGTGGCCATAACTATTCCCGCTTATTTTTATGAATCTGTTTGGTTTTATGTGTTGATTGTCTTCCTTCTCGGAATTCAGGTTATTCTCGTTTTTCTGCTGGCCAGACGCAGAGCGAGTAAAAAAATGATGGAAATAGATGCAGAGCTAAAAGCAGCAAGAGAACTTGCTGGCAAACTTCAATCTCGTTTGGAGGATCACAGCGCGCTGAAGAAATTACTCTTGTTTAATCTGGGTAAAGATCTTCGTAACCCGGTAGTTTCACTCAGAGAGCAGGTGGAATTGGACAGGGAACCTATAAAAAAAATTGTGGATCGGGAGACGCAGAGGATGCTCTCCTATATCGACCAGTTGCTATTATTGTCAGAAATTGAAATAGAAGGTATTGGGCTAAATCCAAAACCTGAAGACTTGGTGGAAGTAGCAAAAACAAGTATCCGGCTTCATAAAAATGATGTTCTGGGTAATGATCCGGTTATTGAATTCACAAGCAATTCAGATAAAGTTATTGTTTACATCGATCTCAGCCTTGTTCTAATCATTCTGAGGAATCTTATTAGCCGGATGGTTAATCATAGCAATGTGACGAAGGTAAGAATGCAAATTATTGAAGAGAGTTCAATTTGCACTCTAAAGATTTCTGATAATGGCACTGCTATTTCTCATGACGAACTGCATTCTATTTTTGAGCTTTTCAAGAGTAACATCAGGACAAGGAGAATGGAGAATAATTTAGGGATAGAGCTCCCTCTTGTCTCTAAACTAGTTGAACTGCATAACGCTTCAATTGTAGTTCATGCAGTGCCGGATGGGGGAAATACCTTTTCAATTATTTTTAAAAAAGGAAGTCAACACTTCAATTATCAGGATCAAAACCCTAAGACAGAAAAAAAATAATTTTTTTTGTAAGGAGTAGTGTTCTGATCGGTCATACCTTCAAATTGAAGGAATACAATGAACAGATACTACATTTATATTTTGAGCAATACATCAAGAATGCTCTATGTTGGCTTGACTACTGATTTGGATAAAATTGTGCAAAAGCATAAGAATAAAAACATGTCGAGCTTTAAAGCGAACTTCTCTTTCGAAAAACTGGTGTATGTTGAAGAAACGAACGATATCAATCATGCTATTAACAGGGAAGCAGAATTAAAAGGATTTCCAAGGAATAAAAAGCAGGACCTGATCTCGCTCACTAACCCGGGATGGCAATGCATAGGCAACTATTGGATGAAAGAGACCGCCTGAGCTTTGAAAAACCTTGTTTAAGGTAAAACAATAGTTTTAGTAGCTCCTGCCTTCTTCGTATCTTTGCGCTCTTTAAGAAGAGGCGCACCGATACAATTCATGGATAAAATTCGCAATTTTTGCATTATTGCTCACATTGACCACGGTAAATCTACCCTGGCCGATCGACTTTTACAGATCACAGGTACTATCAGCGAACGCGATATGCAGGAGCAGATGCTGGATGACATGGACTTAGAGCGTGAGCGCGGTATTACAATTAAGAGCCATGCGATTAAACTCGATTACAAACGGCCAAATGGTGAGTTATTCAATTTTAATTTAATTGATACTCCAGGCCATGTTGATTTTGCATACGAAGTTTCCCGTGCGCTCAAAGCTTGCGAAGGGGCTATTCTCGTAGTTGATGCAACTCAGGGGATCGAAGCACAAACCATTTCCAACTTGTACCAGGCTATTGAACAAGACCTGGAGATAATCCCTGTACTAAACAAAATTGACCTGCCGAGTTCAGATCCGGAGGGTGTTGGGCAGCAGATAATCGATTTGATTGGGTGTGAGAGGGAAGATATTCTTACGGTTTCAGGGAAAACAGGAGAAGGAGTTCCGGCACTTCTTGAAGCGATTTGCGAGCGCGTTCCCGGGCCAAAACAGGAAGTGGATAAACCTCTCAGAGCATTGATTTTCGATTCTGTGTTTAATACTTATCGTGGCTCTGTAGCCTACGTTCGGGTAATGGAAGGAGTGCTCAGAAAAGGGGATCTCTTCAAGTTTATGGCCAATAAAGAAGAATATAACGCAGAGGATGTTGGCTACCTGAAATTAAGTTACCAACCCACCAAAGAACTTAAGGCGGGAGAGGTAGGTTATGTGATAGGGAGTGTTAAATCTCTACAGGATGTTCGGGTTGGGGACACTATCACAACTGTGAAAAATGCAGCTGACACACCCATTGCGGGATATAAAGAAGCAAAACCTATGGTTTTCAGTGGGATTTACCCGACTCAATCAGAAGATTTCGAAGACTTGAGAAGCGCACTCGAAAAGCTTCAGCTGAACGATGCTTCCCTTTCCTACGAACCGGAAACTTCCAAAGCACTTGGTTTTGGCTTTCGGGCGGGTTTCCTTGGGCTTCTTCATATGGAAATTGTACAGGAGCGACTCGATCGGGAGTTCGACATTGACATCATAACCACTGTGCCCAACGTTCAGTACGAAGTGAAACTGGAAAACGGTGGAACAAAAAATGTTGACAACCCAAGCCAGATGCCAGAAATAGGGGAAATCGATGCAATTTTTGAACCCTATATAAAAGCGAGCATCATTACCCCGGCAGAGTTTATTGGGCCGATAATGAAACTGTGCCAGGAACGTCGTGGAGTCTATATCAACCAGATGTTTATGCAAAATAACCGGGTTGAGATTACGTATGAAATACCGATGGCAGAAGTGGTTTTCGATTTTTATGACAAACTGAAATCAGGAACTCGCGGATACGCTTCTCTGGATTACGAATTTATTGAATACCGAAAAGGAGATTTAGTTCGTTTAGATATCTTGTTGAATGGGGAACCAGTGGATGCACTTTCGAGTATCACCCACAGGGATAAAGCCTACTATCAGGGACGTAAAGTATGTGCAAAACTGAAAGAGCTTATTCCGAGGCAACAATATGAGGTAGCAGTACAGGCGGCAATAGGAAGTAGAATTATCGCTCGAGATTCGATAAGAGCACTTCGAAAAGATGTAACTGCTAAATGTTATGGAGGAGATATTTCTAGAAAAAGAAAACTCCTTGAAAAACAGAAAGAAGGTAAAAAACGAATGAAACAAGTTGGTTCAGTTGAGATTCCTCAAGAGGCATTCCTGGCTGTGCTTTCAATGGATGAGGATGACCGATAATTATGAAAGAATCAAAAAAACAAATTCTACTCTTTTTTGTGCTGATGCTGCTGTTGACTTCAACAGCATACGCACAATTTGAAGAACCAAACATCAAAAAAGTAGAAACAGAAGATGCAGATGCATTCCAGCAAAGATTTTCTGAGATTAAGTGGACAGGTCAGGGTTTTAACTATAATAGTCTTGATCGGATGCCTGCCATTGAAATTCGTGCTCGTTTAGAGGGAGCTTTTGGGAAGCCTACTAAAAGAATCGAAGATATTGTAGATGGCGGCAAACTTAGAGCAGGAAAGGCGATCCAATTTGAATATTGGTTTATCATAGATGGCGAGATACCTATGATGGTATTGGATTTAGATGGACCTTTTGCAGATGGTTTGGTATACGTTGGTGCGAGTCGTTACATAGATCTAATGCCTCAGGTTAAAAGAACACTAACCCGGCTTGTAACAGAAGTTGAGCCGAAAGAGTACACAGACTATTTTTACTCTCCGGAGCGGTCTCAATGGTACAAAGTCACCTATGCAGATGGGGTTTACAAGAAGGAAGAAATTGATGTGCCTTCACACATAAAATTAAATTAACGTACACAAGAATTGGAAGACAAAAAGGTATCTGAAGCAGAAGAGCAATCGAAAATAGCATTCTGGAAAAGAAATAAGAAGGACAAAGCTGAAGAAGAAAAACAGGCGAAATCGTGGCTAAGGGAATGGATTGACGCCCTTGTTTTTGCATTTATAGCAGCCGCTATTTTGCGATCATTGATTTTTGGATCCTACAAAATACCCACAGGCTCTATGGAGCAAGATTTGTTGATTGGTGATTTTCTGATCGTTTCCAATCTTACTTATGGTGCACGGACACCTATGGCAATTTGTATTCCGTTTACACAGGTATGTTTACCAGGGGTAAAACTTCCCTGGACCCGATTGCCAGGTTTCAGAGATATTGAACGAAATGACATTATTGTGTTCAATATTCCCTGGGAGGTAAAACCCATCTCCCAAAAAACCAACTACATTAAAAGAGCAGTGGGAGTAGCTGGAGATACACTTGAGTTGCGTGATAAAATCCTATTCGTAAATGGCGAAGAGGAAGAGTATCATGAGGGTGTTCAACGCTTTTATATGCTGGAGCTAAACCAGGGAGTTCGGCTAAGCAATGCAAAGATGGAATCGGTTGGTGCCGGAACTATTGGTGGAGAAGGCAACTATGTTCGTCAGGTTAGCCAAAATGCTTACCAGGTTAATATGACGGCTGAAGTAGCCAGTGTGGTTCAATCCTGGCCGGAAGTGGACTCATTATATTATTTTATGTTTGATGAATCTGAACCGATCTATCAATACATCCAAAGCTCGGGTAATTTTTCTAAAGCATTCCGAAACCATGATAATTTCTCTGAAATCGTAGTTCCATTTGAAGGACAGGAAATCCAACTTAACAATAATAACTGGTTTATCTACCAGGATTTAATTGAACGCTACGAGAACAATACCGTTGAGCGAGAAGGAAATGATTTTATCATCAACGGCGAGCGAACTAATACCTACACAGTAAAACAGGATTATTACTTCGCGATGGGCGATAACCGCGATAACAGTGAAGACAGCCGCTTCTGGGGATTTGTTCCCAAAGACCATATCATCGGAAAAGCTTTTATCGTGTGGATGTCACTTGATGGATGGGTTCCCCGTTTCAGCAGGGTGTTTCATATAATTGATTAGGGAAATACGAAAAGTGGGAAGCAGAGCAAGATAAGAGAAACTGCCTTTTCAGAATTGGTTCAGGACTAGCTTTAAACCCACGAATACTTTTCTCAGGATTATACAAGTTCAATAATTTATACGTAGTGAACACCCATTTTCCGGGAGCTTCTTCCCTCGTGGTATAAATGTGGTACTAAAAGCAGTTTGATAGACGAGTTCCTTCAGTCGTAAAGGCTAAATCAAAAATAATACACCGCTAAGATTTCCTATGTGTACCAGTTTTGAATGATCATTTTAATCTATTTGGTGGATAAAAATCAGCGATTAATTTAACAAATAAACTATTTCACTAACCTTACTTTCACTCTCGTCAACATCTCGGAGAATCAAATTCAACATTCTAATTGCTATGAATATATCCAACAAGTCAAAACTAATACTGCTTACTTTAACATCTGTACTTCTATTTGTGACTTGCCAACAAAACAACAAAAAAGGTTTTGTTCTGGGTCTAGGTATCGGAGTCAACCACCTGACATTAGTAGCGAATAACATTGATTCTACTACTAAATATTATAATGAGATGTTAGGCTTCAGAGTTGGGCGGATTAGTGAAAATCGAGAATACGAAGGTCTCCATTCAGCCTCTATAAATTTTTCAGATATGACATCCTTAGAGGTTCTTGCGCTAAGTGATACCTCTTCGATGGAAGACATTCCCGGATTTATTAGCAACTATTTAGCAAATCACGAAGGAATGCGACTATATGCTCTTTCCACTTCATCTGCGGACTCTACTTCACTCTGGCTTACAAGTCAGGGTTTCGACGTTGATTCTGTTAATTCCTTCCGCACCTCAGAAGTTTCAAGTAACTGGTCTGGCGATGATGGAACTCCAAATAGAATTAGTCTGGATTTTAACAGGGAATCTCCTGTGGCTCATTTACCACGCTTTGTTGAAAAGACTACTTTTGATTACGAAAAGACAAATGAGCAATGGAGAACCTACTACAGCTATAATCGAATGTTTCGTAAACACCCGAATGGAGTAGTGGGTATCTCTGCAGTAAAAGTAGCCGTTAAAGATTTAAAATCGTCAATCAAGACATTTAAAAACATGGGCTTTGATTTGATTGAAAGCAACGATCGAATGGCCCGTTTCACCCTCTTTAGAAATCAGGAATTGGAGCTCCATGCAGAAACTTCAGGCCCAACGGTTTCTGATTTTATATCACAGCGAGGGGAAGGAGTTTTTGGAGTTCGCTTTGAGGTTGAGAACTTCGATACCACTGCTACCTATCTGAAAAATAATGTACCGGAAGAAGCCCTAAAGTATAATCAGGAAATCATCAGTATTTCCTCAGAATATGCAACTGGTGTTCAATTGGAATTTATTCAGGAACCTGAAGAGCAAAGAGAATTGGCAGCGATGTTGAGTTTTAATGAGAAGTTAGCTCCCGCAGCCAAGAAACATGCTTCAAATATCTACACAAAGTATTGTTCACTTTGCCATGGAGATAACAGAGAGGGGTATGCGGCTGATAACGCTCCATCTTTGAAATCAAAATCTTTGCTGGCAACAAGTATGAATAATAATTTCATGCGATATACTATTCAGTTCGGCAGGGCGAATACAGCTATGGCGGGATACCTCGATTCGCAAGGTGGTCCACTTGAATTAATTGATATTGAGGTTCTTCTTAAATGGTTGTACGAAGAAGCAGGTGTTGAAGAAGCCATCGATCCTTCCAGGGAGCCGGTTTATGGCGATATTTCACTTGGAGCTAACATTTATGAAGAAAGTTGTGCTTCTTGCCACGGAGATAAAGGGGAAGGTGTTACTGCTCCTGCTCTGGGTAATCCTATGTTACTTGCAACTGCAACTGATCATTTCTTACGATATGCTATCGCTGAAGGTAGAGATGGAACACCGATGATAGCATTTAAAGACAGCCTTAACGATGACGAACTTGATGCCGTTACAGCATTTTTGCGTAGTCGTGCTTCAGGATGGGACGTACCTGAACCAAGTACCGTAACTGTTCCTTCAGCTGACCAATACGTATTAAATCCAGATGGTATTGATCCTGAGTTCGATCTTCGCGAGGGTAAGTTTGTTTCCGCAGAGCAAGTAAATCAGGCCATGAAAGAAGGTCGAAAAATGATCATTATGGATGCACGATCGGAAGTAGCGTGGCGTCAAACCCATATTCCGGGATCATTTCCAGTCCCTTATTACGAAGATCCTGAAAATTTCATAGATGATATACCAAACGATGGGACACAAATCGTTATTTACTGCGCCTGTCCACATGCAGCATCTTTGCGAGTGATGAATACTTTAAACCGATATGGCTATGAAAATGTGTCAATCATTGATGAAGGAATTCTTGTATGGGCGCAAATGGGATTCCCGGTAAGGAATGGAAAATAAGTAATATCAGAAGGTTAGAATATTATAAATACTACAGATGAAGAATCAAATATTCGTAACAATTATTGCGTTTTTGTTTGGCTCTAGTCTTACTCAGGCTCAGTCAACCAATGAAAGTGAAAAAACTGACTCAGAATATCGACTGGTTGCCTGGAATATCGAACATCTTGCTGAAAATAACGGGGAAGGATGTGTGGCTAGATCAGATCAGGACTACGAAAAGCTTCGCAACTTTGCAGCAACTATGAATGCGGATGTAGTTGCACTTCAAGAGGTGGAATCAATAAAAGCGGTAGCACGAGTATTTCCTGAAAGCGAATGGGAGATAGTATTATCTGATCGACCTTCCAGTGGTTCTTATGATTGTAGAGGCAGTGGAAGACCTTCAACACAACAGCGTGTTGCTTTTGCAATTAAGAAAGGAATCCCTTTCGAAAAAGTTGAAAGCTTTAAAGAATTGGCTCTGAATAATCCGGGGCTTCGGTATGGGTTGGTTATCCGTTTAACCGGAACTTCTGAACCGATTGATGTTATGAATGTACACATGAAAAGCGGATGCTATGTTAACGATTATTCCACTTCAGATCGGGATGCCTGTGAAACATTTGAGCAACAGGTTCCGGTTTTAGATGCCTGGGTAGAGCAGAAAGTAAGTGAAGAAAGGGCATTCGTAATCCTTGGAGATTTCAATCATAGAATTACAACCCCCGAAAATCGGTTTTGGGAGGATCTTGAAGATATGGATGGTACTGAAATTGAGATCACAAGCAGTATGGAAGGTATTAGGGGGTGTCATCCAAGATATCCCGCTCCGATTGATCATATCCTGTTAGGTCCAAAAAGTTCAAGTTTGCTTATAGAAGGGAGTCAGGATGTCTTTTACTTTGGTATGACACCGGAAACAATGACGAAAGACGATATGCTTAGCGATCATTGTCCCATTTCTGTTGATCTGTTTACAACCAAACCCTTTCCCGTAAGTACTGCTGTTAGATGGACTCAAAACAGTGCTGAGTACAAGTTGATAACTGAGAGCCTCTATAATTCCGCTGTAGAAAGCTTGGCAAAAATGAGCATTAGTGATCCCTGGGTTGTGATTATGGACGTTGATGAGACTATTCTAGATAATAGTGAGTACAACAGACGAAGAGATCAATTAGGTTTGGGTTATACCCCTGTAAGTTGGGCTGAATGGGTTAAGGAAGAATCAGCGACCCTTGTTCCTGGCTCCTCTGATTTTATTTCAAACGTAATGCTCACGGGAGGTCAAATTGCTTTGATTACAAACAGAGACCGTACTTTAGACCAACATACCTGGAATAACCTTGAGAAATTAGGATTACCATTAACTCGCAAAAACACCTGTATTATTGGAAGGGCAGAAGAAGATATCGATGCCGTAGGTCAGGATGGATTGGTTAACGATAAAGATTTACGACGACAACACGTGTTAAACGGAGAAGCACAAAGCTGTTGGGCTAAGTTTCCCGGAGCAAAATCTTCATGGAATACAAAATTTATTCTGGTGATGCAGATTGGAGATAACATAAAGGACTTTGCCAAAACCACCCAGGAGAATGTGAACTACGAAGATTTTCTGAAAAGACAAGGAAAAGATATTCTGATTTTGCCTAATGCCATGTATGGTTCGTGGGATTAATCTCTTAGTCAAGTAAGTTGTCCCATATTATTGATTAAGGGAATGCAAAAAGTGAAAAGTTAAACGTGAAAAGAGATTAAAGGCTTTCACTTTTAACTTTTCCCTTCTCACCTACTTAGCAATCGTTTTCCCTTTTGGGGCACCTTCCCGAATTGCTAACTGCCCACAACCCGCATCAATATCATCGCCACGGCTTCTGCGTACTGTTGCTCTAACATCATGTTTGATAAGAGCCTTCAGAAAAGCGTCTAACCGTTCTTCTCTTGCACGGTGTAATTCCACTCCAGCGACATTGTTATACATAATGATATTAACTTTGCTTGGAGCCCATTTTACAATCCGGGCAAGGTTTTTAGCGTCTTCGTATGTATCGTTAAACCCATCAAACAACAAGTATTCGTACGTAAGAGGTTTCTCTGTTTTCCGGTGATAATAACGTACAGCTTCTTCAAGACTATCCAGATTCATCGAGCTGTTGATAGGCATGATTTTATCTCGCTTTTCATCACTAGGAGCATGAAGCGAGATGGCTAGATTGAATGGCTCATTATCATCAGCTAGTTGTTTTATCTGCTTAGTTAACCCAACCGTGGATACCGTAATTCTCTTCGGGGAAAGCTCAATACTCAGTGGATCAGAGATAATAGATGCTGAATTCACCACTGTTTTGTAATTGTGCAAAGGCTCTCCCATGCCCATGTACACAATATTTGTAATCTTCTTGTCATACTTTTCTTCCGTAATCGAGTTGATATATTGAACCTGGTCAACCACCTCACCATGGCTTAGATTTCGGAAAAACCCCATCTTCCCCGTTGCGCAAAAGGAACAGCCGAACACACATCCAACCTGAGACGAAACACAGACAGTAAGGCGCTTAGGGACTCCATCAGGATAAAAGTCTGGGATTAAAACGGCCTCAACTTTATAGTCTTTATCCTCATCATTCAGCTTAAAGAGAAACTTGATAGTGCCATCTTTAGATTCCTGCTGATTGGCTACAGAAATTCTATTTATGGAAGCAACTTCGTTCAGCTTTTCCCTTAAATCCTTTGAAAGATTTGTCATTTCATCAAAAGATGAAACCCCTTTCTGGTATAACCATTGAAATATCTGATCAGCTCGAAAACGAGGTAATCCTAATTCTTTGCAGAATGCGAGAAGTTCGTCTTTGGTGAGGGATTTGAGGTCGGTTTTTTTAAGGATGGCTATGTTGCTCATAATGCATTAAAGATACAAAGATGCCTGACCAACGACCAAAAATCTAAATATTACAAATAAGCCTTCGCTGCGGTTAAAAGAACATCTCCGTCAATACGTTGTTTGTAATCAGGATTCACATACTGAAATTTCACGATACCTTCCTGATTAAGAATAAAAACAGCAGGAGCCGGAAGGATATGATGATCATGCCCTGAACTTTCTTCGAGATCAATTCCTATCGATTTATATCTGGTAACTGTAGCGTCATCTACCCGAAAAGCTACTCCGAATGCTTTCATAACATCCGCGGGACTGTCAGAAAGAAGGGTATAAGAAAGTTCAACATCCGATAGCGTCTTCTTAAGCATCTCTGGCTTATCTACACTAACTGCAAGAATCTGATATCCCATTTCAACAATTTGAGCTTCAATTTTTTGCAGTTCGGCCATATGTCGGCTACAATAAGGGCACCATCCGCCTCGGTAAAAGATTAGCAATGTAGGTTTTTCACTTACTTTTTTTCTTAAAGAAATGGATTCACCTTCAACAGTTTTTACGGAAACATCCGGTATCATTGAGTTGATGAGGATTGGATGGACTTCTGTTGGAGAATCCGGTACTTGTTGAGCAAATAATGATGTACTAATTGTAAATAGAGAAATACTGATTAATAATGGCCTAAAGAACATTTGAATAGTGATTAGTTAAAGCAATGAATAAAGTTAACTAATTGACAGGGAAACTTCGTTGTACTGAAGTAAATGTTACAGAAATGTTAGAGTCTGGGGTTAATCACATTATTGTAAATCGAGCCGAAGGTAAATTCAATCCCTATACTTCCGCCATATCGATAAGAAGTTGCTTGATTTCTGAGATTTAGTAAAACCTCTGCCTCCGTAGAACCCCCGGCTGGCAGTGAAAGCTGATCATTAATAATCGAATAACTCGCTGAAATGAAAAGAGATAATCCTCGAAAAACCCGAAAGTCTATTTCTGTATCAAATCTTAAATTGTTTTTTGTGAAGTCATGCATGTAGGCTTCAGCATTTATTCTTGCTTCAATCGCTCCCCATGGTTGAGTAAATTCCGTATCAATAACAAATTCGTGCTGGAGTAACACCTCTTCGTTTTTATTGAAAATGGTTGTTTCAGTATAATCAAGTGACGCTAAACTAAAACCATACCTGGCGAATATTTGCCGCCTTGTAAATTCACTATAAGGAAAAACGCTGTATTCGATAGCTGGTGCGAAGGAAAGCCGTAAGTCAATATTATCTTCTGTTGAAGATCGTGCGGTTGTCCAAAATCCGGCAGACCAGTGATCTCCAAAGCTTTTTACTAATTGAACAAACAAGAATTGCCGTTCATTAACAAATAAATCTTTCCTTTCTTTGGCTACTTTTACACTGTCGTTAATGGAATCGTCAAATACAGTAACACTATCTGTTCTGAAAACGGTGCGTCTGTTTGTGTTATATCTGTAAGTGGATTGGAACTTCCATTCTTCGGTCACTCTGTCGGCAGATGCATAGGTATTAATATTAAATCGGTTTTGGGATTCTTCGCCATTAAAAAAAGTATTCCCACCAATTTCGAAAACCCAACTATTCCAGGGATCATTTTCCGGGATACTTGTTCGAGTTGCCCGGTTCGAGTTATCAAATCTGAGATCAAGCTGAGAAACAATATCCTTATTGAACAGGTAGCTTACCAAGCCTAGTTTTATATGAGCAACTAACTTGTTCCTACGTTCTTCCTCTGTATCTGACTCAGGAGAAATGACTTTAAAAGTTTGGTCTTTGTCGGAAAATTCATTTTGTCCAAAAAAATCAACGGTGTACTCAGTACCACCACTTCCTGTTCTTTGATTTATTATAAAAACATGGACATCCGCATCATTCTGATCTCTCACAAATTTCACAAATTCAATTTCAGTTTGTATGAAACTTTCATCACATCCTCTGCAATCTAAAAAGACATAGATTGTCTCACCATTAGATTGGGAAAAAGAATTAGAAGAAAGCATGAAGGGCAGAATTGCTAAAAAAAAGGCTTTAGCTAGTTTTAGATACAAAGTTTTCGGTGACCAATTTAAAATTTTTTACTTACCAAAATTAGCTCTTTTCGTTTTACTGACTTGTAAAAAAATATTGGACTAAAGCAGAATCTGGAAAGCGGTCATCCCCATAATCGCTATAGTAATCCAGAACCCGATTTTGTGAGGCTCACATTTTTGAAGAGCTTCCGGGATAAGCTCAGCAAACACCATCCATATCATAGCTCCGGCGGCGAGACCTAATCCAAGTGGTAGATATTCCCTGAAAGTATCAACAAACAAAAACGCCGGTATTGCCATCAAAGGTTGTGGCAGGCTTGAAAAAATACTCCATCCCACAGCTTTTATGGGAGATGTTCCCTTAGGAACCATTACCAGGCTGATAGCAAGCCCTTCAGGGATATTATGAATGGCGATTGCTATCGCTATAAAAATTCCGAACTCAAGGGTATTTGCAAATGAAACGCCAACGCTAACACCTTCTGCAAATGAGTGAATGGTCATAATTCCCAGGAAGAGAAGCATTTTCTTGCTTCCCGCACCCACTAGGTCTTTCACTTCCATATCAAAAGTACGATTCATCCATTTATCGGCTACGATCACAAAAGCTACTCCGAGCACCATACCTATAAGCGTCATCCACTCATTTTCACGATAACCTTCAAAAATTAAATTATAACTGGCGGAAAGCATTAACCCAGAAGCAATGGCGTTCGCTTTTCCAAGGAATGAATCGGAGATTTTCTTGATGAAAAAGAAGGGAATTGCACCTAACCCTGTAGCAATAGCTGTGATCAGGGCGTAAATAAAAACTTTAAATATGGTCGAGTCTAAGAATTCCATAAAGGTAAGATTATCTGAAGATAGCAGAGCTAAGTTGCATTTACTAAACAGAGAAGAAATTTAGAACAAGATTAAATAGCTGAATTATTAACCCAAATTTTACTGGTAAATGGCTATACTTGGGCACCTAATAATCTCAACACTTTTCACATTGATTGACGATCGCCGATTTGCACGCCCACGAAAGAAACTGGTAGAAGAACTACGGGAAAAAGGCATAAAAGACGAAAGAGTATTGATGGCTATTGGCAAAATTCCAAGACATACCTTAGTTGACACCGCCCTTCACTCGAAAGCGTATAATGATACCGCGCTACCAATCGGAATGGGGCAAACCATTTCACAGCCCTATACTGTAGCCAGGCAAACCGAACTTCTTGAAATAGAACAGGGAGACAGAATTCTTGAGATAGGGACCGGATCAAGCTATCAATGTATGGTTCTTTGTGAAATGGGAGCAGATGTTTATAGTGTTGAGCGGCATAACGAGCTGTACCACCGTGCAAAAGAGGCACTCCGGACACAAGGATACAAGGCTATGTTAAAAGCCGGAGATGGTACGTTAGGCTGGTCAACATATGCTCCTTTTGATGGGATTGTAGTAACTGCAGGTGCACCAGTGGTGCCTCAGGATTTAATAAATCAGCTGAAAATTGGTGGAAGGCTTGTAATTCCTGTTGGGGACGATAAAAAGCAGATGATGCTTAAAATTACACGAGTCTCAGAATCAGAATATCATCAGGAGGAGCTGGATAATTTCAAATTTGTGCCGTTAATCGGCGAAAAAGGATGGGATAACTAAGTTGGCTGAAAACATAAATCCCCCAAAAAAGAATAAAGATACCACAACAGCTAAAGAAGCACCCTTTCTTGCTATCAAAGGCTTTATAATGGGTTCGGCGGATATTGTGCCCGGTGTAAGTGGGGGCACAATGGCGTTGATACTTGGAATCTACGAGCGATTGCTTAACGCGATTAAAAGTGTGGATATCGAGTTCATAAAGAACTTATTTACTTTTAAGTGGAAAGCAGCGTTTGGTCAACTCCATATCTTTTTCTTAGGGATTCTATTCACCGGAATTTTCAGCGCGCTTGCATTTTTTACAAAAGTAGTTCCTCTTCAGATATATATGTTTACACATCCAGAGATCGTGTATAGTCTGTTCTTCGGGTTGATTGTGGGTTCAATATATATTCTCTACAAAACATTGGAGGCTTTTAAAACTAAAGAGATCATTTTTCTTTTAGTGGGAATAGGCTTTGGACTTTGGATTGTGAATCTGGTTCCAGCCGATACACCTGATCATCCGCTCTTTGTGTTACTAAGTGGTGCTATAGCCATTTGTGCAATGATTTTGCCAGGCATTTCGGGATCTTATCTTTTGCTCATCATGCGAAAATATGATTATTTACTGAGCCACATTGGGATGATTGGGGGTGAAGAAACCATGGATGGAATTATCGGTTTGTTTCCTTTTATGGTTGGTGCTGTAGTTGGTTTGGCGTTGTTTTCCAGATTTCTTTCCTGGCTACTTGCGCGTTACCATGCCCAGACGATCTCTGTTCTGATTGGCTTTTTGATTGGCTCACTTTTTGTAATCTGGCCGTTTCAACATAGGGAGTTTGTAGAGCAAGTTAGAGAAGTTGAAGAAGTAAGTATCACTAGCGAACGTGTGCAAGAACTACAACAAAACCCAAACGAAAACTTACCTGAATTTGAACGTCTTGGAGAGCAAACTTCATTAGAAACAATAGAAGTATTAACCGTCAAGAAAAAATTGATCCATTCAGAGCCATACATTCCGGGTAGCCTAGGTTCAACAGGAGAGGAGAATCCCAATGTTTGGGGGGGAGTTATTGGAATGATAATTGGAGTAGTTCTGGTTGGAGGGATTGACAGGTTAAGAGAAACAAACGAGTAGTAATAAATTCATGCCGAAGCAAGTACACATTCTAAATGGAGACGCACTTCTGGAACAGTTCCCTGAAGATCTTAGTGGCGAACGCATTGTTTTAAGAGAATGCCTTGTTGATGGAAATGTGAAAGGAGAGAATCTAAAAGAGCTGTACGAGGTCAGAGCCGGCTTTCTTGGAATTTCTGAAGAAGAATACGAAAATCATACTGTATCGGAATTCAAGAAAATCGAAGCAATACCAAATGATTTTGAAATTAATCTTTGGTTTGAAGATGACTTGTTTTATCAGGTAAATTTCTGGTTCGCAGCACACCTGTTATCAGAATCTGAAAACAGGAGCCCTGTTTTTTTAGTTAGACCAAAAGTACACACTCAATATGGATTTGGAGCTTATAGTTCTGATGAGTTAGAAGAATTATATAACAACAGGCAAGAGATCATCCATTTAAAAGATTTTCAAACATTGTGGAAGCATTATCAGGAAAACTCCATTGAAGAACTAACTAAGCTTTCTAAGGAGTTGAGTTTCGATTTCCCGTTTTTAGCAGATGCAGTGAAAGCACATATAGAACGGATCCCTGATGAAACGTCTGAAGGCAGGCCTAAAGAATCGATCAGAAAAATCATCAAGGAGTTGGATAGCGTAGAGTTCGGCCCTGTTTTCAGGGAGTTTTGTAAAAGAGAGAGTATCTATGGTTTTGGTGATCTTCAGGTAAAAAGAATGTTTGATGAAATTTTAGCTTCCGAGACGTAAGACCGGAATCCTTCATCAATACTTCATGATTCTTATGCACTTTTAAGTGCATAAGGTAACCAAAACATGGAGGTCGTTATGAAAGTGCAACATATACTTGTACCAACTGATTTTTCTGAGCGATCAGAAGTAGCAATAAAAGTGGCCGGTGAATTGGTCGATTTATATGGCTGCACCGTCGACTTTATTCACGTGGTTCCTCTATTAAAATATTTTAGTGAAAGCATGGACCCACTTGGAGTTCCCTTTTCACTTGAAAAACATTTGTATCCACATTGTTTAGAAAACGCACAAGAGAATCTTGAAAAGCTCGCTCATAAGTACATAAAAAAAGAATACCGTGGAAAATTGTATGCAGAAATAGAAAGAAAACCATCTGAAGCAATTACTAAACTAGGAAACAATGGCGAATATGATTTGATATTAATGTCTACCAGAGGAGAACATGACTCAATTCATATTATGGGAGGCACAACAGAAAAGGTAATTAGGTATAGCAAAATTCCAGTGCTTACTGTTAATGAAGAAGTAGAAGTAGAAAATCTGAAAACGATTTTAGTTCCGGTAGATTTTTCAAATTCTTCTCTATTTGCAGTTATACCAGCATTTGAACTCGCTAAAGAAATAGGGGCTACCATCGAACTACTTAATGTGGTAGAGCTCTATTCTGCAGGAAGTGATATGATACCATATGTACCTACTTCGATAGATGAGCAACCCGTATATGAGCGAATGATCGTCAGATTGACTGAATACTTGCTCGACCATCCGCAATACGAGCTTCATGTAAAACGAACTGGTATTCCTTTTGAGGATGTGCTGGTATCAACTGAAGAGCCTCATACTATTAGTATTGATATAAAAAGTACCATTATAAAAGGAATCACTGCCTATCATGAAATTGCCGAATACGCAAATGATAACGCTGATTTGGTAGTTATGAATACCCACGGAAGAACCGGGCTTTCCAGAATATTTATTGGCTCAACCACCGAGCATGTTTCTCGTTTGGTAGAAAAACCACTACTTATTGTCAGGCCGCAGTTTTATGAGGAAGAGGTGGATAGGTAAAAGACAATAAATGCCTCAGTTGGGGCGGATGCCATCCGCCCTTACTGGTCTCATCTACTTGAAAAGTGGAAGTAAGAAGGGAGGTAGTTCTAATATTTCGTACCTTTTGCGCTCAATCAAATTCATATACTTTTGAGCTTCAAAACTAAGAAAAGCCTCGGGCAGCACTTTCTTACTGATAATAATATCATCACGAAGATTTTGAAATCCGTTCGTGCCGGAAAGGAAGATCGGATTATTGAAATAGGTCCGGGTACCGGCGCTCTAACGAAGTGGTTGGTTCAACAATACGAAGACGTACATGCCATAGAAGTTGACCAGCGAGCGGTTGAGGTTTTAGAGGAAAGCCTTAATGGGCTCACAATCCATCAAAAGGATGTATTGAAGGTTAATTGGGAAGAATTGATTTCTGAGACTGGCGAAACACACGTACTTGGAAACCTTCCATATTACATTACCAGTCCAATACTTTTTTCTTTACTCGAATCGCGACAGTATTTTAAAGAGGCAATTCTGATGATGCAGAAAGAGGTGGCACAACGTCTTGTGGCAACCCCATCTACCAAAGATTATGGAATACTTAGCGTTCAAACACAATTAATGAGCACTCCCGAGTTACTCTTCGATGTATCTCCAAACTCTTTCAGTCCGCCCCCAAAAGTAATGAGTTCGGTAATCCGCCTCACTTTTGATAAGCCAGCCTTAAACTGTTCTGATAAAATGCTTAAAAGTGTGGTTCGTACGGCCTTTAATCAAAGAAGAAAAAAACTCAGCAATTCTCTGAAACCGGTATTGGACGACTTTCACCCAGAAGGATTTAATTACGATCAGAGAGCAGAAGATTGGGAGCCTGCCATTTATGCAGACCTTGCAGAACGATTAGAAAAGTCAACATGACGGAATGTTTTGGTACGGTACTTGCTTTGTAGTTGGTGAAACAAAGAAGGGCATTGCCCAAAAAACATTAAACACTAACTAACAAAACATAAAAGGAGTCATACACATGGCTAGCATTAAACCTTTAGGCGACCGTGTATTAGTAAAAGCGGACGCAGCTGAAGAAGTAACCAGCTCTGGTCTGTACATCCCTGATACAGCTAAAGAAAAACCACAGCAAGGTACAGTTGTTGCGGTGGGCCCCGGAAAAGTAGAAAACGGGAATAAAATTGATCTAACCGTGAAAGAAGGGGATAAAGTTCTTTACGGTAAATATGCAGGTACCGAAGTAACTCTCGATGGAGAAGAGTACCTCATCATGCGCGAATCAGACATCGTGGGAATTCTCGCATAATAACTTCTCGCTAACATTTTTGTCAGATGCATTCGCGTCTGATTTGAGAAAAGAAATTAAATCACAAACCTAAAAAGAATTAAAAAACTATGTCAAAGTTAGTTCACTATGATGTGGAAGCACGAGACGCACTAAAAAAAGGTGTCGATAAACTTGCCGATGCTGTTAAAGTTACATTAGGTCCTCGCGGACGTAATGTTGTAATTGAGAAATCATTTGGTGCACCAAAAATCACTAAAGATGGTGTTACTGTAGCCAAAGAAATCGAGCTTGCAGATAAAGTAGAAAACATGGGAGCTCAGATGGTGAAAGAAGTAGCTTCTAAAACCAACGACAACGCCGGTGACGGAACAACTACTGCAACGGTACTTGCTCAGGCAATTATCAGTGCAGGGTTGAAAAACGTTACTGCTGGTGCAAACCCAATGGATTTGAAAGCAGGTATCGACAAAGCGGTTGATGCCGTAGTTGCTGCGCTTGCTGATGTAAAAATCGATATTGACAAAGACATCGAAAAATTAAAGCAGATTGCTACTATTTCTGCGAATGGTGACGAAGAAATTGGTGCTATGATCGCAGATGCTTACGAAAAAGTAGGTAAGAGCGACGATGGTACGTTCAATAATACCGGTGTTATCACTGTTGAAGAAGCTAAAGGAATCGAAACTACCCTTGAAACGGTAGAAGGTATGCAGTTCGATCGCGGTTACCTTTCTCCATACTTTGTAACCGATTCAGAGAAAATGACTACTGAGTTGGAAAACCCTTACATCCTTATCTTCGACAAGAAGATTTCCTCGATGAAAGACCTTCTTCCAATTCTTGAAAAAGTAGTACAGTCTGGTAAGCCTCTTTTAATTATCGCGGAAGATATCGAAGGCGAAGCACTGGCTACCTTAGTAGTTAACAAACTACGTGGATCACTAAAAATCGCTGCTGTAAAAGCTCCTGGTTTTGGTGACAGAAGAAAAGCAATGTTGGAAGATATAGCTATTCTTACTGGTGGTACGGTAATTTCTGAAGAGCGCGGATACAAATTAGAAAACGCTACGCTTGATTTCTTAGGTGAAGCTGCTACTATAAGTATCGACAAAGACAATACTATTATTGTTGATGGTGCCGGAAAAGCTGATGATATCAAAGCTCGCGTAAACCAGATCAAATCTCAGATCGAAACAACTACTTCCGATTATGACCGCGAAAAACTTCAAGAGCGTTTAGCTAAGTTAAGCGGTGGTGTAGCGGTACTTTATATTGGTGCTGCATCTGAAGTAGAAATGAAAGAAAAGAAAGACCGTGTGGAAGATGCTCTTCATGCAACCCGTGCAGCGGTTGAAGAAGGTATTGTTCCTGGTGGTGGAGTTGCACTTCTTAGAACATTAGGTGCACTTGATAAGCTTAAAGGAGCAAACGAAGATGAAGCCGTTGGTTTCCAAATCGTAAGAAAAGCTCTTGAAGCTCCGCTAAGAACTATCTCCAACAACGCCGGTGTTGAAGGAGCGATTGTTGTACAGAAAGTTCTTGAAGGTAAAGGTGCTTTCGGTTACAACGCACGTACCGAAGTATATGAAGACCTGATCAAAGCAGGTGTAATTGATCCTACCAAAGTAACCAGAGCGGCACTACAAAATGCGGCTTCTGTTGCAGGATTGTTACTAACAACCGAAGCTGTTATCTCTGAAAAACCAGAAGAGAACAAAGGTGGTCCAGCAATGCCTGACATGGGCGGAATGGGAGGCATGGGCGGAATGATGTAAGATCATTCAATCCATAAATCTCTGACAGATTTAAACCCTCGTTCATTTAGTTGAGCGAGGGTTTTGTTTTATAAGAATCACAATTCCTTCATATACTCTTGAGGAGGTATTCCATATTTTTTCTTAAAAGCCTGAGAGAAATAAGAAAGATTGCTGTATCCGACGGCAAAAGAAGCTTCTGAGAAATTTAGGTTTTCTTCCTGAACCAACCTCAGTACTTCATCCAGCCGTAAAGTTGTTATCGTTTGATTAATTGTCTCGCTACTTTCTTTTTTCCATTTTCTGTAGAGGGTGGCTTCACTCATTGATAAAGCTTCTGCAATTATTTTAACATTTAAATCAGGATTACCGAGGTGCCTTTGAATGATTTCGAGCACCTTAGTTATAAATGCACTTTTCATACCTTTTTCATCAATAACAGGGGCCTGCTTAAGAGCACTTTCCCGGCGTAAGAGCGCTTTAATTTGGGTGAGTAAAAGTTTCTTTTGTATGGGTTTTGTAAGATAAATATCAGCGCCACTGTTTAGTCCTTTTTCGAAATCCATCACACTGTCTTTGGCGGTCAGAAAGATAAAAGGAACATGTTTTAATTCGTTCATTGAGCGGATTGTATGCATCATTTCGTAGCCATCCATTTCGGGCATCATGATATCAGACAGTATAATATCCGGTTGAAAAGAAGAGAGTATTTCCAGTCCTTCTTTTCCATTTTTAGCAACCCGTACATTATAATGGGGGCGAATTACCGAGCTTAAATAGTCGCGAAAATCTTCATTGTCCTCTACCAGTAGTATAGACTCCTGACTCGTCTGATTTTGGTGAGATTCTGAAAGATCCATATCTGACATGAATGTATCAGAGGGCATTTGAATCGCATTTAGCGATTCATGCAGGATATTATCTTCAGGGCTAAATTGGGCATATCCTTTTTGTAAGTGGATATTGAAAGTAGAGCCTTTACCAGGTTCTGAATCAACATGAATGGATCCCTTCATTCGGTCAACCAGTCCTTTAACCAATGCCAATCCAATTCCGGTTCCACCAGACTTACTCTGGGTAGAACTTCCCTGATAGTAACTGTCAAAAATAAAAGGCATGTCAGTTTCTGAGATTCCGGACCCGGTATCTGAAAAAGAAATATTGACGTGATCTTTATTTTCAGAAATAGTTACCAGAATCTTTCCGCCATGAGGAGTGAATTTTAGAGCATTGCTCATCAAATTGGTACAAATATGTTCCCAGGCAGCAAAATCAACATATAGATAGTTTTGCTCGGGTTCTGAAATCAATGAAAACTCAATCGCTTTTTTTGACATTGAATACTCGAAATGTGAGACACACTGTTTAGTAAGGCCGGTTATATCGGTTCGCACAAGAGTAAGAGGGAATTTGCCTGCGTTTAGTTTAGAAACATCAAGCAGTTGATTAACCAGGCTTTTCAGCCTTTCCGCATTGCGTTTGATTAAAGATAGGTTTCTGTTGTCTAGCCCGGGTTTCCTCTCTTCATCACCTTCCATCATATCTTCTAATGGACTTAAAATGAGAGAAAGAGGCGTCCGGAGCTCATGAGTAAAATTGGTGAAAAAGCGCGATTTCGATTCGTCCAGATGTTGAATTTGTTCTAAAGAAAGCTGCAGCTTTGCCTTTGATTGTTCCAGCTGCCAAGTTCTTTCAGTAAGTTCTTTGGTTCTTTTATTTACTAAATCACCAAGCAGTCGTTCTCTTTTTCTGGCTCGCCATAATAATATCCGCAAACTCGTCATAAAAATAAGAACCAGCCCTAAACCGATTAAAAATTTAAACCATACCTGCTCGTAATAAACCAGTGGCACAGACAAGCTGAATGAGCTTTCAGTGTACCTTGTTTCACCTTGCAATTTCCCTCTCATAAGAAATGTATAGGTACCGCCCTTTATATTAGTGAAGGATGCCAGCCTTTCAGACCCAACTCTTTGCCAAGTATTATTTATGCCTTCTAATTTATATTCAAGAACAAGTTTGCCTGGAGATGAGAAAGTGGGAAGAGTAAATTTTATCTGAAAATCTCTCTGAGCATCAGGTAATTCAAAAGAGGAATAGCCCTGCAGCAGAATCAGGGAATCCCTAAAACTAAGAGTCTCAACTCTTGGTTGTTCCAGTTCTAAATTTTGTTTAGACAGATGCCATTCCGGCCGGGTGTAAACAATTCCCTCCTGATTTGGGAAAAGGAGTTTTCCGTCCGAAGTTAATAGTCCGGCATTTTGAACTCCTCCATTTCCCTCAGGATCATCTAACCCCTCTTCAACAGAATAACTCTGTACCGTCAACTCTTTCAAAGTTTTGTCAATGTAGGAATTGAGTTCATTCTTACTGATTCTCATAATCCCTTTGTTCGAATTCAACCAGAAGTAGCCAAAAGAATCTTCAATAATCCGATGAAGGGAATTATCAATTAAACCATCTTCTGTTGTAATAACATCCGCTTTATAAACTCGACCTTTTTCATCACGAAGAATTCTGTTTAGTCCAAAATCTTCAGTAACTATCCATAAAGTATCATTGGAGCTTTCATATATATCCCGTACCTGATTACTTGATAAACCTTCATCTTCACCAATAAAAGATAGTTCCATTGAGTTGTTTACAAGTGCAATACCTAACCTGCTTGAGAGAAACGCAATCTCTTTATTTTGTAATTCTTTGATGGCATTAACCCGCCCCAGACGAGTTCCAAACATCTCCTGGAAAGAGGAATAAGATGTAGTATCAAGGAAATAGGCATCGTCAAAAGTACCTAGCCAAAACGTGTCTTCTGTTTTCTGATGCATTGAGGTTATGTTCTGAATCTCATCAACCTTTTTTGCCCACCTATTGTTTTTAAATATTTGAAGACCATTACTCCCCCCAACCAATATTGAATTATCTTTAGCAATGGCGAGTGTATTGTAGTGGCCTTCTTCTATACTCTCAGTTGTTGCAGACCATTGAGTGAGTTTGGGTTCTTTAATCCTGAAAATCCCTAAGTCTGAACTAATCCCTGAAAACCAAATATTTTGATTTTCATCTTCAATGATACTATAAGTACTTTTTATTAACGGAGAAACGGTTTTCCCAATATTAAACATATTCTTTTTAGAAATTTGGTATAAACCTGCAGAAGTGGTGCCCAGCCACATATTCTCCTCTCTGTCAATTATAACATCTGTAATAGATGGCTCTATTTGAAGGATTTCCTGTTCATTAAGAAATAACCTGTTACTTAAGGTTTGTACTAACTTTCCATCGAAAGTGAGTGACTTCAGAGAAGGTATAAAGTAAAGATCAGGATCAATTAAGGCGGTTTCTTCCAGAATATTTCCCCCTTTTCTTAAACGATAATATCCGTTATCTGTTCTGAATAGTAAGAACCTAGAATCCTCATGAATAATGTCTGTAGCATTGAAGCTTTTATTTGGAGGGAAAGCAATAGATGAAATATCGTCGTATTGGTCCAGGGCAAAAAGCTTATGGTTTTTTCCAAATAACCAGAGAGTTCCATCTTCACTACTTTCTATTCTGAAAATATCTGAAGGAACACTAGGAAGCTTAGCGAGATCTGCTTTCTGGACCAATTCTTCTTCGTTAAAACGGTAAACTCCGTTATCGGTTAAAATAGTAACTCCTAATTGATCATGAATATCTAAGCCTAGAATTCTTCCTAAACTTTCCGTGCCACGAATTAACTCAAAATCGATTCCTTGTTTCTGTTTATACAACCCAATATTTGTGGAAATCCAAAGTGTGCCTTCTTTATCTGTTTGAAAAAGATATACTACCACATTCTCCTGCTCTATATGGTCCTGAAATAGTTTTGCTACACCATTCTTGAATAGATAGAGGTTTGCCTGAACATCCATAATCCAAAGATTTTCTTCCCCGTCAAGATGGGCGTAAACTAGTCGATTACTCTTAAAACCAGAAGTATTTGCCGTATTTAGCGTTATAAACCTATTACCATCGTATTGCACTAAGCCATCGAACGTAGTGATGTACAGGTAACCATTAGGATGAGTTATAACCTTATTGATAGAGTTAACAGGTAGTCCATCTTCTATGGTATAATTTCTTACCAAAAAGTCTTCCTCCAGCTTCTCCCAATTGAATGGGATTTCCCTGGGTTGAAAGCCCAGAACTGAATTATAATAAAGCGACAATAGTGTAGCGAAAGCTACAATCCTAATAATGAAGGGTAATATTGAGGGCATTTATAAAATAATTGAGAGGATATTATAAGCTTATTACTGCAATGTTTTCTTAGTATTTGGTAATTCTAACTCACAAATTTTCCTCCAATGAAGTCTCGATTTATTTTATTCTTTCTATCGTTACTAATTACTTCTACTAGCTTAGTTGCACAAACAGCTCCTACATTTTCTAAAACAACCATCGACCCAAGTATTGATGAAATTTACGATGTATTTCCTGCCGATCTTGATAAAGACGGAGATCAGGATATTGTTGGTTTAGCAAGAAATGGCTTCGGCGCTGGAGTAGTCGCCTGGTATGAAAATGATGGTAACTCTAACCCAACATTTACCAAAATTCTTATTGATAGTATAACTGTTTCTCCCAGGAGTTTATATGTAGTTGATATAGATGAAGACGATGATCTTGATATAATTGCTGTTTTTCAAATAAATGGATTCAGCGGAGCCACTAATATTTTTTGGTACGAGAACGATGGAGCGACCGATCCTTCTTTTACCCGTCAAGCTCTGGGATCTGTTAAAGGGCTTGCAAGAGATCTTGATGTAGCTGATATAGATAATGATGGTGACCTGGACATTGCCGTCTCAGATAATGACGGGTCAGGTAGCGCGGGCTTCGCCTATGAATCTGTTACCTGGTTTGAGAGTGATGGAGCGGCTGACCCTTCTTTTACGAAGCGCTTGATCGATGTCAACTATCGGTTTGCTGAGTCAATCAGAATCGGAGATATGGATGGAGACAATGATTTGGATATTGTGGTTGGATCAACAAATTCAGACGATATTGCCTGGTACGAAAATAACGGTGCTGCCGACCCATCCTTTTCTAAAAATTTTATAGATCAGAATGCCTTGGGTATAGAGCAACTTGAACTGGCTGATCTGGATGACGATGGTGATTTGGATGTAGTCTGGACGGATAATTTTAGCGATTACATAGCTTGGTCCAGAAATAATGGCGAAGTAAACCCTACTTTCACTGAGTTTAATATCCAAAACTATAACGCTTCTGCTCTGGTAGCGGTAGCTGATATGGATTTGGATGGGGACTTAGATATAGTTTCTGGTTCTTTTCTTGAAGATGATGTGTATTGGTATGAGAGTAACGGAGCCGCTAGCCCTACTTTTATCCGGCATGAAATTGATAGTTTATTAGATCAACCCCAACGGGTTCGTATCGCAGATATGGATGGAAATGGGTCCCCGGATATTGTGGGTGCTGCATTCAGAGCTGATGATGTTATGTGGTATGAAAATAGTTTATTACCGTTGTACCCCGATCTGTCTCTTTAGATGGAACGGATGATTATGTTTCTGTACCAAACAACTCTGCTTTATCTGGTTTGACCAATATTTCCCTTGAGGCATGGGTTTTTATTGAATCAACTTCTCGCCAAGGTATTTTTGACCAACATACAAGTCCAACTTCAGGGTGGTGGGTTGATTTCAATAATAATTCAGGTGGTTTTCGACTGGCCAGGATCACCCAGCTGGGAGCAAGTTCCCTATCTACCAACCCTCAGCTTAATATCTGGCATCATATTGCATTACATATGATGGAACCACGTTAAATTATATCTGGATGGCGAAGATGTTACAGGTACTGTTAGGGTTCTGGAAGCTGGCGATTTGGTGCCTGCAAGAGAGATTCGGATCGGTGATTTGAATTGGACCACAGGCAATTTTAAAGGTAAAATTGATGAGGCCCGCATCTGGAATGATGTTCTCCCTCAGAAGAAATAAGAAGCAACATGTTTCAGGCCTTAAGTGGCAGTGAACAGGGATTAATCGGTTACTGGAGATTCGATGAAGCAAATTTGGTTAAAGCAACTGACTTATCCTCCAACGACAATGCATCTACTCTTATAAATGGTGCTACACGTTCATCTAAAAATCATCCATATGGAACTTTTATTGATGGTAATGAAGGATGGCGCATGATTACTGCGCCTGCATCGGGTGTTTCCTATGGAGCATTACTCGACACGCTCTGGACCCAGGGATTCACCGGATCAGATTCCCCCTCAAACGGAACCTCGAATGTATATACATGGAGTGAATCGGCTCAAAGCTTTACTTCCATTTCTAATGCGACAGATGTTCCGGCAAGTGGATCTGGTTTTTTAGTGTATGTGTATGGCGATGATAACTTTGATGGTATTAGTGATGCATTTCCAAAAGTAATTAAGACAGATAGCACACAGAAAATAGGGTATGTGGCTCCATCATTATCATATACCAACACTGGGAACTCCAGTAATGATGGCTGGAATCTGATTGGAAACCCTTATGGAACAGCTATGGATTGGGATGCCTCATCCGGTCTTTCCCGCTCCAATCTTGATGCATCCTTTTATGTGTGGAGCAATTCTGCCAATAGTGGTGCCGGTGATTACCTGAGCTGGAATGGTTCCACGGGAACCTTTGGCGGAGGTAAAATTGCTCCCTGGCAAGGATTCTGGGTGAAAGCCAATGCTGCGAGTCCATCGCTCTCTTTCACCGACGGAATCCGGACTACGGGAGGAATACTTCGTAAGCAAGCCCCGGTTTCTCAACTTGGGTTAACCCTGAAAGGACAGGTTCTTTCCTCCAAAACCATCCTCATGTTCAGTGAAGAGGCGGGTTTAGAAAAAGATGAACTGGATGCCTGGAAACTTCAGCCATTGAATGCAGAATACCTGAGCCTGTTCACTCAGCTTGAAGATGGCTCCGGATTAGATATTAATGCGATACCTTTCGATTTAGAAGGAGAACTCACCATTCCCCTTGGTTTTGATGGAAGTGATTTATCGGGAGAGTTTGAACTTCGCTGGAGTCCACAGCGCTCTTCCCGATGGAATGAGGTTGGTTTTGATGGATAATGAAACCGGAACAGAAATTGATCTTACCGAGGCTTCTTCTTATCGATTCGAGATTGGAAACAAGGGCAAAGTTCAATCTGTGGAGACGCAACACCTTGCGTCTCCACAAAGCAATTAAGCTCCCACGGCACCAGGTATTCTCTCCCAAAGTGATGAAGGCTAAAGCTGCGGCGACCCGCTTTGTTATTAAGCTCAATGCATCCACTTCGGTTACCAACGAACCCGGCTCTGATCTTCCTTCTGTGGTAGAGCTTGATCAGAATTACCCGAACCCCTTCAACCCGAGTACAACGATTAACTTTGTGGTTCCTGACCAGGCTAATGTGCAACTGGTCGTGTTTGATATGCTGGGAAGAAAAGTAGCCGAACTGCTTAACGAACCAAGAAGCCCGGGAAGATATTCCATCAACTTTGATGCCTCGCGACTTGCCAGCGGGTTGTACCTGTACCAGCTTCGGGTAGGAAACGATGTAATCACCAGAAAAATGACCCTTATTAAATAATTAAAAATTATGGATTATGAATTTTGGATTGGAACAAGCCCATTCAAAATTCATAATCCAGCATTCAAAATTGTTCCATTATGAAAACAACGTTTATTCTCCTTCTCGCGCTTATCATCGTATCATTGGCAACAGCCGTTGTTCAGGCTCAACCCGGACTTCCAGGGGCTCCATCTCAGGCTCCCATCGACGGTGGACTTGGATTACTCGCAGCGGCTGGTGGGGCTTATGCATTAAAAAAGCTTCGGGATAAAAAGAATAGAGAAGAAGGTTTGGAATGATCTTAGATCCATTCTTCATAATTCTCTTTGTATTGCCGGTGGTCTCCGTTGATACTCATGATACAGTGAAGAGTTGTAACAAAAAATTAAGCCCCCTCCAGTTTTTGGAGGCTTTTTTTATTTAGAGCACTAAAACTAGTAGTATTGCAATTATTGACCCTATTTCAGATTTTGATCGCAATTCAGCAACCCATTTTTGAAAAAGGCAACGTCTCTTTTAATTACATTTTTTTTTCTGAGCAGCAGCTTTTTACTGGCTCAAGGTGATTCAATCCCCAAATTAACCATTGCTGATACCGCAGATTACGGAGGTCTCGACTTATATTACTTAAAAGGATGGAGATTCTCGCCTACTAAACCCGGAAAAATCATGGATGGGGTAAATCTCAAAAACTCACTACCTGTTGATGTTTTTTATGGTATCAAAGACTTAAAAACCTCCTCCGAATGGAATGGTTACGGATTATTTGAACTGGAGTTTGTAGTTGATTCGGCCCTTGCTTCAAGGCCATGGTTTTTAACGTATTGGGAGATTGCCGGTGCGAATATATGGCTGAATGGAAAACTGGTTTATAAGGCGGGGAATCCTTCTGAAACTGGTGAAGGAGAGGTTTTGGCTACTCCTTTTGTAAAAAATGAGCCTGTGGTTTTGAGGTCAGGAACCAACTATCTGCTCTCCGAAATTTCTGAACATACAGCCGCCTACTATATGAATCAGCTGCAAGTCAAAAAAAACAGGATGGCTATCACATTTAGAAAACCCTTCAGTTTGCCGTATCAGAATTTAAGGGCTATGTTGTTTGGGGCTTCGGTGCTGCTGCTGGTTACTTTGGTTATTTTGTATGGATTTCTTGCAAATAGCTTTAGGGAAATGGATTACCATAAGTATGTTTTGGTAACCATGTTCTTTTTTCTGCTGCATGCTTTTTTTGGTTTGGGAGACGCGGTTTTTAACTGGACCTATTCCTTTATCCCGATAAAAGAAACAGTGTACGCGTTCGCGTTTATTATTGGTTTGTACTTCTATTTGATTTCAATTCAAAAGCTTTTCGGTTTTTCTGTTAACCGGATATGGCTTCATATTTACCTGGCGTCAACAATCCTTTTTCTTGTATATGGGTTGCTCTTCAACTATGCGGCTTTTTCATACATATATGGAGTATCAGGGATAATTGGCTTTAGCTTTGGGGTTAATTATTTAATAAAAGCCAGGAAAGCCACTTCAGAAAGCAGCGTTGGAGCGATCGCACTGGGCTTAAGCATCACGATGACAGGAGTACTGTTATATGTAGTGTATAGTTTGTTTATAGACAGTACGGTGTTTTCGGTTTATGTGATAAGTGTACTTATGATATATGGTGGTATTCCTGTTTCGCTAACTTTAAACATGGCACTCAATTATGTTTCGCTGATGAGTTCTTTAGACCAAAAAGTTAAAGACCGCACAGCCCAGCTAGAGGAATCAAACACCTTCAGAACACGATTTTTTGCGAACATTTCTCATGAGTTCCGAACTCCTCTAACAATAAGCAGAGGCCTTATTCAGAGGTTACTTAGCGGCTCATATAGTCCCGGTAACCCTCAAAACGATCTCAGAACTGTTGAAAGGAATATGGATCGGTTAAAAGATATGGTCGATCAGATCATCGACCTCACAAAAGCCGATAATGCCCAGCTAGTACTCGACTTGAAGGTTATGGAAGGGGATAAATTGCTGGTTCTATTAACTGAAACTTTTAGATCACTAACTGAATCAAAACATCAGGAATTGTATGTTCGTCCGGGTGCAAATCAGGTTTGTATAAAGGCAGACCGGGCAAGACTGGAAATGATGGTTAACAACCTGATTACAAACTCCATTAAATTTACGCCGGAATTTGGTGAGATAATCATAACCAGCAATACAGAAAATGGATACTACATCATTTCTGTGGAAGATAACGGCCCTGGGATACAAGAAGATCAAAAAGAAGCGATTTTTGAGCGTTTTCATCGCATCAGAAGCAATGAACAAGATTATGTGGAAGGAATGGGTATTGGGCTGGAGCTTACAAGAACCCTGGCAAGAGCACACAACGGAGATGTGTATTTGGAAGATAGGGAAGGAACCGGTTCAAAATTCATACTTAAAATTCCGGTTTCTGAACACACTGTTCCCGATATAGAAATAAATGAAGCTTTGATCCCATCCCGAAGTAGCCTTGATGTGCAAGGCTTTTTTGAAGAAGAGAAAAAGGAATATAATATCCTGCTTGTAGAAGATAATGACGATATGAGCGCCTATGTAAAAGATATTCTGAGCGAAGTAGGCTATGTGCAAAGAGCAGGAAACGGGAAAGAAGCTTTGGATTTAATCAACAAAGAAGTTCCGGATATAATCATTACCGATTTAATGATGCCTGTAATGAATGGGATAGAACTGGTTGAGAACTTAAACCAGGAAAAAAAGCTTCGGAAAATTCCGGTCATTGTATTAAGTGCAAGAGCACTGGAAGACGATAAACTCCATCTTCTTAGAATTGGGGTAGTGGACTATGTTACCAAACCTTTCTTGGCCGAGGAGCTACTGCTCAAAGTCCGCAATCTGCTGTATTATTACGAGAAAAGACGAAGTCTTGAAATTGTAATTGACCAGGAAGAACTCGCCCTATCTCCAGGCGTTATAGAAAAAGCAACAGCTTATGTTTTCGAGAATGTAAGCAATGCTAATATTTCGCCCGAAATGCTTGCTGAATTTCTTGAGGTAAGTCGTAGGACTTTATACAGAATTCTGGAACTTGAAACTGGTACCACACCTGCTATTTTTATCCGGGAAATACGGTTAGCTACGGCCAGAAAACTGCTTCAATCTCAAAAAGGGATAAAGCTTGAAAGCCTTGCAAAACAGGTTGGCTATCGAAATGCCAAAGGTTTCAGAAAATTGTATCAGGAGAGGTTTGGGGTTCATCCACTGGATGAAATGCGCAAATAAAGCTTAAAAAATCATTTTTTGGCACAACTTTACCCCTGATTGGCACATCTCAATCCTGCTTCTTTCTCACCTTAGCTCATAGTTTATGATGGAAAACTCATCATGATTTAACAAAAGAGCTAATGAGAAAAATATGAAGTACCTGAAAAGCCCGGTTTTAAAAAAACTTTTATTTTTATTTTTAATCGTATTAATAAGCCAGAGTACCCAGGCAAGGTACTTTCAAACTTATACGGTGAATAGTACAAGCGATGCCAGCTCAGGAAGTGGAAATGACGGAACCTTACGATATGTGTTAGAGAAAATAAATTCCGATGCACCTTCATCTCCTGTAATTGTTGACATGACCGGGATTTCCGGCACAATTACTCTGAGCAGCGATCTTCCTGCAATAAATTACAGTATGAGCATTCTTGGGCCGGGTGAAGCATCTCTAACCATAAGTGGCGCGAATACATACAGGCCATTCTTTATCGGATCGGGGCTGAGCCCGTTTTCAGAAAATTCACCTGCGGCCCCAACAGTCACCATGAAAAAATTTACTGTGGCTAATGGCTTAGGTAAAGGCGGCAATGGACATCAGGGATCAGGAGGAGCAGCCGGAATGGGAGGAGGCATTTTTATTAATGCAGGTATTATTACTATTGACAGCCTGACCTTTAATTCCAATCTGGCTAAAGGAGGAGATGGATATGAATTTTTCGGACTTGCAGGCGGCGGCGGAGGCTTCGGGGGGAGTGCCTCATTAAGTAATGGCGGAAGTGGAGGATATCTCGGAGGATCCGGAGGAACCGGATCTGATTTCGGTACAAGTCATGGTGGAGTAGGAGCTGGTGGAGGAGGTAGTAATTATGGAACGGCCGGAAATGGTGGCTTTGGCGGAGGAGGAGGAGGCACTATAGCAACGTTAAGTGGAGCCGGCGGCCAGGGTGGTTTTGGCGGAGGTGGTGGCCGGGGTTATACCGGTGGCGGAGGTACCGCCTATGCGGGAGGCACGGGGTCATCTACTTCGGGAGGAGCCGGAGCTGGAATGGGGGGGGCGCTTTTTAACCGGAATGGAGTGTTGTTACTAAAAAACTCAACCTTCACCAATAATAGTACCGCTACTGGAGATTTCGGAACGGCGGCAAGTACGTTAGGTGGTGCCATTTTTAACTATGGAGGCTACGTACTTTTTGAAAACCTGACCTTTGGAACAGGTGGTAGCGCGAACTCTGCTGCAAATCAGAATGACTCGCTAATGTACACCAATAATCCTTTCTCGTACGCTACAGAGCCGACCATTCAGGCATCGGCGATTACTTTTTCTGAAGTTACGGGTACCTCTCTAACTCTAAATTTCAGTAAGGGAAATGGTGACAGGCGGCTTGTATTGGTTAAACAAGGATCGGCGGCAGATGCCGATCCCGTAGATGAAACCGCTTATACTGCCAACACCACATTTGGTAACGGACAGCAATTGGGTTCAGGAAATTATGTAGTATATGCCGATACCGGAACATCGGTTACTATTACCGGATTGAGTGCCGGTACCACCTATTATTTTAAATTGATCGAATACAATGGAGGAGCGGGAGGTGATTTCTCAAACTATTTGTTAACTGCGCCCGCTACCGATTCACGGATAACCCTTTCGGCGGAATTCAGCCAGGTGTCAGGTTCGGCAATTAAATTTGATGGCAACGACGACTTGATTGATGCAGGCTCAGCAACCAGTCTGAAGCCCACAGGCTCTGTTACAGTAGAAGCCTGGATCAAGCCAACCACTGACTTAGCCTATGCCCAGATTGCGGGAAATATAGTGGATGATTTCCTGGATGAGAGCGGATACGGAATCACACTTAATGGCAGTGGTGGCTTATTCTTTATGGTAGAAACATCTAATGGATCTGGAACCGAGGTTGAGTTTCTTTCCTCAGGGGCAAATACGATTACCCTTAATGAATGGCAGCATGTTGCAGGAACCTATGACGGGACTACAAAACGAATTTATATCAATGGGGTTGAAGTGGCATCTTCGAGCAGTCAAACCGGGAGTATTGACTATTCTCCGTCAAATAATTTCAGAATAGGGCAATACAAAGATAGTAACGAAACCTATCCTTTTGAGGGAGAGATAGATGAAGTTCGTGTTTGGGAAACGGCTCGGTCTCAAAAAGAGATCAGAGAAAACATGCACCTTATACCCAGTTCCGCACCTTATGGTTTGTTAGGATACTGGCAGATGAACGAAGGCTCTGGTACAACCGCCAATAATCCAATATCAGGAACAGATGCAACGCTTACCAATTTTGAATTTGACAGTAATGACGGCTGGACAACATCTCCCTTGCCGGTTGCCAATGGAAGCAGTTTTACCGAAGAATCAGTAACTACAGGAACTTTTGTGCTTGGTACCATATCTGTAACCATGGAAGATGACTTTGATAATGCAGTTGATGTAATGGTATCACAAATAACAGGTCAACCCAATCAACTGCCTTCCGGTAACGATGTGAATCTGGAGGATGAGTATTGGACAATTGATGCATTCGGAATGCCGGGTACTTTTCTTGCTGACCTTACATTTACCGTTCCTTTGTCTTTTACAACATATGGAAATGGATCGCTAAACCAGTTTAAACTTTTCAGAAGAGAAAGCAACGCAACTGGAAGCTGGACGGAAGTGCGGGATCATGCCAAAGCTATTACTTCTTCAACCATAACCTTTGACAGCCTGTCAACCTTTAGCCAGTACACGATTGGAAGAGTGGTCAATTACGATTTTTCTGATGTGAGAGGTTCAGCATTGAAGTTTGACGGCACGAATGATTATGTAGAAGTTTCACACAACAATATTCTGAATCTTGACAAAATGACTATAGAGTTGTGGTTCAAATGGGGTTCAAGCGGGACTACCGTTGAGTTTCTGATCGGCAAGGGATTAGGAGAAATGGAAATCCATTTAGGAGGAACTTCCAACTCGATCAGGTTTATTCCAACCACAAGTGTTCATATCGATACACCCGCAAACGCAATAACTCCCGGAGAATGGGTTCACCTGGCATGCATTTACGATCCGTCACAATCGTTAGGCAAAATCTATGTGAACGGGGTAGATGTTAATGCGGTAAATAATGGAGCTAATCCTTTGAGTACTGCCATTGCAACCTCCACAACTGCATTTAATATTGGAAGAAGGTCTAATTCAAGCTTGTACTACACAGGAGAAATGGATGAAATCAGAATATGGAGTGATGTTCGTACAGAACTCGAAGTTTGGGAAGATATGCACAAAACCACTCCTGACGGGTACCCCGAAGACTTAGTTGGCTACTGGCAATTAAACGATGGAAGCGGAACCGCCGCAGAAGAGGTAATAAGCAGTTTAACCGGTACTTTGACTAATTTCGGATTTGATGCAAATTCAGGATGGTTAAGCTCAGAAATACCCATTAACGAATACGCACAATACCAAACAACCCTTACCGGAACATCCGGTTGGCGGTTATTATCCTCTCCGGTTCAGGGAAGCTACGATTCTTTACTCTCCGATTTATGGACACAAGGTTTTACCGGAGCTGATTCAGAAAATGAGGGTTCAAATGTCTATCACTGGTCTGTTACAAATGCGTCGGACACTTCCGCCAATTGGGCTTCCATCTCAAACCAAAACAATACACTAACTACTGGTCGCGGACTGGCTGTATATGTATTTAGTGATGATAACGGGCCCATTGCAGAAGGGGAAGCCGGGTTTCCAAAAACCCTCACCACTACAGGAAGCGAGCCTATAGGAGACCAAACCCTTACAAGCCTGCTTAACACGAACATAAATGGGTGGACGTTACTGGGGAACCCGTTTTCCAGAACTATTGATTGGGATTTAGTTGCTTCTTCAAACCTTTCTGGTGTCGCTTATGTATGGGATCCTGGAGCATCTGAATGGAAAAGCTGGAATGGAAGCGTGGGTTCTCTTACAGATGGCAAAATAGGGGCTTTTAACAGCTGGTTTCAACAAACAAGTGGAGCCTCGCCAAGTCTGGTAATTCCCGGGTCGGCAAAAATAACGGGCCAGGAGTTTCTTGGAAAACAAGCTTCAGGAAAAGAACATAGTTTCTCCTTAGCGTTGACCGGTAATGAGCAATCCACAAAGCTCTGGTTTTCGTTTAATAAAGAAGGAAACCCCGGACTGGATGAATTTGATGCACTAAACCTGGCTCCAATGTCTGACAGGTATGTACAGCTTGCAAGTATTCTGGAAGACGGTACAGAGCTTGTAATTAATAACAGCCCCAAAACATTTGATTCATTTACTGTTCCGTTGGCAATTAACACAAGCGAAGCAGGTACATTCCAGTTATCACTTTCTGATATCAAACTTCCGGAAGAATGGAGTATAGAATTAATTGATCATGAATTGGAGTTCACTAAAGACTTGAAAGAAACGGATCCATACTCCTTTGAGCTGACTTCTAAATCAAAGGCAGTTCAAAAACAGGATCAAAGTAACGATGTTTTTGTTCCTCAAGGAATACGTCCGCTTTTTAAAATGATCACTCCTAAGGTAACTAAAACTAAAAATTCAGGAGATACGCGCTTTTCTTTGAGAATAAGTTCTTCCCAAACGGTTTCCGACGAGGAGAATATAGAGATGCCTTCTGCGGTAGAACTTCGCCAAAACTACCCAAACCCGTTCAATCCAAGTACCACTATTGCCTACGGTGTACCACAAACAGGTAACGTAACCCTGGAAGTATTTGATATGTTGGGAAGGAAAGTAGCAACGCTTTTGAATGGCGAACATAAAACAGCGGGAAGACATACCGTAATCTTCAACGCAAACAGCCTTGCTTCGGGCATGTACATCTATCGCCTTCGGGCAGGGAATACGGTCATCACTAAGAAATTAACTCTAATTAAATAATTTGCCTGCGGCAATTCAAAATGAAAAATTAAGAATTAAAAATTGGTACAAACTTAACAAAGCTAAACAACCAATTTTTAATCTTGAATTTTAAATTCTTAATTCAGGAAGCTATGAAAACTCTACTCTTTTTACTTATCACACTTGCCATCATTGTAATAACAACCGTTGTTGTTTCTGCTCAACCAGGTCTGCCCTCAGCACCTTCACAAGCCCCAATCGATGGCGGACTTGGACTACTTGCAGCGGCAGGTGGGGCGTATGCCATTAAAAAGCTGCGTGATAAAAAGAATGAAGAAGATTTGGAGTGATGCTTTACGCTTCTCTAAATTTCTGAAAAGAATTAAACCCTCGTTCATTTAGTTGAACGAGGGTTTTTTTATCAAGCTAAGTCAGCATTGTTTCTTACGCTTCTTCAAAAGTTGATGTATCTTTAGGCGTTACGTTCTCAAAACTATGAAGCCAGTTACTCAATACACAAAAAGCGGACGCCTTAATATTGCCTACCAGGTTTTTGGTTCGGGTTCGGTGGATATCGTATATATCCCGGGGTGGGTTTCGAACATCGATTTAATGTGGGAGTGCCCGGAACTCGTTCATTTTTTTGAGGAACTCGGTAAAATAGCAAGGGTCATACTTTTTGATAAAAGAGGAACCGGACTTTCTGACCGGGTTGTGGATATTTCAACTCTGGAAGAGCGTATGGATGATATCCGAGCGGTAATGGATGCGGTAGGTTCCAAAAAGGCAGTTTTATTCGGCCATTCTGAAGGAGGATCAGTTTCAGCGTTATTCGCAGCTACGTATCCAAACCGGACCAGCGCGTTAATTGCTTTCGGAATTTTTGCCAAGCGAAGATACTCACCAAATTACCCTTGGGCACCAACCGATGATGAGCGCCAGAAAGTGTATGATATGATCGAAAGCAGCTGGGGTGGGGGCGATATGGAGCTCGAATCTCTTGCACCTTCAAAAGCGGATGATCCTGTGTTTATGGAATGGCTGGCAAACTATTTTCGATCCGGAGCCAGCCCTAGTGCTGCACTTGTGCTTACCAAAATGAATACACAGGTTGATATCATCGATATTCTCAGCTCCATTAAAGTACCTACGCTGATTATGCAGCGCACAAATGATATTGATGTTAAAATTGAAGAAGGTCGATTTATTGCTGAGCGAATAGAAGGGGCTAAGTTCGTGGAGTTTTCGGGAGACGACCATTTATTCTGGGCTGGAAATACTCAGGAGATTCTTGATGAAATGAAATCCTTTCTTTCATCCATGAAGCCTATCGAATCTCATAAAAAGCAGCTTCTTACTATTGTAAAAGGGGAAATTCATTCTTCTAATGAAAACGCATCAGATTTACAGGGACTTATTGGACAGTTTATAGGCCAGCATCGCGGAAGAATTGTTAGACTCAAAGAAGACGCTTTTACGGCTGTGTTTGAAGGACCAAGTAAAGCAGTTTACTCGGGGTTGGACATCATTCAGGCTGTCAAAAAACTGAAAGGCCGTATCAAAATGGGGGCTTACATCAAAGAGACAGCGTTGGATGAAATCAATGCACCGGGAGATAAAGCTTCAGCTTTCTTTGATGGTTTACTTGCCAATGTAGAACCAAACTCGATCGTAATAACCGAAACAGTAAAATATCTTTTGTCGGGTGCAGGGCTTAGTTTTACTCTATACAATCCCGGAAGAGAAACCATCCCGGAAATTTCCTCTTTATTTACGATTGATGAAGCTGAGACAGACGATCCCAGCCATGCAGAATCCTTGTTAAATAGTATTCCCCATAAAGGGTCACTTCTGGATCGAGTATTAAAAAGCATCGACGAGCATCTGAATGACGAACATTATAGTGTGGAGGCGCTCAGTAGGGATGTAGGAATAAGTGAGCGCCAGCTCCAGCGAAAACTAAAGCAGACAACCAATAAGACTCCTAACCAACTAATTACATCAGTTCGGTTGCACCGCGCCAAAGAGTTGATACTCTCGGGAGAGAGTAATATTTCAGAAGCTTGTTATAAAACGGGATTTTCCAGTCCATCTTACTTTTCTAAATGCTTCAAAAAAGAGTTTGGCAAAACACCGACAGAGCTTCAGGAGGCTTATAATTAGTCGGAAATGTCGGATTTGTTATAGTCGTTGGCATTGGTAAAGTCGGAAATGAGTAAGCATTTGCCGTTTTATTGATAACCGGATTCGCCCGGAACAGAGTACTTTTCTTCTCAATAGAAATACCTTCACGGTGTTTCAACATTCATTTATCGAAACCTTAATAAACTGATTAAAAGAATGAAGAGAAGTTATCATTGTGTGCTGTTTTCTCTGATTATAGCCGGCCTGGCATGTACTACAAATACGGAAGATCTTGTCCCTGATCCTGATGATGGAGGAGGGGAAAATCCTCCCGTAGAAGTGAGTTACGCAAGCAGCGTACAACCAATTTTTAATGGAAGCTGTACAGGTTGCCATGGAAACAGTGGCAACGTTAATCTATCATCCTATTCAGCCTTGATGAACAGTGTTGGTGCCAATTATGGTAACACGTTGGTAGTAAGTGGCGATGCGAATGCAAGTGGATTGGTGGATAAAATCGAACCTAACCCCGCTCACGGTTCAAGAATGCCAATCGGAGGCGCACTTTCTCCCACACAAATTCAAACAATCCGTACCTGGATTAACCAAGGTGCAAAAAATAACTAGGTGATTATGATGAAGAAGATATTGCTCATAGTTTTTGTTTTAGCAGTAAGCATCAATGGCTACTCGCAAAGCTACTTCACGGATTCCGGTACTGCGGTTTTCCATTCAAAAGTACCGTTGCATACATTTTCAGGGACTTCAGAAAACCTTACAGGCCTGATCGATCTTGAAAACGGAACAGTAGATTTCTATCTCGATCTTGAAACTTTGGACACCGGAAACGCAAAGCGGGATAAAGATATGAAGTTGACTCTGGAGACCGAAAAATTTCCATTTGGGGAGTTTTTTGGGAAGATTACTTCTGAGTTTGATGCCGCTTCAAATGAAGCTCAGGATGTAACTGTGGAAGGAGTATTCAAAATTCATGGAAAAGAACAGAATATCAACGTGAATGGGCAAATCACTCTTGATGGAAACCAATTGAAGCTTACTGCGGGATGGATACTAAAGCTTGAAGACTATGAAATCAAACCACCGAGCCTGCTCTTTATAAAAGTGGATCAGGAACAGGAAATTGAACTCAGTGCTGTATTAACCATCAAGGAAGATTCATGAGAAAAGCTGCTGCATTAGTTCTGATTGGTTTTCTGATTTCGCAATCAGCATACGGCCAGATGGAAAGACGTAAGACAGTAACAGATGAGCCTGTGGAGGTTTTTCTGACCATGTCCCTGATTACCATGTCCACCAGTTCAAATCTGCATAAGAATAATATGAACAGCACCATTATGCACAATTTCGGTTTGGTGAGTACAGGGATTGAAGAGTTCTGGGG
>JBLLNP010000007.1:0-348571 GCA_048058975.1 Balneola sp.
TCCATGGAACTAAATGTATGGTTCTAAATTGTGGGTTTGATTTTGAACTTGTATATGGTGAATTAGGTAAGAACTTTATCGAAGTACATCATTTAATACCAATAAGTACTTTTGAGAAAAAAAAATTGTGGATCCTGAAAAGGAATTAGTTGTGGTTTGTTCTGATTGTCATAGAATGCTTCATAGAAAAAAAGATGCTATTCTTTCTATAGAGGAATTAGATATTTTGATTCGCAAGACTTAACCCAGTCTTCTCCTCTTGTTCAAATACATCAGCAACGACTAATCGAACTGGCCTTCGGTATCCATTTCTTCGAAATCTATTTCGAACTCGCTGCACGCCATTCTGAAAGCTTTGGTGTATTCAGCTACTTTAGCTTGGTAATCGGCCCGTACCTGTGCCGGAATACTTCAATCTCCGCATCAGATTCCATGTCTTCAAACACAAAACGGCTATCCGAAAAGGCTAACTCTCTTTCACTGCGTTTCTCCAGAACATTAAATAACAGTACTTCATGCTTTCGGTGTCGAAGATGCTTTAATGCAGAAATCAGCGCCTCGTGTTGTTCCACGTTCTCAAATAAATCTGTGATAATAACAACCAGGCTTCTGTGATTTAACCGCTCTGCCACTTCGTGAATGACATGTGCAGAGGCCGTCTTCCTTTTTCTTCAGAAGCATTCTGCTCCCGAATCAGCTGTTTTTCCAACTCAAGGTAAATCTGCCGAAGATGTGCATAGGTTCCTTTGGCGGGAATAAAAGTCTCGATTTCTGAATGAAAGGGAATCAGCCCACTTGCATCTCGCTGGCGATGCATTAGATATACAACGAGGCTGCATAATGAATCCCATAACGGAGCTTACTCCACTCCCCAAAATGCTTGAAGTTCATGGAAGAGCTGGTATCCAACAGTACATAGCACCTGAGATTGGTTTCCTCCTCGTACTGTTTCACATAAAATCGCTCCTTCTTACCATATTGCTTCCAGTCGATGTGTTTGAAATCATCGCCGGGGTTGTACGGACGGTGTTCCGCAAACTCTACGCTAAAGCCATGATAAGGACTACGATGTAAACCCGAGATAAACCCTTCTACAATCTTCTTTGCGCGCAGTTCGAGTGATGAAAGTTTAGATAGTATTTCCGGTTTTAAAATCATGATGTATGGTAATGCTAATTACCGAAAAAGTGAATTCTTTTAAATTAGAAGCGCTTCCAGTTGTTTTAGAATCATTTCCTTCACAGAAACTTCTTATAGCACCGCTAATCTAACACTAGAAAGAGGTATTAATTTTTGTGAAGTATCATGAAGCTTTTTCGAAGTGTTTTATCAACCATTTTTCCTGCTTTTTTATTGTTAAGCGTTTCAATTGCCCAAGCACAAAACATCCAAACTCCAAACATAACATTAAGTCCTGAGAAGGGACTTTGGATTAAAAGTGAAGATGAGTCGATGGGGTTTAAGATTGGAATAAGACTACAGCATCAACTTTTAGTACACACAACCCTGTCAGAACAAGAAGCTGTTCAGTCCTCTTTTTTATAAGGAGAGCAAGATTTCTTTTCAAAGGCTATGTATTCGATCAAAAACTAGGATACTTTGTGCAACTCGGAATGGACAAAGGTCAGGTAGCCTTACTAAATGCCGAATACAGATGGAGACTAACTCCCACTACCTTAATTTCTTTCGGTCAGTTATTCCCTACTACCGGGCGCCAATTTCAAACCATTTCGAAAAATTTTCAACTAATCGACCGCTCTGATGTATCCCGCTTCTTTTTTACCGGCTGGGATTTGGGTATTTCATTCAAACAATCTTTGGAAGTTAGGAATCAACTTGCCTTAAAAGTTGCTGCTTCTGCCACACATGGCGAAGGAAAAAACAAGGCTACTGCCCCGGGTGGATGGGCTTATGCCGGACGATTAGAGATTTTACCGCTCGGGTTTTTTAATGCCAATGGTGACTATTCTGAAAGTGATTTATATCGGGAACCGTTGCCAAAACTCTCACTTGGGGCAGCCTTATACTTTAACCAAGACGCGTACACAAAATATGGTGATTCCAGATGGGATGGATTGGAAGACAATATTTCAGAGTTCTATGCCGACATTGTGTTTAAATGGAATGGGTTTTCTTTTTTGGGGGAATACATTCACCGATCGGTAGAAAATGAACGAATCGTACTTCCGGATAATACTCTTCTTTACTCGAAAGAAGTAAGTGGAGAAGGCTTGTACATACAAGGAGGGAAACTTATTTCTGAATATCTTGAACCGGTTTTCCGGGTTAGTTTTTTGAGCCTGAATCATAGCAATCAGTATTTCAAAAGTGATTTTTCAGAACAAATAAAATATACCGCCGGACTTAATTATTTCTTAATCGGGCATAACATGAAATTACAATCTCAGGTTGGATATATTAAACGAGAGTTTATAAATCAATCAGTAACATCTAGCCTTGAAGTTGCCGTACAATTCGCAATTAGTTTTTAAACGGGATTAAAGTGAAGCTAAACAGAACTCAACAAATAGGATTAATAGCAGGCATTATTGGCCTGATTTCTTCCTTCTTTCTAAATATAGAGGGACTTTCTGAAGCAGGGCATGTTGCGCTGGGTATTTTCTTTCTGGCCGCTGCTTTCTGGATGTTTGAGCCCTTCCCAATTTATGCTACTTCGGTTCTTGTGATATTTCTCCAGGTTCTTTTGCTAAGTAAAGAAGGGCTTATATTTACCAGTGCTGATGCCACCTACTCACCCGATAGCTATACTGCGTTTGTTGGTACGCTCGCAAATCCCATTATTATTCTCTTTTTGGGAGGGTTTGTTCTCGCTGATGCCGCCGTTAAATACAACCTCGATAAAAATCTTACCCGAATTCTTCTCCGACCCTTTGGCTCAAAACCAAAGTTCATTCTGCTTGGGTTGATGGTGGTTACAGGACTGCTTTCAGCCTTCATGAGCAATACTGCTACTACCGCCATGATGATGACAGTGATTCTTCCCATTATTGCACGATTGGAAAAGAATGACCCGCTTAAAATCGGGCTGGCATTATCTATCCCTTTTGCAGCTAATATTGGCGGTATTGCCACTCCTATTGGAACCCCACCGAACGCGGTTGTAATTGGCGCGCTTTCTCAACAAGGTATAAATATACCTTTCGGAGAATGGATGATATTGGCTGTACCATTGGTTTTTGTCGCTTTAATTTTCGTTTGGATGTTAATACTTGGGATGTTCAAACCTGATACTGAAACTGTTCATATCGATATGAGCGGTACATTTAATACTTCAAGAAATGCCTGGTTACTGTACCTTGCTTTTGGTCTTACCGTTCTGTTTTGGATAACAGAAAGCTTTCATGGAATTAAAAGTGCTATCATCGCGCTTTTACCAGTCGTCTTTTTAACACTTACAGGCGTAGTTACCAAAGAAGATATTCGAAAACTACCCTGGGAAGTACTCTGGTTGGTTGCAGGGGGAATATCTCTGGGTATCTCGATGAAAAGCACCGGTCTTGCAGAATGGATTGTAGGCAGTATTGAATGGAGTACTTTTGGAGCTGTTACTTTATTAATAGTATTTAGTGGAGTAGCTATTCTGATGTCTAACTTTTTATCAAACACTGTAACCGCCACGCTATTAATTCCCCTTGCAGTAAGTTTAGCAACGTCGGGAGTGGCAGGAGAAGGATTTAACCTGATTATTGTTAGCTTAGTAATTGGCGTGAGTGCCAGTATGGCAATGATGTTGCCAATCTCTACTCCACCCAATGCTATCGCTATGAGTACCGGAACCATCGAAACAAAACAAATGGCAAAAGCAGGAATTTCGGTTGGGGTTTTCGGACTGATACTCGTTGTGCTTTATGCGATTTTCTACTGGCCGTTATTATTAAACTGAGAGGATATCATGGATCATCAAATTTTTATACTGGTTATTGAAGATGAACTGGAAGTTATGGACGCCCTCATAAAGGATCTTGAGGAGTTTGAACAAACATTCCCGATTGAGTCTGCCAATAATTCCGAAGAGGCCAATCAGGTTGTTAATCAGATAATTAACTCAGGGGATGAAATCGGGCTTATCCTTTGCGATCATGTGCTTCCAGGCAAGAATGGGGTCGATTTTCTAATCGACTTACAATCTAACGAGCATTTCCAAAAAACCCGTAAAGTACTCGTCACCGGTCAGGCCGGACTCGAAGATACCATTCAGGCTATTAATAAAGCTCGTCTCGACCACTATATTGCTAAACCCTGGAAAAAAGAGGAACTCCATAAAGTGGTTATTCAACAGCTAACCGATTTTGTAATTGACAAAAGATACAACCCAATGGAATTTATGAGCACGCTTGATAGTGTGCGGCTTGCAGAAACCTTGCGTGGAGGCCAGCTAACCGATCACTGATAATGGAACGTGGTTTTTTAAATAACAGAGAAACTATTCTCAAATTCATTAAACGGGCAATTTCAGAATCTGATGAGCTGAGTTCATTAGTAGTTCGATTTAAAAAAGAAGATGTAATTTTCAATCAAGGAGAAAGCCTCAAATATTTGTACCTACTGCTTAGTGGCTCTGTTGGTTTGCAGCGTCGTAACGATGAAGGCTTCTCTTTAAATTTACTAAAACTGGAACCTGGTCATTTTGTTGGTATCATGGCTTTTTCTACCGGCAATGATTCGCTAACAACTGCCCGGGCATTAGAAGATTCTGAAGCGCTCAGAATTAGTCAAGCCGAACTGGAAACTTATCTTAACGACCACCCACGCCTTCGGCTTCCGTTACAACAGTTGATGATGAGTAATATGGCTGATCGGTTTATGAAAAACCTTCAGCTGGAATCAAAAATGCACCAGCTTAACCGAAAACTTGAGGAAGAAGGCGAGCAGCTTAAGGAAGCATATAAGCAACTGGAAGATTCCCATCAAAAGCTCGTACACCAGGAAAAGATGGCTACTTTAGGGGAGTTAGTAGCCGGTTTTGCCCACGAAGTAAACAATCCTGCTTCCGCTTTACTACGAGCATCTGAATCGCTAATAACAAACTTTGAAGTGTTATCTGATAGTGACGCGCTATCCTCCATGTTTAATACCGGGCTTACATCCAGCCCTAAAAGCAGCGCCGATATCCGCCAAAAAATGTTGGCTGTTCAAAAGAAGTTTCCATGGGTAGCCGACCGCTCTTTAGTTCGAAAATTAGCACAAATGCCCGATGAGGCTTATGCTATTATAGAAGCAAACCGAAAAAAAATTCCGATCGAAAAACTTATTCAACAATTTGAAGCCGGAAAGTTTATTCACAACATTCAGGTAGCCAGCCAGCGCATTGCAAAACTGGTAAAAAGCCTGAAAAGTTATAGTCGGCAGGATAGTAACGAAGCTGAATTGATTGATATACGGGAAGGGATTAACGACACCATTCTAGTACTTAGCAATCGGCTTAAATATCTTGAAGTAGATCTGAAACTGAATGAGATCCCAATGATGTACGGACATCTTGGAGAACTTAACCAGGTCTGGACCAATATCATTGTGAACGCATGTGATGTACTGCCCGACGGTGGTTCTTTGTGCATTAAAACAAAAGCTGAGGGCGAGTACAAAATTATTGTCGAGATTTCGGATAACGGACCGGGTATTCCAGAAGAAATTATCGATCGCATTTTTGAACCCAATTTTACAACCAAGAATCAGGGAGCCAAGTTTGGTTTGGGACTGGGACTCGCTATTTCGAACGAAATTGTTCGCCAGCATGGCGGATTTATCCGGGCTTCAAACAAAAAAAAGGCGGAGCAAAATTTGAGATAATTTTACCGGTTAAGAAGAGTTAGCAACCCATGAAAAAACTACTCCTCGTTTATTTTCTTGCTCTGATTTCTACCCCTGTAATCGCACAGACATCTTTTGGAATTGAAACTCAGGCCTATCCTGCAGGCTTAGTTCCGGGAATTCGGGTTGATCTGGGATTAATAAACAACTTTACCATCACTTCCAGAATTGGGTACAACTTTACCGATCGCAGAGATTGGGGCGAACATGATAACGAAGAAGGTGGTGGACCTGGACTTAGCCTGGGAATAGAGCGAAGGGGATTTTTAACAGAAAATCTTTCTGTTCATGCACGCGCAGATCTTTGGTTTATGGAGATTGATTGGCGGGATCTTTATTCTGGGCCGGCCTTATGCGGAGCAACGCCTTGTCCTGATGAAACCGGAGAAACTTCGATTACTGTTTTTCAACCAACCATTGGACTTGGATATACAATCCCTTTTTCAAACAGCTATTTTATCAAGCCTTCGCTTTCCTTTGGCTACGAAATCAATGTAAAAACAGAAGGCGTAGACGTAGGACAGGGAGCTATTTTGTTGGTGGGCTTTCAACTGGGAAGGTTTCTTAAATAAGCTGAGGTTGCTTCGATTTAACAACTGCAGAATAAGTCTCCCCTTGAGGGGAGCCAAAAGTCCAAATAGGTACTTTGGACTTTTCGAGGGGTGTTCTATTTTCGTAAATATGGCAACATCCCCCGGAAAATTTCTACACGAAATTTTCATCCCCCTTCAAAGGGGGACTAACATACTCTACTTCTTACTCGCCAGATAAAACAACTGCATAATCCTCAGTTCATCATAACCAATCTGCTTGTTTAGCAAATCATATACCGGGCGCAGCATCAGCGGACTTTTCTCATCCATCGCTTTCATAACCTGGTCACGCTGGCGGTCTGATAGTGATGAAGCCTGAAGTAATCCGTCCAACCGAAGATCATTTCCTTCATCCAGATATTTCTTCAGATGGGTAAGTATGGTTACCTCTTTCACTCCGTGTTCTTCAGAAAGAAGTTTTACCGATTGGCCTTCATTAAATGCTTCTGCCACAATTTGGTGTTTTTCGGTAGCCGTGGTTGTTTTGATTTTTTTTTGGAGGGATTTCTGCCGCTCCATAATATCATGCTCTGCCGTAAACGTTTTAATGATCCCGATAAACGCATCCCCGAATTTCTCTTTCTTTACTTTTCCTACACCATATAAGGCTTCCAGAGCATTTTTGTTTTGCGGGAAATAATAGGCCATTTCTATAAGTGTAGTATCCGGGAAAATAGCATAAGGAGGAACATCATCGGCATCGGCCAGTGCTTTTCGTTTTGCCCGAAGCAGCTCGAACAGCTCTTCGTTGTAGTTATTTTCTATATCACTGGAGGTTCGAACTACCGTTTCGCCATCAATAGAAACGTCGGCTCTGTCCATAGTTCCGAACACGTTTTCATTACCTTTAAGTACTTCGTGCCCTCTTTCTTCCATATTAAGCACGCCGTACTCACCTTTGCTGATGTAGTTCTGACGAAGTAATAAACGTGAAAGCTGTGACCATTGATCTTTCGACCATTCCATTCCAATTCCATAGGTCGAAAGTTGATCATGTTCATGTTCCAGCACTTTCTGATTTTTTGATCCTCTCAAAATATCAATCACATGTCCGGCTCCGAAGGTCTCTCCACTTTTGATCATACAACTCATAAATTTCTGTGCCTGGATGGTCATGTCTTCCACATCATCATCCACAGAAAGGCAATTATCACACATTCCGCATTCTTCATTGGGATAAGTTTCCCGAAATAATCCAGAAGTGGTTTTCTTCTGCAATCGGTCGACTCCAGATACCTTACCAGTTCCTTAAGATGATTTTCCGCTACGTCTTTTTCATTCCCGCTTTTCTGGTTGATGAAGTATTTAATCTTCTGCGTATCTGCATAGCCAAAGAGAAGAATACAATCAGAACGGAGACCATCTCGTCCAGCACGACCAATCTGCTGATAATACGACTCGATATTCTGGGGCATATCAAAGTGGACCACAAAGCGCACATTCGGTTTGTTGATTCCCATCCCGAAAGCGATTGTTGCTACAATAATGCGTACATCATCCCGAATAAATTCGCGCTGGTTAATAGAGCGATCTCTGGAATTAAGTCCCGCATGATACGGCTTCACAGAGTATCCCTCCTGATCCAGCAAGTAGGCTATTTCGTCCACCTGGCGGCGGGAAAAGCAATAGATAATTCCGGATTGATTTTTCCGGGTATATAGAAAATCCAGCAGTTGATTTTCCGCGTCTTTTTTATCCGCAATTTTTAGAAACAAGTTGGCTCGGTCGAAGCTGGAAATGAAGGCTTCCGAATCCGTCAGGTTCAGGCTTTGCTTGATATCCTCCTGAACACGAGGAGTTGCTGTAGCCGTTAACGCGATACAAACCGCTTCAGGGAAATCCTTTCGAACTTCTGCCATCTGCCGATACTCCGGACGAAAATCGTGCCCCCATTCCGAAATACAGTGCGCTTCATCAATGGTAAAGCAATCGATTCTGAGCTGCTTCAGCATCTCACGGGTTTTATCCATCATCAACGTTTCAGGGGCAAGGTAGAGTAGCTTGATGTCGCCGCGCATCACCCGTTTTACATTGTAATCGTACTCTTCAGGCCGGAGAGAACTGTTGATATATACCGCCGGGATATCATATTCCCGAAGCTGCTCTACCTGGTCTTTCATTAAAGAAATTAGCGGAGATACCACTATGGTCATTCCGTCAAAAATCATTGCCGGAATCTGGTAGCAGAGCGACTTCCCTCCCCCGGTTGGCATAATTACCAACGCGTCTTTTTTATTTAGTACCTGAGTGATTGCCGCTTCCTGCTGAAGCCTGAAACTGTCGTAGCCGAACGTCTCTTTTAAAATACTCTGTGCCTGATGAATCATGAAAAAACTTAACCTCTAAACTGACTTAATGAACTATTTAAAATACCCAACAAATCACTAAAAAGAGAGCGCATTATTATCAAAGTGTTAGTGAGAGATTTTAATTTTGATGTTCATTTAGCAATCGATATAATCTAACAGCTTTTGGGGGATTTAGGTTAAAAGGACATAAAAGGGTAGTGATCGTATGTTGGTTGATGCTTAGCTTATTAATAATCAACTATAATAAAATGTACAATCATGTTTGGTATTGAAGCATTGGATGTGGTTATCGGCCTCATTTTTGTTTACCTGCTGTTCAGTTTGTTTGTAAGCATCATTAACGAGATGCTCAGCAGTATTCTTCAGGTTCGGGGAAAAGAATTGAAATTTTCTATTGAGAGAATGATCGGTTTGCAACTGCGTAATCTCTTGTATGGTAACTCCAGAATAAATAAAGTTAAGTACAGGTCCAGTTTCTTTTACGGAACACCTCTCTGGGGAATATATAAATGGTTGAAAAAAACGATCTCATCAAACATTGATTTGGGATCCAATCAGATTGAAAAAAAAATCACCAATGAAGCATTACCATCAAAAATATCCAGAGAAACTTTTGCCGATGCTGTCATGGAGATTATGCAGGATGAAGACTTAAGAGAAGAGCTCTTTAAACAAGCCCCTTTTCTTAAAAAAGCTTACACCAATGCCACCAATAAAACTGAAGAATTAAAAAAAGCTTTAGAGAGCTGGTTTGATGAGGTAATGACCTACACCAGCGAATGGTATAAGCAAAAGCTAAGAATTGTACTTATTGTTCTTGGATTCATCACCGCCGCTTTTTTTAATGTGGATACATTTTCCATTGTTAAAAAACTTAATGATGATCCCGAAGCCCGGGCTGCTATCATCTCTCAGGCAGAACAGTTTGTTGAATCGTATGAAAACAAAGATGGGAAAATCGTTTTAAAGGAGGGCAACACTGACAGCTTATTTGTTGCCAATGAAACGGTTATTTCTAAGGAGTTGAAGGAAATCAAAAACAGCTATATTTCTGCTTATTCTGATTCAGTAAAAAAAGCACTTAAAGAAGAACGTTTTAAACACTTGGATTCAGAAACCAGCCCTTCCAAAAAGGATTCTCTGATACTGGTGTTTAATGAAGTGGTTTCTGATTCAATTCAGAAACTTGCCTCCGATTCTCTCAGAATCAATTATCCAAATCTGGTTGCAATTGATTCCGTGTATCAACAGATGTCCAGGCTAAAACAACAGGAAATTGCCATGGCTTCTTCCGTTTTGGGATTAGGTTGGGATATAGAAACACACGGAAGCTACTGGAAAGCTATTAAAAATCAGCTACACTGGTATTCCGTATTCGGTTGGTTGATTACTGCCCTGGCCATAAGCATGGGAGCACCATTCTGGTTCGATCTGCTTAAGAAAGTCATCAATATAAAAGAAGAACTTAAACCAAAAGACAAAAAATGAGCCAAAGAAAAACATATCGTTATAAAGATAAACGAGTTACTGTTGCTGATGAAGAGGATGTTTACTTCGAAATAAAGTTAGTTTCGAATCTTAATATGGTTCAGACATCCGTTAATATTCCTGGAAACGATGACAAAGAGTTAACAGATTCCAATCGTGTGTATTTAGGAAAAGGAAAAAACTTAAGAAGTCCAATTACAGTTGTTTTCTCATCAGTCTCTAATCCTAGTCCAAATGAAGATGAAATTATTATCAATTATTTTATAAATAATACTGAAGAACCATTAGTACATCATACTAATCCTAAATCGGAAGAAGAACGCCCTTTCATTCTCATAACTATTCACTTTGATGAGCCATGAAAAATTATCTTTTACTCCTTTTCTTAGTTTTTAGCATACTTCATGAAGCTTCAGCGCAGGAGAAGTTTGATTTTAATAAGTATAAATCACCAAGTTCACCTGCTGCATATGTTTTGGGGGTTGAACCAAGTGCAATTCTTTCTCCAAAATCATTTGATGCTTTTGAAGCAGCCGTTTTTTCTAATTTTATGAATTCGGAGGGCGGGGCAGTTATTCCAAATGATTTTGCACTTGAATTTTCTCCCTATTGGGCAAAAGACCGGGGGTTAACAATCGAAGAGTATCTTTCTGCAGACGTCTTGACTCAGTTTAAGAGGAATTTCTCATTGTCATTAGCAAGTACTCAAAACTTTCAATTAGGAGACAGCACCAGTACAAATGCAATTTCATTTGGGTTTAGAACAAGTCTTTTCTTAAGACAAAAGGATAAAGCTTCTAAGTTAATTTCTGATATAAATGTTTTCAGAAATGTGGAACAAGTCGTCTCCAATGTAATGTCTCGGATGTATCAATACTCAATTATGGCAGACAATGGTACCGCAATGATTGATTCTACAGCAGGAGAACTGAGAAAACAGCTTCGGAACTCCGATAATAATTACACAGAAGAGCAGATAAGCTCTATTGTTGATTCTTTTAAGAGAAGCGCCGTTTTTGAAGCTGATTTTAATGAAAATTATGATGCCTTCATGGACCAATTAACAAATAGTTTAAATTCGACATTAGAGTCGAGCGCTATTTATGAAGAACTTAAAAAGAGTTTGTTTGACCAGGTAGAAGAGAAAAGAGGGTTTTATATCGACCTCGCATTCGCCTCTCTAGTTAATTTCCCTGTAAATACTTTCGGATCCGGAACTTCTCCCCGTCAATCATTCTGGCTTACTCCTACTTACCGTTTTAAGAAAAATACAAAAGCAGATTTCCTGAGAATATTGGGTGTCTTGAGATATGAGAGATACGATCAGGATTACTATCGTCAATACTTCCCAAATGCAACTATTTATGAAAATAATATAGATATAGGGATTGCGCTATCAGCAGAATTTGAACAGTTTTCTATCCAGTTTGAAGCTATCGGAAGGAATAGTAATAGTAAAACACCTGAGGGATTTAATTCTCAAGGAGACCCTCTTTATTCTGAAAAAACAGCCTCTGATTTCCAAACACTTGGTAAGTTTAATTATAAAATCAACGACAAACTTACTTTTACATATACACTAGGAAATAGCTTTGAACAAATTATCAACGAAAATAATACTTTAGTTTCTTTATTCTCACTCAATTTTGGTTTTAATAAACAAGACCCAACTAATATCGGAATCTTCGATTAACCCTACTTACTCAAATATAAGCTCTTGAATTCGTATGGCTTTCTGAAGTGTTCATCCTCAAAGTCATCGGCGAAGTAAATACTTTCGCCGGTTGACTTCATTTCTGGGCCTAACTCTTTCTTCACTCCCGGGAATTTGTCGAACGGGAATACCGGCTCTTTAATCGCCCAGTTTTTAAGTTTTGATTTCAGATCAAAGTCTTTGAGTTTAGCACCCAGCATTACCTTTGTTCCGATAGCCGCTTCAGGAACCTGATTGGCTTTTGCCAGGAATGGCACCGTTCGGGTTGTTCTTGGATTGGCTTCCAGTACATATACATTTCCATCTTTTACTGCATATTGCACGTTCAGAAATCCCTGGATATTCATCGCTTCAGCTATACGTTCCTGGTATTTACGAACTGTATCCTGCACTTCTTTGCTCAGAGAATAGGGCGGAACTACTGCGGTAGAATCACCGGAATGAACTCCGGCAGGTTCAATATGCTGCATCATCCCTGAAATGTGTAGCTGATCTCCATCATAAACCGAATCCACATCTACTTCGATGGCATGCTCCAGATATTTATCAATCAGGAAGGCGTTTTCGGGATGCGTTTTAAGGATATTGGCTACATAGCGTTCCAGTTCTTCCTGCTTTACAGCAATTCGCATTCCTTGTCCACCTAAAACATAACTCGGACGAATCAACACCGGATATCCTATTCGATCTGCAATCTCTAATGCTCCCTCTACATCTGTAGCTGTTCCGTATTCCGGGAATGGAATATCTAATCTGGTAAGCAGACCTGAGAACTCTCCCCGGTCTTCCGCGAAATCGATCATTTCGAAATCAGTTCCGAATATTTTAATTCCCGCTTCTACAAATCGTTTGCCAAGCTTTAGGGCCGTCTGGCCTCCCACCTGAATAATCACACCTTCTGCTTTCTCATGCTCGTAAATATCCAGCACTCTTTCCCAATAAACTGGCTCGAAATAGAGCTTGTCTGCAATATCGAAATCGGTAGATACGGTTTCAGGATTACAGTTAATCATAATGGCTTCGTAGCCCATTTCTTTGGTGGCGAGTACGGCATGCACACAGGAATAATCGAATTCAATTCCCTGCCCGATTCGGTTCGGACCACTTCCCAGAATAATCACTTTCTTCCGGTCCGAAACCACACTTTCATTTTCTCCTTCATATGCTGAATAGTAGTATGGGGTTTTCGCTGGAAATTCCGCAGCACAAGTATCTACCAGTTTGAAGGATGGCTTTAATCCTAGTTCAAGCCTTCGCGCCCGTACCTCGTTCTCCGAAACCTTGATTCCGCTTTTGCTGGATAGCCACGCGATCTGGGCGTCCGAGAAACCTGCTTGTTTCAATTCATAGAAATCATCCTTAGAAATCTCGTTAAGAGACTGTCCTTCGGTACGGTTTTCAAGAGAAACCATATATCGGATTTGCTGAAGAAACCATGCATCCACTTTGGTGATATCGGCAATTTCTTCAACGGAAGCTCCCAGTTTAAAGGCATTTCTGATTTGTAATGACCTGTCCCAGTATGGTTTCATTAACCGCTCCCGAACATGCTTACGATCTATTTCCTCATAGCCATCGGCACCCAATCCATCTCTTCCTACTTCCATACTTTGCCAGGCTTTGTTCAGGGCTTCGGGGAAATTTCTTCCGATACTCATTACCTCACCAACCGCCTTCATCTGTGTTGAAAGTTCTTCATCAGCGCCTGGGAATTTATCGAAGTTGAAGCGTGGCACTTTACACACCACATAGTCGATAGAGGGCTCGAAACATGCCGAAGTGGTTCCTGTAATCTGGTTCTTCAGCTCATCCAGTGTATATCCGACAGCAAGTTTGGTTGCTACTTTTGCGATCGGATATCCTGTTGCTTTAGATGCCAGCGCGGAAGAACGACTTACTCTCGGGTTGATCTCAATCGCAACAAAACGGTCGCTTCCCGGCTCCATCGCAAACTGTACATTACATCCTCCTGCAAAGGTTCCGATCGAACGCATCATTTTGATGGCAGCGTTTCGAAGTATCTGAAGCTGCTTATCGGTAAGCGTTTGAGTAGGGGCTACTGTCACAGAATCTCCGGTATGCACTCCCATCGGGTCCATATTCTCAATGGAGCAGATAATCACTACGTTGTCATTGGCATCACGAAGTAATTCCAGTTCGTATTCTTTCCAGCCGAAGATACTTTCTTCAATCAATACCGAGTGCACCGGACTCATTTCTAATCCCCGAAGAACCATTTTGTCGAAATCTTCCTCTTGCCAAACAATACCTCCGCCTGCTCCTCCCATAGTGAAAGACGGGCGAATCACGATTGGAAGTCCTCCTAGTTCTTCTTTAATCTCTTTGGCATCAAGAAGAGATTCTGCCTGACGGCTGCGACATTGTTCAATTCCAATTTCTTCCATTTTATCACGGAATAGCTGGCGGTCTTCAGTCAACTCTACCGCATCAATATCCACCCCGATGATCTTAATGCCCTTTTCTTTCCAAAAACCTTGCTTTTCCAAATCGCGACAGAGATTTAAGCCTGTTTGGCCACCCATAGTTGGCAGAACCGCATCCGGCTTTTCTTTTTCTACAATTTCCCGGATCGAACCCGTAGTCATAGGCAGCATGTAAATCGCATCTGCCATAATGGGGTCGGTCATAATGGTTGCCGGGTTCGAATTGATGAGCACTATCTCGTAGCCTTCTTCCTGAAGAGAACGGCAGGCTTGTGATCCCGAATAGTCAAACTCACAGGCCTGCCCGATTACAATAGGTCCTGATCCAATAATGAGAATTTTGTGTATGTCGTCGCGTCTTGGCATTTGTTGTTATTTGTATCGCTGTTGGGTTGCGAAGAGCTGAAGCACTTCGCTTGTTTAATTTTGAATTTAAAGTCCCCTCTTGAGAGGGGATTTAGGGGTGTGTTAATTCACGCCTCAACTCCTTTCTGTTCTTTCATCAAATCAATAAACTGATCGAAGAGGTATGCTGAGTCATGCGGACCCGGAGATGCTTCCGGATGGTACTGTACCGAAAATCCCGGGAAGTTCTTGAATCTCAATCCTTCTACCGTCTGATCGTTCAGATTGATGTGAGTAATTTCAGCAACCTCTGGTTTTACACTGTTTTCAGTTACCGCAAACCCGTGGTTTTGGGTTGAGATTTCTACCAGTCCTGTTTCCAGATTTTTTACCGGGTGGTTTGCTCCACGATGTCCCACAAACATCTTTCCTACTTCAATTCCTTCGCTCATCGCCATCAACTGATGTCCCAAACAAATCCCGAATAGTGGTTTTCCAGTCGATTTTGCAAAATCCACTATCTCGAGTGCGTATTCTCCGGTTGGGTTTGGATCTCCGGGACCGTTCGAAAAGAAAAACCCGTCGGCGTCCCACGCTTTCACTTCTTCTAAAGAAGCCTGCGCCGGAAACACTCTGAGTGTACATCCTCTGGCTACGAGACTGTTGATAATATTCTGTTTTATTCCATAATCGAAGGCCGCGACTTTGAATTGAAAATCTCCTTCGGGTTGATAGGTTTGTGCTTCTGAACGTGTCACTTTGGTCGCCAGCTCCAGGCCTTCCATATCTTCCCAATTTCTGGCCATCTGAACCAACTTTTCTTCGTCCAGTTCGGTTGAGGAAATCACGGCATTCATAACTCCTTTTTCTCTGATGTGACGAACAAGCGCCCGCGTATCCACGCCTGAAATCCCCACTATCTCGTTGTCTTCGAGGTATTCCTGAAGGCTTCGATCGGCCATCGGATTACTGAATTCCCACGAAAAAGCACGAGTTATGATTCCTGCTACCATCACCTTACGATGCTCATCATCTCTGGGCATGGTTCCATAATTACCGATATGAGGGTAGGTCATCATCATCAACTGTCCGTAATAGCTCGGATCTGTAAAGATTTCCTGGTAACCGGTCATACTGGTGTTAAAGCATAATTCGCCACCGGTTATGCCTTCGTGTCCGACTGCCCAGCCGTGCGCTACCGTTCCATCACTTAGTGCAAGGATGGCTTTTTTTCTTGGTTGGAGTGACATGGTTAATTCTTTTTTCTTTGTGTGAGTTGGGGATCAAAAAAAATCCGACTACGAAACACGCGTCGGATTTTTTGAAAATATGTTGAACTAAAAAAATGCATCAACTCTGCGCCTTGTTTTTGGTTCGCTTGGTTGATATCTCAAAGCTATGGATTGCTAACAATAAAATGGGGTAAAAGCTTTGTTGAAGTTTCGATAAGATACGGAGTGAGGGGATTCGATTCAATGTGAAACTAAGTTACTTTTCCACATTTAATGAACAAATTTTGATTTCTACGAGGTGACTATGATATAAAACATAGTGGCTACACTTGATTCCCATATACACTAATTTGGACATACTCCGAACTTCTGGCTTAAACATGAAAACCTTCAGCCTATAGACCTGGTTCTTATTTAGAATAAAACAAATGAAGCGGAGAACCCTACAAATGGCTCGCTTACTTCAGGAAGATATCCTAATTCAAAATCTCCACTGAAACCGTATTTTTCATCAGTTCGGAAAAGATAACGACTCCTGAATCCAGCCTTAAAAAGATATTCAGGCTTGTCCCCTAAATATAGAAAGCCACCTAAGCATCCTTCTGTTGAGCAACCTTGAGAATAGTACATCTCTTCAACAGCGCCAAAAACCCCAAGTGAAATTCCTCCCGATCTAGTATTAACTATTGCTCTTTGAAAAATAACTTTAGGTCTGAAAAACAAGCTTAAACTGCCTGTAAGATAATTTTTATTACCCAATCTGTAAGTTATATCTGCACCCGTGGCACTTCCTAAGGTAGTCGATAGAGCAAATTTATCATCAAAAATTCTTCCTGCGAATAACCCAATCGACGTTGCCGGGTAGTCTTCATAATTTCTTTGCGACTTCTCAAGAAACTCTTCCTCCGAAATTGAACCATCTACTACACTGGCTCCTAGAAGTCTTTCACTTTCTTTCTCAGGATTTTTAAACATCACCATTTCACTCATTGGAGCATGAGTAGCGCAGGCGGTTAATCCCACGGCGCTCAGAATGAGAATAAATCTAACCACAAATACATAGTTAACTTAATTTTATGACAAAAATATCGTGTTTATAAAGATTGCCACAAAATTTAGTTTAGTATTTTCCTGCCTCTTTTCCATCCAGCCCAAACAGGACGCCCGAAATCGTCTCTGAGCGTTAGACTATTTTCCTCTAGTTTTATTGTTTTAGCAATTAATGCTTCTTCTCCTTTATAAGTGATCATTGATCCTGTGATTTCGAGCTCATCTCCTTCAAGAATTTGTAATTCCTGATTTTTGATAAACCAGGCTGGCCCGAGATGAACATACAGAAGCTTATCGTTTAAATTTGCCTGTAAATGAATACCTACTGCCATTCCATTTTCAGGAGTAAATGTTTCAACTTTTTGTACAATTACTGTTACCGTTTGTTCGGTTTGTGGATTGTACAATCTTACATAAGGAGTGTCATTGCTCCAGTTAACCATACCCCGGTTGGGGCGGTTTTGTGCACATACTAGTATTGGTAGGATTAAAAGTATGATTATCAACCAACCTAATCTTGCTTTAGCTGTCATGGTAAGCCTCTCTTTTTAAATTAAACGTCTTATTAGAGAGGCTAGCTAATCAATAAATGTGAAGGTGAAGTGAAGAATAAATTTATCTCTGGTTTATTTTCTTATTATTGAATAGACTTCCCGTCAAAGTAGCAAACCCACTCACCAAGCCTCCGAGAACTCCGGTAATTAGGATGACAAAGTAAGGCGATCCAACTCCCAGCATTTCGGCAATTCGTGTGGAAAGAACACCATCGTTGGCGAAGTGAATGTAGAGTGCCTGAGCACCCCAAAGTAGAAACACAGCCAAAAATCCCCACCCAAAAGAAGCCCATCCTGATTTTTTAAATTGATACCCTAGGATTAGTCCCGGTATAGCAATGCTCCACCAAGGGAGAAAAAGGTTTAGTAAAAAAACGAGGATTAAAATTAGTGCGGTTAGTAGCATTGATAAATTATAAATGTTGAATGCTCAATGTTAAATGGCGAAACACATTTAACATTGAGCATTTAGAATTAATCATTGGATTTAAATTTCAACTCAAAAAGGTATTCCTGAGGCTCTTCTTTCATAAAGTTAAGCTCATAAAGCTCTCCGATTCTCCAGGTTTCGAGCATGGAGTCGTAGTTTGGAGAGCCGGGATTTCCGGATGGACCGCCAGGATACACTCCCCAACCTTTAACTTCGGGGCCAAGTTCTACCACCATTCTCCAGGATGGACCCCAACTTCCACGGGTTGCATTTATGGATTCAGAATTCCCGCTGGAATAAACATTTTGAGCCCCAAAGCCGGGAATGAACGCAATGTGATCTAAGTCGTTATTGATAACCACTCCCCAATTCCAGTTTTCTCCAAAATCCCCGTAGGCATTTGTCAGTTCTTCTACTGTTTCCTTAAAAGCATCCGTTACTATTCGTTCTCTGGTTTCAATCTCTTCGGTTTCAATGTTATCGAAGAACTCAAAGTTTTCCTCCGCTTTTATCACTTCTACTAAGCGGTCGCGCGAAGGCCAGCGCAGGGATGCATCCGTAGAGCCATATTCATCATTAAATATTGCCGAGTAAAAGTTGCTCCACCACCAACGAAATATTCCCGGAGCTTTCAACCCCGAATTATTGAAATAATCCCATTCTTCAACTTCTGCTAAAATCTTTAATTCAGAATCTGATAATCGCTCTCTGTTTATCCAGATCAACATCTCGGGTAAAATGGTTGCTGCATGATAGCTATAATTATCCATCTGCATCTTTCGGAAATCTTCTTTGGTGACATCTTCCATTTCTGCCAACAGATCGTTGATTCTTCTTCCCCGTTCAAAGGGGGCATAATCATCTTCCAAATAGTAAGGATAATCCGGTGCCGCTGATTCCTGGTTGGCTGAGCTTATGAATCCCCGTTCCGGATTTTTGATATTCGGATTATGCTCAAATGGAACCCAGCCTTGCCAGTCGTATCGCGTATCGGTTCCATCACTAACTGTTCTTCCCTGAAATTCCCATTTATTAGGCAGCTTTCCGCTTATCCATGTAGCAACATCTCCTTCTGAATTAGCGAAAATGAAATTTTGAGCTGGAGCTACATAGTGTGAAGCCGCTTCTTTGAAATCCTCATATGTTTGCATCCTGTTAAAGCCAAAGAAGGTTTTTAAATCATTAGATGGTTCGTGTGCAATCCATCTCAAAGCGTGATAAGCCGGCTCTCTTTCTTCATTTATCCTTGATTTTACTTCTGAAACCGGACCGTGATGTGTATAAATTACCGTATCAAAAACGGTTTCTTCTCCCCACACTTTTATTTCCTCAACTCGCATTGTTGTGGGCTTCCATTGCCCGTCGTGCCAGTATTCCTGTTTTGTATTATCCTTGAATTTGATTTCGTACCAGTCCATCACATCGATCCCGCTATTGGTAGTCCCCCAGGCAGCCTGCTCATTAAAACCGATAATTACTCCGGGAGATCCCTGAAGAGAAACGCCATAAGTGTTTATACCGGGAGCATTAAGCTGTACTTCATACCAGATAGATGGAAGAGTAAGTGAAAGGTGTGGATCGTTAGCAAGAACCGGATATCCCGAGGCTGTTTTGCTTCCCCCCACCGCCCAATTATTACTTCCGATTCCTTCGGGGCGCTCAAAGCTTTCCAACTCCAAAGCAGAGGCTGGTTTAAACAAGGTATCGGGAGCCTGAACCGGAAGACGTTCGAAGTCCCATTTTCGGGAAGGTGGAATAATCGGATCATTAAGTTCAGGTTTCACCTCAAAAAACTTCTCAACAAAATCTTCGCCGAAATAGGCCATTGTATTGCTCGTTCGGTCATCGCTACTTCCTCCTGCTAACGTACGAGTCATATTTTTCAGCAGATGTGCCGTTTTTATTGGAGCCCATTCTTCGGGTGCAAAATCCAGAATTTTGTATTCAACAGGGTAGTCTGGCGGTGAAAGAGTTGCGATGTACGCATTTACCCCATCAGAGTATGCGTTTACAGCATCCCAGATTTGGGGATCTTTTTTAATGAACTCAATAGCTTTTTCAGCACCGAAGGGCATGCCTAATCGGCGAGTACTTAAATCTCGATTAAGTGTACGTGATCCTAACCGCTCTGAAAGCCGACCGGCTGCATCGTAGGTTTGCATCTCCATTTGAAAAAGACGATCCCTGGCAGTTATATATCCCTGGACAAAATATAGGTCGTGCTCGTTTTCCGCGAAAATATGGGGGACACGTCGTTCATCAAAATAGACAGATACCTTGCCACTTAAAGCATCAAAAGTGAACTCTTCAGAGTCTGGTAAAGAAGTTTCCGCGTTAGCCCAAAATCCTGCATCTGGATCAAAAAACTTTCCCAGCGGAGGAATTGAACCGAATTTGGTGTTGAGGCTGAGTATTAGAGCTATCAGAATTAGAAATGAGAAAAGTGGCTTTAGCACAGTATTAATTTTAAATGCTCAATGTTAAGTGTTAAATGGTGCCCTACATTTAACACTTAACATTTAAAATTACAAGATCACCAAAGCATCATCTTCATGCAAAATACACTACCGCCACTTTTCAGGTATTCGTTGGTGCTGAACTCGTGAACGGTAAAACCAGCTTCTTCCATCGCTTTATTTGCTTCCAAACATCCTTCCTGAATAAAAACATTTTTACCATCGGGGCAGGTAGCGTTGCAAGCGAAAAGTTCTGCCGCTTCATAATCATTGGTGTCAATCACATTTGGGAAAACTGAATGGATAAGCTTACGACCTTCTTCGGTGAATGCTTTTGAATAAATCATTACCGTCTCCTCATTCAACACACAAAAGCAGGTGTCCAGGTGATAGAACCGATCGTCAATAAGCTCGAGTGCAATAACAGGAGTGTTAAAGGTTTCGGAAACATGTGAATACACATCCAGCGAAGAACGATACCCATACCCGCCCCAAATTAATCTTTTTTTGAAGTGCCAGATTGCATCGCCCATTCCTTCAAAATCGGTGAACTTACTCTCATCAAGATGCACGATCTCGTAGCTGCTTTTCTCATATACTTTCTGAATATGTGAAACTTCCCCTTTACGCTGAGGAGCATGCATCACGCTCATTACAACCTGTTTTTTGCCATCGCTCGTGATATTAGGAAGACTCTGGTTCGCGCAAAATACCATATCCGGATATCCTTTCTCTCCCTCGATTACTTCAACATAAAGCCCAAGACGTTCATAGCCTTCTTTCAAAGCAACCCACTCTTTAAACGCTGCATCCTTATCTATATCGCCAATATGTCCACTCATGTGTGGATTGATGACATATTCCACATCAAATTCTGAAGGATTTACTACCAACACCTTCCCGGGTGCGGGCATTGGTTCAATTTCTGCCAATGTAAAATCGAGTTGATCTGCTTTAGTGACTACTTTTTTCATTCCTTTATAGATGTGCTTCTTTAATAATTATTCCAACCAAATTAGGAATAATCCTTACCAGGATAAATCATTTTCATTCAAAAAATGCTCAATCTTTTCAGCTACAAATTCATGCCCCTGCTCATTCCAGTGCCAACCTCTCAAATAACTATTTTCTACATTTACGAAGTCTATGCCTTCCCTGTTGAGATGATACATCAGGGCTTTATCCTCTTTTTGTAAACCAACAAGAAATGTGCTCCCTCTTTCTTCAGAATATTTTTTCATTTTTGAAATGAGCGCAAAGGTAGGGTCTGTTTCCAGAAAAACTTTAGGATAAGCGAGTTTGTAATAGGAGTTCACAACCAATCGACCAAGGTAGGATTTTGAGGCAATTTCCCGCTCTTTATAAAACTGCCGATAACCTTCAGGAACAGGTACTCCTTTCATAATCAATGAATCATCCAGTTCTTCAAAATAAGGTTTATAGAAATAGCTGTACCGTTTGTTCATCCGGTTATCAAGGCGATCGTTATCGGCACAATAAATAAGAAGCACTGCCTCGGGACTGTAAAAATCGAAATTCTTTTGGAGAAGAATCCATTCCTGATCGGTTCCATATCCGCTGACCCCTAAATTAAATACATCCAAATCGTCCAGTTTATTATCCAGAACTTCTGTGAATCTGTTCTCCTCTTCCACATCATATCCCCATACAAAAGAATCTCCCAAAACCATCATTCTGCTTTTTTCTCCGGGCTCATGCTCTTCATCTCTGAAGCCTCTTGAATTGTGCCTGACTGAAACCTCTTTTAGCCCTTTAAATGAACCTTTCGTGTTCTTTGTTGGAAACCAACCCAGTGTATCATGATGGGAATACATCAAGGAACGTTCATCGTTTTTGATACTCAACTCAGAACTCATCATACCCCTGAACATAACTTCTGCAATTAACAGAAAGGTAAAGGAAGGCACAATAACCAAAAGGGTATTGGCAAGTACATGCTTCTTTGTTTTCATAGAGATTTCCTCTAACTGCTGGAACAAGACTACAAGCAATCAGTTAATAGAGGGATGAGCGAAGCATTTGTTTCGAAATAATTTCGCTTTGAATTGAATCCGGCTTAATTCCAACCTCGTTTCTCTCTATATTTCACTTAAACAAAATTCAGCAAATTTTGATGTCCGATAAAAATCTAGTCGTTGCTTTCGGAGGGGTTTCTCCTGAACACGAAGTTTCCGTGCTTACCGCTATGCAGGTGATGTCTTCGTTGGAAGACAGTTCTTACCAAATTATACCGCTATATGTCACTAAATCCGGTCTGTGGTTGACCGGTGAAAAGCTCAAAGACTTATCACAGTACAAAGATTTGCCAAAACTGGAACAAGAAGCTTCCCCTTGTGCTTTTGTTAAAGATGATATCGGGCGAACGCTTTTAAAAGAGCAAGGAAAGAGTGGGCTCTTTTCGAAACCTTTGGAATTTCCTGTGTATGCCGTTGTTTGCGCTTTTCATGGCAGCGAAGGTGAAAATGGTGCGTTCCAGGGAGTCTGCGAAATGTTCAATGTGCCATATACTGGTAGTGGTGTTCTTGGCTCATCGGTTGGAATGGATAAAGTTAAAGCAAAGCAGCTGTGTGAGGTAAATGGAATCCCCGTTACCTCCAGTCTCGACTTCTATGAAAGTGATTGGGAACTGCACCAGAATACCATTTTGGAAGAAGCGAAACTGCTGGGTTTTCCTTTGGTGGTAAAACCAACAAATCTGGGCAGCAGTATTGGTGTGAAAAAAGTTAATGATCCGGAAGAATTGATCGAAGCTGTGGAAACAGCCTTCCGCTACGATGCCCATCTGCTTGTTGAAGTAGCCGTTCAGCCGCTAATGGAAATCAATTGTTCGGTATTAGGTACTGCAGAGAATTGCAGGGCAAGTGTGTGTGAGCGACCGTTGGGAAATACTGAAACGCTTTCTTTTGAAGATAAATACCAAAGTGGTGGGAGTGCTGAAAAAGGCATGGCTTCAGCTGATCGGATTATCCCCGCGGATATTTCCCCGGAACTTACTGAGACCATCAGAAGCATGGCGGTTCATATCTTCAAAACCTTTGATGCATCCGGTGTTGCGCGACTTGATTTCCTTGTGAACTCAGATACAGAAGAAGTCTATTTCAACGAAATCAACACTATCCCCGGCTCTTTTTCTTTTTATCTATGGGATAAGTCAGACATAAATTTCACCCAGCTTATGGATGAGTTGATTTCGATCGGAATCAATAAGCACCAGGCTAAGAATGGTAGAATTCGTAGCTATGAGACAAATCTTCTAAGCGAAAAAGCTGCCAAAGGAATTAAGGGTTTAAAGGGGATTAAATAACAAGTCCTCCCTTGAGGGAGGTGTCACGAAGTGACGGAGGGTGTTCGAAAAGCCATGGCTTTTCTGACACCCCTCAAGGGGAGACTTTTTTGTTTTAAATCAAGATTCTTGTTAATCATTAAGTTCGTTACTTTTACTCATTATGAAATTCGCTGTTGTAGCAAACCCCGGAAAATATGAAGTAAAGGATGTCATCCATTCCACTATAAAGTGGGCGGAAAAAAATAAGGCTCATCTTTTAATCAGCAAAGACGTTTGTCATCAGCTTGGAATTGAGGCTTCAAAATCACTTACCATCACCAATTCAGATAAGGATTCCATCAACTCAAGCGATGTGGTTGTGGTAATGGGCGGTGACGGCACCATTTTATATACTGCCCGGATTTCACGCAGCGCCGGAAAACCTATCCTTGGAATTAATAGTGGCCGACTTGGATTTATGACCAACATACAGTCCGAAGAGTTGGAAGAAGCGCTTGATCTTGTATTGAAAGGTGATTACACACTAGACAAACGCCACTATCTTAAAGCCACTGATAATTATGGCAACCAGTTTTTTGCTTTGAATGAGTTTCTCTTTACTCGAAAAGACACCACTTCGATGGTAAATATTAGTGCAGAATATGATGGAGATTTTATCAACACTTACTGGGCGGATGGTTTGATCGTTGCTTCTTCAACCGGATCTACTGCGTACAATTTGTCTTCAGGCGGACCTATTGTAGTACCTGGCTCAGGAGTAGTGCTGGTTACTCCAATTAATCCGCACACTTTAACCACCCGACCATTGGTTCTACGATCTGATAAACCCCTGAAAGTGCGGGTAGAGCCGCAGCAAAGTGGCGTATTGTTTTCATATGATGGAGTGGTTTGTGACGAACAGGAATTGCCGCTGGAAGTAGAAATTATTAAATCGAAGCTTTCTTTTAACCTGATTCACTTACCTGGACAAAACTACTTTGAGACCCTCAGAAAAAAACTGATGTGGGGACAAGACTCCCGAAGAATTAAGAATTAGGTAAATTCTAAATGTTGAATTATGAATTTTGAATTATTGAAAGTGGATTAATTCAAAATTCAACATTTAAAATTCATAATTTAATGTCAGATTTAAAGACAGAAATTTCTGAACTAGAACAGTCAACTTAAAACAAAGACTATCCATGAAAGTAACAGTTGTAGGAGCAGGCGGAAACGTAGGATCAACCGTGGCACTAAGTATAGCCCAGCGTGATTTCGCAAAAGAAGTAATAGCCGTAGATCTTGAGAGAAAAGACGGCGATAAAACATTTTATCCATCAAAAGGACGTGCACTTGACCAATGGCAGGTTTCTCCGATTTCACTTTTCGACACACGTGTTAAAGGAACCACCGATTATGCCGATACAGCAGGGTCTGATGTGTGTGTGATCACCGCCGGAGTTCCACGCCGCCCAGGCATGAGCCGCGATGACTTGCTCTCTATCAATGCCAATATTGTAAAAAGTGTTACCGAACAATTGGTAAAATATTCACCGGATACCATCATTATTGTGGTTTCTAATCCGCTGGATGTGATGGTTCAGGTTGCCAAAGATGCTTCGGGACTTCCATACGAAAAAGTAATGGGTATGGCGGGCATTCTTGATACCGCACGATACCGGGCTTTTATTGCAGAAGAGCTCAATGTTTCTCCAAAAGATATTCAGGCCTTGTTGATGGGCGGTCATGGTGATACGATGGTTCCACTTCCACGATTTACAACCCTTTCCGGTATGCCTATCACTCATTTCATTAAAGAAGAACGATTGAACGAAATCGTTGATCGTGCCAAAAAAGGCGGAGGGGAGCTGGTTGGATTGATGGGAACTTCTGCCTGGTATGCACCGGGTGCTGCAGCTGCCCAAATGGTGGAAGCAATTATGCTAGACCAAAACCGAATTTTCCCGGTGTGCGCCCATATTGATGGCGAGTACGGAATTGATGATCTCTACATCGGTGTTCCGGTAAAACTGGGCAAGGGCGGAATTAAAGAAGTAATTGAGGTTGAATTAACCGATGCGGAAAGCGATCTTCTTAAAGAATCTGCGAAAGCAGTGCGAGGTACTTTGGACGAGTTCAAAGCACTTCAAAACAAATAAGTAAACAACGAGGACTACGGTTCTCACTACTTGCACTTTAATCCCGCTTATGATTTTCGTAAGCGGGATTTTTATTTTCGCCACTAAAACACGGAAGCACTAAATGAGGTGATAAAATTTTAGAACTCGTTACGTGTTCTGCGGCGTAATCATAGATTTACGTTTCCTGTTGGCGATGATCTAAAATGGTAATAATTCTTATTGAGTCATCATCAACTTCATAAATTACTGATTGATTTTTGCTAATCACCGCCTTTCTTAATTCCGGATGTTTTAGAGAAGCAGGATAAAGCAAAGGAAATTGCTGTACCCTATGTTCGAACTTTTTAAGCTTTTCGAAAAATTTAAATACCTCTTTTTCACTCCACTCTTCTAAGAGAAACTCCTTAATTAATACAGCTTTTCTTGAGGACTCTGCCGACCAGATTACCTGCCTTTCATAAGGCATTTTTCTTCCAGAATTCTTTGCTGCTTAAGGTGTCCTTCTTTTGGTGATCTTTCCTTCCTCTTTCAATGGATTGTAGTTCAGATTCTGTTAAGTCATCAAACCAATCGTCTGAAATCGAGGATTCTTTCATCAGCTTTAGAGTCTCCAAAAGCTCTTTATTCTCTGGTTTGGAAATCCACTCCACTATTTCTTCTCTGACTAAATTATCCATTTGTTCATTATTATTTAACAAGATGAAATAATATCGTTAAAAACCGAGTCTTTTCAACTATTGCTTTAAATAGCATTGAGATTCATTTTTTAAGCGGGATTTTTATTTTCACCACTAAAACACGGAAGACTAAATGAGGTGATAAAATTTTAGAACTCTTTACGTGCTCTGCGTCGTAACTGCTGCGCTTAAACGCGGAGCATCGGAGCGGGGTGAAAACGGAATGTGTTGTCAGGTTTCATAAATCATAAACTTCACAACACTCCTCGTAAAGTTCAAAGTACCTGTTTGAACTTTCATCTCCCCTTGAGGGGAGACTTAGTTTACCTTAAACAACTCAATCCCCGCTGACCAATACGATATTCTCAGCAACCAGGCCTTTATCGTTTTGCACGATATCAAACTCGAAGATTAAATCACGGCTGGGTATGTGGTTGGAATCGAGGTTGTCTTCGAACTGAGAGATATGAGCGAATACGGTTTTATATGGAGAGTCGCAATCCCGCGAATCGGTTACCCACAAATTATCACTGAATTTAGACTGGAAGCGCATAAAACCGTATCCATCCTGATGGGAAAAATCGTAACAAACGCCGCGAACACGGGAACCGGGATCGCCCCAGGCATACGGCGATTCCACCGGAAGCATTTTGGGAATCAGATATCCCGATACGTAAGAATCCACAGACTTTTTGAGTACGGAAGAGACATTATCAAAGCCAATCAGCTCCACTTTACAGCCTTTGTTTTGAATAGCATTTACGGCACTACAATAACTTCCATTGCTGCTTAGCAAAACAATCTTATCCAGATATTCGGCCTGAACCAGCATGTCCACCGCCATATCCATATCGATGGTAGATTTAGAAACCTTTTCTCCGGTATCGTTATTCGTATAAATCTGGATGGGCTTCTCTATCACTTTGTATTCAAAGTCGCGGAGCATATCACAAAAGCGTTTATTGCGATCTTTGTATTCGGGATCTGTTTTCAGGCGCTCTTCATCATAACACAAATATACATTCAGGCGGGAAGGAAGGCCACCATCCCGGCAGGAAAATTTTCTGAGGGTGTCGTACCTCAATCCATATCCACCATTCATGGTCACATTTACGGCATCTACATAAATCCCGACTTTATATTGGCTACTCATTTTGTAATCCCTTATTAAACCGACTTTTAACTATCCCGGTCAGCGGTCCTTTAGTGCTGATAATCTGTCTCCAAAACTCACTATACTGATCAAAAACAAAGCACTAATAAATAATACTATTGAAGCGGTAATGTCCGAAAAAAATCGCTCAGATAAAAAGGGCTTTCCAAAAACGGCAAGCGCTGTAACTCCAACTACTGCAAATCCTTGCCATAGTTTATAAGGTACATTGAAAGAGGAAACTGAGTAACGGTAAATCAACATCGCCATAACCAAATAACTTAGTAATGTAGCTATGGCTGAACCCATCATGCCATAGATTGGGATAAGAACCAGATTTACTGCAATAGTAACCACTGCGCCGGTTAAGGTAATTTGTGCCAGGCGTTTGGTCTTTTCGGCAATAAAAATTCCGGCCGAGAAATTCACATACCAACCCTGAAACCAGTATGCTATCAAAAGAAAAGGCACGATCGAAAGTCCCATCCAATATTCTTTGCCAATCAGATATGCATCCAAAAACGGGATTTTAATGGAAACAATCTGCTCCAGAAATAAGGAAACCATCAGAAAGACAACTGCTGCAGCTACGTTGAAAAAGGTGAAGGCTTGGGAAAATAGAGCCGGGGCGTCTTCTCCATCACTTTGGCGCATAAAAAATGGTTGCCAGGCCATTCGAAACATCTGCACCAACAATAGCATAAATACCGCGAGTTTGTAGCAGGCATTATACACTCCAACAATATGCTCCGGGGAGTAGTCCTGACCATAGATACTCAGGATTGACTCTTCTGACATCCCTTGTAAGAAAAATCGGTCCAGCATCTCGTTAATTACATGCCCGATTCCTGCCGGTATAAAGGGTAATCCGAAAGAAAGACATTTCTGAAGAAATTCCCTTTTCCACTGACCTGACATCATTGAGAGAGTAAGTATCCAGATCACCAGTGCCGTTATTCCCGATGCTGCAAGATTGCTAATGAATACCGCTTCGATTCCATAATTAAGTCCGATAATCAGATAGAAATTGAGTCCAAGATTGATGATTACATTGATCGTTTTAAGTGTTGCAAAAAGCCATGCTTTCTGTACCAACCTCAGTTCTGCGAATGGAACAATAGAAAGAGTATCAAAGAATAAAATCCCTAACATCATCAGGAATATACCTTCTGCTGCATCTTCAAGTCCAAGTAATGGTGAAAGAACGGGCTGCATCAACCAAAGAAGGAGAAGGAGTACCCCTGAAGATCCTAGCAAAAACAGTTGAAGCGTTTTGAAATAGCTACCAGCATATTCACGATCTTTGCCATACCTGATATAAGACGATTCCATCCCCATCGTAAAAAGTACATTCAGAAAACCGATTGCTGCATATACCAAACCGACAATTCCGTACTTTTCGGGCTCGAAAATTCCGGTATAAAGCGGGACGAGTAAGTAATTTATAAAGCGGGCAAAGACACTGCTGATGCCGTAAATAAGTGTATCAGAAAAGAGTTCTTTGAGTTTTTTCACCCGTTAGAGGATAGATGTTCTACTGCCTGGATTCCAAGCATATAACTGTGTTTTCCAAAGCCGGTTATGATACCGTTCATCACTTCTCCGGTCAGCGATTTCTCCCGGAATTCCTCGCGTGCATGAATATTGGAAATATGAACTTCTACTTTTGGAAAGGTAATTGGTTCCAGCGCATCCCGAAGTGCTACTGAAGTATGGGTGTACGCCCCAAGATTTGTGACCAGCGCTTCTGTGCCATCTTTCATGGCTTCCTGAAGTTTATTGATGATTTCTCCTTCCACATTGCTTTGGAAAAATTCAAATTTGTGATCAGGAAACTGTTCTTCCAAAAAAGCATTTAGTTCATCCAGTGTACCGGTTCCATATACATTAGTATCACGAGTGCCAAGCAAATTCAGGTTTGGGCCGTTTATGATTAAGATTTTCATTCCTTCACCGCCTTACTAATAAGTTGCGCCAATTCTTGCATGCGCTCTTTGCTTACTTCAGTTTTTCGTCCAAGGCTTACTGGTTGACCTTCATAATAAATTGGAACCAAATGTATATGAGCATGAGGAACTTCCATTCCTTCTACAATTACTCCTGTGCGAATAGTACCCAGTGCTTCGTCGATCGCTAGTGCTACTTTTTTCGAAAAACTTATCAGCCCTGAAAGAACTTCGTCTTCCAAGTCAAACACGTAGTCCACTTCTTTTTTTGGAACCACCAACGTATGCCCTTCTGCAATCGGGTTAATATCCAGAAAAGCGAAATACTGTTCGTCTTCTGCGATCTTGTAACAAGGAATTTCTCCATGTATGATTTTGGTAAAAATACTGGCCATCTTATTTATTTGGTAAACACTATATTTCGGAAGATACTACCTGCAACACAGAATTGCTTATGCTCAAATTAAAGAAGTCTGCTCTTGTTTTTTCTCTCTTTTGGATGATGCTCCTTATAAACGCAACTATCTCTGCACAATCAACCGATATTATAGGGCCAACCACAGCCGAACAGGTTCGCGCAGAGCACAGCGTTTTTGATATATATATGAAACGTTACACCCCGGACACTGCAGCAGTGAAATATTTAAGTGAAATTCAGGATTCGGTTACTATTTATGTACTTTTTGGAACCTGGTGCCACGACAGTAAGAAGCAAATTCCTGCTTTTATGAAAACACTTGAGGAAGCTAACAATCCAAAAATCAATGTTGAATACATCGCAGTGAGTCGAAAAAAAGCAGAACCTAAAGAATTAGTAGAACGCTGGGACTTGAAGCTTACTCCAACTTTTATTATCGTCAGGCGAAACAAAGAATACGGAAGGATTATCGAAGAACCGGTTACAAGCTTAGAAGGTGATTTGGTTAGTATTTTAAAATCCGAACCAGTTTCAGAAGAATAAGTAACTTTTAATAAGGTTTTCTCAATTTTTGATTGATAAAATAAAACTAAAAGCCTTATCTTTGGGGTCTGTGACTGATTCGGTAGCTCAGTTGGTAGAGCAACTGCCTTTTAAGCCGTGGGTCGTGGGTTCGAGTCCCACCCGAATCACAACAAATTATATCCCCTAAAAGAGTTCATATTGACTCTCTCTTGACCAACCCCGTTCGATTGACCTCGGACGGGGTTTTTTATTTTCAAATAGTTATAATGGGACGGAGTCGCTGAAGCCTTTTTTCACCTATCCCACGAACTTGCATAAGCTCTTCGACAGATTTGAACCCCCCGTTTTGCTCACGGTACTCAATGATCCGTTTTGCATAGGCTTCTCCAATTCCCGGGAGAAGCTGAAGAGTAGCTTGATCTGCGGTATTTATGTTGATTGGATATACAACTTCAGCGGCATCGCCTTTACCGGCTTCTTTGGTTCTTGAAACAATAGTACCCCTTAACCAAGGATTTCTCCAGAAGCCCTCTTGCGCCTCCATCGCTTCAATTTTATAAATTCTAAATACACGCAATGAATCAGGATTTTGAATGAAATTTGGAGTAGGATCACCATATCCTTTCTTTATCATAGTTTGATTCAATGCTAAAGATCTGCCGTCATAATCCACTTCTACATACGCTCGAAAAGCTCCGTATCTGGCTTGAGGTTTATCTCCATTAGGGCCTTTTATTCTCACTTTTCGACCTTCGATTAAATTTCTGAGATAGTCTGCTGCCACCCCAGAGAAATATTCAGAAGAGTCTTCTCCGGCATAAAGCGAAGGTACATCTACACCAAGTAAACGAACCGGATATCCAAAGCCTGGTAGTACTTCAATTTCAAAGTATCCACCGTCTCTGATTGAATACACATCGTACCAGACTTCCGGATCAACCGGAGGAGCCGGCGCTTCCATTTCACCCTTTGCTCTTAGAAATGCCCCGGAAAAATCTGCTGCATACTGAGCAGCAATTTCATCTGAATAAATGATCAGAATATTTTCATCGTTATTGAATTCTGCGTTATTCGAAAAGTTGTATGATCCTGTAACAACTACTGCCACGTCGTTTGAATCAGGGTTCTCAGCATCCAAAACCATCACTTTGTGATGTAATTTGCGAGTTTCTTTAGCAGGCAAAATCATCCTGCTTCCAGTCCGGGCCTCATCCAAACCCCATATATCACCTGCATTCCTGTACCGGCTATAAAAACCGGGATCAATTATTCCTTCAAGTTTGATATCTCCCGAGGATGAAACCTCCCACATTGCCTGGCTAAGCGGGATATTTGGAGTAATCGAGAATGCCTGAAATTTAATGTCTGTCTGTGCTTCTTCTTTGATAAGCCTTACAAGTCTTTCACTAATACTTGGTTTACTACCATCACGATTAATAGGAGCGAAGTAAATCTCAACTTTAGTTCCGTTTACATCAAAAATATGCTGGCTCACATCCCGCTTATCTTTGTGAAACAGAGCACTTGAAGGGTCTGGTTCGCTATCTTCACTTCCCCACATTTGATTGAATTCCTCCTGATATACCTGTGCCACTTCTGCATCTTTTAATACAACTACATTGTTGGTATTAAAAGCTCCGGTATAAGTCAGGTTTGTTGAACCGGTCCAGACAATGTCATCTTCTTTTGAGGGTGACAGATAATCGATTACCGCGAACTTGTGGTGCATGTCGGCCCCTGCATTTACAAGGTTATTATCCTCAATATTTCCAAACTCTCTATATACATCTCCATCATCATCAATGGAAATTATCCCAGCCTCTCCAAGAATCTTCCACATTTCGGCATCCACTTCTCTGCTGTCGTCTCGGTTGTGGTTATCTGTAACAATCCGAATCTGGACTCCACGATCTTTCGCACGAACCAGTGCATACGCAATTCTGGGGTGCTCAAGATCATAAATATTAAGATCTACACTTGAACTTGCAGAATCGATGAGAGCCTCCAGTGTTCCTAGCAAATCCCATTCATGATTTCCCTGGTTATACTCACTTCCTGGCGGCATATTAAAATACACGTTAATCCACTCATTCTGAGCATATTGCGCTTTCGTTTCACTAACAAAGAACACACCGATCAAGTAAGAAAAGAGTGTAAATTTACGAAGCATGGATTTGTACGCATTGAATTATTATTAAATATCAAATTAATGTATTTTTCTGTACCCTCAAGTTAATTCTACATAAATCATCTATGAATTCGGACTTGTTCAATCCTCTTCGTTGGAATAAATCTTTTCTGGCCCTGCTTTTGGGGGCGTTTATTTTAGTATGGTTTTCATTTATCGACGTCTATAGCCTTAAAACCCGCTGGGAGCTAAACGAACGAAAAAAAGAGTTGGCATCTCGTACTGAAGAGTTATCGGAAAAATCCGAACTTCTTAAAGAGAAGATGACTTTATTGGAAAGTGATCCTGCTTTGCTGGAGAAAATAGCCCGGGAAGAATATGGTATGCGAAAACCTGGGGAAACAGTCTATAAAATTAAGCCGGAAAATTAACCTGGTTATCGGGTTTACCCGATTGAATAATTATTTTTGAATGAAAGCAATTGCAATTGATCTGGGCGGTACAAACATAAAAACCGCCGTTGTTGATAAAAAACTTGGTATAATCGAACAGAATTCTACTCCCACACATGCCGACCTCGGGAAGGATCATCTTTTGGATCGCATTTCCGGAACTATTCTGGAGCTTTCGAAAAAAGATGGAGTTGTTGGTATAGGAATGGGCTTGCCGGGATTAATAAATCTGGATCAAACTACGGTTACTCACGCCCCCAATCTTGCCGGTTGGGAAAATATAAATGCTGCTGACGAAATTACCGCCCGCACAGGCTTTCCCTGCCGAATCGAAAATGATGCCAATGTAGCTGCGCTAGGCTCTCTTCACTTTGGGGTCGGGCAAAAATTCGAGAGTTTTATTATGATAACTCTGGGTACCGGAGTTGGAGGTGGGATAATCTTCAATAAAAAACTATTCCGGGGCACACAGGGCATGGCCGGTGAATTAGGTCATGTAATTATTGATTATCATGGGCCGCTTTCCAATAGTGTGACGCGCGGAACCATAGAGGCATATGTAGGTCAGCGATTTATGAGCCGTTTCGCCTCAGATATGATCAGCCAACATCCTGAAAACGACCTCTATAAAAAATTCAGCAGAGACTTTGACAAACTTGAACCAGTTGACTTAACCCAGGAAGCAAATTTAGGTAACGAGCTTGCTATTGAAATTCTGGAGAAAACCGGGCAGCGTCTCGGGTACGCCATCATTAATTATACGCACATGATGGATATCCGAAAATATGTGCTTAGCGGAGGCGTTTCTAAAGCCGGGAAATGGTTGTTTGATCCTGCCAGAGAAATTGTAGCCAAACATATGATGGCTCCTTTTCAGGATGGTTTTGAACTGGTTTATGAGGATCTTGGAAACGACAGTTCATTACTCGGAGCTGCAGGTTTAGCTTTCGACTCTTTTTCTTAACTAATTATTCACATGCTGGATGGAGTTTTAACATATATAGGTAGGTATGTTTTCAGTATTTGCCTGATATGCATTATCTCCTCCTCGTTTCTCTCTGCTCAGCAACAATCTGATTCTACAAATATCCGTATCGATCGTACACTAGACGTCGATCCTTCGTTAAATTCACCTCCCTCTACTAATGCTACCCGTAGTACTCCACCTGATGCGGTAGAATTTCAATCATCGGATTCTTTAATTGTTGATTTCAGGTCTGGTCGAATCGCCACTCTCTTTGGGTCTTCTAAAGTGACCCATCCCTCTGGTACATTATCATCCGGTGAAATTGAAATGAATCTTGAATTGAACACGGTCGAAGCCACTGCATCTGCACCGGAAGATACACTGTCTATGCCTGTACTTACCCGTGATAGTGATGAAATCCGAAGTAATCGGATCCTATTTAATTATAAAACTAAGAAAGGTAAGTTTGAGGCTGCCAGGGTAGAGGTTGGGGAAGGTCATTTGATCGGATCAAAAGTAAAGAATGTGAGCGAAACGGAGGTGTTTATCGAAGATGGAATTTATTCCACATGTCCTCCAGACTATCTGTATTACTACATAAAGGCTAAAAAAATGAAGGTGGTAGATCAGGATGAGATATTTTTCACCAATGCCCGGCTCTATATTCTTGATATACCTTACCCACTGGTTTTTCCATTTGGGTATGTTCCTTCCGGAATTGATCAAAAACGATCCGGCCTGCTTACTCCAACGTATATTTTTGATGCACAGGCGTCGCGGGGAATTGGACTGAATAATGTTGGCTGGTTCCAGTATGTAAGTGATTATTTTACTACAACTGTAAGTGCTGATATTTACACTTCCGGTACATTCGCATTTCAAAACCGGAATCAATACAGAAAAACCGATAGTTTTAACGGCTCAGTAAATATTGGTTATTCCCGCGATCAGGGGCTGGAACCAACTGATCCAAATTTCACCCGAAGTATTAATAAGTCACTGGGTGTTCAACATAGCCAAACTATTTCCCCTTTTGCCTCTGTTACTGCCAATATCAACTTAAGGACGCAAAACTACTTTCGCCAAAACTCTTTAGATATTGATGAACGTGCTCAAACATCTTCAGACTCAAGAGCAAGCTATAACTATAAACATCCTGAAGGTTTGTTCAGTTTCGGGGCTAATTCTCAGTTAAATCAAAATTTCTTTAATAACACAACTACATTAACAGGGCCTAACCTTACGTTCAGCCTCAAAACCTTTTCTCCTTTTCAGTCTTCTAACTCAGGAAACGAACCACGATGGTACGAGAATATCTCTGTTAACTATAACAACAATTTGAAATCAGATTTTGACTATCGACCGATAGATGGAGATTCTGCCGAAACTACATTTCTTGAGGCTCTTTTTGATCCCGATGTCTATCGGGATGCAACAGGTAATAACGAACATTTCAGAACCGGCTTTCAGCAACGTGCTTCTTTAAGCCTGGGGCAACTTTTTCCAAGCCAATTTATAAACTCCTCGGCGAGCTTCAATATAAATGAATATTGGTTTCCAACTTCCATAAGGCAAAGTTTTAATGCCGATTCGAACCGTGTAGAAACCGATAAAGTGGTTGGCTTTGTTGCGGCGCGAGACTTCAACACATCCATCTCGCTTGCCACTACTATTTATGGATTGTCTAATAGAAAAATAGGTAATCTGGAAGGTTTCCGGCACACCCTTCAACCAAGAGTGTCTTTTGGCTACCGACCTGATTTCAGCGATGACAAATGGGGCTATTACCGAACCGTTCAAACCGATACACTTGGTAATACCCGGCAGTACAGCATTTTTGAAGATGAAGTTTTTAGCGGGCCCGGCAGAGGCGAACAACGTTCTTTATCCGTTCAAATCCAGAATATTTTTGAAACCAAAGTGGTTAAAAGGGATACTACCGGAGAAAAAACCGAACGAAACCTGAAGCTGATTGACAATCTTTCTTTAAGTGCATCCTATAACTTTGCCGCAGATAGTTTAAAACTGAGTCAGCTTAATACGACTTTTCGATCCAGTGCAATTAAAGGGATTAATATTAATGCCGGAGCTCGTTTTTCTTTTTATCAACGTAATTCTACTGGAGGGACCATAAACAGTTTTTTAATTGAAGACGGAAAAAAATTAGCTCAACTTGAGAGCTTTAATGTTTCAGCGAGTACTTCTTTTCGTGGAGGAAATGGAAGAGTAAATACATTTACTCCGATTTATCGCCGCAAGTACGATCCATTCAATCAAGGCATTTTCAGCACTATTGATCCCGGATTTGGCTACGAACCTGTGGCACCACTAAATTCACCCTGGAGTCTTTCTTTGAATTTCAGATATAGTTGGACGTATCAATTCAATAATTCCCCAAGAAAAACTGCTACCCTTAATGCAAGTAGTATTACCTTCAACCTGACTCCAAAATGGCGCTTTAGTACCAGCCTTGGGTATGATTTTATTCAGGAAGAACTCACTCCAACTCAATTCTCCTTAAACAGAAATCTGGAGTGTTGGGATCTTTCATTCAGAATAAGTCCCTTTGGTGATAATCAGTTCTACCTGTTTCGTTTAACAGTAAACAGCTCTCAAATGCAGACCTTGTTCCAAAAGTTGCCTGTTCTTAAAAACCTGGAAAGAAGCTCCGACAGACGAGGATCCGGAACCTACTAGTTGCCATTTCGGTCAATACTGGCCAGATATTTCACAACGTACTTTCCAATCACATCAAATTCCAGATTTACTTTATCTCCCACATTCTTGTTTTTGAGATTAGTATGCTCCCACGTGTATGGAATAATAGCCACCATAAATTCATTTCCCTCTTCACGGGCTATAGTCAGACTTATTCCCTCCATAGTTATACTTCCCCGACCCACAATCATAGTTTCAAATTCTTTCGGAAAATGTACTCCAATCAACCAGCCGGTTTCTTCCTTTTCCATGGAACTGATTTCTCCAACGGTATCAACATGCCCTTGTACCAGATGCCCTTCAATACCTGTTTGAAGAGTTAGCGAACGTTCCAGATTTACCTCATTACCTTCTGCTAAATCTCCCATAGTCGTTTTTCGAAGCGTTTCCTCCACACTTTGCACTGTAAAGGTATTCTCATTAAAACTTGTTACTGTATGGCAAGCTCCATTAATGGCAATGCTTTCATCAATATGACAACTCCCTGCAAAAGAACATGCTATGGTTGTTTCCAATCCTCCGCCATTTAAACTTTTAATGGATGTTATCTTTCCTGTTTCCTGTATTATTCCTGTAAACATGATTCCTGATTTTATAAATATCCGGTTAGCAGTATATCGTCCCCGATCTTAGTCCAGGAGACTTCTTTTAATTCGGTGATGTCGCGCATTTTATTGATTCCAAGATTTAAAACCGACCGGGTTCCTCCTCCTAACAGTTTTGGAGAAATAAACAGTTCAAGTTTATCGACCAATCCTTCTTTGAGTAATGAAGAAGACAACTGTTGCCCACCTTCCACCAAAACAGAAGTAATCCCACGATCTCCCAGCTCTTTGAATGCCTGTTGTAAGCTAACATGCCCGTCCTTTTTGGAAACCTGAATAACTTCTCCTCTGAAATAGTTGTGTTTCATCAATTTGAGCATCGGATCGGCATCGGTTTCTGAAGCTTTTTTATTCCAGGTGACAATGATCGTTTTCTCCTCATGCTTATCGGAGAATAGATTCAATTCTTTTGGTAGCTCATATGGTCCGTCGATCACAACCCGCTTCGGTTGCCTTCCGGAAACATGTCTTACCGTGAGGGAGGGGTTGTCTGTCATTGCGGTTGCTCTGCCCACCAGAACAGCATCGTACTTAGCTCTCCATTCATGTACCAACTTCCTTGAACCTTTTCCTGAAATCCACTTCGAATCTCCATCAGGCGCCGCTGTGTAACCGTCTGCGGTTTGCGCTATTTTTAGTGTGATGAATGGTCGGCCGTAGGTTTGGTGATGAATAAAAAACTCATTCAATTCTTCGGCTTCCTTTTGCATAACCCCCACATCAACCTGAATACCCGCATTCCTGATCTCAGATAGCCCTGCACCATTTACTTTTGAATTTGGATCCTGATGGGCAACAACCACTCTCGAAATCGGCAGTTTCGCTAACATGCCGGAGCAAGGAGGAGTTTTTCCAAAGTGCGCACATGGTTCTAACGATACATAAACTGTAGCTCCCTCAAGCTCTTTCTTATTCTTGATGGAGTTAACGGCATTAACTTCGGCGTGTGCTTCACCGTACTTTTGGTGATAGCCTGCTCCGATTCGCTCTCCTTCTTTAGATATAATTACACAACCCACCATCGGATTTGGCGAAACAAAACCTTCCCCTTTCCGGGCAAGATCCAATGCCTGTTGCATCCAGAATGTATCTTTCTCCTGTTGGGTAACTTCTTTCATGCTTTAAATTAGCAACCTTAACGGTGGCTTAAAACTTTATTAAATAAAAAAGGCGAAAACATCTGTCTTCGCCTTTAAAAAAAACTTCTTAAATCTTATCGAAGAACCCGTGCCCGGTTATCGGTAATTTCGGCTTCTTCTTTCAATTCCTGTAACCAAATAGACATATACTTTTGGTTAACTTGTTGTTCCAGTTGTGACCTAATTTGGTTTGCCGTTGTCTGATCCAAAGTAGAAGCATCAGGCTTAGTCAGGCTGGTAACTTCAACAACATAAGCTCCATTCAAACCTTCCAGTACGCCTGAAGTTTGTCCTTCAGTCATGCTGAAAACTGCACCGATAATGCCCGGCTCTCTTCCCGCGCCGGTAATAACCACGCTGCTGGCAGCAAGATTATCCATATTTTGAATTTCTTTTGAAGATGCTGAGCTAAGTGCCTCAAGAGAACCACTGCCCGCCATTATGCTTTGAATTTTGGCAACTGTAGCTTCTTTGCGTTTGTCGTTTTTTACCTGAGTTTCAATCTGACTACGAACTTCATCGAATGGACGATAACCAGCCTTTGTTTTTTCTTCAAGCTTAATTACTACAAAACGTGAATTCAATTCGAGTGGCAATGAGATATCTCCTTCATCTGATCGGGCAAAAAAGTCAAGCGCTTGCTGGCTTGATCCTAATCCTGAAATGAATGAGTTGCCTTTTGTAGCAAAAACTTCCTGAGTAGTTAGTCCTGCACGTTCGGCTTCTTCCTCAAAGCTGCTTTCTTCTGTTGCAAAATACTGGAATTCATCAGCGGCTTCCGCAGCATCATCAATGGTAGAAGGCAATGCTTCAAACGCTCTGGAAAAAACAGCGAATTTAATTTCATCTCCCTGATCAGCAATCTTTTTAATAACCGCTGCGCTTGTTGGTAATTTGATTACTTCTGTCACTTCACCTACGGCAACATCAAGTACGGGAGCATACTCTTCACGAAGCTCCGACTCTTTCACAAATACATTATTAAATGCTGTGGTTGATAGCTGACGAAGCAAGAATACTGAATCATTTTCAGCCGCCGCAAAATCTCCGCGAAGGTCTTCTACTTCAGCAACAATAGCTGCGGAATCTCCTGCTGTAGGAAGCGTACTAAAAGCAACGAATGTAGCACGGTAAGATTCTTCCTGCTCGTACTTTTCTTTGTTGTCATTGTAATAGGCTCTCAATTCAGAGTCTGTTACTTCAATCTCACTTTCATCAATTTCGTTGTATGGAAAACGGATGAAGGAAAATTCAGCAAAACTGTTTCGTTTGATATACTCATTGAGTACTTCCTTATCTGTAACCTGAAGTCCGGCAGTGATAAAGTTTCCGAGTTTCTCCTGACGTCTCTTCTGGCGAAGCTGAAGTTCAATCGCAATAGCTTCCTGTGTGTACTCGCCAGATCCCAAAATATTCTGAATTGCAAATGGATCGATGGTGCCGTCTTCACGAGCAAAATACTGTCGGATAAGCGGATCAGGATTATCACCGTAAACCATATCCAAAAGCTCCTGATCGGTTACAGTAATTCCGAGTTCATCCATTTTTTGCTCGAGCAAAGCAGCGCTTACTAAATCTTCCCAAACCTGAGACTCATACACCGCACGGGTTTCAGCAGTCATTGAAGCGCCTGTTTGCTGTGTATATGCATTAGAATAGTATTGAACCCTGCTGTTATATTCATCAAAGTCAATTGGTTCACCATTAACACTTCCCAGTGCTCTTGGAGTTGCAGAAAGGGCATTTGGGTCGAATACATCCATGATAACCCACAACAGTCCAAAAGAACCAATTAAAATCCACAAGACAATACCTGTATTGTCTCTAAATTTTCCCATTACACCCATAATAGGTATCCTCTAAATCGTACTTAAATTTTGTATTTCAATTTCTTTCATGGAGCAGCAACCGCTCCAAGTCATAAGCTGGGAAATATAAGCCAATACCTAAGTAATTGAAAGCCCGTGATGCGCGATAAGTGTTAAAATATCTCTATCAGGCGCATATGCTTGAGATATCTCTTAGGATCTTCCTGTATTCCTTTGATCAACTCGTTCAGATTTACGGTTAGGCTGTCCAGATTATTGTATAGTGAAGGATCGTTTACCATTTTACCCAATGTGCCTTCACCAATATCAATTTTGGAAAGTATGCTGCTTATGGATTCTGTACTGACCTTAAGCTCTCTACCCAGCGCGTCAAGTTCTCCACTAAACTGCTCCAGGTTTGCAATCAAACTTTCGATATCTCCTTTACTGGAATCGCTCATTTCACTCAAATTCTTTAGTGTATTTCTAGCATCCACAATCATAGAGTCCACTTCCATCTTTCTTTCCTGAATAATGCCATTCAGTGTTTCTGTTGACTCTTTTAAGTTTGAAATAGTACCTGATATGTCTTCCGAGCTTTTTTCTTGAAGATTTAAAAATGAACGAAGCAATTGGTTTGTTAAATCAAGCGTAGTAGATGCAGAATCTGCAATTGAGCCTCCCTTCTCAGAAAACTCTGAGAGTAAACCATCTTCTCGAACGCCTTTAATTGTACTACCCCATTCTAGCGGTGTTGGATTACTTGATTTAATAATCTCTATGGTTGAGGAACCAATTAAATTCGGAACTACCAGCTTAGCCTGAGAACCAACCGGTATAACCACGTCTTCGGTTACATTAATACTTACGCGTATGCTGTCTTCATCAGGTAAATATTGCAATTCCTTTACCGTGCCTATTTTTAATCCGATTAGGGATACATTAGCGCCCTTCAATAAACCCTCAACATGGGCATATTTAGTGTAAATCACATTAGAGCTTGAAAAAAAAGGCTCATCTTTCATTATCCGAAACCCTATGTAAGCCACAAAAATAGAGGCCAGTACAATGATTCCGATTTTTAATTCATTACTTATGTTATTCAAACTTCAATCCTTTACAAATTTTACGATTTTGTAATCTGGTATTCACTTGCCGTAGTGAAGTCTACCAGTGGTTCATAATCACTATTCTGCAGTTCTTCTACCGTTCCAAACCAGCTAAGTTTCTGGTCATCTAAAAATGCAACTTTTTCGGCAATTGTTAGCACGCTGTGCATATCATGTGTAATTACTATGGAGGTAATATCAAGGCTATCAGCCATATGTACGATCAATTCATTAATCTCTTCTGATGTCTGTGGATCCAACCCTGAGGTCGGTTCATCATACAGCAGGTACTGCGGCTTAAGAATAATCGCTCTTGCTACTCCGACCCTTTTCCTCATTCCTCCCGACAAAGAAGAAGTAGGTTTTTCTCCAGCTCCGACTAAATTTACCATTTCCAAAGCCTTTTCGACATTCGCCCGTATTTCATCTTCACTTTGATTGGTAAAATACCGGAGAGGAAAGGCAATATTCTCGAAAGTACTAATCGAATCGAATAAGGCCGCTCCCTGAAATAAAATTCCGAATCGTTGTCTCATCTTTCTTAATTCGGAATAGGAAAGGCAAAACAAATCACTTCCATCAATAATAATTTTGCCTGAATCCGGATAGAGCAGGGCATTCAGGTGTTTTAATAGTACTGATTTACCACAGCCTGATTTCCCGATAACAGCCAGTGTTTCCCCATCTTCGATTTTGAAAGAAACATCCTTCCAGATCAAGTGATCGCCGAAGCTCTTTGTAAGATTTTTGATTTCAATCATAATCTAGAGTAATAATACCGCAAGTATAAAATCTGCCAGTAACACGTAGATACAACCAAGTACCGTTGCCTGTGTGGTAGCGTTCCCAACTCCTTCAGCTCCACCGAATGCAAAATATCCCTTAAAACATGAAATAGATGTAATTACAAAACCAAATACGAACGATTTTACCGTTCCGAAAATCACATCTTCAGGGTAAAAGAATTGTCTTGCACCTTGCATAAACTCCGCAGCGGGTAAAATACCATCCAGAGAACCGGCCAGAATTCCACCAATTATACCAGTGGTAGCCGCAACCACATATAACACCGGAAACATACACAGGCCTGCAAGTACTCTTGGGACCACTAAAAAAGTGACCGAATTAAATCCCATCGACTCCAGCGCATCAATCTGTTCGCTTACTCTCATAGTTCCTAGCTCTGTAGAAATACGCGCACCTACTTTTCCGGCTAAAACTAAACCACCTATTACCGCAGCCAGTTCTATTACAATAGACTGGCCCACAATAGAACCTACAATAGAAGCCGGATATAAATCTGTATCCAGCTGATATGCGGTTTGCAAAGTTAATACCGCACCTGTAAAAAATCCTGTAAGCATAATGATGGGAATGGATTCATACCCGATTTTGACAAACTCGCTAAAAAGGTTCTTCCGATATGTACTAAATTCTGTTACCGAACGTAAGGCCTGGTATAGCAGCAGCGAATATTGACCGAATTGTTTAATAGAATCCATTAAAAAAATACTTGGTACTCTCTGTAGTTAGTAATAATAATGTTAAATACTTGCCTAATCATTTAATTATATTACAAAACATATGTATCAATTGTCATCTCAAAAACCATGAATAAGATACGCAACATCTCTTGTTTATTGATTTTATTTTTTTCCTCGGAATTAGCACTGGGTCAGACCAACAACTCATCTATTTTCAGGTTTTTAGACATCACTCCATCTGCTAAGTCGGCTGCTCTTGGTGGCAACCATGTTGGATTGTTTGATGCTAACTATTCTCTTTTTTATCTGAATCCTGCGTATTTAACACCCACTTCCTCTAAGAATATTTCCGCTACATTTGTGAATTATCTTGCCGATTCACGCATCGGTTTTGCGAATGGCGCTTACGATATTAAAAATATCGGCACATTGGGAATCGGAATCAGATATGCCGGTTATGGTGATATGGATGAGCTGGACGAGAACGGTACCAATATTGGCTCCTTTAATGCCCGCGATTTATCTCTTACTACCGGGCTAAGCACAATGCTTTCCGAAAAACTTTCTGCAGGTGCAGCTGTTGATTTCATTCACTCCTCCTATCAAAACTATAATTCGAGCGCCATTACCGCTTCTGGAGGAATTTATTACCTCGACTTAGAATCAAATTTCAGTGCCGGATTATCCTTCCGAAACCTTGGAGATCAGATTGATTACTACAACGGCTTTCGGGAAGAACTTCCTTTTGATGTATCATTAGGGGTTTCAAAAAAACCGGAAAATTTTCCTTTCCACCTGCATCTCACACTTCGCCAGTTAAATGATTGGGATTTGAGGGTACCTGGTGAATTTGAAAAACCCGCTTTTGGTGACAACCTTTTCCGACATGTTATTTTTGGTGGGGAAGCAGCTTTCAGCGAGAACTTCAAGTTCCGGCTTGGGTACAACCGAATGCTTCATGAGCAGACTAAAACCAGCGATTCATTCGACTTAGCCGGGGTAAGCCTTGGCGTTGGCCTGAATATAAGGGGAGTTGCCATTGATATAAGTAGAAGCTCTTACAGCAGCATTGGTGGAATTGTTCAAATAAGTGTGAGTTCTCAATTGAATTAAAATGAACAACCGGCTTTATTCTGCAGTTGTTGAAAATCCTGCTCTCACCCGAATTGGAATTGCCTCTCTTTTAATGCTTGTCATATTTCTTGTGGGCACCTTGGGGTATCATTATTTAGAAAATATGTCATTTTTTGATGGGCTCTACATGACGTTCATTACCATATCAACCATTGGATTTACCGAAATTAAATCTCTTTCTATAGAAGGTCGCCTTTTCACAATGGGTATTTTTATATTGGGAATAGGAGTAATTTCATACATCGCATCCCAAACAACACAACTTCTTTTTGAAAGTGAGCTATTTTTACAACGTGCTATGCGAAAAAAACTAGAAAAGATGGAAGACCATTACATAATCTGTGGATATGGACGCATTGGGCATCGTATAGCCAGTGTTCTCAGAGAAGCAGGTTTACCTCTCGTCATTGTTGAGAACCACGATTCTAGTATTGAGCGCATTAGCAACGATAACCATGTACATGTTAAGGGGGATGCCCAAGATGAAAATATACTTCGTGAGGCAGGAATCGAGCGAGCTAAAGCACTTATTTGTACACTATCCAGCGACAAAGACAACGTATTTACTACTCTCTTGGCAAGAGAAATTAATTCCGATCTTTTTATTCTTGTACGCGCTAACGAAAACAAAAACAAACTCCGAATTTCACGCTCCGGAGCAGATAAAGTAATATCACCTTACGACATTGGTGCAGACCGCATGGCTAATGTGATATTAAGACCCAAAGTAGAGCAGTTCATTGAGACTATGACTCAGGACGACAGCCAGGATCACACTTTTGATGAAGTTCTTATTTCCGAGGGCTCAAAACTTGCCAACAAAACACTCGCAGAAATTAATGTGCGTAGTAAGTATGAGGTGTTAATTATTGCTATCCTCCACGGAGGAGAACGAATAAAATTCAATCCTAAGAGTACCGATAAAATACATACCGGAGACTCACTAATTCTGCTAGGTGACCTCAAAAAAATTGACAAATTCAGATCAGAGATGTGCAACGATACCCGATCTCTGGCTGAGCGAGCCGAACAAATTGAAAATTTAGAAACTAACTGATGATCAGATATTTTACAGCCGGTGAGTCTCATGGCCCTGGCTTAACAGGTATTGTGGAAGGATTACCTGCCGGATTACCCATCACTGAAGATGAAATTGCAGAGCACTTAGCCCGACGTCAGGAAGGGTATGGGCGCGGCGGAAGAATGGCCTTCGAAAAAGACCGCGCCATTATTAGTTCCGGCGTTCGGTTCGGTAAAACTATGGGCGGGCCAGTAGCTTTATACATGGAAAATCGAGCTTTTCGGAAAGATAAGGACGGTTGGCCGGTAGTTATGAATAAAGAAGTAGAAGCAGATGGGATAGAAAAAATCACCCTCCCCCGTCCGGGACATGCCGATTTGGTTGGTGCACAAAAATATCGCTTTGATGATATCCGACCTGTTATTGAACGCTCAAGTGCAAGAGAAACAGGGATGCGCGTGGCCACAACGGCGATCGCTCGGAAGCTTCTCAAACATTTCGGAATTGAGATTGGTGGCCATGTACTCAGAATAGGAGAAGCAGGTTATGATTCCTGGGATCAGATACGTGAAATAGCGGATCCAATAGCTGAAAAAGGAGCCGAGCATCTTTATAAAACTGCTGATCAATCGGAGGTACGCTGCCTGGATGAAAAACTTTCCGAGGAAATGGTGGAGGAGATTAAAAAATACCGAAAAGCAGGTTCTTCTTTAGGTGGAGTGTATGAAATTGTTATTACCGGAGTACCTGTTGGCCTTGGAAGTTTTACCCACTGGGATCGCAAGCTGGACGGAATGATTGCTCAGGCGATTATGGGAACCCAGGCAATGAAAGGAGTTGAAATAGGACTCGGTTTCGAATCAGGAGCTCGACCGGGTCATCATGTACACGATGAAATTACTCATGATGGAAGTTCTTTTAAACGAAGAACAAATCGAATGGGAGGTATAGAAGGAGGAATGAGTACCGGAATGCCGATTATTGTTCGCGGTGTAATGAAGCCTATTCCCACAATGCTAAATCCACTAAGTACAGTAGATATGCATTCGCTTAAGGAGACAGAAACCCGCTATGAGCGCTCCGATGTGTGTGCGTTGCCGCGTGCTGTAGTTGTTGCTGAATGTGCGTTAGCTCCTGTTATAGCCAATGCCTTTCTAGAAAAATTCGGTGGGGATTCCATCAGTGAAATAGAAGAACGTTTCGAAAGTTATAAACCATAGTGAGCTCAAAAATTCCAACACTGGCAGCACGAGTTAAGGCGAATCCTGATGATTCGTTTTCTAAATTCGCTTTGGCATTGGAGTTGTTAAAACTTGATCAGGTTTCAAAAGCTCAGTTACTTTTTGAAATTATTATGGATAATGATCCTGATTACATTGGCGTTTATTATCACCTTGCAAAATTATATACTGAAATTAACGAGAACAAAAAGGCGCTTGAAACCTATAAGAAAGGAATCAAAATTGCTGAAGCCTTGGATGATCAACATGCGAAATCTGAACTTCAAGGCGCATTACTTGCTCTCGAACTAGAAATGGATTACAAATAATGAAGTTTTTATCCTCTTTTTTTAGCTTTCTTTTTTTTCTAAGTATTACCCTCTTAGCACAGGTACAAAAAACTCACACCGTAAAACAGGGCGAGACTCTTTACGGGATTTCCAAGTTATTAAATGTTACAGTTGCAGAGCTTCAACAGTGGAATAATCTAACCGATAATATAATTTCAATAGGAGACGAGCTCATCTACTATGACTCTTACGGTGAGCAACAACCTACTACTGAAGCACCTGCAAAATCGCTGATTGAAATTTCTGCTCCTCCTGAAAACACCTATTACACAGTTAAAAGTGGAGACAATCTTACGATAATTGCTCGTCAACACAACATGACCGTTCAGGAACTTAGAGAATTAAATAACCTAACCAGTGACCTGATTAGCATTGGGCAACAGCTTAGTGTAAGAAAGTTAGTTGACAGCGTTGCTCCTTCCGTTTCAGAATTTTCTGAAGAATCTCAGCCTCAGGGTTCATTTGCGGTTTATACGGTTGAGGCGGGACAAACTTCCTCCGATATCCTGGAAAAGTTCAAAATGACACAGCGGGAACTTCAGGAATTAAATCCAGATGTAAACATTGCCGCGCTTGATCGAAACCAGAAAATCACCATTCTGCTTCCGCCATCGCGAACCTATGACAATCCCTACGAAAACAAGGCTTCGCTGCAGGATTTAGGGACTGTTGGGGTAAGCTCTTACCAATCTGGAGAACTTGGAAATACTACCACAAATGGTGAGTTGTATAATCCGGACGAACTTACAGCAGCTCATTCAAACATTGCTCTTGGAACGATTATCTTTATTGAAAACCCGGAAACTAAAAGTGGTATCTATGTTCGTATTAATGATCGCATCACAGAATCCGGATTGAAACTTTCCGCAAAGGCATTCCGAATATTAGGCCTCGATAATCTTACAAACCCAACTGTTTCTATTTATACCGAGAGCTAATGATTAATCCTGTGAAGCAATACTTTTCCAATACGCACACCTTGCTTTACAGCTTTTTGTTTAGCCTTCCATTATTTCTCATTTATGAAAGTCTTATTCTCATCTCGCAACCAAACGCAGATCAAATTGTTCGTATCAGTGTAGATGTTTGGATGAAATCGATTTTTACCTATTTCGGGGTAAACGCGGTTTCTTTTTCCCTTTTGGTGATGATGCTGCTTGGCTTTTTTATTTTATATAAAGAACGTGAACGGCTTAAAGAACTTCGGTTCTCCTATTTTCCACTCATGATGGTCGAGTGCCTGATCTATGCCATTGTAGTCGCATTCATAAGCAACATGCTTGTTTCACTAATACTTAATATGAGTGCAAGCGATTCAATTCAGTCACTCTCATATCTTCAGAAACTTGCGCTTTCTTTAGGGGCTGGACTTTATGAAGAACTTTTCTTCCGGGTGATTTTAGTTTCTGTGTTAATATTGTTGTTCAATAAAATATTTGGAAAAAAGTGGGCGGCGGTTATTGCTGCGGTTACCCTTTCGGCACTGCTCTTCAGCGCTGTTCATTATACTGGCTCGATGGGAGACTTATTTACTCTAAACTCTTTTGCTTATAGATTTATATTCGGGCTGATTTTAAACGGGCTTTATGTTTGGAGAGGGTTCGGAGTTGCCGCCTGGACGCATGCTCTCTATGACGTTCTTGTGATCAGTTTTCTAGGCGGTTAGTTTTTGACAAATTCGCTGATCAAAATTTTCTATTATCCTGTTGGGGCTTAGTTAGTTATAATTCTTGCCGGAAATATTAAATTTTAGTTTTTGTTTACATAAGTAATAAAAATTGACTTACTTAGTATCGTAATATTTTAGAAAAGGGAATCTTGAGCAAAAATCATAAAAAAAAGCAGCAGGAATTTAATGATGAGGTTATCCCTCATTTGGATTCACTGTATAATTTCGGCTTGAGGCTCACATCAGATCCAAGCGATGCTGAAGATCTTGTTCAGGATACTATTGTAAAAGCCTTTCGGTTTTTTGATAGCTACGAGAAAGGCACAAATGCCAAGGCATGGCTATTCCGGATTCTAAAGAACTCTTTTATCAATAATTACCGGAAAAACCTGAAGAAGCCACAGGAAGTAGATTATGATGAAGTCTCTTCCTTTTATGAAAATATCCGAGCAGAACGAACCGATACCTCCGACCTTGAGCACTTGATTTTCCGGGATCTGATGGACGACAACTTTTCTAAAGCGCTGGGCAAGCTACCCGAAGATTTCAGAACGGTTGTACTGTTATGCGATGTAGATGGCTTCACCTATGAAGAAATCTCCAACATGCTGGACGTCCCTATTGGTACTATTCGCTCGCGGTTACACAGGGGCAGAAATCTACTAAAAACCGAACTCTACGAATACGCCAAGAAAAGAGGCTATACCGACGATTAGCCTCAACCTCTCACTTCCAGTATTATTCGCATAGTTGTCCCCTTTCCGGGTTCCGATTTATACACAAAAACTTTCCCTGCATGGTATTCCTCAATAATTCTTTTAGTTAGGCTAAGTCCTAATCCCCATCCTCTTTTTTTAGTACTAAATCCGGGTCGAAATACCGTTTTAAATTGATTCAGCTCTATTCCTGATCCTGAATCCTCAATATCAATAATTACATCCGTTCCTTTTACTTCAGAACTAATCGCAATAACTGCATTCTTATCATTTTTATTTAGCGCATCCATCGCGTTTTTAACCAGGTTTTCAATAGCCCATTGAAAAAGCTCTGGATTAAGGTTCACTTTAGCTTCTGCCCTTAACGCTTTCTTCACCTCTACTCCCTTGCCCAGTTTCGGGAGTCTGCGTTCCATGTATTCGACAACCTCTTCAAGACTAGGCTGTATGTCCATGATTTCCAGTTCAGGAGAGGAGCCGATTTTCCCAAATCGCTCAGCAACATCACTAAGACGTTCCACATCTTTTTCGATTTCATGGATTAGGTTTGATGCCGCTTTATCCTTTCCGAATTCATCTTTAAACAAGTGAATCCAGCCATATAAACTGGAAATCGGAGTACCTAATTGATGGGCTGCCTCTTTGGCCATTCCTACCCACAAATTGGACTGCTCAGTTCTGGTGATACTCTTATACGTCGTGTAACCGATTCCCAGCAATAAGCTCATTATCACAATCTGTATGTATGGAAAATATCGGAGAAGGCGAACCGTAGGGCTTTCTCCATAATACACATACTGAGCAATTTCCCGGTTTTCATCCCCAATTACGATCTTAATGGGAGGATTAACATTCTTAAGGCTCTGAACTAAATTCAGGCTGTCGCGGAGGCTTTTCAGTTTTGATGCTTCTACATTCCGAAATCCGAGAAGCACATCATTTGAATCTACAAGTATAGCGGGAACTTTGAAATTTCCTGCTTCATCCAAAATGAGCTCATCCGTAACAAAATCCCTGGAACTTCTCAGGCTTTCTACTTCAAACAGCTTCTGAACAACACTATCCGGTACATTTGGGTTTTGCTGAAGATCGATGGCAACATCTATTAATTGAGAACTGGCCTGTTGGTGTACCGGTAACGCATTAAACTCGATGGCTTTTGCCCATAACTCCACACTAACCCGCTCCTGATCCAGTATTTTACCAACCAGGTAATTGTTATACACAAGAGAACCGGCCCCCAAAAGAAGAAGAAAAGTGATCAGTAAAAGCTTAATCCACCCGGATTGTGCAAATAGATTCATGAACCTGTTTTATTGATGGGTAATATACTGAAGCAGAGGGAATCACCTAAAACAAAAAAGTCAGCGCTGTACCAACGCTGACTTTCAAACTCATGCAGAAGCTTTTTGCTTCTCATACACCGGAGGTGCTTTCTTCTCGATCGTTTCTTTCGTGATGATACACTTCTTCACGTTTTTCATTGATGGAAGTGTAAACATGATATCAAGCATGGAGGCCTCTAAAATGGAACGAAGTCCACGAGCACCCGTTTTTCTCGTCTTTGCCTTTTGAACTATGGCCCTCAGAGCTTCGTCTTCAAATTCGAGCTCAACACTTTCCATCTTAAACAGCTTTTTATACTGTTTTACGATTGCGTTTTTCGGAGTTTGAAGGATATCCAACAATGCTTCATCTGAAAGTTCATGCAAACCACAAATTACCGGAATCCGACCAATCAATTCAGGAATCAAACCAAACTGCTGCAGATCTTCCGGTTCGATGTACGTAAAAATCTCCGGGTCTTCTTTATCAAACTTAACTTGCTCTCTGGTATGAAAACCCATCGCACTGGTTGAAAGTCTGCGCGAGATAATCTCTTCCAATCCTGCAAAAGCTCCACCACAGATAAACAAAATATTCGAAGTATCCAGTTGGATAAAGCTTTGTTCAGGATGCTTTCTTCCTCCCTTAGGCGGAATATTGGCAACCGTGCCTTCTAAAATTTTTAGCAACGCTTGCTGAACTCCTTCACCACTTACATCGCGAGTAATGGAAGGATTGTCACTTTTACGTGCTACTTTATCTACTTCGTCAATATAAACGATGCCTCTTTTGGCGCGCTCAACATCATAATCAGCTGCCTGAAGAAGATTACTTAAAATACTTTCCACATCTTCGCCAACATATCCGGCTTCAGTAAGTACGGTAGCATCTGCGATGGTAAAAGGTACATCTATTACTTTCGCGAGGGTACGGGCAAGCAAAGTTTTACCGCTACCTGTTGGACCAAGTAATGCGATATTACTTTTCTCAATCAGTGTATCGTCAAGTTCCAGGCTTTCGTTACTGATTCTTTTGTAATGGTTGTAAACCGCAACCGATAAAGTCTTCTTGGCTTGCTCCTGCCCGATTACATATTCATCCAGTTTGGCTTTTATTTCAACCGGTTTCAGAAGAGGTTTGTACGATTTTTCTCGTCGGCGGGCCAGTGAGGCCAAATCGCTTTTAATAATGCTTGAAGCGTCTTCCACACAACGATCACAAACATATACGCCCGGGCCCGCTACCATACTGTTCACTTCCAGACTGGAACGTCCGCAAAACGAACAATTTACAATGTCGTTATTTTTGTCATTATCGCTCATTGCTAATAAATCTAATAAAAATCTGGCTATTTAGCAGCCGGAGCTCTTGCAATCACATTATCAACCAGACCGTACTTCTTAGCTTCTTCAGCGGTCATCCAGTTGTTTCGGTCAGAATCCTGAAGAATATCGTCCAGAGTTTTGCCCGCATGATCTGCAATAATCTGGCTTAGTTGTTTCTTTGTGCGAAGTATTTCTCTTGCTTCAATTTCAATATCGCTAGCCTGTCCTTGAACGCCACCAAGTGGTTGGTGAATCATAACACGCGCATTTGGAAGACAGCTTCTCTTTCCGGCAGTTCCGGCTGTAAGAAGTACTGCGCCCATACTTGCTGCCATGCCCATACAAGTAGTTGCCACATCACACTTAATAAGTTGCATAGTATCATATATAGCCAACCCGGATGACACTACACCTCCAGGGCTATTGATATAAAGATTAATGTCTTTCTCAGGGTCTTCAGATTCAAGAAATAACATCTGAGCCACAACAATGCTTGCAACTACATCATTAATCGGACTCCCCAGAATAATAATCCTGTCTTTGAGAAGACGGGAGTAGATGTCGTAGGCCCGTTCGCCACGGCTGGTGGTTTCGATAACCATGGGTACCAGGTTACTCTCAATGGCCTGATGACCGGATTCGTAAAGGGGTTGCTCAAAAATGGATTGCTTAATCATGGCTGTCTGAATGAATTAGTTCTTTTTTTTCGACTTCTTTTCCTGATACTTGCGATAGGCGTCTTTGTCCAACTCTTTAATGCTTACCTCATCCTGAAGCTTGTCGAATACTTTATTTTCTCTGATACTGCTTCGGAGTGATTCGAGCAAATTCGGGTTTTGAGCGTAATAGCCTTTCAGTTGATCCACAGTAGCACCGTATCGCGCAGCTTCAATGGAAATGAACTCGTCGATATCTTCGGGTTTTATTTCGATATCTTCAAATGTTTCTTGCAATTTTTGGCTGATGAAGTACCACCTGGATTCTCTCTTAGCCTGCTCCGTCATTTCTTCCCTGTATGCTTCCTCATCAAAGGTTTCGGGTAGCTTATTGCCATACTGCTGCTTTAATTGTTGCACATAAGAACTTTTCACTTGCTCGGTAAAAGCATCGGGAACTTCAAAATCGTGCGCATCAACGAGCGTATCCACTACTTCATTTTTAAACATATCATCGGCAGTCTGATCATAATACAGCTGCATTCTGCTTTTGATGAAGCTTTTGAATTCATCTTCGTTTTTAGCCTCTCCGTTGCTGTTCTTTTTTATGAATTCTTCATTCAATTCGGCTTTAATCGGCTTTTGAACTTTCTTAACGGTGATTTTTATTTCGTCTTTGTGATCATCGTGATCCATTTTCATTTCAGCAACATCACCTGCCTTATGGCCTTTCAAAGCTTTTAAGAAATCAGCTGTGCTTTCTTCTCTCAAGTCCAGCGTTTGATCTTCATCAACATCGCCGTGTGTTACAGATTCCACATCCACAACAACCCTGTGATCTTTGGTGATTTTAGCATCAACATCTTCCCAACTGCTTTCGCGCTCCAGGCTTCGCTCAATCTCTTCTTCAACCTCTTTGTCGGTTACATCGTGAACCATTTTGTTCACTTTTACTTTCTTAAGGTCCGTTAATTCTACTTCTGGTTTTGCGCCAATTTTAAAAACTACTTCCAGCTCGTCATTTTCCCACTGGAAATCGATCATCTGAGTTTCGCCAACCGGCTTATGCTCTTCAACAACATCTTTCTCGAATATCTCTTGAATGTATTTGTTGATTTCTTCAATCTCGATATCGTTACCAAATCTTTTCTTAACTAAAGATAATGGCACTCTTCCGGGTCTGAATCCCGGTAACGAAATTTGCCCCTGATACTTTTTAAAGGCTTTGTCGAATTTTGGTTGTAGTTCTTCCCGGTTAGCTTTAAGGGTTACTTCTTTATCAACAGAAGTAATTTCTTTCACAGAAATGTTCACGTATGCTCCGCTTTGTTTGGTGGATTCAATAAATAAATAAAAACAGGATCGTTTAGATAGGAAAGTACGAGAGGGGGGACTCGAACCCCCACGCCGGTTAAAGCACTAGATCCTAAATCTAGCGTGTCTACCAATTCCACCACTCTCGCAAATTTCAGAGCTTGCAAAGTTAAGGTTTATAGAATTTAAAATCCATAACCGAAATTCAATTTATTGTGCTATCTCTTCTGCTTAAGAATGATATTTTAGGGGACATTTATTTCTCATTTAACTCTTCGTCATGTACTATAACCTTCGCTACATTTATATCACCACTTCGAGCCGGGAAGAAGCAAAAAAAATTGGACGGGAGCTTGTTGAACAGCGCCTTGCAGCCTGCGTAAATATTATTGATGGAATGGAATCCATTTACAGGTGGAAGGGTGAAATCGAAGAATCTAATGAGTGTGTGTTAATTGCTAAAACACATTATTCTAAGGTGCAAAAGCTCACAAAAACAGTTAAAAAGCTTCATTCTTATGAATGTCCCTGTATTGTTTCTATGACGATAACAGAGGATGAAGGAAATAAAGATTATTTAGATTGGCTGATCGGAGAGTCTAAAGGATCTTAGGTATGTAATCCGCATTCGCTTTTTTCGCTTCCACTCCATCTGCCTTCTCGCCCCGTTCCTTTTATCGTACAATGTGTACACCCCAGAGATTGGAAGCCCATTCTTTCTAATGGATGTTTTGGTAGACCGAAATACTCAAAGTAGTCTTTAACTTGTGCCTCGCTCCAGTCAATAAGTGGATAAAAACGGTAAATATCTTTTCGTGCCTGAAGAATATCCAAGCCGGATCGATACCCGTTTTGATAGCCAAACAATCCGGAAACCCAAACCTCATGTTTGTTTTTTACCCTTTCTAACGGTTCTACTTTATTTACTCCGCAACATGCATCGGGATCAGATTCCCAAAGTTGAGAAAGTTTAGCCGCCTCATGGGCTTCAACTTCCGGTTTATGGGTAATGATATTCAAATCGAATCGGCGGATAAGTTCCTCTTTATATTCTAGCGTTTCCTGAAATAAAAACCCTGTATCAATAAAATGTACCGGAAAGTCGGGTTTTACCCGAGCCAGAATATGAAGGAGTAATACCGAGGTGGTCCCAAAAGAGGTTGTAACCAACGCTTTCTCACCGAATTTGTTCAAGATATAAGCCAACCTCGCATCTACAATAGATGAGGAAAGTGATCGGTTTATTTTTTTGATTTTGAGTGAGTGCATACTGCCAAACTGCACTTTTAACCTATGGGAGTCAATAGGTTACACGCGAAAATCAAATGTATTTTTGCTGTAAGCGCTTTTCTGAATTACGGGGTTAGATAAAAAATCATGGTTAATGATTTCTTAACCAAAGATGTCTCAATTTTATACCTATCTGCCGGCTACGCTCTTACGAAGAGTCATTTCTGCTTCGTATTCTTTTCCATCACGATGCAACTGAACTGTCATGGTCTCCCCTTCTTCATATTCTCGCATCAACGCCCAGGCATGCATCTCGCTGCTAACGCGCTCCTCACCGATACGAATTATGATATCACCCGGCATAATACCACATTCATATGCCGGCCCATCTTTATTAACTGTGGTAACCAATAACCCTGGTATTGGATTGAGTCCATACTGATATACAAGCTGGCGGGTCATTGGCGTAAACTCCATACCCGGATCAAACGCCAGAGAAACCGAGCCCGACTCTTTTAGCTGACTGATAATTTTCTGGACACGATCACTTGGAATGGCAAAACCGAGTCCCACAAAGCCGCCGCTGGTTCCTCCCGTAAAAATGAAGGTGTTTACTCCAATTACTTCTCCCTCACTATTCACCAGTGGACCTCCGGAATTTCCCCGGTTGATGGAAGCATCGGTTTGAATCATATCCATATAAAGACGTGGTTCATCGGGATCTGGTCGGAAATCTCTTTTTGTAGCGCTAACTACCCCAACCGTTACTGAAGGTTGACCATCCGCAAACAAACCAAATGGATTCCCCATTGCTATGGCCCACTCACCAACCATCACATCTTCAGAATCTGCGAATTTTATATATGGGAAATCATTTTTATCTCCTTTGATTTTCAACAGTGCTAAATCTGCGAGTTCATCCGAACCCAGAAGCTCCGCGTCGTGAACCTCACCATTGGCCATCGACACTTTTATCGTTTTAGCTGACTCGCTGGCTACGTGCTCGTTAGTTACAATCAGCCCATCTGAGCTTATAATAAACCCGGAACCCATGCTCTGCACTTCCCGCTGGACCGGACGGGAAAAGAAAAAAGAAAAAAATGGATCCTGACTTCTTGTATATCCGGTTTGAAGTTCTGTTACCGTTATACTAACAATGGCCGGACTTGCTTTTTGAACCGCGTTCGTGATTGCATTAGTGCGACTTCGGTTAATCGACTCGGTTGGATCGACCTGCCTATCAGGTTCTTTGATATTATCCACCTCGGAGGCAACCGATATTGGACTCGCTGAAGTTGAAATAGCTTCACTAACAGTCGGCTCTGTTTTAGTGCAGCTTATTGAAATCATTAAAAGAGATAAAATAATAGTAGCGCTTCGCTTCATACAGTAATTGTTAATTTCTAAAGCTGTTCTTCTCCCAGCTTAATTACATCTTCAATCGCCTGTTCAAGAGGTCCGGAATGCCAACCAGCAGCCGCTTTTTTGTGGCCACCACCATTCAACATCCGAGCCCAAATGTTTACATCAACATCGCTTCTTGAACGAAGGCTTAGTTTGATACGGTCTCCATCTTCCCGAAACAACACACAGGCTTTTACTCCTGAAATACTGAGCGGATAGCTTACAAACCCTTCAGTATCTTCCTTCCCGGTGTTTGTTTCTTCAAACATGGCTTCGGTAACGCAGATAATTGCGATTTGTTGGTTCGCATATAATGTTATTGTTTCCAAAGCCTTACTTAGCAAATGAATTTGGTTCAGCGTTTTTGTTGAATAAATCTTTTCAACCACTTCATTTGGTTTGAAATTCCCTCTTTGTAACAGGGTTGCAGCAGCATTTAGTGTGTTTGGTGTTACACTATCAAACTGGAAGGAACCGGTATCTGTAACTATTCCGGCATACATAGCTTTGGCCGATTGCTCATCAATCTGATCAGGGTTGTGCTCCGAATACAGCTCATATATCAATTCACAAGTTGAAGAGTAGTCCACTCTTGAGACAGACTCTTCAAAAATATCATCCGGCTGGGGATGGTGATCAATCATGTAAATGGGCTTTCCCAACCCAGTTAAACTCTCTGCTATTGCACCGAAACGATGCAGTGCATTTCCATCAACCACAACAAAGCCATCAAATACGGTTAAATCTTCTCCTTCTGGTTTTATTACCGGAAAGAAATCCAGCAGCCAACGAAGGTTATCGCCGGGATCATCCTCATTAAAAGCCGTGACCTCTATCCCGTTTTTTTGAAGCCATAAACACAAGGCAATCTGTGAACCCAAACAATCCCCATCAGGGCGGACATGTGAAAAAACTGCGACCTTCTTGTGAGCCTTTATTTTTGATATAAAATCTTTGAACATAAATCTCCTTTCCCCAAAAATAGCCTTATCAGAAAGCAAATCCATTTCTTTTTCTTTTCTGGGTAATTTTGCGAGCATAGTGATGCAATCCCCCTTTTCAGCTTTATCCTAAATTACTTCGCATTCTCGTTAAAGGAATTAGAAACCACCTGATTTTATTTCTGATTTTAAAAGTTGATGTTCTTTTGGCTTGATCCAAAAGAACGAAAAGATCAAGACGCTGAAATCCTGGCGCGCTCCCCTTCCATTCGCTAAATAATTCCAAAGGTCCATGTTCTTTTGATATAAATTTAGAAACCCCAGCCGGTGTGGAATTATTTGTCCTATGGACACGCTCATTACAGTCTAGCTTGTTTCGCCAGTATTTCAGAGGTCTTTTTTTGGCAAACTAATAAACTGTTAATGAATTGAATGAAAAATAGATATCACTATCTTAAAAAATGAATGTTTTAATTGTAGCAGGAGGAACTCCTCCCACAAAAAAATTACTGGAACAGGAAATTGAAGCCGCCGATTTAGTGATTGGCGCAGACAGCGGTGGACATGCGCTTTTGGGTTATGGTTTTACTCCTGATATTGTGATTGGGGATATGGACAGCTTCAAATACACCAATGATGAAGGGATTAATATTCTGGAAGATCCGGATCAGGAAACCAACGATCTTGAAAAAGCCCTGAATTACGTGCTAAAAAAAGGTGCTAAACAAGCCGTTGTACTTGGGGCTTTGGGAAAGAGAATCGATCATGTGATGAAAAACATGTCGGTGCTCCAACAATTCTGGCCCAGATTCGGGAAGATCATCTACCGCGATGATTACGGCGATACCTTTCTTGTGCGATCTCCTTTCAGACCAGAATTGCCGGTTGGTACCATTATTTCTTTCTTTCCCGTTCGCAATCCTGTAGAGGAATTTACTTCCACAGGAGTACTCTATCCATTAACCAACAGCACACTTGAAATGGGTGGTCAGGATGGTAGCTCCAACAAAATTACCGGTAAAAATCCGACGATCACTTTTAAAGAAGGATTTTTAGGCGTGTTTGTTGGAAACGGGGATAAGATGAAGAGAAGGTAGTCTCATTCTTTTTACCCCCTCTGTCTCCCCCTTCAAAAAGGGGGAGAACTTCTGTATTATGTTTCGAGCTTATTCTTTGAGTCTCCCTCTCCTTGAGAAGGAGAGGGAACAAGGGAGAGGTCGCCATTTATTCATTCTTAATTGATAACCTGCCTGTCGGCAGACAGGTTGAATAATTTTTAATTGATCATTGTTATGCATCACCTACACCGCGAAAAGCTTTTTTCTTTATTTGATGACAACCAAAACGGCGTTGTATTTATCCAGGGCGCCGAGACCATGTATCGTTATAAAACGGACTATGAGTTTCCGTTCCGACAGGAATCTAATTTCTGGTATCTGACCGGGGCCAATGAAGCAGATTGCTCACTTATTCTGGATCTGAAAAAAGAAGAATATCACCTGTTTGTGCCAAAACGAGATGCCCAGTACGCGGTTTGGCATGGCTATGTGAAAACTAAAGAGCAGTATCAGGAAGAATACAAACCGGACCACCTTCACTACCAGAATGATATTCTTAGTGTGCTTAATACCATCAAACCCGAAACGGTATATTGCCTGACCGATGAACAAGCGGAGTTTATCGAGGATTTAGATCGGGGATTTACGGTAGATACAGAAGCTCTTGTTGATGCCCTGACTTTTTGCCGGGTGATAAAAACAGATTGGGAACTGGACCAAATGCGGGAAGCATGCCGTATTAACGATCTCGCGTACCTGGAAGTGATGAAAGCGATTAAGCCGGGAATGCATGAGTTTGAGATCAAGGCAATTTTCAACAAAGTACAGATCGAAAACGGGCTACTACAGGATGCCTATAACGGGATTTTTGCTTCGGGAGTAAATGCCTCCATTCTGCACTATGTAGAGAATAAGGATCAAATTAAAGACGGTGATTTGTTTTTGATGGATGCCGGATTTGAATGCAATGGCTACGCCGCCGATTACACCCGCACCTTTCCTGCGAACGGGAAATTCACCGAAATCCAGGCCGGGATTTATCAGTCTGTATTAAATGCCCATACCGAAGTGATTGAATCCATACGACCGGGAGTTAAAATGGAAGATCTTCATTTAATGGCTGCCCGGATAATGATGGGTGGACTTAAGAAACTGGGTATCGTTAAGGGCGAGATTGATGACATCATGGAGAACAATATCTTTGCTTTATTCTTCCCTCATGGACTTGGTCACTTCCTTGGTTTAGATACCCATGACGTGGGCGGATATCCCAAAGGAGTAGATCGTATTGATCGTCCGGGAATTAAATTCCTGCGAGCCAGAAGAGAACTGCTACCCGGAATGGTAGTCACCATTGAGCCTGGTATTTATTTTGTACCAGCCGTATTAGAACCCGCCATGGAAGATCCTGAACAATCTAAATTCCTGAATGTTGAGAAGGTAAAAGCACTGCTTGGCTTTGGGGGCATTCGCATTGAAGATAATATTGCCGTTACCGAAGACGGCTACGAAAACCTGACGAATGTGCCTAAAGAAATTAGCGAGATTGAGGCTTTGATGAAGGGGTAGTTGCAGAAATCTATTAAACCAAAAATCTATGAAAAGACACTTTTTTGTTTTTTTAATCCTCTTTTTCCCATCTATTTCACTTGCCCAAATCCAGATTGGAGACATTAAAGTAAAGTCAATGAGTGAGCTTTTTGATAAAGGAAATACTACACTTTGGAATGCTTTTGGGGCTTTTAATAAAACTGACTCAAAAGTTTGGATTTCAAGTATTCCTTCATTGTTAATTGATAGCGGGAATCAAAAAGCAATTATTTTAGCTTTTAAGAAGGACTTAGACCAAGACTCTATAAGAACTGTAATTATCAGTCAGCTCAATGAGCAGTTTGGAGAATTTGATAAAGCTGAGATTCCTGGATTAAGCGAGTATTCTTCGCTAGAATGGAAAAAAGAAGAAAATGGTACTACTTATTTCTTTTCGATAAGTGCTGATAAATCAATTGGGGCTTTAAACATAATCAGAAACTAACACACGATATTAAGCATTTCCCCTCGTCACGTAGCTCTGCTGCTTGATACATATTCAGAAGCCTTTACCGATGTTGAGAAAGAGCTTTAACTTCATTGTTAGTCATTCCCGCGCAGGCGGGAATCCAGAAATGGGTTCACTATTCCTAACTTTTATTAAACTCAAGATCCCTGCCTTCGCAGGGATGACCTTGATTAGCCTTCACAGGGACTACTCAAATTTCTCCCGTCAAATCACCTTCAGCTCTTTTCCTACTTTTGTAAAGGCTGCAACCGTTTTATCAATATGCTCTTTCTCGTGGGCGGCAGATAACTGCACACGAATGCGGGCTTGTTCTTTTGGGACAACGGGATAGCTGAAGCCGATCACATACACACCTTCTTCAAGTAAACGGGCGGCAAATTCTTTGGAGAGTTTTGCATCGTACAACATAACCGCAATGATGGCGGACTGGGTGGGTTTAATGTCAAAGCCGGCTTTTTTGATTTCGGAATTGAAGTAGGCGATGTTCGATTGCAGTTTCTCCTGCAAATCATTGGTTTCGGTCATCATATCAAACATTTTAACCCCAGCCGCTGCAATAAGCGGAGGAATGGAATTGGAGAATAAATAAGGCCGGCTTCGCTGTCGTAACATTTCGATGATCTCTTTCTTACCGGTAGTAAACCCACCAACAGCTCCTCCAAAGGCTTTTCCAAGCGTTCCGGTTATAATCTCCACTTGTCCCATAATGTTGAACAGCTCGGTAACGCCTCTTCCGGTTTTTCCTACTACTCCGGCTGAGTGACATTCGTCCACCATTACCATCGCGTCGTATTTTTCCGCGAGTTCTACGATTTTATCCATTGGGGCTACATTTCCATCCATAGAAAACACGCCATCAGTCACAATTATACGAAACCGTTGCTCCTGCGCTTTCTTCAACTGTTCCTCCAGATCCGCCATATCAGCTGAATTATAACGGTAGCGAACAGCTTTGCATAAGCGAACTCCATCAATGATGGAGGCGTGGTTGAGTGCATCAGAAATGATAGCGTCTTCTGCGGTTAGCAGCGGTTCGAATACACCGCCATTGGCATCAAAACAAGCGGCGTACAAGATGGTGTCTTCGGTGCCAAAAAACTCAGCAATTTTCTGCTCCAGCTCTTTGTGAATTTCCGTGGTTCCGCAAATAAAACGAACGGAGGACATCCCGTACCCATGAGAGTCGAGAGACTCTTTCGCGGATTTCACCAGCTCGGCGTCATTGGAAAGTCCCAGATAATTATTCGCACAAAAATTGATCACCTTCTGCCCAGTATTCAATGTTACTTCGGCATCTTGTGGAGAAACGATAATTCGTTCATCTTTATATAAGCCGGCATCGTTAATTTCTGAAAGCTCTTTTTGCAGGTGATTCCTGAACTGGGTGTACATAATTTTCTTACTATACTAGTTAGTGACTCTTTATTTTTGAAAATGAAGAGATCGTTAGCTAATTGCAAGAAGGTTGCATTTATTATCAACCCGAAATACTTTTCATTGCAGCCAAGTACCAACCTGAAATTATTACCAAATGAAAGCACTGGTTAAGTCCAAGCCGGAAAAAGGACTCTGGATGGAAGATATCCCCGTCCCCGAAATCGGCCCAAACGATGTTCTGATCAAAGTCTCAAAAACAGCTATTTGCGGAACTGATTTACACATCTATTTGTGGGATGACTGGGCACAGCAAACTATTCCCGTTGGGTTAACAATTGGCCATGAATACGTGGGACATATCGCAAAAATGGGGAGTGAAGTCACCGAATTTAAAGAAGGCGACCGCGTTACAGGAGAAGGCCACATTGCATGCGGACATTGTCGCAACTGTCGGCGTGGGCGCCAGCATATTTGTGAACTTACGCTGGGTGTGGGAGTGAACATCAACGGAGCATTTGCAGAGTATGTTAAAATCCCCGCTTCCAATGTGTTGAAGATCAACAAAAAAATACCGGATGAGATTGTAGCCATTATGGATCCACTGGGAAATGCTACTCATACTACTCTTTCTTTTCCGGTGATCGGGGAGGATGTATTAATCACAGGTTCGGGATTAATTGGCAGTATGTGTATAGCCATCGCCAAGTTTGCCGGAGCACGGAATATCATTGCTACGGAGACGAGCGAATACCGAGCTAACTTAGCGGGTAAATTCGGGGCAACACGGGTTGTAAATCCATTGCACGAAAACTTAGCAGATGTAATGGTTGAGCTGGGCATGCGAGGATTTGATATTGGGCTGGAATGTTCCGGATCACCAGTCGCCTTTAATCAAATGGTATCGCACATGTACAATTCCGGAAAGATCGCTTTGCTTGGTATTCTTCCTCCTAAAACTGAGGTGAACTGGAATAAGATTATTTTTAAGGGATTAACCTTAAAAGGCATTTACGGTCGTGAAATGTATGAAACCTGGTATCAAATGGAGCAGATGCTGATTTCCGGGCTGGATGTTTCACCCATCATTACTCATAGATACCATATTGATGATTTCCAGAAAGGCTTCGACATTATGGAAGCCACTCAATGCGGAAAGGTAATTCTGAGTTGGGATTGAGAGAGCTATATTTTTAGTCTCTTCATGTAGCTCTGCTAGGTGATATAACCCATGAAGTACCCACTTCCGAACCGTTTTTACCAAATAGTATGTTAACAACAACACCGTGAATGAATATATAACACTTCGAACCTATGATAATTGGATCGACGCGGAAATTGATTTTGCGAAGTTGAACGATGAAGAGTTGCGGGTTTTTATCAACAACAGAAATACTGCTAATATTTTACCTCACTATGCCTTAGCCATCGGTGGGATTAAAATTCAGATTCACAAAGATGATCTTAAAAAGGGTTTGGAAGCTATTGCTTATGAAATCAATAAAGAACAAGATGTAGAAGAGTTGTTTGGAAATCCTATGGCTCAACCAACGTTGGTCTGTCCAAATTGTGGTAGTTCCAATTATTTCAGGGAAAATTCTATGCTTGCTGGTTTATTTTTTTGGCTTTTAGCTGTAGTACCAGTTCCCATTCCAAAGAATATTTATCATTGTTCGAAATGTGACCATCGATGGAAAGTAAAGTAAATCATCTCGCTATTATATGTATCAATTGGAAATAAATCTGGTTTGGTCCTTAATTTAAACCACACCCGGAATTAAAAGAATTCCTGTTATCAACAAAAAACAGGGTGCTAGTTGAAGCAAGTCCGGTTGACAGAATCTGGGGAGTGGGTTTAAGTTCTGATGACCCTTCAATAGAAAATCCGAATTTCTGGAAAGGCTTGAACTTATTGGGTTTCGCATTAATGAGCGTGCGAGCTAAACTAAATGAAATATAAATCCAGACTCTGTTAATCAAGGAATGCTCTCCTCTTTATCCCGGTTTTAACACGCATGGCAAAAAAGAGCATAATTAGGAAAATCATTATGGTTGTGGCAGCAGTACTCTGGGTATTTATTTTAATCGTCTTAGGAATCGGATCGTGGACTTCTGCACCTGGATACAAAGGAGAAAAATCTGATCATTTTAAAAGAAAAACTTTTGTTAATGGAGAAGGTTATGTGGAAAAGGGGTTTTCAGATTTGTTCAAATGGATGACCACCCGAAAACCCGGTCCCTGGACAAAACTTACTGAAAAAGACATTACCTATGGAGAGAAACCCTCAGATCGCATTTCCGATTCTACCCAGGTGATTACCTACGTCAATCATTCTACTTTTTTGATTCAGACTGACGGACTAAACATCATTACCGATCCGGTGTACAGCGAACGGGTTTCACCTTTCAGTTTTGCCGGGCCTAAGCGTATGCGTCCTCCCGGGATTCGTTTCGAAGATTTACCCGAAATCGATTATGTACTTATCAGCCACAACCATTACGATCACCTCGATATTACCACACTCAAAAAAATTAAAGAAGAGCATGATCCAACCTTCATTACTCCATTTGGAGTAGATTTATATCTGAACAAAGAAGGAATCTCAAAAACAATTGCTCTTGATTGGTGGGAAGAAACTTCGGTTTTAGATTCTGTTCAAATCGCTGCTGTTGAAGCTCAGCACTTTTCAAGCCGGGGTATGTTCGATCGGGACAAAACCTTGTGGGCTGGCTTTGTGATCAAATCTCCGAATGGAAATATCTATTTTGCCGGAGATACGGGATACAACACCTTCTTCACTGAAATCGGAGAGCGTTATGCTCCCATCAAAACTTCCTTGATTCCAATTGGCGCATACATCCCGCGTTGGTTTATGGGCCCGGTTCATGTCGATCCCGCTCAGGCTGTTCAGGCTCATAAAGACCTCAAGTCTGAACTAAGTATCGGGATGCATTTTGGCACCTTTCCGCTTGCCGATGACAGTCAGACTGAACCTGTTGATGACTTTAACAAAGTTGTTGGAGAAGAAAGTTTTATTCTTCTCGGTGAAGGGGAAAAACTGACCCGGAACTGATCACTTCTTCATCATTTCATCCAGGCTGTATTTACCGGGACTCATCATCATCAACCCAAAGAAAACGAACATCATTTTCATGGCATGAGACGCTCCTTTAAATCCGTCTCCTCTTTCCAGGTGAAATATAGTCGCAACAAGCATAGTGATGAATAGAAGTGCCGCCATGAGCCGATATTTATATCCAAGCGCAAATAATAAAGCCCCAATAGATTCAGCAAAAGCCGCCATAAATCCCCAAATCATATAAATGGCGTCAATCCCAAAACCCGGCATGTTTTTCCCAAGTCCAATCCAGCGCTCCGGCCCTCCGGTTATCTTTCCCCAGCCATGCAGGAAAAGATAAGAGAGTCCGACACCCAGACGTAGAATCAAAAGTCCGAGGTCTTTGTGTTTGGTAAGAAAAGTAAGGTTGATATCAAGTTTTGGCATGTCAATTCACTTAGGTTTTTTCGAATTAACAAACTTTCCTGATAAAATCTTAGTGCTTTGAAATATTTTTACTATTCAACTTTTTAGAAATGCTATAGGGCATTCCCTGAGTATTAACATTGAATAATTAGAAACCTGATCGCCTGTATTTTCTTTCATGGGTTAGAGCCCAGGTTTCTCCATAATCTGTTGACAGAAAAGAGGAAAACTCAAAGTCATTTTCGGATTGCTTTGTCAACACATACTTAGATTGCAATCTTTTCACTTTTTCATCCCGATACCATATTACAGTAAGAATTTCATTTTTTACCAGACCTTTGTAACTGGAAAATGAACCATGCTCAGAATCGATGGCCATCACCTTAACATGAGAAGAATCATTAGTAACAAAAAGCACTTCCCGTTCATACTCCTTAGCTCTAAATGTGCCGGAATATGACTCCTGAATTCCACATCCTTTTAGCACACCGGTTATTCTGGAAACGCCTTTGTTTTGTTCATACTCTCCGGGAGTAATTCTATCTCTGGTCTCAACCTGCCAAGTTCCTTCAAGTGAACCAAGATAATTACTCGTTTCTGTATCACAATATGCCACAAGTTCCTGAATAGATCCTACACCCATAGACAATAGCATAGAGATTATCGCCGCAAGAATTTTGGCAAGAATACTTTCCTTCATATCAATTAAACCAGTAATTCATTTTGAAAACCATGCCTCGGTTTTTAACCCCAAAGTTTTCGGTTCCATAATTGTCGTTATAAACCAGAAAAATGTCGCTCATAGGTGCAAACCTCCACTGAAGCCTGCTATTGATATTAAAGTTTTCCGACTGCGTATTGTACTGCAAAAAGGTTGTCCAGTTAAGGGTGTTAGAGAAACTGATTTCAGATTGAGGGCCAACCAAATGTAGTGTAGCTTCTCCATAATTTCCGGGGAGTTCAACTCTGTTACCTATGTATCTGACTCCAAAATTCCCCCAGGGTTGTGCACGCATGTTCACGTTGCCACCAAACTCAAAACGGGCTCCATCAAAAAAACCACCATAAGAAGTTTGAATGCCTCCGCTTATAATTCCCCGTTGATCAGTATCGTAACCTAAAGAAATGGTATTGTAGATGTATGTTTTTGCAGGAAGGAATTCATCCCCTCCGATTAAATCCGTAGGGAACAATAACCGAACGTTTGAATTCTCAAGAGAAGCATTAATGGTTCCGTAGTTGAATGTATTCATAAATAAATTAGCTGAACTAAAGCGGTCGATTAATTCGCCATCAGTTTCCCAGCTCATAACTGTCCAGGCACTTACTTCAATTGTGTTTATTAATTCTGATTCCGGACGAAAGATATAGCCCATCCATGGATTCAAAAACTTAAAACCCACGCGTACCAGGCTATCTCTTTCGGCATCATATTGAAATGAGCGCCGGGAAAAACCTAATTCGTTGATGAAATTATCTCCTACGTAATCTGCCGTAATTCCGGCAAATTTATACCCATCGTTGTACATCATAGTAGCTCCAAAAAAAGAAGCGTCACCAAGATTCTCTTCTGTTTGTGACCAATGAAAACGAGAGTTCCCTGTTAACTTTCCACTTTCAGAAGAATAATGGAATTCTGCCCCCAACGTTCGGTTAAAATCTTCAGTAGCATTATTAGTACCATCAAAAGCTGACCGATTAGTTATTAGTGCTTTGACGCTACTCCGGCCGAAGACCCTTTGCTGAACTGCTGCTACCATATAATTATTAGCGCCTACTCCGTCAATGCTACGAGTTTGTACATTCAGCGCTCCAACTCTCAGGTCATCCGTAACATTACCTGTCAATCTGGCTCCGAACAAAATCGGTACCAACTCTCCATCGCTTATACCAATCTGGCGCGAAAAAAATGGCTTTACGCCCCATGTTCCAAAACTGGAGAATAAATCACTGTTCTCGAGAAAGAAGGCTCTTTTTTCAGGAAAAAAGATGCTAAAGCGAGAGAGGTTGGTTACCTGTTGATCGACGTCTATGGTTGAGAAATCCGGGTTCAGGGTTAAATCCATTTTAAGTTTGGCTCCTATCGGGATTTTAGCATCCAAACCAATATCAAGATCTCCTCCATATCTTGAACTTTCTTCAAAATCTCTGTCTGCCGAAGCCAGTACATAGGGCTGTATCGACATTCTTTGTTTTCTTTCTTTGGGAGAGGACTCCATTTTCAACGTTCCCAGGTATCCCAAATCGATGCCCGGAAATCCCTGTGGTACATGACTCCATGTCGAAAACTCGTTCCTCTTCATGTCGTTACGTACAAAATTTATCCCCCACTCATTGCTCTCAGGATCGTAATTGATGGATTTGAAGGGAATAGCAAACTCGGCGATCCAATAGTCATCATATACTTTTACGGAACTGCTCCATGCATTATCCCAATTGAAATCTGGCCGGGTTTGGGAGTTCTCGATACTTACAATTCCATCCACCCTGGCCCCGGCTGCATTTACTCCAAACAGAAAGCCATTCGTTTTTTGATTATAGGGATCAAGAACTACCGTAAAACCATCACTTTCCCAGTGGTATGAACTGTTATCTCTTTTCAGGGATTTAATTACCAGATCTTCTTTCTTCTGGTAGTTAATCGCACCGATATACAAAAATTCATCATCATAAGTTATCCAGGCCTGAGTCTGAGCTTCCGCATAACCAGTGTCTTTCGGCCACTTGTTGAGGAAGTCTGATGTAAGTACCGCTGTAGTCCAGGCTGCTTCATCAAGGTTTCCGTCTATTGAAATTTCAAGTGTGGATTTTCTCGACTCCAATACAAAATCTTCAATTATGGATTGTTCCTGGGCAGTTGCAAATCCAACTGATATAAAAAAGAGTATAAGTAGTATGAGCTTCTTCATGGGCGTATATTTTAGTTGCCCGGAGATACTCATTTCTTTTTTATTTGTTGGGAGAAATCGATATAAAGCGCATCTACACCCTTGAAAAACACTTGTCGGAGAAGATATTGTATTTGCAAACTTTTAAGTACCCTTTGTCGTCTTTAACCGGTAGTATGCAGATAGCTAAAACCAAGTTCCGCTTTCGTCCGACAGTATGATTATTTTAGTTGATTGTTGGTCGCAAACGGGGCTCAATTCAAAAAAATTAGCTATGAAAACTGTACTAACTTTTTCTTTTTTATTGCTTATATCAGGCTCATCCTTGGCTCAAACCAACGATGAAGATCTGGTGAGAAGAGCCGCCTTAAATTATATTGAAGGTTTTTACGAAGGAGACACACTGAAACTTCAAGCCAGCCTTAAACCCGATCTGTTGAAATACGGATATATGAAAGATCGACGAACCGGAGAATATGGTGATGAGATATACATGAGTTTTGATCAGGCTAAAACCTTTGCCCAAAGAGTAAAACGGAGTGGAAATTTTCCTTCTGATAATGCCCCAAAAAAAGTTGAAATTCTTGATATGATGAATCATATAGCTGCTGTAAAAATCACCGCCTGGTGGGGAACAGATTACATGCTGCTATCTAAAGAAGGAGATAAATGGATGATTGGGCAGGTAATCTGGGAGGGACCGCTGGAGAAATAAATGTTTTCCTTTTTCGAAAAATATCAATCCACTCCTAAACGGATTCTCTGGCATGTAATTTTCTGGGTATGCTACATTGCTATGTACACGGTAATTTACGGGAATTTCGAAGATACGTACGGAGCTGAATTCTTCTGGGCAATGGCGTATCTGCCCCTTAAGATGATGGCAACCTATTTCACAATGTACTTTGTTATTCCAAGATACTTTCTTCAAAAGAAATACGTGACGGCCACTCTACTTACAACGCTGGCTATTGTTGTTGCTGCTTTTACTCAACGCCTGTTGGATTATTATGTATTCTATCCGATTTATGGTTACGAGTGGATGTCTGACGGACCTTTACATGTTGCAAAGAGTTTAAAGAATATTCTTGGAATCTACCCTGTTGTTGCGTTGGCTTCGTTTATCAAAATCACCAAGTATTTCTACAGTGAAGAGAGCCGTTCTCAGGAACTCCGGCAGGAGAAACTTCAGGCCGAACTCAACTTTTTAAAAGGACAGATTCATCCACACTTTCTATTCAATACCCTAAACAATCTGTATGCTCTCACGCTAAAAAAAGCGGAGTCTTCACCAGAAGTAGTTCTTAAGCTTTCCGAACTGCTCAGTTTTATGCTGTATGAGTGCAACTCCAGAACCGTATCGCTTAGTAAAGAGCTCAAATTGATCGAGAACTATATTGCTTTAGAAAAAATCAGGTATGATGAACGCCTTACGGTTACCTACGAAACTTACGGCGATGTATCACACTGTGAGATTCCACCAATGCTTCTGCTACCTTTTGTTGAAAATGCGTTCAAGCATGGAACTAGTGATTCGCTGGATGAAGTTTGGGTTGATATTAACATAGTAGTGCAAGATCAAAAGCTTTCTTTGTCTGTGAAGAACAGCAACGGTAAGGAAGAAAAGCAAGAAGAGTTCGAATATCAGCGGGGGATAGGCCTGAAAAATGTAAACCGAAGGCTCGAGCTTTTATATGGGGATCACTATGAACTAAGTATTGAGGATGATGGAAAAACCTATTCCGTTTCCCTTGAAATTGAATTAGATGAATTACTAAATCACACTTCGGGATGAGCCTGACCTGCTATATCATAGATGATGAACCTCTCGCTATTGAAGTGATTGAGTCCCATGTGTCTAAGATTGACGGTCTTGAAGTAAAAGCTACATTTCAGAATGCGGTAAAGGCCTTTCAGGAACTCAGGAACTCTACCGTTGATGTTCTTTTTCTTGATATCCAGATGCCAAGACTAACCGGTATTGAATTCCTTAGAACTCTCAAAAATCCACCAAAAGTAATTTTCACTACTGCATACCGGGAATATGCTCTGGAAGGCTTTGAACTGGATGTGGTTGATTACCTTCTCAAGCCCGTTTCCTTTGAACGCTTCCTTAAAGCCGTTAACAAAGTGTTTGATTCGATGGAAGGAAATGCCCCCTCGCCTGTGAATACTGATTCGGTCGATGAACATCAGCATTATGTGTTTGTGCCTTCCGACAAGAAAAATGTGAAAATATGTCTGGAAGAAATCCTGTTTATCGAAAGTAAGCGGGATTACATCCTCATTAGTACAAAAAATAAGGAAGTAACTACCTATCAAACCATTACCTATATGGAAGAACGACTTCCTTCCGATCAGTTTGTTCGTGTACACCGCTCCTTTATCATTAACCTGAAAAAGATCGAGAGCTGGAGCAACAACGAAATTGAGCTGGCTGATACAACTATTCCTATTGGCCGAACCTACAAAAGGGAAGCCTTGAAAAAGCTGGGTGAGAGTTCAGAGGTTTTGTGATTGATTATTTTGAGTAATAATTGAGACGCAACATATTGCGTCTTTATGGTTTTACTTAATCAGCAGCATCTTCTTTGTAAAAAGTTGCTGGTTTGCCTCAAGGTGATAGATATACATTCCAGAAGCCAGATTCGAAGCATTAAAAGTTACCTGATGATACCCTGCAGTAGCCTGCCCATCTACCAATGTCGCCACCTTTCTGCCCAACATATCGAATACTTCCAGCTTTACTTTACTTTGCTCTGGCAGCTGATAGTTTATGATGGTACTCGGATTAAATGGGTTTGGGTAATTCTGATCCAAATTAAAGGTAGTTGGTAATCCATCCCCCGGTTCATTACTGACGGAGTTTGCTGTAGTGATTCTAAGCGAAAATCGAGATGGAACTGCTTTTGATTTTTGCAGTACTCGTATTGGGGAATTAGGAAATGATAAATTAGGAATATTCGCCGAGTCATTTTCGGCTGAATTATTCCTAATTCCTAATTCCTTATCCTTTTGTTTCTTGCCAGATATTTCAAAACTTAATTCGCCTCGCTGATCAAGTTCTAATTGCTCTCCTGTTTCCTGGTCGATCAGAATTAGCTGCCAATCTTCCGGGATGACTTTGAGATTCCAGCTGAGGGTGAAAGCACCAGAGAGATCACTCCCACGAATGTCTAATTCCAACTCGGTTTCTTCAAGATCAAAAGGCAGCGCCTGAATATCCATGACTGATTCACCGTTGATACTTGTTCCTAATAAGAGGTATTCTCCATTCAAAGATTGTAGTTTGTAGGCGTCAAGAGGATCTTTGTCTACACTTGCTCCCTGCTGGAAAGAGATAATGGCGGTGCTGTGTAGCCCCGAATGACCCACCCCTTGTTCCCCTCCGGCGGAGGGGACACTCGTGGTTGACAACATGAGTTTAATTTCCGGGTTAGGCACTTTTTTCAGAAATTGGCCTCCGGTGTTTCGGACTGAGTCGGTGACGGTCATACTTGGGCCCGTCGCGTTGGCTTTGACCCAGAAGCCTTGCCATGGAGCGATTTTCCCAGAGCCGAGCGTGCCCGTGGTTCCATTCCAGGATTTGTAGGCTCCGGCTCCTCCGCTGGCCGAGTCGCTCCACACATAAATCGTGGCATCAAGGTTGGCTTTGCTCCAGCCGTTGGGGGCATTCCAGTTGATGGTGGTCCCGTAGGGATTGCCCACCAGGTTCCAGCCGTCCGCTTCCATGGAATCGGTATCGGTGAAAGAGAGCGTGGGCGCCAGTTGACCGGAATGCTGGCTCCCGGAAGTACTCAGCGATTTGGGGAATCCCTCGGGGTTGCCGTCATTATCATCATCAGCAAACATATACATGATAAAACCCTGACCAGGAGCGGGGATTTGTCCCGCTGAGGTTGGAGCGGTAAAGCTTTGGGCGCTTTCATCCCAAAAATAGATATTGGGTGAGCCGGAAGTGGTAGAGGCGCCGGTGAAACCCTGTGTCCACAGTCCGTCCAGTAGCGTGGAAAAGGAAGCGCCTGAAACCGGACTCGCCATCATCCTCCAACCTACATCACCCGGAATAAGATGCGTATTGGCCTTCTGCTCCTGAAGGAATGGATACCCATCGTTTACATTCGGGTCTATTCCCCAGATCGTATTAAAATCCCAGCCCGCAGCAGTAAAAGTGGAGATGGTTTTCATTTCAGAAGTATACTTCCAAGTGCCGCCATAAGAACCAGGTAGGCCGGTAGTATTAACATCCCAAAAGCAGTTTGTAACGGGCCCATTAATATATAATCCAATCAGGCTCTCAACATTAGCGCTTCCAGAAACACTACCAGTTACATAGCTGTTACTAATACTTCCGTTTAAATTTTGTCCAACCAGACCTCCAACATTTGTGACTCCAGAAACACCCCCCGTTGAATAGCTGTTACTAATACTTCCAATATAAATTGTCCCAACCAGCCCCCCAACATTTGTGGCTCCAGAAACACTCCCCGTGAAATTACTTCTCGTTATACTTCCTTCCGAATCATCTCCAATCAGGCCCCCAACATCTGTGATTCCAGAAACACTCCCCGTTGAATAGCTGTTACTAATACCTCCTCTATAATTTTGTCCAATCAGGCCCCCAACATCTGTGATTCCAGAAACACTCCCCGTTGAATAGCTGTTACTAATACCTCCTCTATAATTTTGTCCAACCAGGCCTCCAGTGTAAGATCCTGCGCCGGTAACGTTCACGGTTGAATGGCTATCGCTAATACTACTAATACTAATAGTTACGCCTTCATTTTTTCCAACCAGGCCTCCTGTATAAGATCCAGTACCGGAAACATTTCCCGATGAATGGCTATTGCTAATAGTTCCGTAATTATTACATCCAACCAGGCCCCCAACATTTTCAGCGCCAGTAATTGATACATTATTCAGGCTAAGATTACGTATTACAGCTTGAAAAAATATACAGCCAAATACCCCTGTATAGTTTGATGAAGGTCGATCGATGGTGAGATTGCTAACCGAATAGCCCTGGCCGTCAAACTCCCCCAAAAAAGGTGCGTTTAAGTCACCAATAGGGGCAAAGCCCGAGCCCCCATTCCATCCGGAGGTAGCGGAGGCGTCGATATTGTTCATCAAAACAAAATGATGGCTCAGGAAATACCTTATTGCCTGAAATTGTTTTAGTGTAGTGATTTGATATGGATCTGAATCGGTGCCAGTCCCAATCGTAAAGGGATTCGTGACCGGGCCCAGCAAGGTTGATTCTACAGATGTTACTGTAAAGAAAGCATCTTTTGGGGTCACTTCAACGCTCAAATATTTGCCAACATCTGCCGAGTTAGAAATAAAAAAAGAATTAGTGGCTCCGGAAATAGCGACTTTGTTGGTACCGGAAGCATCATCAGAGCGGTACCATTGATAGGTGCTCAGGTCGAAATCCCCTTCCGCATCGCTAAAGGTGTAAGAAACGAACAGGGAATCCCCTGCAACTAAACTTCCAGAAAAAGACACCCCTGAAACGGATGGGGCAGTTCCTGAATCTGCCACATGGACTTGCAATTGTGGGTACCCATTGTTTTCGCCTGCACGCTGGTACCAGATGGTGGAATAGTTCCATCCCACGCCTGTAAAGGTGGACTTATTCTGCATCTCCATCGTGGTTTTGCCCGTCCCCGCCGCCGAACCTGACTGCCCGGTAGCCTGGGTATCCCAAAAACTTTGAGTAATGGTCAGTGTCCCTGAAACGGACCCGACCAGCCCGCCGTTAGTGGTTCCTGAAACCGTGCCTGCCGAGTAGCTGTTGGTTATGGTATTGGAAACCACCGTTCTTCCTACCAATCCCCCAACATCAGTACTGCCCCCGGATAGGGAAACAGCTGACAAGGAATACGAATCAGAAATAGACCCTTCATCCGAAAACCCAGCCAAACCTCCAGCATAAAAACCTGTGCCTGAAACTGAACTTTCGGTAAAACTTTCTAATATGCTGCCGTCGTTCCAGCCTGCTAACCCTCCAGAAAACGAAGCAGCAGAAATGGTTCCGCTAGCCGAGCTCCTGGTAATAATACCATCATTAAAACCGGCAATACCCCCAACAAGTTCCCGCCCCGTTATATCCATGTTTTTGAGCCTTACGCTGGCTACAGTACCGGTTACATACCCGAACAGTGCCACATAATCTTCAAATCCCCGGTTAATATACAGGCTGTCAATGGTGAAGTTCTGCCCCTCAAAAGTCCCGGAGAAAAAGGGAGTGACTCCTTCTCCAACAGGATCAAAACCTGCACTACTATTCCAGCCCGAAGTTTCAGAGGCGTTAATATCATTCATTAGCACATAGTGGGCATCGAGGAACTCGTTCATAGCCTGTAGCTCATTGAGCGTATAAATCTGATATCGATCTCCCGGAGTACCGCTACCAGATAAAAAAGAAGGAACTTTTCCTGCAACCCAGCTTGCCACGTTCGTTTTTGTATTATCTGCATGGTTGGCGGTAAGGCCGTTATCAGAAATATCTGCTATCGAAAGCCCCGAGCCTTCTGTAAAGCGCAGATACAACTCCAGGTTCGCTTCCTCACCCCTAAGGCGTTTATCTTTCCATTTATTAATCTCGGCTTTGGTTCGGGCAGCGCTCCACATTCTTACCTCGTCAATTTGCCCGTCAAAAAACTCTGTAGTACCCAACAATGAGCCCATAGTTACAGGCTCTGAACCGGTTGTTAACATTATGCCCGTTGCCGCCGCACTGTCAATCACGGTTCCATTTACATAAATACGTTTGTAGGTTCCATCGTAGGTGGCGGCAATGTGTACCCAGTTCCCGATAAAGGTGGATTCTGAAATCGGGGCATCCAGTTCGGAGTACACCCCGCCGATATTTAACCCAAAAGAAAGGATGGTGCCGTATTCCTGAAAGGCGAGTAGTTGTCGTCCGGTTTCCTCTTTCCGCCAGAGATCGGCATACTGGTTTGTGGTAATGTCATCGGTTTTTACCCATAGTTCGATGGTGATTTGATTGGCCGGACGTAATGCTGAATTGTGGGCAATAGTCAGGTAATTGCCCGAGCCGTCCAGATCAATGGCATAATCAGGGGATTGGGCACGTACCTGAACATTGAATATGAAACTCAGAACAAGGAACAAGAAACACAAAGGGTTGAATAGTGAATATTGCTTATTCTTCATTGTTTTTCCTTCTTAGTTTTTTGATGGCATACGCTCCGCCTGCAGCGGCTAGTAAGCCTAGTCCACCATCAATGGGAGCCTGAGAAGGAGTAGATGGGAACCCCGGTTGTGCAAAGACCTCTGTATTCAGAAGTACGAGGTTGATCAGGAATAACAGAGAAAATGCTCTCCAGTTCTTAACCTTATCAAGCAGTTTTTCCTGTCGGGTTTCTTCTCGCTTTTTTGCTTTCTTTTTCTCTGCAGCACCTAACCCAGAATTGCCAGGCTTTTTCATTTCTTGTAAGTGACTCACTTCCTGGCGGGCAATAGATAATCGTTGTGTCGTACTTTTTTCCATGGGATACCATTTATTAATCTTCGTATCCAAAATGGCTTAATCACATATTCTCTGCTAACACTTATGATGTAATCTTTAACAGATATGTTGTTTTTTGACTCAAATATCTCTTTAAACCATTAAATCAATTACATTCAACATCGAATTCATCAAACCAGTCTTCATTGGGGATACTTACAGCACATAGCATCCGTTTTTTACTGAAGAGATTTTTCAGCTCTCTTTTCTTTCTATGTTTATTGTATGGACCCGGTTTTGCCCAGCAATTTATTGCGGAGCACTGGACTACCGATGACGGGCTCCCGGTGAACGTGCTGAACGACATTATTCAGGATGACAAGGGCTATCTTTGGATTGCCTCTAACGATGGGCTGATTAGATTTGACGGGGTTCAGTTCCAGGTATTTAATGTGGTTAACACGCCCGGGATGCAAAGCAACCGTATCGAAAAAATAGAAAAAGATAAAGATGGAGCGTTGTTATGGCTAACTGATCAACTACATCTGGTCCGTTACCACAAGGGAGTATTTACACACTTATCAAAAGAGCTTGGAATGCCGGGGTCAACCATTACCGGTATCAAACTATCGGAAGAGGGTTTGCTCTGGATTGGAACCGATTCAGGGCTGGCTTATGTGGATGGAAACACTATTGTTCCTGTTCCAATAACCGAAATCAAAGCCTCCGTTACTCCCTTGTATGTATATTCCAAAGATTCCTTTCTCTTCATAAATAACGAGACTAAAACCATTTACCACGCCCAGGATGGGTCATTAACACAACTCGTTACTCTTTCTAACACTTCAGCTATTCACACTGTATTTCCCATTACAAAAAACCAGCTGGCAATTACTTATGAAGGCAACCTTTGGTTTTATGAAAACGGGAAAATATCCGCTCATACAAATGGTCTTCCTGATGGGGTAGTTACCACTTCCATGAACATACTCCTGGATTCTACTATCCGCTTATTGTCGGGTGAACGAGGAATCTATGAATATGATGAAGACACCGATCAATGGAATAAAATCCGTGATGCATTCGGGTTGGTGTACAATCGTGAGTCGTTGGTAACTCAACCCATTGGCGATATCTGGGATATTACCCGTTTCGGGGTTTTCTATAATGATCAGGAAGTAACGTCAATACAAGGAAGTCCGGGATTTACAGGCTTTACATTTGACATGGAAGGCAGTTTGTGGCTTACCACCAGTGCTAATGGATTATATCAACTAAAGAAAAATAAATTCCAGATTTTTGGAGAGGAGCAGGGAATTAAAGGACCAAACTTTTATCCGGTAATTGCTACAAAAGATGGGATTATTTGGGCAGGCCGGACCGAAGAAGGATTGGTATCCATTAAAAACGGGATAGTAGAATCAGGTTACAGTTTAGATATTCAGGCGACGTTCAGAAATCAAGCGAATACCATTCTGGAAACTAAGGATGGGATGTTACTCCATGCCGGTTATCACCCTGCTATTTTTAAGCTGGATCCATTCACTAAGACTTCTTATCCGGTGTATACACTTCCTGTAGGGGTTACTCCTTCATACTTTGCGCTGTTTGAAGACTCCAGGAGACGATTGTGGGCTGGTACAAGTGGGGGTGTATTTATTCGGGAGAATGATATCTGGGGTCCTGTTTTAACAGACTCACGTTTTCATACTAACTATATTCGGCAATTTGTAGAAGTGCCGGACAGTAGCATCTGGATGGCTACAAACGGGGAAGGGATTCTACGGTGGGATAATGGTGGAATCACTCAGCTTAAGGAAGAAGATATATTGATAAGTGATAACATCCGCTCCTTCTATGTTGAACCTGTTCCTAAAGAACAACAATATCGCTTGTGGGTAGGTAGCGAGGATAAAGGACTTCAGATTCTTTTATTTAATGAAGGCGAATTTACTCCTACCCAATCCACTATAATTCAGGAACAGGATGGTTTGTACGATAATGTGATTCATGCAATTATTCCCGATGCCTACGGCAGAATATGGATGAATACCAACCAGGGAATTTTCTGGGTAAACCGGAATGAAGTTGACGACTTCATTTCCGGGAACTCTAATAACATTACCTCTACTTTTTATACCGAGAAAGACGGGCTGGCTAATAAGGAAGGGAATGGTGGCTTTCAAAGTACGGGAACCAAGGCGCCGAATGGTACCATTTGGCTTCCCTCCCAGAAAGGATTAGTACGTGTTGATCCTTCCAAAATTTACCCGAATCCAGTCTCTCCCAATCCTGTCATTGAAAAAGTTACCACTACCGATAGTACCTATCTCGTATTTTCAGAAGAACTGAATCTGAAGAAATCTAACCGGGATATTGAGATATTTTTCACCGGAATGAGTTTTCTGGTTCCTGAAAATGTGGAATTTCGCTATAAACTGGAGGGAGAGGATAACGACTGGACAACTACGAAACGTAGAATTGTTACTTACACTAATCTTAACAAAGGCGAATACACCTTTAAGCTTTTTGCATCTAATAATGACGGTGTTTGGAGTGAATCCCCTACTGAATTAGCCATCTTTATTCCGCCCCGGTTTTATGAAACAAACTGGTTTTTTGGGTTTGTATTGTTGAGTTTTTTTGCTGGAGTGTTTGGCTTAATTGAATACAGAACCCGGATACTGAAACAGCGAAAGCATGAACTTGAGGAAGAAGTTCTTAGACGGACCCGCGAGTTGCAGGAAGAAAAGAAAATTACCGAGCAACAAGCGAAAGAGCTTAAAAAACTGGATGAAGCAAAGTCGAGATTCTACACCAACATCACCCATGAATTTAAAACTCCGCTCAGCCTTATTATGGGTCCGGTTTCCAATTTGTTAAAAGACGATTCTCTCTCTGAAAGTGTCCAAAATTCACACAAACTCATTCATAAACATAGTCAGCTTTTACTTCGATTGATCAATCAGATTCTGGATATCTCCAAATTGGAGTCTGGAGAATTAAAAGTGAATTACCAACAAGGGGATCTGGTCGATTTTTTGGAAGAAATTGTGGAGCTATTCAAACCGGTATGTAAACAGAATGGTTTGAGGCTGGAGTTCTCGACCGAAAGTCACTCTCTCCCTTTTGTGTTCGATTTGGATAAGCTTGAACAAATTGTGTCAAACCTCTTATCGAATGCAGTGAAATTTACTCCTGAAGGTGGCTCCATCCTGCTAAACTTACTTGAAGAAGAGGACTCGATAATCCTTACAGTTAAAGATACCGGTATTGGAATCTCTGAAGACCAGCACTCCCTTGTATTCGATCGTTTTTATCAGGTTGAATCATCCGGGAAGGAAGCTAAATATGGATCCGGGGTTGGGCTGGCATTAGTAAAAGAATTGGTAAAAGTATGTGGAGGCACAATTGAATTGAGCTCAGAAATAGGTGAAGGAAGTACGTTTTCTGTTGCGCTTCCAAAAAAACCACTTTTTAAAGAGACCTCTGATACCAGTGAATATCAAGTAGATCAACTTATAAGTAATGAATATAGAAATACAGAATCCCCGGCTATTGAGTCAGTTTCTACAAAACCGACAATACTCGTAGCTGATGATCATTCAGACTTGAGATCATTTATCGTTAGTTGCCTGCCAGACTCCTATAATATTATTGAAGCCCAAAATGGGAAAGAAGCCTTAGAACTTTGTAAGGAGCGTCTACCTGATCTAGCTATCCTGGATGTGATGATGCCCGAAATGGATGGCTTCGAGCTGGGAGAACTTCTGCAAAAAGATTCCCTGCTTTCCGGTATTCCCATCGTGTATTTAACAGCGAAGGGAAATCCAATGTCACAATCTAAAGGACTTAGTACAGGTGCAGTTGCCTACCTTACCAAACCATTCGATCCCGACTTACTTAACAAGCAAATCGAGAACCTGGTAACTCAGCAGCTTCGTGTCAGAAAAAGGCTTCAGCAGGAAACTCCTGATATTTCTGAACCCTCTCATCCATTTGAAGCCAGTGTCGTTGAAGTGCTCAAGAAGGAATTCATGGATTCTGATTTTGGGGTGCAGGAGCTTTCCGATGCTTTAAATATTGACAGGTCTCAGCTATACAGAAATCTCAAAGAATGCTGCTCGGTCTCTCCATCCCGGTATATTTTGAACTTCCGTTTAGAACAAGCCCGTAAATTACTGATCAAAAAAGAAGACTCTGTCTCACAGATCGCCTATGGTTGTGGCTTTAACAACTTATCATATTTCAGTAAGTGCTTTAACAACAGGTTTGGAAAAGTCCCAAGCGAATTCACGGAAAAGGATGTCTCTAACCCCTAAAATGAGACCCATTAATTTTTGAACGATTAATAGTGTACTTCAAAATTCCCAAACTCTTCTGTATTCAGATCTTCAATTTCCACATTGATCACCTGGCTATGTAATAGCCTTCTGAAACTCTGGCAATCATTTGGTGAACTTTTTCTCTGTTTCCTTGAAATAACAGCCTCACCTCAACCTTCCTTTTATCTCTTTACTCACAGCATTATTTTTTGTGAAGTATCTGAATCCTACCCCCTGTACTCTTCCGCTTATCAAAATGTGTTTAGTTACTTTCATTATGCAACTAGAATAAAATGGGTAATCAACTCTTTCATAATAAATAGTGAAAAACGCCCGGTTTCCTCTCCAATTCTTCTTTGCTTTTTGTACATTCCTTCCGTTAGCAAAAGCGACGCAAAAGCATGTCAGATACCTACCGCGCACTTACCCGAAAATACCGCCCCAATAGTTTTGAGGATATCGTTTCTCAGGATCACGTTAGCAGTACGCTGATGAACGCGATCAAACAAAACCGGTTGTCTCATGCTTATATGTTTTGCGGTCCCCGTGGGGTTGGGAAAACCACCATGGCTCGAGTACTTGCCCGTGTAATCAATAATATTGATGCTGACGTTGATGGGGAAGCGCTCAATCAAACGATGAGCATCACCGAGATGGACGCCGCCTCCAACAACAAAGTGGAAGACGTTCATCATCTTAGGGAAATCGTCCGCATCCCTCCACAAAATAGTCTCTACAAAGTTATTATTGTGGATGAGGTTCACATGCTTTCTAAAGCGGCGTTCAATGCATTGCTTAAAACACTGGAAGAACCCCCGGAACATATCATTTTCATTTTCGCAACAACCGAACCTCATAAAGTTCTTCCTACCATTTTATCCCGGGTTCAACGCTTTGATTTTAAGCGTATTTCTGTTGAAGAGATTGTTCATCGGTTGAGAAAAATCTCATTAGACGAAAACATTTCAATTGATGAAGAATCTCTTCACGTAATTGCAAAAAAAGCCGATGGAGCTTTACGGGATGCATTGGGTTTGATGGATCAGGCAATCGCTTTTTGTGGAGACACTATTACTCACAATGAGCTTCTCCAGGCATTGAATGTAGTTGGCACTGACCGGCTTTTTGAGTTCATGAGTTGTGTAAAGGCACATGATGCAGACCAGGGGCTTGAGCTCATCAACACACTATTGCAGGAAGGTTATGATATCCAGGAGTTTTTAATTGGGCTCACAGAACACCTTCGGAATTTATATATAGCACACCACAGCGAAAAAATGTATCTGGTGGAAGCTTCTGAGGAAACAAAAGCTAAATACAAAACCACCTCTTCTGATTTTTCCAGAGATGATCTGATGCGGATGCTTCATATTGTAAGTGAAGCTCAAATCAAACTAAAGGATGCTCATCAACCACGCATACAGTTCGAAATTACTTTGCTCAAGCTTATCCATATGGAGCGGTCTGAGAATCTTTCTAAACTTCTTGGAGAGCTGGAAGACTTAAAAAAAAACTTTAGGAACTTAGGGGGGGAAGAAGCTACAGAGGCACAAAGGGACAAAGACACTGATCAGAATTCCAACAGAGAACAGCATGATGAGGGGAAAGAGTTACAAAGTGGTGAAGAAGACACAGAGAAAAATTCTGTAAAGCAAGAACCAGTAAGGGCGGATGGCCATCCGCCCCAGCATGAAATAACAAACGAAGAACCTCAAATTGAGAATGGATTTGAGGTTGCCCCAGAAGACGCTGAAAGTTCTGAATCAAAAGAATTTCTGGCTCCAGAACCTGTTGAAGAAGTAGTTCCAGAACCGGCTCCTGTTCATGATGAATACGATCTTGGTCAGCCTGCGTTGGTTACTGAAGTCACTCAAAAAGCGAAAGTACTTCACTTTCCGAATGGCAATGGAAATCACGCCCCGAAAAAAACGATTGCGCCTATAGAGACCGCGGAAGAAGTTCCTGCTAAAAAAATTCTTGTAGAAGATGTCCGTGCGGTCTGGAGTGAATTTATATCCTCACTTGAAAATAATGTCCCAAAAGTGTTAGAGCTTCAGATTCAACGGGTGCAGCCTTCCAGGCTTAAAGGAACTGAGTTGACACTGGAATGTGACAACGCGTTTGCACAACAAATGCTGGATGAACAAGCTCATGATTTATCTCTTCGACTAAAGGAACATATTGGCGTTATGTTACGTTTTAGAACCGAAGTTAAAAGACAGGAAGGAAACGCATCAAAAGCGAAAAACCCTTACGAACGATTTAAAGAAATTCAGCAAAAGGATCCGATTATCCGTGATTTGGTAGAGCGATTCGGAGCTGAACTGGAATACTAAAAGAAGGAAATTATGGCAGATTTTAACATGGCCGACATGTTCGGTAAAATTCAGGAAATGCAATCCAAAGTGCAGGAAACCCAGGCAAACCTTGGAAAAATAGAAGTTGAGGCAGAAGCCGGTGGGGGCATGGTAAAAGTGAAAGCAAATGGCCTTCGCCAGATTCTTTCTGTTACTCTGGATAAAGATGTTATTGATCCTGAGGATAAAGAAATTCTGGAAGACCTCGTTGTGGCGGGAGTAAATAAAGCGCTTGAAAAAGCGGACGAGGAAGCCAAAACTAAAATGCAGGAAGCGTACAAAGGCATGATTCCGGGCGGAGGAATTCCGGGTATGGATCTATCAAAATTTGGACTTTAAGAAATTCAAAATGAAAAATTAAAGATTCAAAATAGGTTCCGCCAATCTTTAATTTTGAATCTTTAATCTTTAATTCCTTAAATGCAGATAACCTCAGAATATTTAGAGCGGGCGATTGAGCAGCTTTCCAAGCTACCAGGTACAGGGAGAAAATCGGCCCAGCGAATTGCCATTCATCTCCTCAAACAAAATGATGAGTATGCGCTTAAACTTGCTAATGCCATCATCGATTTGAAGAATAAAGTCACCCGATGCTCTGTTTGCGGAAATGTTAGCGATACCGATCCCTGTAAAATTTGTGAAAATCCGAAAAGGGAAAATGGTCAGGTGTGTGTAGTTGAGGAGTTCAATGACGTGTATATCATTGAGAAGACGAATGAATTTCGAGGAAGATACCACGTACTTGGCGGTGTGATTTCTCCTATGGATAACATCGGTCCAGACCAGCTACGCATACAGGATTTATTGAAACGGGTTGGCGGCGATGAACAAATCACAGAAGTAATACTGGCTTTAAACCCGGATGCCGAAGGTGAAGCAACTTCTTACTATATCAATAAATTATTGATGCCCTATGGAGTGAAGGTAACTCGCATTGCTTATGGGATCCCCATGGGAACCGAGTTGGAATTTATTGATGAAGCAACACTAAGCCGGGCATTCACCAGTCGAAGTGCTTTTTAAATTCTTAACCACTTCTTTTGCCACAAAAACTCTGAATCACAAAAAAAAGTAAAAGTATTGGTGTTTTAGCGATTTTGTGGCGTCCTTTAATCGAATTCAAATCTAATAAGACATGAAAAAAACATTCTCAATCTTTTTAACAGCTCTTTTTTGTTTCTCACTTGCCCAGGCTCAATCATCGGGTTACTGGCAGCAGGAAGTGGATTATACCATGGTAATTGATGTAGATACTAAAAAACATCAATTAAAAGGTTCTCAAATTCTTAAATACACCAATAACTCTCCTGATGAGCTAGACCGCGCGTATTATCATCTGTATTTCAATGCGTTTCAGCCAGGAAGCATGATGGACGTTCGGTCCAGAACCATAGCCGATCCAGATGGAAGAGTAGGTGACCGCATATCTAAGCTTTCTGAGGATGAGATCGGTTTTCATAATATTCTTTCCCTTACTCAGGATGGTAAGCCTGTTGAGTATGAAGTTGATGGAACTATTCTTGTTGTAGAATTAAACGCACCTATTGCTCCCGGAAGCACCACAACGTTTGAAATGGAGTTTCATAGCCAGGTTCCAAAACAAATACGCCGTTCTGGTTGGGCAAATGCTGAAGGCGTTGAGTTTTCAATGAGTCAATGGTACCCAAAAATTGCCGCTTATGATGATAGAGGCTGGCATCCGAATCCGTATATCGGACGTGAGTTCCACGGGGCATTTGGTGATTTTGATGTGAAAATAATGATCGATAAAGATTATGTGATTGGTGGAACCGGAATCCTTCAGAATCCAAATGAAATTGGTCATGGTTACGAAGACGAAGGAGTAGAAGTAACTCACAACAGCGATAAAATTACCTATCACTTTGTAGCTGAAAATGTAATCGATTTTTTCTGGGGTGCCGATCCTGACTTTGTACATACAACCGCACAGGTTCCAAACGGACCTAAGCTTCATTTTTTCTATCAGCAACCGATTGTTGATGTAGAAGCCACCGATGAAGAAAATGCTCAATTCAAAGAAAACTGGGAGAATCTTCCAGAAATGACGGTAAAAGCATTCGAGTATGCTAACAAACATTTCGGTGTATATCCCTATCCACAATTCTCTACTGTACAAGGTGGAGATGGAGGAATGGAATATCCGATGGGAACTTTAATTACCGGAGGTCGCTCATTCGGGAGCCTTGTTGGGGTAACCGTACATGAGTTGTATCACAGTTGGTACCAAAACGTATTGGCTACCAACGAAGCACTTTACGCATGGATGGATGAAGGATTCACCAGCTTTGCTTCTTCGGAAACCATGGCCCATCTTTTTGAACGAGAAGGAAATCCCCATGGGGGTTCGTATCGTGGTTATTTTGGCCTAGTACAATCAGGCCTGGAAGAACCGTTGACAACCCATGCCGATCATTTCAATTTAAACCGGGCATACGGTACCTCTGCATATTCGAAAGGTTCGGTATTCCTGAATCAACTTAGTTACATCATTGGGGATGAGGCATTCCGTAAAGGAATGTTGACTTATCACCAAACCTGGAAACTGAAACATCCAACCGATCTGGATTTCATCCGCGTGATGGAAAAAGAGTCGGGAATGATCCTGGATTGGTACTACGAATATTTCGTTCAGACTACCAAAACCATCGACTATGGGATTAGCGATGTTTCAGGGGATGAAACAAATACTACCGTCGAAATTACCAGAAACGGATTGATGCCAATGCCATTGGACGTGGTTGTGGAATATGATAATGGTACTTCTGAAGTCTTTTACATTCCATTACGGGTAATGCGTGGAGAAAAACCTGCTGAAAATGACATGAAGAGAACGACTCTCAATGACTGGCCGTGGGTTGAGCCTTCTTTCTCTTTTGATATCCCAACTTCAAAATTCAATATCAAAAGCATCACCATTGACCCAAGCGCACGACTGGCAGATGTGGATCCTTCAAACAATAAGTTTGAACCTAAAGAGGAGTAGTTTGTAATCATCTCTCAGACATTGTTATTCCGGCTCCATCTGCCAAAAGGCAGTCGTTGCAGGAATGACTTTTCTTTTATTTCAGTTGCTCAACTAACCATTCTTTCTTAAGCCAACCTAACCTTACATGTCAAAAAAAGACTACGCTGCTTTATCTATCGAAGCTCATAAAAAAGTACGTGGGAAGATATCCATTGAATCAAAACTGCCCCTGGAAACCAAGGATGATTTAAGCATTGCTTATACCCCCGGGGTAGCCGAGCCTTGTAAAGAAATAGCTAAGAATCCGGACCTCGCTTACGAGTATACCGCAAAAGGAAATCTGGTTGCTGTTGTTAGCGATGGTTCTGCTGTTTTAGGTTTGGGAAATATAGGGCCCGAAGCTGCAATGCCAGTGATGGAAGGAAAAGCCGTGTTATTTAAAAAGTTTGCAGACGTGGATGCCGTTCCTATTGTATTAGATACACAAAATACGGAGGAAATCATTTCAGTTGTTAAGGCGATCGCCCCAACTTTTGGTGGTATTAATCTTGAAGATATCTCCGCTCCGCGTTGTTTTGAAATTGAAGAAAAACTTAAAAAAGAACTCTCCATTCCTGTATTTCATGACGATCAACACGGTACGGCCATAGTGACATTAGCAGGAATGATAAATGCCTGCCGACTAACCGACCGCAAGCTAAAAGATTTATCTGTGGTAATTAACGGAGCCGGAGCTGCTGGAGTTGCTATCGCTAAATTGCTTTTTTCGGCTGGCGTGGAAGAAGTACTGATGTGTGACAGCACTGGCATCATACATAAAGAAAGAACGGATTTGAATTCTGTAAAAGAAAAACTGGCTGCCATTACCAACTCAAAAAACAGAACTGGAGATTTAGCCGAGGCGGTAAAAGGATCCGATGTATTTATCGGGGTTTCTGCTCCGGGTGTACTTACCCAGGAAATGGTAAAAACCATGGCCAAAGACCCTATTATTTTTGCTATGGCAAACCCGATCCCGGAAATTATGCCCGATGAAGCAAAAGAAGCAGGGGCGTATATCATTGCCACCGGGCGCTCTGACTTCCCTAACCAAATCAACAATGTGCTCGCGTTTCCGGGAATATTCCGTGGTGCGCTTGATGCCAGAGTAAGCAACCTTACCACCGAGATGTTTATTAAAGTAGCTGAAGCCATTGCTAATTGTGTGGACGAACTTTCAGTCGATAAGATTATTCCCAGCCCGTTTGAAGTGCATGTGCCCGAAAAAGTCGCCGAGGCTGTACGAGAGTTTTGATAAGGAAATTTGTCCTCCCTTGAGGGAGGTGTTCCGAAGGAACGGAGGGTGTTGTGAGGATTCGATCTTTAGAAACTCCACAACACCCCTCAGAATAAATCAGGAACCGCTGATTTATTCATCTCCCCTAGAGGGGAGACTTTTTGTTAACCCAATTCAAGGTGGTGTTCTAACTCCGAAGGAGTTTAATTAAACTACCCCCGGGATTCATCCCGGGGTGATTGATACCCAAAATACAACCCGAGGCGAGGTAACATTTAAAATTTGATTTTGTGTAGATGGGTTTTGGGGATAGTTCGGATAAAGGCTTCCATGATTATCTGATTTACCCTTTTAAAAAATTGGAAGGCCAACTCTCGACCTCTTTCCTCTCTCATAATACTTGATTGGCTTGAGTCGGTTTTTCTATTTCTATTTCCCGCGATGAATCGCGGGGCTAATGATGTTCAACTCCGTTGGAGTTTTAGGAGGCCCAAATATTTATCTCCATTTCAGGTCATCCTGAATTTATTTCAGGATCTGTAAGGAGTGGATTTAGATATTATGAAGAATTGACTCAGCGGCTTTATTATTCACAGAGGCTGAATCAGGTTCAGCATGAAAATCTTCATTAATTAGACTCAATCAAATATCCTCGCACTTCTATTTTCTAACCCTGGATCATGCTTTGCACACCATCCTTTTGAAACAAAAAAATAGTTATTGCCCAGATCATCTAAAATCAGGACTGAACAATTAAACGGTTTTCCTCTTTTAGAAATGCCAATGGATGAAAGGTGCTCTTTGGAAGGATGAGCTTCAAATTGAAGAGTAAGAATTGCTTGTTTTACTTGATCCTGCTCAAACCTTCTGATTTTGATCTGGGAACTAAAATATTCTTTAAATTTCTCGGCTACTTCATTTCCGTTTTTTAATTCAGGCGAACTTTTTCCAGTTAACAAATTTAAAGAGAGTCCATTAAGAGAAAGATGACTTAAATCTTTATATAAAATTCCCAGTGCCCAATATCCGTACAAGTCATTGTTTCTAGAAATGAATTTTGTAGAAATACCAGCAGCCAGATCTTTCAACCGTCTTCTTCTGGGCATAACATCAATCCTAAAACAAACTCGTCTGCTCTTTGTCTTTTTTCTGAGCTTCTTCGATGCGGGGTTCTTCCGGAGTAGCGGGAGCCTCGCCAAGCATTTCGGGCATGAAGCGTTTTTCGTAAATACGCCGGGCAATCCCGTGCAATGCTTTTTCTCCTCTTGGTGTAATTCTTAAAAAACCGCTTTCATCTTCCGAAAGAAAACCAAATGCACGGAGGTCGTTCACAATAAGGTAAGCGAGTTTTTCGGTTACTCCTGCATTCTTTTCTATAAACTCACGATGTGGAGTGTCTTCCTCACTTAAATACACCTGCCCAAGCACGTTCAGCTCAATATTTGTTAATGGGAATCCTTCGCTGCCTTTGGTAAGCAATTCATCCCACACATCCTGAGAGTAGAACAAGCCAAACCACCATTTGGCTTCTTTCATCAATTCCTGAGAATAAGCACAGGAAATATATTCTCCGGCTGGTGCTTTGCGAGGCTCTCCCCGACTCCTGTACATATTCACCATGGTTGCCAAATCCAGTTCATGGATGTTGGGCGGGTACTTAAAATGGAAGTTGCTTCGCTTTTGCATGGTGGTTTTGTGGTATTTCAACGAAATTGCTTCGAAACAGGCTTCGCCGTATTTCTCGCAATGACCCTTCGTAGTGTCCGCCCGCAAAAAATTCTTCTTTGGTCAGCGGTCTTCCGTCCCAACTAAAATACTTCCCGCAAGCGAGGCAGTCAACAGTTATCCTTTCTCGGCAATCAGATTTATGGCGTCCCCTAAATTGAACTTTGCAGGATCGGTATCTTTGGGAAGACCAATATTCTTTTTCCCGTGCTTTATGTACGGCCCGTATCGTCCGTCCATCACTTTAATCGGAAGATCGGTATCCGGGTGTTTACCCAAATCTTTTAGTTCAGAGCTTTTTCTGGATTTTGTTTTCTGATTAAGCAGCTCAACTGCTTCATCCAGTTCAATTTCCAATACATTTCCGTCTTTTGGGATGGATTTGAACTTTCCATCATGCACTACAAAAGGCCCAAATCGACCAACTCCTGCTTTTACTACTTTCCCGTCATCAGGATGTTCTCCCAAAGTTCTTGGCAGGCTCAATAATTTTACAGCCAAGTCCAGATCTACATCTTCAGGACTCATTCCGCGAAGCAGGGAACCTCTTTTTGGCTTTTTATTTTCTTCGGTTACTTCACCAAGCTGTACATACGGACCATATCTTCCGCTAAGTAAGAATATCGGAAGGCCTTCTTCGGGGTGAACACCAATCGGTTTGTCTTCTTCCTCAGAAAGCTTGATCAATTCTTCCAGTTTTTCTACAGTCACATCGCTGGGATCCATATCTATAGGTAAGGAAGTAGAAACTTCTTCTCCATCTTTCATCATTTTGGCATAAGGGCCAAATCGTCCAACCGCTACTTTAATTCCTTCTAGTCCATCCAGAGGAAGATCGAGCAGCTTGGCTTTTTGCGGATCGATTTTATCCTCCTGGGTTTCCACTTTGGCCTTCAGTCCGTTTTCACCTTTATAATAATCGTCGAGGTATTTCACAGGATCCACTGTTCCGGCAGCCACACCATCCAGTTTATCTTCAAGTGCAGAAGTGAAATCACTATTCACCAAATCAGGGAAATGCTCCTCCAGCAAAGAACTAACCGCGAAGGCAGTAAATGATGGTACCAGTGCTTTTCCATCCAGCTTGGCGTACCCGCGATCCTGAATGGTTGATATAACAGCGGCGTAAGTACTCGGGCGACCTACTCCACTTTTTTCTAATTCTTTAACCAGAGTTGCTTCGGTATATCGCGCCGGAGGTTTGGTTTCGTGGGAATTGAAGTTCAAGTCCTGAAGATCCGTACCATCTCCTTCTTTTAATTCGGGAAGAAAATTCTCCTGGTTTTCGAGTGCCGCTTCAGGATCGTCGCTTCCTTCCACATAAGCGCGGAAGAAACCGGGGAATAAAATTTTCTTACCACTGGCGCGGAAATCAGCTGAAGTCCCATTATTCTTTGCGGTGATGGTTACTCCGGTGAATTCCAGTTCCGCTTCTGCCATTTGTGTGGCTATAGTTCGCTTCCAGATCAGATCATAGAGTTTATATTCTCTGTCTTTCAAACCCGATTTCTCAGGTAAGATAAATTTAGAGCCGGATGGGCGGATGGCTTCGTGTGCTTCCTGAGCTGATTTTCCTTTTGCGGTATAGTTCCGAACCCGCTCAAATAAATATTCTTCGCCATACATGGCAACTATTCCATCCCGGGCTGCATCAATGGCCTGACTGGACAATCGGGTGGAGTCGGTTCTCATGTACGTGATAAATCCCTTTTCATAGAGCTTCTGGGCAACACTCATTGTATCACGGGCAGACATTCCCAATTTCCGGTTTGCTTCCTGCTGTAATGTGGAAGTGATAAACGGAGGCGAAGGATTTCGTTTCTGTATATTTACCTCAACATTCGTCACCGACCAGTTCGCAGCTTTCAAATCATCAACCAGTGCGCTCGCTTTTTCTTCATCGAGCAAAACCACCGAATCCGGTTTTTTCAGCTTTCCGGTGTTCTCATCAAAATCTTTACCGCTTGCAATGCGCTTATCGTTTAGATGTGTAAGGTCGGCTTTGAACTCATCATTTTGTCCGGACTTTTGGAGTATCGCCTGTAAATCGTAATAGGTTCCGCTTTTAAATTTCATACGCTCACGCTCACGCTCTACCAGAAACTCAACCGCTACCGATTGAACACGTCCGGCAGATAAACCCGGGGAAATCTTCTTCCATAGTAAAGGTGAAACGGTATATCCCGCCAGTCGATCGAGAATTCGTCTCGTTTCCTGCGCGAATACCAGGTTCATATCAATATCGCGGGTATTTTCCAGTGCATTCTGAACCGCTTCTTTGGTGATCTCCCGGAATACCATTCGTTTCACCGGAACTTTTGGCTTCAATACTTCCAGTAAATGCCATGATATCGCTTCTCCTTCACGATCCTCATCTGTTGCGAGAATCAATTCATCAACATCTTTAAGCTTGTCTTTTAGTCTCTTTACGATCTTCTTCTTATCTGGCGGGATAACATAAATGGCGTAGTATCGGTCATCGGGATTGATCCCCAATGTAGCCCAGGATTCCTTTTTGTATTTCGCCGGAATCATTTTAGCAGAAGCAGGAAGGTCACGAATATGCCCCATCGACGAATCAACATCATAGCCTTTCGGCAGATACTTGCTGATTGTTTTGGTTTTTGTTGGTGACTCTACAATTACGAGACTTTTCATGTACAAACAGTATTAATTCAACTCATTTACAAGAGCCTTCAACTCCTCTGCATGAGCTTTGGTATCGATTTTTTCGATGACGCCCAAAATAGTACCATCTGTATCAATAACAAAGGCTGAACGTGACGGACCTGTAAAAGTCTTTCCATACATCTGCTTTTCGATAATGGAATTGGTCGCCTCAGAGAATTTATAATCCGGATCAGAAGCCAACATATAATTTATTCCGTGCTTCTTCGCATAGTTTTGATGTGATTTGCATCCGTCTTTGCTGATTGCCAATACATTATATCCTTTCTTTTCAAACCAATCAGAATGTTCAGCCAAATCCACCGTTTGCCGATCACAGCTTGAGGTATTGTTCTTCATATATACCGAGACGATGGTGGGCTTATCCAACAATTCTGAGAATGTAACTTCCTGTTCTTCTCCATCCTTCACTACTTTAAATGTGAAGTCGGTATTCATTTTTGCACCTGTCTTAATCATAGTCTTTTTATTTAAGAAGTCATTCTGAGCGAAGCGAAGAATCTGCATAAAGTACTTCAACACACCAAAGCTGTGCAGTTCCTTAGGCGGCAGCCTGTCTGCTGACAGGCAGGCTTCAGGATGACTCATATTATGTTTACTCAGTTTGTACTTTATAATTTGAGTTATGCTGAACCGGAAAATTGCATGAGTTCGCGATAAAGCACATCTGATTTGCCTTGTGATGAAGGGAATCGAGTTTGGCAGCCATTCGTTCCTCCTTAACTGTTACAACCGGGTTTAAACTAACCTTCGTAAACCTTCCTCTACCGTCTTTTTCTTCGGTCATGATTCCGTGTGCCTCATCCACATACTCGATAACTATCACTCCTTCCACTGAACACAGATGCAAAAACCAAAGCATGTGACAGGAAGAAAGAGAAGCCAAAAAAAGTTCTTCCGGATTGTGTTTAGCAGGATCTCCTCTAAAAGAAGGATCTGATGAAGCTTCCATTTCTGCTTTCCCGTCAATTTTTATAGAATGACTTCGCTCATAGCTTTTATAGCCTGAGGTCCCTTCACCCAGGTTTCCCGTCCATTCAATTGTAGCTTGATAGTTATGTTTTTTGCACATTTCTCTTTTGGTTGTCATCCTGAGCGCTACTAAAATTAAGCAAAACAAAAGTAGAAGTCGCGAAGGATATCAAATCGGAATTTTATTTCCGAACAAACCACGTTTGATACCTTTCGCTGGAAAACAACTCCTCCAAATATTTTTGGGGAGCTCAAGATGACAGCCAGATTGATTATTTCAGTTGATAGTTATGTTCTTTCATGGTTATTTACGGTTGGCTTTGAAACTAACTAATTCATGAATATGAAAGATTATTCTCAATACCATTACATGGAATTGTATGATATGTTAAACCATATCAATCCGTATAAATATCCTGAGCGAATTCAGGAGGTTGAAAAAGAGTTGGAACTAAGAAAAGAAAAAGGAGAAATCCCTACAAAATTAGTTCCGGAAATAGACTGGAGTCCATTCAAATTTTGGAAACGAAAGAAGAAGTTGCTCGCCTCAGATGCTGAATCAAGTTCAGCATGACAACTGAATAAATGATAGCAAGAGTTTTGACCTCCTCTGTCTCCTCCTTCAAAAGGAGGAGAACTCTTTCATCTGTTTCGGAATAGTTTATAAAGTCTCCCTCTCCTTGAGAAGGAGAGGGAACAAGGGTGAGGTCGCACAAGGATCAAGAATACGGACTCAACAAAAACTTAGCTACCGCTGCCACCACCAACGAGTGATCTACTTCTCCTTTTCCAACCATCTCTAAAAACTCAACCAAAGGCATCACGTGTACATGAATGCGTTCGTTTCCATCTAATTGCTGCTCTTTTACTTTTTTGCAGTTTCGAATCAGGTAGGTATGGGTGTAATTGCTTTGCATCGCGGGATTTGAGCTTACATTCCCAAGATAAATACATTCATCCCCTTCAAAACCTGTCTCCTCCAGTAATTCTCTTTTGGATGATTCCAACGGACTTTCGCCCGGATCACACACTCCGCCAGGTAATTCTAAGGTAGGTTTTTCAGTTCCATAGCGATACTGCTCAACCAATACGATTTCGTTATCGGGAGTAAGGGCAATCACATTAATCCAGTCCGGAGCTTCCAAAATGGAAAAGGTGGCAGAATGATTTTCGGATGCAATCTTCATATCGCGTTTTAAAACCTTGAAGATATTCGTCGTATATTCCACCCGTTCATCGGTGGTTACCCACGGTTCGATGGTATAATTAAAAGCCTTTTTGCCCATGTCTGATTCGATGCATTTAATTCATTCTGATTTTTCTTCCCCTGAAGAACTCGCCAAAGCTACGGAAAAAGCCTGCGACCTGATGGAGGAAATTTATGCCAAAGGGATGTATCCCAAAATGATTGTTCATCGGGAATATTCGGAACACAACCCGAATATAAAAGGCGAAATGGCTCAACCCAAAGCATTCCGGTGGTATCTTAAAAGAGAGATTAAACGGCTAATTTCGAAAAATGCGGATATCGAAATAAAACCATCAAGGCCTGTTATTCCCCTCAACGATCCAAAATTAATGGAACATACCGATGAGGAAGAGTGGGATTTCACCAAAAAGAAGATGTTTCTTTTCTCTCCTGAAAGGGTTGATATTTCTTTAAACAGGCTTTCACATTATACCGGAACCGATCCCTGTGATTTTCAGCGATACATTCTGTTTACGAATTATGCGATGCATATAGAGGTTTTCCTTGAGAAATACCCTGATTGTGTAAAACCTGTGCGTGATGGTGTACAGATGCCCGCGTATCATTTTAAATTAGACGACAACAGTGGAATTACACTTATCAATATCGGAGTGGGACCTTCAAACGCTAAAACCATCACCGACCATGTGGCGGTTCTTCGCCCTGATGCTATGATTATGGTGGGGCATTGCGGCGGACTTCGAAACCATCAGGAAATCGGGGACTTTGTTCTTGCAAACAGTTATTTCCGGGATGATAAGGTATTGGATGGGCTTTTTCCGATAGGTACGCCAGTAATTCCTAATTATTTGCTAAATCTTTATTTAAAAGAAGCGCTCGATTCCCATGGGTTAAAACACCGTATTGGAACGGTATTTACTACCGGAAACAGAAACTGGGAGTTTTCCGCGAAGCATACCGTACGTCTAATACATCAAAGTCGTAGTTTAGCGATTGATATGGAGTCAGCTACGGTTGCAACTAATGGATTCAGGTACCGGGTTCCTCACGCCACACTGCTTTCGGTAAGTGACAAGCCCCTTCACGGAAAGCCGAAATTAACGGATGCCGCCCAAAAGTTTTATCAAAACTCGAAAGAACTTCATCTACAGATCGTAATTGATACCATTAAGCTTGTTAAGTCTAATTTCCCAAATGGATTGCCAAACTCCAGCATCCGCGCCTTCAACGAACCGTTGATGGAAGCAGGGGAAGATTAGCGATTGTCGAATCGAGAATTCAGATTTACGATTTAAGAAAGTTCTCAAATCTTAACTCCTTGCTCTTCAATCTTACTTCATCCTCAAAATCTTTTTTTTTGTAAGGAATTCTCTTCTCCACGGTCTTACATGTAAAAAATATGTGTAATACTTATGGATATAACAATTTACTCCCCCGAAGAAACTTTTTCTGCCAATGATTTTCTGAACCGCTCGGTAAAGGATATGCGGCCTGATGAACAGCCTCGTGAAAAGCTGATGAAATATGGCGCTGGATCGCTTTCAGATTCTGAACTGCTCGCAATTCTGCTCCGAACCGGAACAAAGAAACTGAATGTAATAGAAACCTCCAGAGCCTTGCTCGATCATTTTGGAGGATTACATTCGCTCATCAAAAAAGAATGGAATGAACTTAGTGTAATTCCCGGAATTGCAAAGGTAAAAGCCATCACCCTGGAAGCCGCTTTTGAACTCGCTCGCCGAATCCAGGTAGCAGGACTCGGGGATGAAATACAAATTACCAGTCCGGAAGATGCCGCTGCTTTCTTTGGTCCCAAACTTCGGCACCTGAACAAAGAAGTGTTTACGGTAGCTTTCCTGAATAACAAAAAAGTAATGACCGGATTTCAGCAAATCAGTTCCGGAGGAAGCAATGCCACCATTGTTGAGCCGGCCGAGGTACTCCGGCAAGCCATCATCAATCAGGCGAATTCAATTATTCTGATACACAATCACCCTTCAGGAAGAACGGAAGCATCCACTGCAGATGTAACTCTAACCAAACGCATCTCCGAATCGGGAAAACTCCTTGGCATCCCTGTTGATGATCACATCATTATTGCAGGCTATGAGTTTGTAAGCTTAAGAGCGGAGCGGCTTTTTAATTGATCAATTAAAAATTAGGAATAGTTGAATTAGGAATATGAAAGAAGGAAACGTTGTTCAGATAAAAAGCTATGAATTTGCATTAAGGGTTGTCAGATTGCACCGCTTTTTGGTTGAAAACTATAAAGAATATGATATTTCAAGACAGATTCTGAGATCAGGAACCTCTATTGGTGCAAATATTGAAGAAGCTATTGGCGGTACAACTAAAAGGGATTTCAAACATAAACTGAGTATCTCTTATCGAGAAGCGAGAGAGTCTCATTTCTGGATCCGGCTGCTAAGAGATTCAGATTATATTTCTAAAGAACAGGCTGCTTCTCTTCTCAAAGATTGCGATGAACTACTAAAGATTCTCGGAACAATCATCAAAACTACTAAACAGACTCTGTAGATTATGTTCCTAATTCAACTATTCCTAATTCCTAATTCTGATTTCTCTTATCTTTGAATCGAATCAGAAACAGACCGAAGAATGAACGACTACCTCAAAGAGATTATATCCGCCTCGCTGGCACAGTTTAATTTAGAAGAAACTCCGGAAATTCAGCTTGAAGCTCCAAAGGTGGAAAGTCATGGAGATGCCTCTACTAATATCGCGATGATGCTGGCTAAACCGCTTCGTAACAACCCAAGAGCGATCGCCCAGTTAATTGTAGATGGGATTGAATCCAATGATAAAAAAATCTCTTCTATCGAGATCGCCGGACCAGGATTCATCAACTTTCGGTTTGCTGAGGATTATTTATACGATGAGCTTGCTTCTATTATTAATCAGGGAGAAGATTTTGGAAAAACGGATTCCCAAAAAGGAAAGAAAATCCAGATTGAATTTGTTAGTGCGAACCCAACAGGACCGCTAACGGTAGGCCATGGAAGAAATGCGGTTCTTGGTGACACCGTTGCCCGACTCATGGAATGGACAGGTGCGGTTGTTGACCGCGAGTATTACTTCAACAATGCGGGACGACAAATGCGGATGTTAGGACAGAGTGTTCAAATTCGCTATCGACATATTTGTGACTGGAACATTCAATTTGAGTTTCCGGAAGATTTATATCAAGGAGAATATATTGCTGATATTGCACAATCAATCTACGACGAACACGGAGACTCTTGGAGAGAAGTAGAAGATTGGGTTCCTTTCAAAGATGTAGCTGAACAAGCCATTTTCGAAGATATCAGCAATACGCTGAACCGAATGCAAATCCACATGGACAACCATTTTAATGAGCACAGCTTATATGATAGTGGCGATATTGACTCTGTGGTTGCAAGGCTGAAAGAGAAGGGGCTGGTTTATGAAGCGGATGGTGCTACCTGGTTTAAAACAACAGAATTTGGAAAGGAAAAAGACACCGTTTTAATCAAAAGCACAGGAGAGCCAACTTACCGTCTTCCTGATATCGCTTACCATGCCAACAAACTGGATCGCGGTTATGACTTATGCATCGATATTTTTGGGGCTGATCATATTGCCACCTATCCGGATGTACTTTCCGGATTATCCGCGTTAGGGTATGACCCGAAAAAGATCGATGTGATAGTCTATCAGTTTGTGACTATCGTAAAAGACGGTCAGCCTTTTAAGATGAGCACTCGCAAGGCCAATTTTGTAACGCTTGATGAGCTGATGGACGAAGTAGGTTCGGACGTAACCCGCTTTTTCTTCCTGATGCGTTCTCCGAATACTCATCTGGAATTTGATATCGCTCAGGCGAAAGAAGCCGGAGAAAAGAATCCGGTATTTTACCTCCAGTACGCCCATGCAAGAATTCATAGTATTCTTAGAAAAGCGGAAGAAGAATACTCGTTTTCAGGAGAAGCAGCATTAAATTTGCTTAAAGAAGATGCTGAGACTTCGCTGATAAAAACCTTGTTCAAATTTCCTGCAGCCATTCAAAGCGCAGCAGATGCACGGGAGCCTCACCGGTTAATTAATTACCTGAACGATGTAGCTTCTGCCTTCACAACCTTTTATCACGATTGCAGAATTATGGGCACAGAAAAAGAACTTGCACAAGCCAGAGTTCAACTGGCTAAAACCACTGCTCAGGTTCTTAGAAATGGGTTAACTATTCTTGGGATCAGTGCTCCTGAAAGGATGTAATAATGAAGAATCCTAGCTTACTTCTCCTTTCATTGTTTCTGTTTCAATCCTGTGGGGTTTTTGAAAATGAGCAAAATGATATTGAGGGTTGCCCTTTTGTTCTCGATGTAGCCGAAACTATGCCTCAACTAAACGGAGGGTTAGCCGAACTTCAACGAAGAGTAGTTTATCCCCAGGAAGCTCTCGAAAATAGTATTGAAGGAAGAGTAACGATTGGTTTTATTGTGAATAAAGAGGGAATTCCAATCGAACCAAGGCTTATCAGGGGTATTGGTTATGGTACCTATGAAGCATCGAAGAAAGCTGTTCTTGAAAGTACTTTTAGAAATGGGGAACAGGATGGAGAACCTGTTTGCATTAATTATTCGCTTCCTATCGTTTTTCGATTGCAAAACTAACTTGGTAATACGCCATCCCGGACTTGATACGTGATCTTATACAAAGATATAAATTTTCAATAGCTCCGCCTTTCAAGGCGGGGTTTAAGAAATAAAAATGAAAACCTGAGCCTTGGGTGTCTTTTTAATTCAATTACACCCCGTGATAAATCACGGGGCTATTTAATATTAACTGCTTTATCCTTTCAAAAGTAATTACTTAATCAAAACCATAGAGCGGATTTGAACAAAATCCCCAGCTTCAATCCGGTAGAAATATACTCCGCTTGAAAGATGGGAAGCATCAAATTGCACGGAGTGTTTTCCAACCGATTTCTGCTCATCAACCAGTGTAGCTACTTTTTGTCCGAGTGTATTGAAGATCTCAATCCGAACTGTTCCTGACTTCTTCAAACTGTAGGAAATAGTAGTGGTAGGATTAAAGGGATTCGGATAATTCTGAGCAAGCTCATACTCAAAAGGTTGCTCTGATTCATTCGAAACTGACAAACCTGATCTCTGAATATGAATATTAAAGCGTTGGGATATCTTTTCCTCCTGAAAAAACTCTATTTCTGAAACTGATGTCATGTCTACGAGGATTCCTTTTTCTTTGTCTTCCAGTTTAAGCTGCCAGTCCTCCGGAATATCGTACTGGTTTTCCCAGTTCAACACATATAATCCTGATTCTAATATCTCTGTTCTCAAAGTTATGACGTCTTGTTCTTCTGCAACTGAGCGCCCTTCAAATACTCTGGTCTCACCTTTCAAGCCTAAAAAAGAAACCTGATTCGCACGCCCATCAAACGATTTCATTCTCAATACATCGTGAATATCTGTTCCTGAGCGCGCTGATCCGCTAAAAATCAAATGGGCTTGATTATCAAGAACTTCTTTCTCTTCATTTTTTAGCTCAAACCTTATAAATGGTGAGTTTTGTTTAGAGACGGCTTTCCCGAAATGGTGCGGTTGCGTTCCTGTTTTCTGCGACTGCCTGAACCTCAGAACCGGGTTTTCTCCTGTTGCCTGAACAAAGAATCCTTGTATCGGCGCGATGTACCTGCCCGCATCACCAAGACCGTTTGCTGAGTTGTAATATTTAAATCCCGAACTTCCTCCTGTCGAAATCCCTTCCGAATCCCAAACCGCGTAACTGGTTCCCAAATTGGTACTATTATTTACCACATCATTCCAATCGATGGTTCCCGCGAATGGATTTCCAACCATATTATAGCTCAACGAATCCTCTGCTCCCCGAACTAAATCTAAAATCACAGAATCGGGTTCTGATCCGGTGAATTCCAAAAACGATGGTAGCGGACTACCTCCGGGCGCATCCTCAAACATATAGAACAGATATCCAGCCCCTGATGTGAAGGTTGAATCTGGTCCTGAATAGCCTGAGTAGTTCTGATTTTCCGCATCAAACATCCAAAGATTTGATTCACCCTGCGAAACGGTGTAATCTGCCCAAGCTCCTCCCTGCGTGTGAAAACTGTCGCTTAATGTGCTGAACATCTCGTTTTGAACCGGACTGGAAATCGCGCGCCATCCTGAATTAACATCATTAAATCTTCTGGAGTAAGTCAAGTTTCCTGAAATTACACCGCCTGCTTTTTCAAGCCATGCCGTGTTTGTGGTGTCTGATATTAACTTCAACATGGCATTACTCACATCAAAGATTCCGTTTTGAAGGGATAATCTCTCATACACCTCGAGACCCGAAGCCAGTTTAACCGTATCCGATTCCGTGTTTACCGTAAGAGTTTTAAGCTTTTGATTCCCAGTTTTGAAACGAAGTGAATCAGAATCCGAGTCCCAATCCAACACAGAAAGCGAAGAGGATGAATCACCGGAAAACCCAACTCCGCCTGAGTTATGATAAACTCCGCCGTATAAACTTAATGTTCGGGCATTTAAATCAAGCTCGGAGGCACTTCCTTTAAATGTGATTCCCCTGATAAGTGCGGTTTCATCGAGCGTTACCGCGTGATTTAACTGGGCCCGGTGCAGGCTCGATGAGGGATTGACTCCACCGCTCCAGGTTGATGCCTCTGACCAGTTCCCTGATGCAATTGTTTCAAAAATGATTTCAGGTTCGGCTTCACTTATAAGGATAGTAAATCGTTGAGTCGTTGAATGGAGGGAACCCTCATGTGAAACCGAAACAGTATAGGTTCCGGATTCTGCATTCGAAATATAGACCTGCTCAATGTTATCCAGATCATTATCTCCTGTGGTAGCTGCATTTGTAGGATTGGATTTATTAAGCACCCAGGGTTGATAAGAAATTGAACTTTTGCTTACCAGAAAATCAAGATCATTCACCAACAGCGTATCTGTTGGATCATTCGCTTCTGTTGGGGATGTTCCAGCCGGATCGGTCCATGCTATGGTGATAATAAGCGGTCGGTTTGAAGTGTGTTCAAACTCAAAAGAAACGGTGCCCCCATCAGAAATTAATGTGTCAATTAACACCACTGCTGAAGCATCAGAGTTATGGGCCGAAAGAAACCGAACCGCTCTTTCTGTGTTCAATAATCCCCATCCGGTTTTATAATCCGGACCTTCATTGCCTACATCATCAGCGGTATGAGCCAACAATGCCCGGATTGAAGCAGAGGACAAAGTATCTGAGTTAAGATTCTGATAGTGTTCCCGAATCAAAGCTACCGACCCGGCTACTACGGCTGTTGCCGCAGAAGTCCCTCCTCCTGTTGAATAAGCCGCATCTCCGCTGGATGTAGAAGTATATACATTAGTCGGAGCAATTATATCCGGTTTAATTCGGCCGTCATCGGTGGGACCAAATCCTGAAGAAGAGGTCGGGGAGACAGAATTCAAATCATTGAAGTTGCCGGAAGAACTTTCTACCGCACCTACTACCAGCACATTTTTCGCTAAAGAGGCTCCGTTTACAGACTCAAATCCCAGGCTTCCTCCATCGAGTTCGCGAACAGTTGTGGAGTCTTCTACACAGTTCAGACCCGAATCGTACTTCCAATGCTTGACGGGTTGTGAAGATGGACCCTCTCCGCGATTATTCCCTGCTGCTTTTACGATCAGATAGTCAGGGGCAAGGTATGCGACGGAATCCCATTTCTGTGCCTGGGAATCATAATATCCAAATTGATAGGCTTTTGTCGTGTCTTCCGATTCAAGGGAAAACCACGTCCAGCCTGAGCCACAGATGCCGGAATTAGTTGTCCATCCGGCGGTTTCAATATACGGATGAGCAGACATAAGCAATCCGTTCGCTGCTTCGGTCGCCATTTCCGAGATATCAGAGTTCCAGTTCCAGGCTTCTACCGTTGCCTGATTCGCCATTCCCCTCGCTTCCGATTGAACTCCGGTAGCTATCATGGTTCCCACCATTTGGGTGGCATGTGAGTTATTTGTGCCAACTTCCGAGTCCTCAAAAGTGACCCGCCCGGTATATTCCTGATGGGTAAGTCTGGGTTGGTTTTCATCCCAATAACCAATCAGTATCCCATTTCCTGAAAGTGATAATCCGGCTATCCCACCGCTCCATATTTGGTCGTTATTTACAGCCTGAGCAGCTCCAAGATTGGCCGATTCATAAATCAGGGGAATTCTGAATACCGCGACCTTGCTCTTTTTACTCTCACCTTGAGCAAACTGAAGCAAAGCTTCTTTGTTGAAGGTTTGGGCGGATGCACTCTTTCCTCCATTCAGAATGAAAAAAACAAAAAGAAAATAGAAAAGGAGGTTTTTAGAGAGCATAGGGCTTACTTTCGTGCCCTAAGATAATGGACTTGTATAAAACTTCATTGCCATTATTTTGATTGCCCCTTCCTGCCAACAGGCAGGCTTCTCAAGGAGGAGAACTCAATAATGAACTGTGATTTAATTTAAGGAACGTCCGCCTATTGAGAGTAGATTGAGGGATGCGTCAGACAGTTGTTAATTCGGTACTAGCTTAGTAAAACAAACAATACCTCTTACCAATTGTTCTTCTACTTTAAATCCAGCCTGATTGAAGAGCTTATTGCTTTCGTCTTTTGTCCAGAATTTAATTCCTCCCAGAGAAATCGATTCCTGCAATAAACGACCGTACCATGCATCACTTTTGATAAGATGCATCATAAAAAATACTCCATCCTGCTTAATAACTCTTCGGGCTTCATAAAGCACTTTTAGTTCTTCGGATAGTTCATTCAGGGTTCCCCCCATTACAATGCCATCAAAAGTTTTGCTGAAAAAAGGAATTTCTTTGCCATCAGCTCGGATCAGAAACATGTCCGTTTCATCGGCTTCGGCTTTGAGCCGTGCTTCTTCAAGCATCTGAGAAGAAAAATCCAACGCGACAATCTCGGCATCTTTTTGTGCAGCTTTTAGTGCTCGTCCGTACAGTGCCGTTGAGCAACCCAAATCAAGGTACAACCCCCCCGCTTTTGGGGCTGCCCATTCAATTAGTAATTCGTGTTCTTTTTCGATGGGAAAATCTTCTCCGGATAAAAGAGAAAGAGAACGTTTGCGCCAGATGTCTTCGTAGATAGAGGCGGTTAGTTTAAAATGATTGGTGCTTTGTGCAATGGAACTGAAAGCAGGTTCTTTGCCCAGTATATCGATAATATTATTCCTGACCTTATATTCGTCGCCTTCCTGCGAGCAAACTGTGCCATTGAATGGTCTGGAAAGCTCAGCCACATCTTTTGGAACCTGGATGGTGGCACGCTCATCAACGGGCGATCGTAATTCTAAATTCATGTCCTTTCTGTTAATTTGTGAACGGCGTACGCCGCAGGCATCTGAGTGTTTCGCTACTTCTGAAGCACCAACGATATCTGCGCGCCTTTATCAACACTTAACATCTTCGCAGCATTTCCTTTGTTGATGCCTACTTCCAACATTCCTGAACTGCCAATAAAAGCAACAGGTTCGCCCGGCTCCACATCTCCAAAAGTATTTACCAGGTGATCGATAATCGTGTTCCCAACGTAAATCTTCACTTTCCTGCGGCCGACATTATCCTCCAACAAACTTTCAGAAATATTAGTGATCAGATTACCAAAACGATCGATGTGAATTACCCAGCCCTGTAACCCGTCTTTATCTCCGATTGGAGTTGCCCAATGGTAGGTCACCAGATCTTTAATTGGATCACCGAGCTCCTTCAAGTCCACACCATTGCTAATGTGAGCGGCTACAGGAGCAAAAATATCCCGTCCATGAAAGGTTCTCGAGCGTTCTTTACGCCAGTATTTGGGATTATTCAGCTTGAATGCTTTGTACTTGAACTCATCATAAAGCAAAGAAAAAATACCGTTGTCCGGACCAATAAAATACTGGTCCTCAATTTTTAGCACGATGGGGTGGCGATCTGTGCCCACGCCCGGATCGACAACCACTAAGTGTACTGTGCCCGACGGAAAAAGAAACGCCGCGTTTCGGGCTACCCATGCTCCGGCCATAATATCCTGAGGGGGAATATCATGAGAAACATCAACAAACCGAACTTTTGGAGCGATACCCAGCATCACCGCCTTCATGGCACTTACATAGTGATCCTGGGTTCCAAAATCGGTAGTAAGGGTAATTACCTGGTTATCAGGCATAACTATTTAGCATCACCGGCATAACCAGCATCAGGATGTCTTCGCTGTCATCTTTGGTAGATGGCTTTACAATTCCTGCCCTGTTTGGAGAAGAAAACTCAAAGCTCACTTCATCATCATCGATGTTGCTTAATACATCACCAAGATATTTTGCGTTAAAGCCGATTTCCATGCCTTCGTTTGAGTATTCGCAATCGATGGTTTCTTTCGCTTCACTACTCATATCCAAGTCTTCAGCGCGGATCGTAAGCTTGTCCTTCTCCATATGTAAACGGATTTGTCGGGTAGTAGAACTGGAGAAAATAGACACACGTTTTACCGTAGAAAGCATTTGTTCTTTGCTGATCGTAAGGAACTTATCGTTATCGCGTGGGATCACAGAGTCATAATTTGGATACTGCTCGTTGATCAACCTGGTGATTAAAATGGTGTTTCCGCTTTTGAAGCGTGCATGATCCTGAGTCACGGTTACATCGCAATCATCTCCCGAAATAGTTTTTTGAATCAGACTAAGTGCTTTATCAGGGATAATGAAGTTCACATCGTTATCTGCCGTAATTTCACGATTAGTATATTTAACCAAACGATGACCATCGGTAGCCACAAACTTGCTTTCTTCGGTACCAATCTGGAAATAAACACCCATCATTGCAGGGCGAAGATCGTCACTTGAAACCGCGAAAAGTGTCTTATCAATTGCTTTGTGTACCAATTCAGAGGTTGATGTGATATGCGTTCCTTCATCAAGATTCGGAACTTCAGGGAATTCATCGGCTTCGTCACCAACCAGCTTATAATTACCTTTATCGGTTCTGAAATTGATGTTTTTGCGGTCATCCACATCAAAAAATACTGTGATATTTGGCAGTTGCCGAAGGGTTTCCAATAATCTACGAGCTGGAATAGCTACCGCTCCATCTTCATCAATATCTGCTTCAATGTATTCAATGATAGAAATTTCGAGGTCGGTAGCCGTTAATTTCAGTTTTCCATCTTCACTTTGGAATAAAATGGTTTCGAGAATAGGCAGGGTTGCCTTTGAGGGTACGGCTCCGATTACCGCTGAAAGGCCTTTGTTAAGTTCGCTACTTGATACAGAAAATTTCATGAATCCGTGTGTTATTGTGTGTTAAGGACAATTTTTTCCCGAATCTTGCCCTTTCAAAATGATGTGCTTATACTAAGAAATCCTTGTTCCCTCCGCAACCAGAGAGAACACGTTTTTATTATTCAAATAACCCTGTTTTCTTATCGTTAAAGCGCTACTGTAGTATTAATTTTTGAACCCTCTTTTTTCGATGAAAAGAATCTTTTCAGCGCTCTTTATAATAATCAGCTTTTTTAGCCTTTCTGCTCAGGCTCAGTCTGCTTTGGCAAAGTATGGAAATGACTTCCTGAGTACCGGAGCCGGAGCTCGCGCACTTGGAATGGGAGGAACACATTCAGCACTGGCGAACGATGTTACCGCAGGATATTGGAATGTGGCCGGACTTGCCCATGTCATACAACCTGAGTTGATTTACATGCACTCTGAACGGTTTGGTGGAATTGTAGGATACGATTATGGTGCAGTAGCCATGCCTTTGAAATCAGGGAACGGAGTAGTTGGCATCAGCTTCTTTCGACAGGGAGTGGATAACATCGCGAACACCTTAAATGCCTGGGATAATGAACGTGGCCCAAATGGCGGGCCGAGAGAAGACGCAGAGTCTTATATCACTAAGTTTAGTGCGGCAGATGTCGCCATTTTTCTTTCCTATGCTAAAAAGCATTCTGATAAGCTTTCCTACGGAGCCTCTGCTAAAATCATAAACCAGCGACTTGGTCCCTTTGCCAACGCCTGGGGCTACAGCATTGATGTGGGTGCGCAATACAAAACAGATTTCATTGATCTGGGAGCTTCCATACAGGATGTAACTACCATGCAGAAAATGTGGACGGTTAATGAAGAGGAGTTCACAGGTTCAAATGGACAATCATTCCAGGAAACCTTTGGCGATTCCATTCCTTCGGGACAAAATGAATATGTACTTCCATCCGTCCGATTGGGGGCATCCAAGACATTTTCGGTCACTGATTTTGATTTTGTTGCTGCTGCTGATCTGAACCTGCTTTTCGAAAACCGACGCGCTTATTACATGAACATTGGTTCGATGAGTATTGAACCTCATATCGGAGGAGAAGTTACCTACAAAAACAGAATCTCTGCCCGCGCCGGACTCACCGACTTTGTCGATGACCCAGAGTCCGGCTTTTCTGTTTCCCCCACGCTTGGGCTTGGTTTCCGCGTTGCAACCTTCTACATCGACTACGGCTTTGCCAGCTTTGCCGGAACCTCCAGCAACCTTGGTTACACTCACCGCATTTCGCTGAAGTTTAATTTGAAGGGAAAGGGGTAATATCATACCTCTCTAATAGCCATCCTGAGGATACTTCCGAAGGATCTGCAAGACTCTTTAATTGTGCAGATTCTTCGCTTTCGCATATAAGAGATGAAAGGATATTCTACAGTGCTCATTAATCTCAGGGTTGAAACCCTTTCTTGATTATGACCTTGCTAATGCCAAGAACATAAACAAGCATGGACTTCAGTCCTGCTAAATGTAGAAGATGCTTGAACCAAGTTGTGCAGATCCTTCGGAAGTATCCTCAGGATGACTTTCCATGTTGTCATGCTGAATTAATTTCAGCATGACAAGCCTGAGGTTTTCTTCCTACCTTCCTCAAAAAAAAGAATCGTGCGAATTATCCTCCTTGGCTCTACAGCATCCGGTAAAACGGAATTATCTCTTCAGCTTGCTGAGGAACTGGGCGCGTCTATCATTTCAGCGGATTCCCGACAGTGTTACAAGCATCTGGATGTTGGAACCGCTAAGCCTTCTAAGGAAGAGCTGGATAAGGTTCCACATTACAATATTTCTAACCTGGAACTGGAAGAAGAAGATAGCGCCGTGAAGTTTGTGGAACGAGCCAGGCTTTGGGAACGGAAAATTCTTCAGCGCTCAAAACATATACTTTATGCCGGAGGAAGCACCCTTCACTTAACCGGACTTATTCAGCCTTTCAGCGACATTCCCGATTCTAATGAAGAAAACATTACTCAGCTCAATCAGCAGATCGAGGAAGAAGGCATTGAACCGCTCTACGAGAAGCTGAAAGAAGTCGATCCGGAGTACATCCCAAAAATGGATGGGATGAATCGGCAGCGAATTATCCGTGCTCTGGATGTGTGGATGCAGACAGCAAAACCGTTCAGCTCTTTCCATCAGAAAGAAGAACTCACGCTTCCGGAAAATACTCTGGTATTCGGGCTTCATCACCCAAGAGAAAAACTATATGAGCGCATTAACCAACGTGTAGAGATAATGATTAAACGGGGATTAATCGAAGAAGTAGAATCCATTCTTAATAAAGGCTATTCTAAAGAGTTACAGTCGTTGCAAACAGTTGGATACAGAGAAGTAATTAGTTTTCTGGATGGGGATTTCACAAAAGAAGAAATGATAGAAAAGATTAAAACTAATACCCGAAGATATGCAAAACGACAACTTACCTGGTTTCGTCGCTGGAAGTTTGTTGAGTGGCTGGATGCGGATAAGCTTTCTGTTGAGGAGATGAAGAATCAGGTTTTGAGGATCATCACTAGCGCAGACCTCCCCTAGTCTGATGCGTTGTTTTCTTTCATGATAGTTCCTCCCCTCCTTGCGAAGGAGGGGATAGAGGGGAGGTCGAATCGTAAGATCCCAGATGAAGTCCAGAGATGACCGTTTATTATTCCATCAAATTTTCACAAGCAAAGGGTTTAAACCCTTCGCGATAACAACCTGAGCACACCTACCTAAAAAAATCCTGAAAAGCCTTTAGCAGCTAAACGCAATAAGCCTTAAATTTGGCTCTCACTTAAACAAAGCTCCATCATGTACAAAGCTAAAGTAAATGTAACGCTGCGCCCTTCCATATTAGACCCTAAAGGGAAAGCTGCTCACCACGCTCTTCAGAACCTAGGAATTAATCAGGTAGAAAAAGTGCGCATTGGCAAATTTATTGAACTGGATGTTAATGCAGATTCTGAAGCAGCCGCGAAGGAAATTGTTGAAAACGCTTGCGCCAAATTATTGGCCAACGAAGTGATGGAAGATTTCGAAATAGAAATCAATTAAGTAATGGGTTCCGTTTTTCCCGATACCACTTATACTGAAACGGTGTTGGCTGATTTGGAGGAAGCTACGGAAACCAAAACCGAATCTGAAGTTGAGGAGCAGGTTAAAACGCCCTGGCGCCTTTTCTTGTATGATGACGACATTCATACCTTCGACGAAGTAATAGAACAACTTATGAAAGCAACCGGTTGTTCCTTCTCACATGCGGAAAAGCTTACCTGGCAGGTTCATAACGAAGGTAAAGCGATGGTTCATGAAGGTGAGTTCGAAGAGTGTCTTAAAATAGACAGCGTTTTAAAAGAAATTCAACTTGTTACCGAAATAAAAGGATAAAACGTGGCAACATTTGGCGTAATCGTATTCCCCGGCTCTAACTGTGATCATGACGCATATCATGCTATGAAGCATGTTATGAATTGTGATGTGAAATTTCTCTGGCATAAAGACACCGATCTTTCCGGCATCGACTTTTTGATTGTGCCAGGTGGTTTTTCTTATGGCGATTACCTTCGATCAGGAGCTATCGCCCGTTTTTCTCCCATCATGCAGGAAGTGGTTAAGTTTGCAGAAAACGGCGGACCAGTTATGGGAATTTGTAATGGGTTTCAAATCTTGCTCGAGGCCGGTTTAATTCCCGGAGCCATGATGCACAATCATAAACTTCGTTTTGTGTGTAAGAGCATTAATATGCGCTGCGAAACTACTAATTCTCTGTTCACATCGGGTTTAAAAGAAGGACAGGTCTTCAATATTCCTGTTTCTCACGGAGAGGGGAATTATTTCATCAGTAATGACGGCTTGAAATCTCTTCAGGATAATGATCAGGTTCTTTTCCGCTATTGTGATAAGTCAGGAAACCTAACTGAAGAGGCAAACTTTAATGGTTCCATCGACAGTATTGCCGGAATTACGAACACCGGTCGAAATGTATTGGGAATGATGCCACACCCAGAACGAGCTATGGAAAAAATTCTCGGATCAGAAGACGGTAAACCGATTTTCGATTCCATCCTTAATTCCTTGTCAGTAGCTTAGGATTTAGTACCTTCACTGCATGAGCAGCGATTCTACAGTTTTAAAACTCCACAGCCAAGGACTGGTTAAACGTTACCGAAAGCGTACGGTAGTGGACGATGTCTCCATCAATGTGCAACAAGGCGAGATCGTTGGGCTTCTTGGACCTAACGGAGCTGGAAAAACCACTACTTTTTATATGATGGTGGGGTTAGTCTCGCCCAATTCCGGGAAGATTTTTCTGAATGAAGAGAATATCACCCAAACCCCAATGTACAAACGTGCACGAAAAGGAGTCGGGTATCTTGCTCAAGAAGCTAGTGTGTTCAGAAATCTAACCGTCCGGCAAAATCTTGAGACGGTACTTCAATTTCTGGATTTCACAAAGAAAGAAATTAAAGAGCGTTGTGATCGTCTTATCGAGGAGTTTTCTCTTCAGACAGTGGTAAATAGTAAAGGATATAGCCTATCAGGTGGAGAGCGTCGCAGAACTGAAATTGCACGTGCGTTGGTTACTAATCCAAAGTTTATCCTTCTGGATGAACCGTTTGCCGGAGTAGATCCTATTGCTGTGGAAGATATACAGGAAATCGTCTCGAAGCTGAAGGATCAGAATATTGGAATTTTGATTACCGATCATAATGTACACGAAACACTCGCAATCACCGACCGGGCTTACCTTATGTTTGAGGGTAAAATTCTGATGGAAGGAGATGCAGATACATTAGCTAATGATGAAAAAGCTAAAAAATTATATCTTGGCCAGACTTTTAAATTAGACCGATATAAAAACGAATAAAAAATGAAAGAAATAACAGTTCAGGAACTCAAAGAAAAAAAAGAAACCGGGGATGACTTCCTTCTAGTTGATGTGCGTGAAGACTCCGAGTATCTCGTGTCAAATCTAGACGGTCAACATATCCCTCTTGGTCAACTTCCAAACAGAATGGATGAAATCGAGGCTGATAAAGACACAGAAATCGTAATGATGTGCCGCTCAGGTGGACGTAGCGGAAAAGCAGTCGAAATTATGGAAAGCAATGGCTTTACCAATGTTCATAACCTTAAAGGTGGAATTACTGCCTGGTCGAATGAAATCGACCCTAGTATGCCCGTGGCTTAACTTTAAGTTAGTACTATGAAAACACTGTTCGCACTATTAACGATATTTTGTTTAATTCAAACCGGAATAGTCGGGCAGCAGTATGATTATATCTTGCTTAATGGTCGAGTCTTTGACGGCTCCGGAAACCCATGGTATTACGCCGATATCGGCATTTCCAACGACCGGATAGCCGCGGTTGGGGATTTAAGTTCCGCGTCAGCAAGAGAAATCATTGACATTTCAGGTCTCTACCTTTCACCGGGGTTCATTGATATTCATTCTCACGCTCTCGATCCGGCATCAGCCGGAAGAGGCCTGGATTCGGAAGACCGGAGAAGAAGAGAAGCCCCTAACCTGATCTCACAAGGCATTACTACGGTAATTGTAAACCAGGACGGACGTTCTTCTACTGATACTTTTTCCGAACAAATAGCTGAGCTTGAATCTGCAGGAATTGGAGTTAATGCCGGGCTTATGATTGGGCACAACTCAATTCGCCGGGATGCGCTCGGGGAAAACTACCAACGTTTTTCCACTCCTTCAGAAATTCGGGCAATGAAATCTGTGATTCGAAAAGCGATGCAAGAAGGTGCCTTTGGCCTCTCAGCTGGATTAGAATATGTTCCGGGAAGATGGAGTAATACAGAAGAAGTAATTGAACTTGTAGAAGAAATAGTGCCATTTGGTGGGGTTTATATTTCACATCAACGAAGCGAAGCTAAAACGCCAATGCTTTGGTTGCCAAGTGATGAGCAGCCTTCCCCTCCAACCTTGCTTGATGCCGTAGAGGAAACCATAGCTATCGGAGAGGCTACAGGTGCCAGAGTTGTTGCCTCTCATCTTAAATCCCGTGGAGCAAACTATTGGGGAGGAAGCAATGCTGCAGTTTCTTTGATTGAACAAGCCAGAAACAGGGGCGTTTCAGTCTATGCAGATCAATATCCTTATAACACAAGTGGTAGTGATGGAAACACCCGGTTAATTCCTAACTGGGCGTTCGATTTTCAAAGGTTTGGCTTGGAAAGAAATAACTCTCCTAATTATACGCTTCCCATTGAACAAATTCTTAATGACCGGGAGTTAGCAACTTCTTTATACGCAGATATTTCACATTCTTTGGCTTACCGGGGCGGCCCAGAACGTATTGTAGTATTTGAGTTTCCTGATTCATCGTACATTGGGAAAAATATTGGTCAACTCGCAATAGAAAATGACCTTTCACCTGAGGATATGGTGATCGAACTTCAAAGACGAGGATTTGAAAACCGGCGTGGAGGAGCACGATTAAGAAGTTTCTCTATGCACGAAAACGATTTAAATGTTATTGCCAACACTGACTGGACAGCAACAACTACAGATGGTGGTATTACTCTACCTGAGGATGGCAATAATGTCCACGCCAGGTTCTATGGTACATTCCCACGGAAGATTTTTAAATATGCTGTTACAAATCAAACTATCACCGTTGCACATGCAATACGCTCGTCAACCGGATTGCCAGCTCAAATCATGGATATCAGAAATCGGGGTTTAATCCGAGAAGGTTATTATGCCGATATAGTAGTTTTTGATTTGGAAGAGATTCAGGATCAATCCACGTTCTTTGAGCCACATCAACACTCTTCAGGGATTGAGTATGTATTTGTAAATGGAAAGCCTTCACTTTATCAAAGAAATCTAACCGGAACACTCTCCGGAAAAATACTTACACCATCAAATTCCCGCTAGGCAATCGCGGCAATCTGATTTAATAATTCCTGATTGCTTTCGGTATTTTTAAGCACCTTGAGTAACCCCAACATCGACTCTCTTGGAGATTTCTTTAAGAGGTAGCGACGGACCATATTCCGTTCTTCAAGGGAATCGGTGATAAACTTATCCTCGTTTCGTGTACCTGATGCAGTAATATTTATTGCAGGATAGATGCGGTCATTTGCCAGCTCCCGATCGAGTACCAACTCCATGTTTCCAGTTCCTTTGAATTCTTCGAAGATCAGGTCATCCATTCTGGAATTTGTCTCAACCAAACAAGTTGCAATAATCGTTAGCGATCCCCCACCTTCGATTTTGCGAGCTGAACCAAATATCTTTTTAGGGATTTCAAGTGCTCTGATATCTAAACCTCCAGAAAGTGTTCTTCCGCTATTAGATTGAATAGCATTGTAAGCACGACCTAGTCGGGTCATCGAATCGATTAGTAAAACCGCGTCTTCTCCCATTTCAGCTTTGCGTTTAGCATAACCAAGTGCCATTTCGGTAATGCGAATATGGCTTTGTGTTTTTTTATCGTTAGATGAAGCGAATACTTCCGCATCCGTTGAGCGGATAAAATCGGTCACTTCTTCAGGTCTTTCATCCACCAATAATACGCTAAGATGGATGTCGGGATGGTGCTTAGATAAGGAATTAGCAATTTGTTTCAGAAGTACCGTTTTCCCTGTTCTGGGTGGAGCAACAATTAAAGCTCTCTGCCCTTTACCGATAGGAGAAACAAGATCAATTACCCTCATTTCTGTGTCTTCGGCATGTTCACCCATCTTAATCCATTCAACAGGCATAATCGGGGTTTGGCGTTCAAACCGTGAGCATTTCGTCCAGAATTCAAGTGGTTTACGGTTTATAAATTCTACTGAATGGACGTGCTTATTACCTTTATCGTCTTCTTCAAACTCACCTTCAAGAATCAAGCCTTGCCTTAAATCCAGCGCTTTAACTTCTTCCGGCTTCAGGAATGGATCCTGTGGACTGTAAGTGAATTCATAATCGAGCTTACGGATAAAGCCCCATCCTTTAGTATTTATCTCAAGAACCCCGGCATATTTTCCGGACACGCCTAAATTGTTATTCCAGTAAAACTTTGGAATAAAAACGTTACCGCCCTTATTGTTACGGTTCCTGTTTTTACTGTTATTATTATTCCGATTTTTGTTACGGTTTTTATAATTCTTTTTCCGTGCCATTAAAATAAATTGTGTTTTCTCCTCTGTGGAAGTACCGAAATCAATATTGTTTTGAGTAAAAGAAGGAGAGCTTGAAAAAATGGTGCGGAGCTTTTTCTCCGCACCTAAATCTTATCAGAAGATGAGAAAAGATACAAATGTTTAAGTTGATAGCAAACTATCTAACAGTTGTGGTTTCATTTATCCAACTGTAGCAGCTCATTAAAGAGCCATCTACTTTAACACTTTGTCCATCTTCATAACTAAGTGTAAAAAACTTATCCTCAGTACTTGGAGTAACCGCTTCATAGGTTGCAAGTTGCGAATTTACCGTATTCGTAACGGAAGGATCTACACTTTTTGCTTTGTTCAGGTAATCAACTACTACCCAGTAAACTACTTTATCTTTCGCTTCCAGCTTTCTACCATCAGAACAAGAGCTTACTGCCTGCCCATAGATAGAAGCCATTTTTATGTAAGCAATCCCATAATTCGGGTCGATTTTTAAAGCAGCATTAATGTATTGCTTGGAAGTCTGAAGTTGTCCCATGCTTGCATAAACATCCGATAAATCAATATTGATCTCTTTCTTAGACTGATTATCCGGGGCTTCGAGCAAAGCTTCTTTATAGAGAGCTGCAGCTTCCGAATATTTTGCATTTCCTTTTTCAATATCAGCCAATGCAAGGGCGCTGGCAAAAGACGGTTCAAGCTCGTGGATTTTTTTTAAAGTAACTATTAATTCAGTCTGCATATCCAAGTCCTCTTGTGCATCTGCACAAGCTTTTAAGGCCTCTAAATCATCCGGGTTCTCCTCTAATTTACCACAAAAGAACTCTAACCTTTCTTCCGGGGCCTTAAACAGTTTCCCTAACGTTTCATCAAAAAAAGACTGAATATCTGCATCTGCATAAGAAGTAGCTATTTCAATCATAGCAACTACTTCATCCTTCCGGTCCTGACGAACCATATTATCTACTGTTACTCTAATATAATAGCCATTGGCCGTTGTTGTAGTTTGTTCTGCATCCAGCTTAAACATGGCTTCAAAATCCTGATAAGCTTTTTGAAGTCCGTCATCAATTGCATTGTAGTTTTCAAGGAAGTAACGGCCTCTTCTTTGGTAAAGCTCATATTCTTCTTCCGGTGTTTCAGCAAATAATTCAAAACTCTTTTCATAAAGAGCGAGCGCTGAATCTATATATGTTTCCCTCTCACTTGGATCTTCTTTCGCAAGACCTAATTTAGTATACATATCGATAAACTTTGGATACTGAAGAGAAAGTTTAAATCTACCAGTGGGAATCCCTTCAATTTCGGTTGGATTTTTACACAACATCCATCTTCCGAATTTAAGTGCCAATGGAAAATCTTCATTTCTGTAATTGCCCTGAAATATGGAAAATGCGGCTATTTCGGTATACCCTTCCGGAGGATTTGGATTACAATCATCCTGTGCATATGCAAAAGATGTCCCCACAAATAAAATCCCAAGTATTGTAGCTAATAGTTTCATTGCTTTTTTATTTATTGATTAATGCATGTATATAAACTCTACAGTTCTTCCATTTATTACTATAGAATTATCTAAGCTTTGGCCGAATAAACATGAGCTCGGTTAGATTCACAGAGAAACCTAGCGCCCAAATCCGTTCTTTTATCAAGTTGTTATTGGTTGTACCCCTAAATCCATACCGAAAACTGATATCTATAGAAGATGAACTTCTCGATAAAATTCCCAATCCTGTATTAATCCATAGAGTACTTATGTCATTCCCCTGAATAGTCAAATGACCGGTGTCGTAAGATAGCCCACCAGAATATTTAAATCTCGAAAAAAATGAGTCTGCATTTCTTTTATATGGATGGAACTGTCCACCAAAACCTATCTTCATTCTATCCTTCATGAAAATTTCTTCCTCCGGGTCTAATTCATTAGTGAAATCACTCCATTTTTGAAATGTTCCTTCCACAGCAAAGTTTACTAACGGGGAAGGAGCATAACCCAAGCCAAATGATGCATCTAGAGGGATTTTGATGTCTCCTTCAGAAACAGAAAGAGACGACGTATAGTCAATTTCCTGCTCTATTCCACCGATTGATTTCTGGACTTTGAAGCTGGATTTTGTACCAATATCATAAGGTACATTGATTGTTCCCCCCAGTGCTATTCTATCTGTTCCTCGAAATACATTTGAAAATAATGCTGAGATTCCAAATCTGTGTGAGAATGCTGCCCCTGTATTATTTATGCTTTGATCCTGAGCATTAAATGAACCCGAACTGAAAAATAAAGATTCATTATTCTCTAGTGTCATAAATGCGACAGATGGGGCATAACCTAACGAAATGTTTTTTGTAAGCTTTAACCCAAACCCTATTTCGAATTTATTCACTCCACCGCTTCTGGTTATTTCATTCGAAAAAGCCACTGTATCAGTAGGGGATGATAAAAATGTTCCGCCATCAAGCAACCTGTAACTTGATCTTGTTACAGGGTAAAGACTAACTGAAAGGCCTAGCTTTCCAGGGGCAAGCGGAAACAGAACGTGTAGATACCCGGAACCAAAATTACCGTTTTCCTCACTACCTGAATTATTCTTTAATTTGTATTTACTTAAACTTAGTCCTGTAAATGCCTGTGTAAAATACGACCTATGCCATAAAGCAGGATTAGAGAGACTGGTCATTTCCTGAGAGATACCTGAGACTCCTGTAATTCCCTGTGCTTTAAAATTATCTGAAGTAATCTCCTGCGGTAAACCTAAACCAAAAACAGAATAGGGAGAACCTCCACGGCCTTCATCTGACTGTTGCTGTGCTATTGCCAGTATGGGGCTTAATAACCCTACAAGTAAAACTATAATTATTTTTTTCAGACTCATATTACTTCCCTGATTCCAGGCCATAAATTATTACTCTAGGAGCATTTTCAGGATCAGCATTTACATTAAATAGTGATGTATATGCTAAAGCTCCCTGGTTAGCACTTAGGTATATGTATAGATCATTTATCGAAAGATTTCCATGTATATAATCGTTCAAAACATTGGTGATATTAAACCTATAAGTGCCATCTGTCCGAGCTGCAGCCGACAAATCAATAGTTCCGAAACCTAGCTCGTATGCTTCATCATCCAGTGGGCCTATTGTTAAGCCAAGCCCTAATGCGCCTGTGCGAATTTCATTTACAGCTAATGTATTTTTGAGTGCGAGAGTATCTATGTTAAAAACCAATTCAGCTCGTACGAAATTTATTTCGCTAACCTGATCTCCGAGCGAAGCCAGATTTAATCTCAATACTGTGTTATACGTGCTGTGCAAGCTAACTTTGTCGGCATTATTTACCTCGCCGGTTCGATCCACATCAAAACCCCAGTCTAATATAAAATGGGACGTAGTATCTTGTGTAGTGTCTTGTGGAATAATAGCCCTGATATTACTTACGGAATAGTTTGTGTAAGTGATTTTATTATTTCCGGCATCCGGCACTATGGCCAGCCCAAACTCATTCAGCCTGTAACTCTCATCCCTAATAGAATCCGCTTCATTAAAAAAAGAAATATAATCTGTTTTCCATGTGCCGGAAAGTTCAATCTCAACTACTCCATTGGTATCTGCATCTACATCAGAAAACTGCCCGATGGTTTCTGCACCATCAAAGCTTATATCCATATCATTCCTGAATACAGAACCTCTCCATAAAGAATTTACCCGGTGAATGGTGTATAAGCCAGGTTGAGTAGTGTCTCCATATACTTCGTTTTCGAATAGTTGTAATCTTAACGTAAAGCTTGTGTTTTCGTCAAAAACAACTGTATCAGCCGACCTGAAAATTGAAGGTTTAAAAAAGGATACCGCATTTATATCCCCAAACAAGTCGTCCTGATATGTTCCGGTTGCAGACCGTCCTAACCTTCCGAGATATGCGTTCTGATTAAACGTAGCGATGCTAGTTACTAAAAGAGTATCTATATCAATATCTGTCTTCTCGACAAACCCTCCACCTATAGTGCCCGGGTCCTGACAGGCAAAAAAAGTACTCAATATGATTACAGAAAAAGTAAGCTGCCAGAATGTGGCAGCTTTTGTTTTTATATGCATTAAAATAATTTTCTTTTTTATTCGGCTATCACTTTATAATAGTCGGCAAACTTACTGGAAACATCTTCCGGAGATCCTTGAATCTGTTTCGGGCTTATGTTGAGTTCTTTAAATACCTCATCGAACTCATCCTTCAAATAGTTTCCGGTAACAACATGATCACTAAACATTAAACCAAGTTTCAGTAAGTCCACTTTTCCATTATCAGTTAACTCATTGATGTTAACATCTTCTGGCAAGCCAAGTAATTCTAAAATTTTTGCTGTATCAGCAGTTCCTTCATTTTCCGGATGATGCAGATTATAGACCACCTGTGTGTTCTGGAAAATCTTTTCATCCTTGTATTTGGTTTTTACAAGAAGCGGGATCAATCCGGCAGGCCAGTCATGGCAATGGATTATATCCGGCTCCCAACCGAGCTTCATAACTGTTTCGAGCACCCCTTTATTGTAGAATGCTAATCGCTCAGCATTATCCGGGTAGAATTCATCGTTTTTAGGGTCCTTAAACAACCCTTTTCGCTTGAAATAAGTGTCGTTATCAAGAAAATAAACCTGAAGCTTAGCATTTGGAATGCTGGCCACCTTTATTTTCATACTTTCTTTGGTATCACCTACTTCAACTTCAATTCCTGAAAGGCGAATAACCTCGTGTAGTCTGTTTCTTCGGTCGTTAATTGTACCGTATTTCGGGAGCAAGATTCGTATTTCAAAACCTTTGTCCTGTAATGATGCCGGCAAAAACCGAAGCAAATCGGCTGTGTATGTCATTCTAGCAAAAGGGGAAATTTCAGCCGCTGCGTATAATATTTTCATAAATGTATAGTACTTACTCTTCGTTAGAGATTTTATTCTCTTTAATTACCTGATCCAGCTCATTGTCTTCATCCAGCAAGTAAAAATCCATTAGTGTATCACTTCTCAAACCTAAGCGAAGTGTTTCCAAAGAGATTACTTCTTCGGGCTGAATGTTTCCAAGGTTTACATTACTGCCATATTTTTTAATGAACCAAACCTGTTGTTCTTTTTTAGGAGCTTCAAAAATCAGGTTATCCACAGGAATCTGATCGGTTATTTCTTCGATTAGACCTGACCTTACTTCTCCATTGGGCCTGAACACACCAACTGTGCCACTTTCACGTGCTTCACAAATTACTTTAGTAGCCCCTGCTTCAAGTTCTTGCTTTATAACATTCACCCATTTATATGGGGGAATAATTTCGTTAGGGTTTTTACTACCCACCTCAGAATAAACAGTAAAATCTTTGCTAAGTTCTTTTATGATTTTCTGCTTGTTCTCATCAGAAATCCAGATAGTTCCGTTTGAAACTTCAAGACAATTAATCTCATATTTTTCCAACAACTTACGGTAGGCATCAAGTTGGCCTCTCAAAAAGTACGCTTCAAAAAGAGTACCACCAAAATACACCGGTATACCTGCATCCGTATATACTTTAATCTTTTCATCCAGATTTGGAGTTACATACGATGTGCCCCAACCCAGTTTTACTACATCTGTATAACCAGCGCATAAAGAACAGAAATCTTCGGCTTGCCTGATACTGTATCCTTTATCAAGAACCAAAGTAATTCCTTCTTTGCGGGGTTTTTCTGACCTTTTTGGAAGGTTATTAAGTGAAATTGACATAATGTAATAATTCTAAATCGAAGCTTTCAATATACTAAAATGGGCACTTCTTTTAAAGGATGGCTTTTAAGTTGGACTTTTGCGATTACTTAGTTCCACTAACAACCTTATCCTGTCTTCGTCTATTTCAGAAAACATTTCATGTGTATATCTCCATAGCCAATTCCCTGATGATGTTCCGGGGAAGTTCATTCGATGGGTTCCATCCAGATTCATGAAATCCTGCATTGGAAAAATAGCCTGATCTGAAACCGATAACATCCCTAACCTGATAAACTCCCAACTTATGGATGAACCATCAGACTTGGTATAAACCCGCGCCCGATGTTTTTCTTCTTCCGGGGCCTGATTATACCAACCAATAGAAGTATCATTATCATGAGTTCCGGTGTAAGCAACACTATTCTGAGGATAATTATGTGGCAGAAAGGCATTTGTTGAATCGGAATCGAAAGCGAACTGAATAATTTTCATCCCGGGAAAAGCATATTTATCTCTGAGTTTTTCAACTCCCTCGGTTACAAAACCAAGGTCTTCAGCAATAATAGGAAGCTCTCCGCATTCCTTGAGAATCGCATCAAAAAGCTTCTCACCTGGACCTTCGACCCATTTTCCATTAATGGCTGTTTTTTCTTCAGCACGTACTTCCCAATACTCATCAAAACCCCGAAAGTGGTCAACCCTGATTGCATCGCAGGTATTGAACATGTGTTTAAACCGGTCAACCCACCATGAGAAACCATCTTTTTCAAGTTCTTTCCAATTGTATTGTGGATTTCCCCAAAGCTGGCCGGTTTCACTAAAATAATCCGGAGGCACTCCTGCCACTAACACCCTGTTGCCTTGCTTATCTACTTCGAAATAATTGGGATTAGCCCATACGTCTGAGCTATTGTGATCCACAAAAATCGGGATGTCTCCTACAACCCTGATATTTCTATCATTCGCGTATTTTTTCAACTCCATCCACTGGATACTGAATTCATACTGCATCCAGTATTGCAAGCTAATTTCGTCTTTGAATTTCTTTTTATAGGCTTTGATGGCATCCGGCTTACGTTGGGCTATATCTTTATTCCAGGTATTCCAAGGCTGTTTATGATGGTACAGAGAGCAAGCCATAAAAAGCACGTAATCATCTAACCAGTGCTTGTTCGTTTTTTTGAAGGCCTTGAATTTTTTCTCTTCCTGATCACTTAGATTTTTATAAAACCGTTCGCTGGCAATCTTAAAAAGTTCATCTTTGTGGGAAAAGGCCGCTTCATACTCAACTTCAGCACCTCCCGGCAATTCAGTTTTGGAAGCTTCTGCCCGTGTTATCAAACCTTTTTCAACCAGAATGTCCGGGCTAATGAGATACGCATTCCCTGCAAACGCAGAAAAACTTGCATAAGGAGAGTTCCCATAACCTGTAGGCGTTAAAGGTAAAAGCTGCCAAATGGTTTGATTAGTGCGTTCTAAAAAATCAATAAAGGCTCTGGCCTCATTCCCAAAATCACCAATTCCATATTTTCCCGGAAAAGAGGTGGGATGCACAAGAGTACCACACGAACGAGGAAATCTCATATTTACTTACTTCTTTGGTTTAAGAATTATTCCTGCTAAAGGAGGTATTGTAATTTTAATGCGCGCAGGTTGATTTTGCCACTCGTTCTCTTCTGCAGTAACTAAGGCTTCCCCGACGTTGCTTCCTCCATAAAACTCAGAATCACTGTTCATGATTATTTCATAATCTCCGGCTAGTGGAGCCCCGATGGTATATCCATGATGAACTGTAGGAGTAAAGTTCAACACTGTTATTACAAAATCTTCGGGATTTTTTGCCCTTCGGATAAAAGATATAATGCTATTATCAGCGTCATTTATATCTAACCATTCAAAACCCCGCCAATCGAAATCAACTTCATGAAGCGCCGGGACTTCTTTGTTTAACCGGTTTAAATCTTTTACCAGTAACTGCACGCCTTGATGAGTTTGCCAATCCAACAAATGCCAATCTAATGACTTTGATTCGCTCCATTCTTCCCACTGCCCAAATTCACACCCCATAAACAAGAGTTTTTTACCTGGGTGAGCATACATATAAGTATATAACAATCTTAAATTCGCAAATTTTTGCCAATCGTCGCCGGGCATCTTGGCGAGCATAGCCTTCTTCATGTGAACTACTTCATCATGAGAAAATGGGAGAGTGAAATTTTCACTGAAGGCATAAATCATTGAAAATGTCAGCTCTCCCTGATGATATTTTCGGTAGATTGAGTCTTTTTCGATATAGGTTAGGGTATCGTTCATCCAACCCATATTCCACTTAAAATCAAAACCTAACCCACCCGTTGCAGTTGGGCGCGATACGCCACCCCAGGATGTTGATTCTTCTGCAAAAGTGATGGTTCCCGGAAAATGATGATGAACTGAATCATTGAATTTTCTCAAAAATTCTATCGCTTCTATATTCTCACGCCCGCCATATTTGTTTGGAATCCATTCCCCATCTTCACGAGAATAGTCTAAATACAGCATAGAGGCTACAGCGTCAACCCTTAAACCATCGATATGAAATTTATCGCACCAGTAAAGTGCATTCGATATCAGAAAATTCTGAACCTCTGTTCTCCCAAAGTTAAAAATGCAGGTGCCCCAATCTTTGTGCTCTCCCTGGCGAGCATCTTCATGCTCATATAGTCCGGTACCGTCAAACCTGCGAAGTCCATGATCATCTTTTGCAAAATGCGCCGGCACCCAATCAACAATAACACCAATCCCTGCTTTATGACACTCATCAACAAAATACATGAAATCATGAGGGGAACCGAAGCGGCTGGTGGGCGCGAAATAGCCTGTAATTTGATACCCCCAGGAAGGATCATATGGATGTTCCGCGATGGGAAGTAACTCAACATGGGTGTATCCCATTTTTTTCACATACGGAACCAATTGGCCTGCCAGTTCACGATAACTCAAAAAGCCCGGCTCTTCCCCTACTTTTCTTTTCCAGGAGCCTGCATGAACCTCGTAAATTGAAATCGGTTTATCATGTGCCTGAACTTTAGTCCTGTTTTCAGTCCAATCTTTATCTCCCCATTTATATCCACTCAAATCATACACTTTTGAAGCAGTTCCCGGCCTTAATTCTGAGCTGAATGCAAATGGGTCTGCTTTCTTTAACGGTGGATCCTGAACCGGAGACTTAATTTCAAACTTGTAAAAATCACCTTCACTTACATGCGGAATAAATATCTCCCAAAGCCCCTGATCATGAAATTTTCTCATGCGATGTACGCGACCATCCCAGTTATTAAATGAACCTATCACACTTACTCTGGTAGCACTTGGGGCCGTTACTACAAAATGAGTTCCCTTAACACCATCCACTTCCTTTGTATGAGCACCCATAAAATCGTATGCCTTGTGATGATTTCCCTCGCCCCAAAGCTGCAAATCAAAATCACTTATCATCGACCCGTATGTATATGGATCATAAATAGTGAATGCTTCTCCATCATACGGTGTAACTGTTAGTGTATATGAAAACCGATTTTTTCTTCTCGGAAATACATACTCGAATAGTCCTTCCTGTGAAACTCTGACCAACTCTATTGGCTTTGAAGACCCTACATTTACCGAAATCTTTTTTGCTTCAGGCCTGAATGCACGAATAACAAGCTTATCCGTCTTATCAATCTTAGCTGTATGAAGCCCCAAAATTGAAAAAGGATCGCCATGTGAACCATCCGATATTGTTTCAATGATTTTTTTGGAAAGTGTTGTACTCATGTATTTCTTCTTTAGAAGGGGCGAAAATATAAGAATTTTACCATAAAGCATTTTAGCTGATTTCAAAGTGTTTTGAAGGAGCTTATTGTCTATTTTTCACTAATGGATAACACAGGTTTTATTGCCAGGAGATATCTCTTCTCCAGGAAACATATCTCTCTCATTTCAACCCTTACTTACATCAGTATTGCAGGGGTTACTGTAGGTACAGCCCTGCTAATTGTTGTGCTCTCTGTGTTCAATGGCTTCTTTGATGTTATCAAGAATCTGCTTCTTTCTTATGATCCTGATATCCGTATTGAGTCTTCTTCTGCTACAGTTTTTACTGAAAATGAACAATTAACTGAAGTTCTGGATGGAATCCCGGAAATCAAAATGTACTCTCATTATGTGGAAGGCAAAGCCTTACTTAGTTATGGAGACGACCGCAACACAGTAGTTGAAGTTCGGGGGATTGATACCGATCGTTTTTTCGAGCTTGTGAATATTAAAGAGAGCGTTACTTCCGGCGTGTTTGAGGTGGAAGTTAGAAACCGAAAACCAGGAGCAGTTATTCCGGAGCAAATTCGCGCTGATATGCTGCTGGGTCCGGGAGACGAAATTGCACTTCTAAGCGCTTCAGGAATGAAAAAGGCACTCACCCAAATTACTGTCCCAAGATCGTATCGCTTTGAGGTACGGGGTTCTTATTTCCTGCAACAGGTAGCAGACGGACCACAGGTATTTGTTGATATCAAAGCTGCTCAGCGTTTGTTTAACGCACGGAATGGCATCTCTGGAGTAGATGTAAAGCTGACTGATAATGAACAGGCGGCATCCGTGAAAAAGATACTGGAGGCCCGGCTTGGAGATGAGTACACGATCTCTACCTGGTACGATTTACAAAAGCCATTATATGATGTGATGTACCTCGAAAAATGGGGCGCCTATATCATTTTGATGATTATTGTTGTGGTAGCAGTGCTTAATATTATTGGTTCGCTCACCATGATCGTAATCCAAAAAAGGCGCGACATTGGCATTTTGATTTCGATGGGATATTCCAAATCGCGAATCAAAACTATCTTCAGAAAACAGGGGCTTTACATAGGATTGATTGGTTGTGGAATTGGGGGGTCAATCGGTTTCTTATTGTGCTGGATTCAACAGGAGTTCGGAATTATCAAACTCTCCTCCGCCTTTATCATCAGCGCATACCCCGTTGATGTTCAATTACTGGACATCACGATTATTTTGTTGGGAAGCTTATTGCTTTGCCTCGCGGCAAGTTGGTTCCCATCCAAAAGAGCAGCAGAAATTCAGCCTGCCGAAGCGGTACGGTATGAGTGAACGTAATCAAGAGTCATCCTGAGGATACTTCCGAAGGATCTGCACAATTGAGTCCTAGCTTTTCTGAATTTGTTCAGACTCTTCGTTTCACTCTGAGTGACCAAAATAAACACGCTTGCTAACCTTCATTATACACATCCGGCAAGTCATTCTCATACAAAATAACATCTCCGGCTTTTGCATACTCGCGAACCAGATCGTTAGCTTCAAACAAACTATTTACTACCTTAACATTTTCCAGAGAGTCTGCTACTTCTTCAATTCCTTCCTTAATAGGTTTCGCCCTTTCATCTCCCACCAGAATAATTAAATCAAGCTTGGCATTTGCTATTGCCCTTCCAAAATCTTTGTTCTCTTCGTACTCGATATCTCCCAACTCTACCATTCCGGGTGTAATAATAATTCTGTTCCCGGATTTGAACTGGCCAAGAATCTCAACTGCGTTTTTAGCCCCTACAGGATTTGAGTTGAATGCATCATCAATAATCGTAAGATCGCCCTGTCTTTTTAATTCTAGCCTATGTTCAATTGGTTCTATATTTTTTGCGGCTATCGCCATTGTTTTGGGGCGGATACCAAGGTGGTGAGCAACCCCTATTGCCAAAAGCATATTTTGAACATTGTGTGCGCCTAGTAATCGAGTGCTAAACGTCTCCTTAGAATCTCCGAAATTAACTCCAAAATTAGAGCCATTGGTATCGTAAGAAATATCCCCACCTTGAATTTCTCCATTGTTAAGCCCTACCATAATACGCTTAATGTCGTCTCTGTTTTCTCCCATCTTAGAAACACGGGGATCATCCGCATTAAGAACCGCTACTCCTCCGGCTTTTAGATTATCCACCAGCTTTCCCTTTTCTCTCGCAATTACATCCTGGGATCCAAAAGTTTCCAAATGAGCTACCCCAACATTCGTGACTATGGAAATATCAGGTTGTGCAATTTCGCAAAGCTCCTGAATGTTTCCAGCATAACGCGCCCCCATCTCAAGAATAAGTATTTGGTGATGAGACTGGAGATCGTTGTTAATCACTTTACAGATGCCCATTGGAGTGTTATAGCTTCCCGGGGTTGAACACACGCTGAATCGCTCCTTCAGCAAATCCCTAACCATAAACTTGGTACTGGTTTTACCATAACTTCCGGTCAGAGCTATCACTTTCAAATGCGGCATAGAAGCCAGTTTTTTACGGGCTTGGTCCTTGAAACCATTTTGGATGTTCCGCTCTATCGGTTTAGTAATTGATCCTCCAAACAATATCAAAAAAGGAATAAGAAGAGCTCCGAACATCCAGCCAAAAACTAACAGGATTACATCATAAGAAAGAAGACCCGGATCGTACATAGGTGTTGTGTTCCAGAAAAATGGTATTAACCCGGTATAAGTCCAGAACGTAAAAAAGGCAGGTATAAAAAAGGTTATCAGAGTGACCGGAATAGTTAGTCTTTTCATCCTGGAAGTAAATACCAATGGCTTTTTCACTTTCTCAGGCTTGTACTTTTTCACTGTTCCAAACCAAAAAATAGAAATACTGAATAGTATTACCGCTTTAGATGAATTTGTCATCTCAACTTCAAACCAATCCAGACCAACCACTACGGCGAACAAAAGAATATTGAAAATAGACAGGTCTGCGGGAATCACTTTTTTTTCCCAATTATCCCTTAACCAATGCCAATATTCATTTTGTTTATACCCCACCTGTTGAAATACATGTAGAAAAAAACGAGTACGAAACCAGTAAAACCGAGTAAGAATGATGCAAAAAATAAGGGCAGTAAGTTCAAGAATGGTGTAGTACAAGTACGAAGTATATTAGGTTAGTATGATGTTTTACTTATTTATAAAAACCGGTTCGAATTTAAAAAATCACCGCGGTATATTCACTTAAAGAAAAGACTGAAGTTTCCTTTAAATCATCTCAAATATATGAAATTAATTATCCCAATGGCGGGAAGGGGCACCCGCGTTCGACCTCACTCTCATACTGTTCCTAAACCTCTATTACCGGTAGCGGGTACGATGATCATAGAGCGGTTGGTGGAAACCTTTATCCGCACTTTAGATCGAAAGATTGAGGAGATCATATATATTTTAGGTCCTGACTTTGGACAGGATGTTAAGGATCAGCTTACTTCCATGAGTGCCCGACACGACGCCAAAGCTACTTTTAGGGTTCAGTTTCCTGCTTTAGGTACTGCCCATGCTGTTGCTTGTGCTAATGAAGATCTGGAAGGAGAAGTAATTGTAGCCTTCGCTGATACATTGTTTGACAGTAAAGAGAAGTTCAATATTGAAGGAGCTGACAGTGTAATTTGGTTGAAAAGAGTCGATGATCCATCCCGCTTTGGGGTGGCCGTACACGAAGGAGATACGATTACTGGATTTGTTGAAAAGCCGCAGGAGTTTATTTCTGATCTCGCCATCATTGGAGTGTATTATTTTAAAGATGGGGAAGAACTTAAACGACAAGTAAACCGCGTTATGGATGAAGATATAAAAGGACCCGGAGGTGAATACTTCCTAACTGTGGCTCTGGATAATATGATTAATGAGGGAAAGATTTTCAAAATAGCTACGGTTGACGAATGGCTTGACTGTGGAACTTTACCTGCCTGGCTGGAAACAACCGGTGAGATTGTTGCTAAAGAGAATCACTCTTTTGACACTTCCAGGTACCCCAATTCAACTATTAATCCTCCCGTTTTTATTGCCAAAGATGTTGTAATTGAGAACAGTACTATTGGACCGAAAGTTAGCATTGAATCCGGAACTGTTATAAAAAACTCTACCATAGAGAACACCATTATCAGAGAGAGTGCATCTCTGGAAAACGTTAAGACTTCAGGTTCAACAATAGGTGCTAATACTGCACTAAATAACGTTTCAGGATCAGTTGATATAGGAGATCATTCTTTTATACAGATCGATTAATCTGTAACAGATATACTCCCTGAGGCAGTTCCTGAATACTGTGTTTTAACACCTGAAGAGTGAGTTATACTTCTTCCTGTTTTAAATACTATTTCGATTTGCTCAGATGTTGGACTGTAGCTGAATGTTAACTCTTCCAGTTGAAGGGGAAGTACATTTGCAATACCTGTACTTTCCTTTAGAACGGCCAGACCTGTTTCATCTTTATATATTGTTAAAACTTCATTTTTTAAGTTTTTGAAAATCAGTCTATTCGGCTCTACTAAGAGTAACTCTTTCATGTTACCCAACTCCGCCTGAACGATATTATATCCAATTTCAGCTTTTTTTTGAATCTCTGAAGCAAGCTTTTTGTTCAGGGAAGAACTTTCGTTTCCATTATTTGAGCCAGTTGTCACCCAAAGAAACAAAATTGCTATCGTCGCCGATACAATAAATTCTGATTTAGTTTTCATAGCCCCTACCAACGTATTTTATTATTAGAAAAATTTAATATTAAAATTTAATAATACATTATCCTCAAAAGCAAACCTTTTAAATAAAAAAATGTGATAGCTATACTGTATATAAAAACAACTTTTTAAGGAGAGGGGGAGTGTTAATTACTTTTATTTGTTAAAGAAGTAATCCCAACCAGTAAGATCGGAGTTTAAAAAAGCCAGATTTTGGCAAACAGAAAAGTAAGCTTATTGTTGAATACTGAAGTAATAGAGTTTACTTCACAACTGTAATAACTCCGCCAAAACGGGCAATGATATAATTGCTTACTCCGCCGGGATTATCATCGTGAATATCCCATTTGAAGTCAGCACCACCAATCAATATATGATCGCATCCTAATTCATTCGCCGTTTCAACTATGGTTGGTCCAGGTTGTCCAATCCTAACTTCCAAGTTTGGTTCTACATGTTTACCGCCCTCTTCCTCAAACAGAAACTTGGCCATTTCTACAATGCCAAGGGCGATATCCTCGGTCTCTTTTTCTGTGGCTATTACAAGTATGGTTACTTTTGGCTTGTTGGTTAACTCAGCGCTTAATAACCCCGCGTGCTTTACCGCCTCGCTTGCAAATTTACTTCCGTTAGTGGCAATTAGCCAGTTTGTAGGAAAACTCATGCTACATCCCGTTTAATTTTTCGCATTTTACAATTTCTGGCATACAGATGAAATAAAAATTATTACAACACCTGAAAGCCATTACGAACATCCATATCTTTCCTCGCTATGAAATTAGACTACAACATACCTTCGCAACACGCTTCAATATTTAAAACAATCAGCGAAATTGGCGCAGCTTTTAATCAACCTGTATATGTAGTTGGCGGATATGTTCGTGACTATTATCTAAAACGATTAAAAGATGATCCAGACATTGATTTTGTTACCGTTGGCTCGGGTATAAAATTAGCAAAAGAAATTCATAAAGTGTTACCAGGTTCTTCCTTAGCTGTGTATAAGCAGTTTGGAACCGCCCAGGTAAAAACCGGCGCTTTGGAGCTGGAGTTTGTGGGAGCTAGAAAAGAAAGTTATCGCAGAGATTCGCGAAAACCAATTGTAGAAGACGGGACGTTAAAAGATGATCAGCTCCGTAGGGACTTGACAATTAACGCTCTTTCATGGTCATTAAATAAAGAAGACTTAGGCGCACTGAACGATCCTTTTGGTGGAATGAAAGATTTAGAAGAAAGAATCATCAGAACTCCCGTTGATCCGAAACAAACGTTCAGTGACGATCCGCTCAGAATGATGAGAGCTATTCGCTTTGCCACACAACTAAATTTTCATATTCATGAAGTAACTTTCAAAGCCATCTCTGAAATGGCTGATCGTATCAACATCATTTCCAAAGAGCGGATTATTGAAGAGTTAAACAAAATTATTATGGCTCCGAAACCCTCGATTGGTTTCGCTATGCTTTTTAAAACCAGCTTACTAAAAGAATTCTTCCCTGAAATGGTAGATCTTCACGGGGTTAAAGAGGTTAACGGCCAGCGCCACAAAGACAACTTTTGGCATACGCTCCAGGTACTTGATAATGTAGCTGAGGCAAGCGATAACCTTTGGCTTCGCTGGGCTGCTATAATGCACGATATCGCTAAGCCCCCAACCCAACGATTTGATGAACAAGTCGGCTGGACTTTTCACGGTCATGACGCTTTAGGAGCGAAATGGACCAGGCGAATTTTTAAGCGTCTGAACCTTCCCCTGGATGAACGAATGAAATATGTACAAAAACTTGTTCGTCTTCATCTAAGACCAATTGCTCTTGTGTCAGATGAAGTAAGCGACAGCGCAATCCGCCGGCTTATTTTTGATGCAGGAGATGACATTGATGATCTTATGGCTTTATGCCGGGCAGACATCACCAGCAAAAACGAATATAAAGTTGAGCGATTTCAGAACAATTTTAATAAAGTTGAACAGAAAATCGAAGAGGTTGAGGCGAAAGATAAAATCCGAAACTGGAAGAACCCTCTATCCGGAGAGGAAATTATGACGGCACTGAACCTTAAACCTTCTAAAACCATTGGAAACATAAAAGATGCTGTGAAAGAAGCGATTCTTAATGGAGAGATTCCCAACAACCACGACGCGGCTTTTGAATTTATGATGGAAAATAAGGAGCGTTTTCTTGGCTAAACTTTACACACCCCTTTATCCCCTCTCAAGAGGGGACTTTTTCTTTTCTGCTTTGTCACTTTGTATCTTTGCAACTTTGTCACTCTTCCTATGAACGAACTCTGGATATCCAATTCTTATGCGAAAATAAACCTTGGGCTTAATGTGCTCGAGCGTCTCCCAAATGGATACCATAGCATTGAAACAGGTTTTTGCTTTATCGAGTGGAATGATCGTTTTGAAATTACTTCATCCAGTAGAATGGAACTGGTAATGAGTAATGAGAAAATTCCTGAAGATGAATCTAACCTAATCGTAAAAGCAGTGAAAGTCCTGCAAAAAGAAGCGGGACTTCGGGATGAGTTCAGGATTTCGGTACAAAAGAATATCCCTGCAGGCGCGGGTTTAGGAGGAGGGAGCAGCAATGCGGCAACAACGCTGAGGATGATTAACAAGATTGCAAATCTTGGGCTTTCTGTTGACGATCTTGCGAAACTTGGAAAGCAACTCGGAGCCGATGTTCCATTTTTTGTGCACGGAAAACCGGGAATAGGAACCGGGCTGGGTGATGAAATTGAATATCTCGATATCCAGCCGGATGCATATATCGTAACTGTGTTTCCAAATATTGAGAGTAAAACACCGGAAGCCTATCAAAACTGTGAGCCCCTCGGTGAGCCTGATTTTTCCCTCAAAAATATTCTGTTGGAAGACGATATTGAAGAGTGGCATTATCTTCTGCAAAACAACTTAGAACTTGCCGTTTTTCCCCGGCATGAATTAGTCGGGAATCTGAAGGATCAGTTTTATGATTTCGGAGCCAGCTACGCTTCAATGAGTGGAAGCGGTTCCTCAGTTTTTGGCATTTTTATGCAGGATTTTGTTGCTATTAATGCCTATGAGTCGTTTCATAAGCTCGGTTTTTCAGCTAATTTAACCCGGCCGCTTTTTGAGCCGGATTTAGGAGTCTATAAAAAAGAATACTGATTGTACCAGCTGCTTAATATTCATCACTAACTTTTCGGAATAATAACTTTTTAATACAATGAGCAAAAAGAATACGAATGAGATAGCCGTGCGCTCCGGCCTAAATAAAGATTCATTAAGAGAAGACATCAAACTACACTTGCGCCATACACTCGCTAAAGATGAGTATTCGCGTACTAACTGGGATAATTACCGAAGTGTGGTTCTAACCATCATGGATCGCCTGCATGACAAATGGATCAATACCCAGCAAACGTATCACAAAACAGGGGTTAAACGCGCTTACTATCTTTCTATGGAATATCTGATCGGGCGTTTGCTCGATAACATGGTGGTTAACCTTGATGTACAGCAGGAGGTTGCCGACGCATGTGCCGATCTTGGGCTGGATTATGATGAAATCCGAAACGCTGAATGGGATGCCGGGCTTGGAAACGGAGGCCTTGGCCGTTTAGCTGCTTGTTTTCTTGATTCTATGGCAACTCTTGGTGTTCCTGCAACAGGATATGGGCTCCGGTACGATTATGGAATTTTCTACCAAAAAATTGAAGACGGATTTCAGATTGAAAAACCGGATTTATGGCTTCGATATGGAAATCCATGGGATGTAGTTCGTCCTAAAATTCAATATCCGGTTGAATTCTATGGTCACCAACATATGTTCACTAAACCCAGCGGCGAAATTGAATACAAGTGGGAAAACACTAAAAAAGTACTGGCAGTAGCTTATGATACTCCAATTCCCGGCTACGATAATGGCATTGTAAATAACCTGCGACTATGGAAAGCGGAGTCTGATACTGCGATTGACCTTCAGAGCTTTAATCAGGGCCAGTACATTGATGCGGTTCGAGATAACCAGCTGGAACAGAATATTACTCGGGTACTCTATCCCAACGATAAAATGTTTGTTGGCCAGGAGCTTCGCTTGAAGCAGGAGTACTTCCTGGTTTCTGCTTCTATGCAGGATATTCTCCGAAGGTTCAAAAATCAGACCAATGACTGGACTAAACTTCCCGAGCGGGTAGCAGTTCAGTGTAATGATACCCATCCAAACCTCGCTATTCCAGAGTTAATGCGTGTGTTGCTTGATGAGGTGGATATGACCTGGGATAAAGCCTGGGATATTACCGTAAAAACGATGGCCTATACTAACCATACATTGTTACCTGAGGCTTTGGAAAAGTGGCCGGTTTCCCTGGTAAGAAGTTTACTTCCACGTCATCTGAATATCATTTACGAAATAAACCGTCGCTTTATGGATAGCATTAAGGTGAAATTCGGTGATGATAAAAACAGAATGAGCCGAATGAGTATTGTTGGTGAAGGAGAAAACCCTGTAGTTCACATGGCACATCTCGGAATTGTTGGAGCTAAGAAAGTAAACGGGGTGGCAGCGCTTCATTCCAGACTTTTAAAAGAATCTATGTTCCGTGATTTTGATGAGATGTATCCGGATAAATTCACAAATAAGACGAATGGGATTACACCGCGTCGCTGGTTGAAACAATGTAATGTTGAGCTTTCGGCTTTAATCACCGACAAAATTGGCGATGGTTGGATTACAAATCTGGACGAGCTTCAGGCTCTTTCAAAATTTGCTGAGGATAAGAAGTTCCAGAAGTCGTTCGCTGATATTAAGCTGAATAACAAGAAGAAGCTTGCAAAATACATTCAGGATACCATGAATATTGAAGTAGATCCTGCTTCGATGTTCGATATCCAGATTAAGAGAATTCACGAATACAAACGCCAGCTAATGGCCGCTCTTCATGTGATTACCTTGTACAATCGTCTCAAAGAAAATCCTGATCTGGACATTGTTCCACGTACCGTCATTTTTGGTGGAAAGGCTGCTCCCGGCTATACAATGGCTAAGAATCACATCAAACTTATCAATGCCATCGGTGAAAAAATAAACAACGACCCGGATGTGAAGGACAAGTTGAAATGCATCTTCCTTCAAAACTACCGCGTTACTCTTGCTGAGATGATGATTCCTGCCGCGAACCTTTCTGAGCAGATTTCAACGGCAGGGATGGAAGCTTCCGGAACGGGAAATATGAAGTTTGCTCTGAATGGTGCGTTGACTATCGGTACTCTTGATGGTGCCAACGTGGAAATCAAAGAAGAGGTGGGAGACGAAAATATCTTCATCTTTGGGTTGGAGGTTGAGGAAGTGGATGAACTAAGACGCTCCGGCTACAATCCTCAGACTTACTATCATGGCAACCCCGAGTTGAAACGAGCTATTGATCAAATCAGAGATGGGTTCTTTTCTCCTGAAGATAAAAACCTATTCCACCCAATTGTCAACGCTTTGTTGCATGAGGGAGATTACTTTATGGTGCTGGCTGATTACGAAGCCTATGTGAAAGCACAGGAAGAAGTCGATAAAGTCTATCGCGATGAATTCGAATGGAATAAAAAAGCCATTCTGAACGTAGCCAAAGTAGGTAAGTTTTCCAGTGACAGAACCATCAAAGATTATAATGATGAAATCTGGCAAACGGAATTGGTTACCATGAAGAAGTAAGCAGCTCTTATCTACAAATATTATAAACCGAAGTGGGAACTAAACCTGCTTCGGTTTTTATTCAATTGGTTCTGATAGACAGAAAGCTTTGCTCAACTTTCCTCACTTTGTTCTTCTTCCATATCTTGCAACCACCCAGCAACCAATTCGGCATTAGGCGAACCAAGCTCTGTAAAAAGCTCTATTGCTGCCTCATACATCAATTTTGCTTTGTCTAATTCACCAAGAATCTTACATAAATTCCCTAAATTACTATAATTACCCGCTATCCCCTCTTTACGTCCTAAAAATTCATTGATTTCTAAAGATTTTTTTTGCATTGCTTTTGCCTGACCTATATCTCCTCTGACCTGATATACATTCCCTAAATTGCCATAGACAATCGCCATCCCTTCTTTTAGGCCTAAGAATTCTTTGATTTCTAGCGCTTTTTCATACATCGCCTCTGCCTGCACTAAATCTCCTCTGACTTGATGTATGTTCCCTAAATTGCCATAACTATTCGCCATCCCTTCCTTGTGGCCCAGTGACTCATTGATTTCTAATGCTTTTTCAAACATCATTTCCGCCTGGCTTAAATCTCCTATAGCCTGATATATTATTCCTAAATTACCATAATTATTAGCCATCCCTTCCTTTTGACTTAAAGATCCATGAATTTCCAATGATTTTTCAAGCATCGCTTCTGCCTGGCTTAAATCCCCCCTAGTCTGATATATAAGACCTAAATTACTACAATTACCTGCTACCCCTTCTTTCAGGTCTAACGATTCATTTATTTCCAACGCTTTTTTGTGCATCGCTTCTGCCTGTTCTAAATCTCCCCAAGTCTGATATACTAGACCTAAATTGCTATATGCACTTGCTGTACTGCCAGAATTTTCTTCGGGCCCACTAATACTCAACCACTTCTGTAATACTGCCTCTGCCGCTTCTAAATCTCCCGTTCGGTAGAAAAATTCATATCCTAGAAACAGAATCTGTAGATCATTAGACTCTATCACAAGTTCTGAAAATTTTTGCCGGGCAAATTCAACCATTCCTTCTTTAGAAAGTTGTGCCGCATCCTGAGCCATTTCCAGTTGCTTGGCTTGCAGTTTTAACAGCGCTTCATGCTCTGCATCTTTAGCCCGCTGTGCTTCTTTAATTTTTTGTTCTGCGACTTGCTTCGCCTTTTCAACTTCTTCTAAAGCGGGCAAGGGTAATATCACCACTTCTCTTTGTTCTTCAGGTTTAGGAAGTTCATCCTTTGTATAGGCTCTTAAATGCGTGTTCAATTCTTCAATGAAAGTTTTTTAATTTTCAAAATAGTGGTATAAGACCTTTCTGGATTCTTCAAGTTGACGTCTGAATGCCATTACTTTTTTTAATTGGGGGCCTGCATCTGCTTCTGATGCAGGATCAACCCGTTTAAAGAACACAAAGATTTCCGGCGCCCCTTCCTTTTCCCATCTCGCCAATGCTCGATGAAATTCCTCCTCGGTATAAGATGAATATTCCGAGTCCGGGGCATCCTGTCCCCACCGCCTGAAAAGTGTAAGTATAAATACATCGCACCGATCTACTTCCTGATTTATCACGGACTGGCTTCTGCGGCCTGTTGTTGCCAGGGTATCTTCCCACCCCAACGGTTCAAACTCAACTCCTGCACCATCTCCAAAACCCCCGTTCAAGTCATCAATCGTTTCCCGAAAAAGATTTCTTTCCTTTGCTAAGTCCCCAGGTGAGGCAATGAATACACCAATTTTCCTTTTCATTTCTGACCCTCTTTTCATCTAATTTTAAAGTCACTTTGAATATCAAGCATAGATATACAAATAACTCTCTTAATATGAAATATTAATTAGTTAAGAGTAAGGCCTGATCAAAGTACCCCTTATTTTTTGAAACAGATATAATAAACCGAAGTGGGAACTAAACCTGCTTCGGTTTTTTTGTACCTTTTGATCAATTAAATAGCTCCTGTTTTTATGAATGAATTACTTAATCAGCAAACTGATTCCAGCTCGGTATCTCAGGATTCATCAATTATTGATACAGATTCCTCACTTGTGCTTCCAAACCCTACCGACTATTCGATTACAGAGATTTTTATTTATGTAAGAGATTTTCTGAACGTGACACTTTTTGAAATTCAGGATACTCCCGTCACGTTCATGTCCATCATTGTATTTATTCTATTTATCGTTGGATTTTCTTTCCTGGCTTCGTTTGTAAAAAAGGTTCTCAACAAAAAAATATTACCCAAATTTATTAAAGACAGTGGACTGAGATATACTCTTGCGCGAATGTCTCAGTATGTAATCGTGATTATCGGGATTTTTGTCTCCTTTCAGTTTTTAGGAATCAATCTTACCGGGCTGGCTGTAATTTTTGGTTTTCTTTCCGTTGGTATCGGTTTTGGTTTACAAAATGTCACTTCCAATTTCATTTCAGGTTTAATTGTTCTTTTTGAGCGCCCGATAAGTGTTGGAGACAGGGTTGAAGTAAACAACATTGAGGGAGATGTACAGGAGATTAATATCCGCTCCACTAAAGTTAAAACACTCGACAATATCTCAATCATTGTTCCAAATTCGGAGTTTGTTTCTAAGGATGTTATCAACTACTCCCATGGAGATCCTACTTACCGACTAGGAATAAATGTGGGGGTAGCCTATGGCTCTGATTTGGATGATGTGCTAAAGGCGCTTAACGAAGTAGCAGAAGAAAATAAAAACGTTTTAAAAAATCCCTCTCATGATGTCCATTTACGTAATTTTGGGGATTCAGCCTGGGATATGAAATTGTTGGTTTGGATTCCGAATGTGAAGGACAAATATGCTATTCAAAATGAACTTAACCAGGCTATTGTAAGAAAGTTTCGGAGTATGGGGATCGAAATCCCGTTTCCTCAGAGAGACATCAACTTTAGAAATGCTATACCAAAAAATAAGGACGAACGTCAGGATTCTGGTTCAGAATCTGAATCCTGATTCTTGCTGTTTTTTACTATTATAGCGTACTTCCATTTAAATCGGGTTAAATGAAATTACACGCATTAATTTTTCCGCTGCTTGCAGGCTTCGTATGGAGCCTGATAACGGCTTTTCCTTCAACTCAACCTGTTGAGAAAGTTACTTTATCAGGGTCGGTTGAGGGGATTGGGGTGTTGGCACCCAAAAACCGTCCCATCCGTTCGGGAGGTGGGCTTTATGGTCGGCCAGCCCCTTCAAGCACCAGCCAAAGTTCTTCCGATTCTATTCTTGTCGTTTTAAAAGGAAATTCCGGTTCCGGCTTTAATTCGATTCCTACTCAAATATTAAATCAAAAAGATCAGCAGTTTGTGCCTTCTATTCTTCCGATTCCACTGGGAGGAACGGTAAGAATTCAAAACTCTGATCCGGTCTATCATAATGTCTTCAGCCTTACAAGTCCGCATAAGTTCGATGTAGGGCGGCGCCCTAAAGGCGAACATTTTGATGTGAATTTTGAAAAACCCGGTGTGATAGATGTTTTTTGTGACATTCATACCAACATGCATGCCATCATTTATGTACTTCCTGAAGGAACTTTCGCTTGGACAAAAATAAAAAGCGGCGAATCCTTTTCTTTTGCTGATGTGCCTGAAGGTTCTTATGAGCTTACTCTCTATGCCCTTGGCTATAAAGAAGCAACCTCACAAATTGTGGTTCAGGACGGACAAACGTATCAGGCCGGAACAATAACGGTTAATCCGTAATTATGAAGCCGTCCTTTTTCAGCATCAGGTGGAAGCTACTTTCCGGTTTTGTCGGTCTGATTCTAATTACAGTACTTGTACTTCTCATCACAGCTGGCCAGTTAGTTGAAAACCGAATTCGGGATGATATCCAGATAAATTTTGAACAAGCAGGACGTACGTTTGAGCGAATCCAGGATATCCGATTCCGCCAGTTACGGCAAACTGCCATTCTATTGGCCGAGACCCCAAGTCTTAAGGCAGCTATTTCAACCGGAGACACCGTTACTGTTACTCAAAAAATCCGTGAAGAACTGAGATACCTGCTCGATTTTGATCCGGTTATTCCGGACTCCCTGATTCCTGAAGACTTTTTTGCCAACCCGGATTCGTCAGGGCTTTTTCTTATTGCTGATAACCAGGGTGTTCCTTTGGGGCAACTTTCTACCCACCCACTTCCCGCATTTTCTATTGCCGACCGCGCTGGAGTTACAGAAGCACTAAACGGAGCGATGCCTTCTCAAACTTATATCTGGAAAGAAAATGACCGGTATTTCAATGTGATTACCGTTCCAGTCTGGCTTGGGTTCAACATTGGGGGAACGCTTTCTTATGGCCTCCCAATCCGCCAGATTGAGACCGAACAGTTATCCCGTGATATTGGGATGGAAGTAATTTTTTATGTGGACGATAAACTTATCGCAACCACTCTCGATAATCTTAACAAGAATGACGAAGCCCAGCTCAACAAAAAAGTACATGATGCCACTTACGAAGCCCTTAAAACTAAACGTGCTCAAACATCCGAAATAACATTAAACGATGAGACCTGGCTGGTGTATCTGGCGCCAATGTTCAGATCATTAGACGAAGTAGAAGGAATAAGAGGGTACTATGGTGTTGCAAAATCCTTAAATCAGGCGCTGATTCCACTTCAGAACCTGCAATTAGTCATCTTTATTATCGGTCTGGCCGCGATTCTGGCTTCCGTTTTAATAAGCGTATTTCTTACTCAGCGCATTACCCGGCCTATCGACTTACTGGTGCAGGGTGTGCAACGGGTTGAGCGGGAAGACTTTAGCGAAAAGGTTCCGGTAAGTACCAAAGATGAAATCGGAACTCTTACGGCTGCTTTCAATCGGTTAGTGGAAGGCTTGCAGCAGCGACTGCTTATGCTCAAATTTGTTTCTGAGGCTACTCTCGATGCAATCCAGAAAAATCTTAGCCGGATTGAACCCGGTGGTGAGCGAAGAGAGATTACAATTTTCTTTTCTGATATTCGCGGATTTACTTCGTGGAGCGAAAAACACACGCCTGAAGAAGTGATTGACATGCTAAATAATCTGCTCAGTTTTCAGGCTGAACTTGTTCAGGAGTTTGGTGGAGACGTCGATAAATTTGTAGGTGATGAGCTTGTAGCCGTTTTCCAAGGGCCGGATAAAGATCAAAAAGCCGTTCAAACGGCTATAAGAATTCAGCAGCAACTACCACAAATGCTAAAAAAAGAGCAATCTGAATTAGCTGTAGGAATTGGTATAAATAGTGGAGAAGCGGTAATGGGAGCAATGGGTAGCGAAAACAGAATGGATTACACCGTACTTGGAAATACCGTAAATCTGGGTGCCCGACTTTGCTCTGCCGCAGATAAGCATCAAATTCTTATCTCGAATCCGGTTTTTCTGAATTTAGAGAGGAAGATTCCCGTAAAAGAACTAGAGAAAATTCAGGTAAAGGGTATTCAAGATTTTGTCACCATTTATGAAGTTGACTGGAAAACTCATATCGAAAATAATCCATAAGGGAGTATAGACGCCATGAAAAACCGAGTTATTTTATTATTGATCGTTCTCTTGAGTCTGGGAGGAAACGGGCTATTACTTGGCCAGGTTAATATTTCCGGGCTGGTTGATTTTGAATTAAAATTAGCCGGAGATGATTCCTCACCTTACATAAATCAAACGCCAGGAGATGGGTTGTCGCTCTATACCCCCAATATCCGGCTTTTTCTCTCCGGGAATCTTTCAGAGCAGTGGTTTGTGAATGCGGTTCTTCAGGCCGATCATTATGAAGGGAAAAAGTTGAGTCCTGCTTTTTTTTCGATGATGAATATAAACTGGACACCTCATTTCGATTCTGATTTTTTAGTCACAGCAGGTCGTTTCGTTATTCCCTATGGATCGTATTCCAGTCGATTTCTTTCAAATTCCAACCCTTTTGTACATTTACCTTTATCACACTCAGCAGGCTTGCCCGTAAGTAAACGTTTTGGCCATCTACAGAATGGTACCTGGAATCCTGTCTCTATTCAGAAAATTTATGGTGAAGATGAAAAAGGAATGACGATGATCTATCAGCGTATGTACACGCAGGGGCTGAAAGTTTCTCATTCTTTTGGTGAGTCTGATTGGTTACGTTTTGACATAGCTGCAACACACGCCCCGGTATCCGCTCATTTTGATTACGGTGAGCATGATAATCCTGCGTGGATAGGAAGAGCAGTATTTAAGCCTGTAATCTGGGCTGAACTAGGTCTAAATTATAGCAAAGGCTCTTTTCTTCTTGATGATGTAGCCAACGATTCTTTGAGGATTTACGATTTGTCTGGGTATCCTCAAATACAAAAGGGAATCGACCTGACCTTTAACTACCAGTATTACACCGTTCTATTTGAATGGAATCAAGGTTTTTTTAAAGCTCCTTTTTATGATACGAATACTTCAACTTCTGATTCCCCACGAACAGGGAAAGCAACTATCGACCATTTTTCCGGTGAGTTTATTTATGATCTTCCGTTTGTGGTAGGTGGTTATCTGGGCGTTAGATATGAACAAATGTCGGAGGGAGAGATAGAAATCTACAGGAGGGATGCGAATAACAACAAAGTAGATGAAACGAAAGAAGTCTGGACTTACAACCGACAACGATTTGAATTCGCTGCCGGGTATAAACTCCAACGGAATATCACCTTGAAAGCATCTTACTTACTTTCAGAAGATGATGGTCCCGATTTGGATGACGATGTGTTCACCATCCAACTAAGTGTACTCTTTTAATTATTAATCAGAGTTTCGCATAATTGCCCATGCAGAAAGTCCTGCAAGTTCTATAAAACCAGTTACTGCAAGACCAAGATTTACGTCTCTCTGCATACGTTCTGCTTTAGAAAGGTATTTTGAACCTATTCCTTTTTCAGAAATAAAGCCCTCTATTTCTTCAATTTTCGATTCCAGTTGTTCGATTGTTTTTTCTTTAATACTCATTTTAAGTAATTGTTAAGTTAATACTTACAATACTATAAAGGTATTTGAGCAAAAAAAGTTTCCGATTTTAATTTTCAATCGGAATACTTGGGTTTTCGAACTCCTGAAGAACATTTTCATACTCTCCATTCCAGATGGCCTGAAGTTTCTGAAGCTGGACATCCACTTTGGCTCCTAAATCCTGGAATACGGCGTACTGCTGTTCGGTTGGCCGCCCAAAACCTGTTGCCACAGTTCCTTTCAATGCGGCGAGTTTATTGTTTAGTTTGATCGGGAAGTTAAGTACATCCTGAGTAGCTTCGGCTTTTGTCTGGTACAATTCCTCTTCTATTGCCGTAATTGCCTTCAACATAGCTTTGGCTTTTTCCTGAAGAACTTCGTTTCCTTTTGCCTCGCCCATCAGCTCATTGATTTCATCCCGAACCTTTTTAATCCGGTTGATCGCCTTATGAGTGGTATCAAGCTTCGCGTTGATCGTCTGAACCAACTCGAATTGTGCAACCAAATCTTCCTGACTAACATCAGTGAGGCGTGGATCTTTCATCACTTCGAAATCCTGTTCACCCACCATTTCCTCTCCAATATACAAACGGACTTTGTAGGTGCCCGGAACTGCATTAGGCCCGGATGTATTCCCTGCCCACAAAATTTGTCGGCCATCAAGGTTCGTAACTCCCGGATATTCAAGATCCCATGAGAACTTATTAAGCCCCGCCTTATCGGATAAAACTGAAGGTCTGCGCTGCTCCTCTTCGTCTTCATAAAAAAGAGGCGATTCCTTAACAGGACGATCGCGATCATCCTTTTGACTGGAATAAGTCTGAATTACATTACCGCGCATATCCAGGAACTCCATTTTGACCTCCTCACTTACATCATTCCCAAGCATATAATACACAATTGCTCCGGGTGTAGGATTCTGCCCGGTAGTTCCGGCCGGATCGAAGTTCCCACCTCTTCCAAAAAGATATGTGTCTTCGGGATCAAACAGATGATGCTCAGCTTTTGCTATTTCCTCAGTCATTTGATGAAGTACCGGAAGGTCATCAAATACCCAAAACGAACGTCCTTGAGTAGCTACAATTAAGTCTTTATCCCGTTTATGAACTGCAAGGTCTGTAATTGGGACAGCAGGAAGGTTTAACTGGAAACTTTGCCAGTTTTCGCCTGCATCAAAAGAGATATACAAGCCGGTTTCTGTTCCGGCATATAGTAACCCTGCTTTATTTGGGTCTTCTCTTACTGCGCGGGTAAAATCCATCGCCGGAATTCCGTTTGTGATTTTTTTCCAACTTCGACCATAGTTTGTGGTTTTGTAAATCATGGGCTGGAAGTCATTGAACTTGTACCGGGTAGCTGCAAAATAAGCCGTGCCTGGATCATGATGCGAAGCATCCAGAATACTGATCATGGTTTCAGGAAGTCCACGTGGGGTTACATTATCCCAGGTTTCTCCATTGTCTCTGCTGATGTGAATCAACCCGTCATCTGATCCCGCCCAAAGTAACCCCGGCTCGATAGGGGATTCCACAAAAGTGAAAATGGTGTTATAGTATTCTACTGAAGTATCGTCTTTTGTGATTGGCCCGCCGGATTCATCTTGTTTCGTAGTATCATTGCGTGTTAAATCTGGGCTGATCTCCTGCCAGCTCATTCCTTCATCAGTAGAGCGGTGAACATGTTGCGAAGTGGCATACAAAACATCCGGGTTATGAGGGGAGATGATAATCGGGAAAGTCCATTGGAATCGGTATTTCAGATCTTTTGCGCCCGCTCCCATTGGGTTATCCGGCCAAACATCAATGCGATCGCTCAACCCGAGTTCTTTGTCATATTTATTCAGGTAGCCCCCATAACTTCCGCCATACGTTACGTTCGGGTTTTCTGGATCCGGGGCTATATATCCACTTTCGCCTCCTGCAACAGGCCACCAATCGCTTTCGTTAATTCCTCCCCCGCTGGTTCTGTTTCTTATCGCGAACGTACTGTTGTCCTGCTGAGCACCGTAAATCATGTAGGGAAATTGATTATCTGTGGTAACCTGGTAAATCTGAGCGGTAGCTGAAGTGTAGTAACTTGACCAACCCTGACCCCCGTTATAAGTAACCTGCCCACCTCCATCATCACCTATCACCATTCGCTGAGGATTATTTGATGCAATCCACAAGTCATGATGATCTCCATGAGGAGTGCTGATTCTGCTGAACGTTTTTCCTCCATCCGTAGATTTCCAGAAGCCCACATTCAATACATATACAACATCTTCATTTCCAGGATCAGCAATTACTTTGGAGTAATACCATGCTCGTTGCCGAAGATTTCGGTCTGCACTAACACGCTCCCAAGTCTCACCGCCATCTTCCGAGCGAAATAATCCTCCGCCCTTGGCATTCTCTACAATAGCGAATACACGATCCGAATTTACGGGTGATACAGAAACACCAATTTTACCAACCATTCCTTTTGGTAATCCAGGGTTTTTGGTGATTTCAGTCCAGGTTTCACCACCATCTGTACTTTTAAACAGTCCACTGCCTTCTCCTCCGCTACTCATTTCCCATGGGTTTCGGTAGGCCTCCCACATAGCTGCAAATAAGATTCTTGAATTACTCGGGTCAACCGCGATATCAACTGCGCCGGTTTTGTTATTCCTGAACAGGACTTTATTCCAGGTTTTGCCACCATCTGTAGTTTTGAATACTCCTCGCTCTGCATTTCCTTCTTCACCAAACAGTCGCCCCATGGCTGCGATCCAGACTACATCCGGGTTAGTTGGATGGATCTCGATATCACCAATAAACTGGCTTTCGCCAAGTCCAAGATAGGTCCATGTTTTACCCGCATCGGTAGAACGGTACATTCCATCGCCAGCACTCATATTCCCACGGATGTCTGTTTCACCCATTCCTACGTAAATCACATTCGGGTCGGAGTCTGCTACATCTATAGCGCCAACCGATCCCGTTTTGAAATAGTCGTCAGTTATATTGAACCAGGAATTTCCACCATCGGTAGTTTTGTAAACGCCACCTCCGGTAAAGCCCGTATAAAAGGTATAGGGTTGATTATCATGGCCTGCCACCGCTACCGATCGCCCTCCTCTGAACGGTCCTATATTTCTGAATTTCAGATCTTTAAAATCCTGTTCAGAATAGGTTGGGTTTTGGGCTTCAGCTCCGTGACCAAATATCTGAGCTGTAGTTACTTCCGAAAATGAAATGCTTGTAAACAGTGCTAAGCACACGATGACCAGTCGTCTCATAAATTCCTTATTAGTTAGTTTTCAGCTTATTGAATCACTGAATGTAACTAAACAAAGGGAGGAGTGCGGTAAAATTTTGTGAGCTAGAACCTAACCGGATTCTCGAGCAGAATATTCCCTTTTTTTAGCTCGACCGGATCGTGAAGCGGAACGAATTCCTGATAAAAAGGAACTTGTTTAGCTACTACGCTTCCGTTTACAATGTGTTCAATCGCCGTTGACAAGAGAGGGTCATCCTTATCTCCTATTGGATACGGATCAAAAAGGCTTTCAGCAGCAATGAAATCTGGATCCAAGCCATTAACAAAGTCAGTTACTCCAACCGCGTTCAGATACTTAAAGCTTACCGGAACAATAGCGTAGTTGCTTATTTCCTGATCAAGGAGCACAAATGCCCCATAAAATTTTCCGAATGTATTTGTTCCGATGCTGAATACATCCATATAAGGTTCCAGCCCATTTACGATTAGTTCACTTGCTGAAGCAGAACTTCCCGTAACCAGAAAATACACTTTTTCGAGATTCAGGCTTACTTCAGGCTGAGAAAACCGGGTTGTCAGATTCGGGGAATCCAATCCTTGCTGAGAAATCAATGCATTCGTATATCTCTCGTTGTATTCATATTCAATAAATACATCTTCATTTTGTGCATTTATTGGCGGCACTAAAGCATTTGCAAATTCCGTAGCCACCGAGACTCTTCCCGGATTATACCGAAGATCAACAACCAGTTCTGTAATTCCCTGACTATTAAAATCGCTGAGCGTATTTTTTAAACTATTAAGAAACACCTCATCTTCACCCGGTGTAAATCTGGAATAGAAAAGGTATCCGATTTTGTGAGAGCTGGTATCAATAATATCTGTATAGACAACCGGATCCAGATCTATCTTGCCCGCATTCGTGTTAATTGTCTCTCCGTTTTCAGTAAGAATATACCTCTGTTGTCCTTCATCGAAATTAGCCTCTCCCATTGTAAAAGTGATGTTTCCTTCGGTATAAAAAAGATCGATATAGTTTAATGTGTCGAGTCTCGTTCCGTTAATCCCCAGAATAATATCTCCGCGCTCTATTCCTCCATCATCTGCAGGCGTATTCGGATATACAAACTCTACAATAATAAACACCTGATCAGTACCAGAAATCCGCCCAAATGCAGGTGAGTAACCAGCGGATACCGAACTTCCATTGAGATCATCCAACAAAGCCTGGGCATCATCACGAATAAATGAAAAAATATCATTCGGCTCCTGAATACTCTCGTAAAATACTTCCGGCTCTAATGTGCCATCCGCTTTATCCGGCACAAACTGATTCCAGTAATAGTACAGCTCCATTTCATTACGAATCCAGTTGTTAACCTCTGCATACTCTCCGGACGGCCCGGATGGACTTTCTTTACAGGAAATGACTGCTATAAAAAGCAGTATAGGAATCAGAATCAGCTTTTTCATCAATCAAAAACAAATCTGAATGTAATGGTACCCCATTGAGCTTGCTGGGGAACACCGCTTGGAAGTCGGGAAAAACGCCAGGTTCTCAGTGTCTTCATCACTTCGGTTTCCAATTCCGGACTCATTTTTCTAAGTGGGATGATTCTACCAACCGTTCCATTTGGACGTACTTCAAAGCGAACGGTAATAACTGCTTCTGTATTTGCGGTATTGCTGGGTAGGGGCTGAACCATTGGCGCTCGCTCAATATCGCCCTCCCATTTCAATTCATAAGGAGAAGTTTTTTCGTCATCGGTGCCAATTCCCTGATCGGAGTTTACATCGCCGATTGCTCCATCCGTATCTCCGCTTTCCTCAGCTCCTTCATTTTGCTCTTCTTCTTTCTGTGCCTGAGGTGGTACTTCAATTTGTTCTTCGGTTTCTTCGGAAGTCTGGGTAGGATCGATAACTTCGGTTTCAGGAGTTTCTATCACATCATCCACAACATCTTCAACCTGATCGGGTAAATCCACCGGTTTTACATTTTCTTCGGCAGGAGTTTCGGGAGTCTCCTCGGGTTCAGGAGCTTCTTCTACCGGCTCCTGTGTATCTGTTTCGGAAGGATTTTGCCGGGTGGCAACTTGTTCGTTTTGAACTTCAGAAAATTGAGATAACCTGCCTGTTTGAAACTCGCCAAATTCCACCTCAATGAAGGATGGGCGAAGATTCCGCCCCATATCGATGGTGTACCAAAGCGAAAAGGCAAGAAGAAGAACTGCTACCCCAAGGGTAGTTCCCAGTGCGCGTTGGTCGTCTTTGGTGAATTGTGGTTTCATGCTACAGCGAGCCTTGCTCCGTGGCCATTACAAGTTTCAGGTTCAATGCCTTGCCGATATTTAAAACACGAACTGCGTCATCTACCGTGGCATCTTTGTCTGCTCTTAATACGATAGTGCCTTCCGGTTTATTATTTTTAGCCTCACGAATTGCCCCGGCCAAAGAGCCTGCGGCAGTTAAATCTCCTTCCACATAAAACTGGCCATCTTTTGTGATAGCTACCGAGATATATTGATTTTGCTGAACGGCTCCGCTTTCTGCCCTGGGGATGTTCACCTTAATCCCGAAATTGGTTACAAAAGAGGAGGTAAGCAGGAAGAAGATCAATAGTAAAAGCACAATATCCGTCAATGACGACTGTGAGAACAGCGACAGCGGAGTAAGCCGTTTGTCTCCTCTTCTGAAATCTCGTGCCATAGTTATGCCTGTTTTTTAGGTGCAGGAGATTGGAGTAAATCGATAAAATCGGCAGAGGCATTTTCAAGCTCGAAAATAGATCGGTTGATTTTACCCAGCAGAAAGTTGTAGAAACCGAAAGCGATCAAACCAACAATAAGTCCTGCAGCGGTTGTGATTAACGCTTCCCAAATACCTCCTGCAAGAGCACTTGGGTTTACGTTGCCCTGAAGTGATTGAATATCCATAAAAGCTTCGATCATTCCGGTTACTGTTCCGGTAAAACCAATAAGTGGCGCTACCCCGGCAATGGTAGCAAGCCAGTTCATCTTTTTTTCCAAAAAGAAAATTTCCTTTTTCCCTGCATTATCAATGGCATCTTCAATATCTCTAATTGGCCGACCTAACCTTTTAATTCCAGCCTTGATGATGCGCGCAAGCGGTTTATCGAAATCATCACAGTACGCGATGGCATCAGCCTGCTTCCCAGATTTTAGCATTCCTTCTATTGAACCCAGAAAGCGAGCGGTATCAGTATGTGATCTGGAAAGCGCACTCCATCGTTCAACAATCACGTAAATGGAAATAAGAAACAATACCAGGATCGGGATCATAAGAATCCCACCTTCCACCATCAAATCGAAAAAAGAAACCTGATCGGGCTGGAGTGAAAGTGCCAGCGAGTCTGCAACTGCAGTGGTATCCTGCATTAGAAAAAAAGCGATATTCATGTAGATGATTAGTTTGAAATTTGTTTTATAAAATAGCTTTGTCTGAATTCAGCAGGCATATCTTCCGCAGCAATAGCCGCATCTGTTAATGTGGCGAACTGACCAATACTAACACGCCATAGTGTTCCATATTGTGCTGATGCAATCGGGGTAACCAACGCCCGGAATCCATCGTTTGATAGTTCCCTTTGCTTTGCAAAAGCATTAGCCTCTACACTAAGTGAGTAAAGAACGATGGTATATCCGTCGTTTGCCGTATTGCTCGCCACACCCATCATGCCATACTTGTTCTGGTCATTTGGCACTTCTGTGGTGTTCGCTAAAACTGGTACTTCAGGCTGAGCTTCTTGTTCCTGAGGAGTAGATTGTTGAGCCTGGCTTTCATCCTGACTTGGTATTTCAGCTGTTGGTTGTTCCTGTTGAACAGGCTCCGGTGTCTGTTGCTGAACCTGTGGTGGAGGTGTAGCTGCTGGGATATTATTGGTAGCAACCTGCGGTGTTATGCCGGGAATATTGATAATACTGAAATATCCCAAGCCTATTGTTGCTCCTACAATAATCAGCATAGCTATAATGATCCAGAGAAAAACAGGGGCCTGATTAGGTTCACGAGGTTTCTTTGGCTTCGGCTCTTTCTTAGGCTTCTCCTTTTTCTTTGGCTCTTCTTTCTTAACCGGATCAAGATCCGAAGAGATGTTTGTAATTACCGGGATAATATCTTCTTCGGCGGATTGAGATTCTTCCTCATCCTCTTCATCTGCCTCTAAATCAAGAAACGGATCATCAAAGTCATCGAACTCGCCTTCCTGAGATGCTACTGGTTGTTCTTCCAGAGCTTCTTCTGGTTCAGATATTTCCTCTCCAATCTCTTCAAGCTGGGGTTCTTCTGTTTCTTCAGAATCAAGATGCTCTTCCTCTGATTCAGATTCCTCTTCCAATCCTGCCAATTCCTCTACAAGCTCATCAATAGCTTCGTCTTCTTCTGCATCAATCTCTTCGGGGGCAACAACCTCTTCTTCGGTTCCTGCCGTTTCTTCTTCATTGCCTCCAAAAATATCCGAGAAATCGTCATCCTCAAACATTCCTGCCGCTAATTCATCTTCTGATTTAACCTCTGAATCATCTCCCATCAGGCTTGCAAGCTCGGCATCTAAACCACTAACAGGTTCTTCGGCATTTTGTTCTTCTTCCTGATCAGTCTCTGAGTCAGATGCTCCTGTTTCTCCAAAAATGTCATCAAAAGTAATCGCGTCTTCTACTTCATCAGTCGCTTCAGGTTCTTCAGTCTCACTGGGTTCTTCCTCTTCAGGTTCTTCTTCATACTCTTCTCCCATCAGGCTGGAGAGTAACCGGTTCGCGCCTTTATTGTCTTCTTTGTGTGCTTCAATTCCCCACTCATCGGGTCCAGGATGGTATTCTTCTTCCTCATCCTCTTCATGCTTTTCTTCTTCAAAATCTTCGACCAATCCGGCAAAGGGGTCTCGTTTTTTTTCTGAAAACTCTCCCTGAAGCCCTTCAAATGGGTCTGATTCCTCTTCTTTTTCTTCCTGTACCTGGCCTTCTTCCAATTCAATGGGCTCCATTCCCACGTATTTGAAATTTATTTCGGTCTCCAGCTCTTTTGAAGGGATAAAAACCACCCTGTTTCCCAGACCGCTAAAAATCCCAAAACCTTCAATCTCGTAGGCTTCACCGTCTTCAAGGGCCTGTTGAATTTCCTTTACTAACTCCCCGATCTGCTGCTCTACCTTTTCTGCCTCAATTCCTGACGCATCTATAAGTAGTTCTACCAGTTTTTGATGATCTATATGCATAGCCTATCCCTTTTGTTCTGCTGTAAACTCTATCGCATCTTTCGGAGGAAACATCATCGTTTTGCCATCGGCTCTTTTTTCCTGTTTCTGGCTATGATGTACTGCCTTAAAAGTACCGAGCCCTGAAACTTCCACCGAGTTTTTCATGATGATCTGATCCCGAATAACAATCCCAAAAGCCTTTAAAAAATCTTTAGTCATAGTTTAAAATTTAAGCGTTAATCCTCCGAAGGCCTGCAGTGGTCGTTCCTGGTAACCCTCCCAAATTTCGTAGTTCTGACCCAAAATATTCAACACTTTCACATAAACACCAAATCTGTTATTAATTTGATATTCAGCCCCTCCGCTCAATAGCAGAAACGCTTTTAAGTCATCTGTGGAAGACGGTGCCGTTCTTTTGCCCACATACTCTGCCCAGCTGGTTATTTTCAGCTTATTTACAGGTTTGTAAGAAAATGACCCACTCACTCCCAGACGTTCTTCGAATGGAATATCACCTGCATTTGCGAGTTTAGGTCTTCGGGCATAGAAACGGCTATCGAACCAGAATTTTTCCGGGACAAGTTGCTGAGTAATACCCCCAAAAAGCTCAAATATGTTTGCCTTGCCATACTCAACACCATAAAATTCGAAGCTATTTATTAAACCTCCAGTTGGCCTGGTTCGTTGATAATAGGCGTAATCTTTCGTCAACTCGTAGCTGATTCCTCCAAAGATTCGGTTTCCTTCCAATGCCTGAAACGCAATTTCTCCATAAACCCCGGACGTATAACTGTGTTGAAGAATCGTCTTAAAATCAAGAAATCTATTCGTTTGATGATGTTCCTGTACGGTCTGAATATCAGGAGCTCCAAAAAGACTTCCCGTAACTATGATTGCATCTTTCAGGTTGTAGCGAAGCTTTAGCTCGGGAGTGAAATAAATACGATTTGAAAGCCCATCAGAAACATACGCCAACCCGGCATTAGCAGTAATATGAGCACTGAAGTCAAGTAGTTTACGGTATTCGAGAGAGACCCCTGTGTTCAACCACTGCTGAGACTCTACCCCTGTGTATTGATAATTCCCAGCCGATACCGTCGCTTTTATGTGAAAGGTCTCATATAACCGGCTTCCAGCCCAATGCTTATCAAAATCGGCATTAATCACTTGTTCATTTACTTCTCCGGTACGAGTAGTACTTCCTGCATCTAAATCCACGGAGAACGCGTTACCACCCACCGTCATTTCCCAACCTTCCAAGGCGTTGGCTGTTTTGGTGATAGAAACATCCCCTCCAAATCCCAGGTAATCCTTTCGTGTAGTTTCACCAATCCCATTTTGGAAAACAGGTTCAAGGTTAAACATTCTATTGAAGTCACTCAAAAACCCAACTCCGGTAGAAATTTGTAAATCGTCTTTTACTTTTGAGTGAAGGCGAACATCTCCGTCAAAATAGCGAAAGCTACTTAGTTCCGGGGTATCCAGGTGTCCATCTGAAGACCGAAAATTTACATTTCCGGTTAACGCACTTGTAGTATTTAAGCCATGATAGAAGTATCCTTCTGCTTCAGGGGTAACAAAATTTCCAAACCCGGCCTTTAATAATCCGGTAGTACGATCCGGTGTTCTGAGAATGGATCTTTGTGGAGGCTCCGGTCGATCCAATTGTGTAATCGCGATATTTGCCACAGCCTCGTCCCTGCTTTCCATAAAGGGCATTCGGTTAGGGTCGATGCGGAAAACTCTCGGCTTGGGGTTGAAGCCTAAAATTGGCTGTCGTCTTAGTCCCGGAAAACGAGCCCTGAATTCGCTTCTTATCTCTATATCCTGAGGATTTATCTCTGGGAGGAGGGAGTTTTGAGGGTTTCCTCCTGTGGATTGAGCCTGAATCTCAACACTTAAAAACAGCGCAAATAGGATAAGCGTGGGTTTTCGGAACGTCATTGGGCAAATGGGTTTGCTGAAGGTACTAAATTTTGATGCAAGGTTTAAGCCCTTGCCTAACGAAAAAGATGTACTCGAAGTGTTGGGGGAAGTTCCTTAAACCCCCTTTGTTTGTTATCTCAACAAAAGCTCTTTGCAAATAATTGTATAGAGCATTGAGAATTATCTATCATTATTTTTCTGTTAATTAAAGAGTGTCTTATATGAACAGAACCTTATCCCCAGTTTATTAATGAATAAATTATTAATAATAAATATTATAATCGCTATTCCTTTAATCACTTCTTTGGAAGTTTCTTCTCAAACTGCCGTTTCTTTAAATGGACCAATAGAATCTGACATTCGAGATATAGTCATGGTCTCGGACTCAATTTTTGTTGTTGGGTATGAGAATGGGATATTTAAAAGATCCATCACAGATACACTCTGGAACTACGTCGAAACTGAATTCTTTACAAATTTAAGTTTCATAAAATCAGATGAATATTATTTAGTTGGAACTGGTGGAGGGTTTATTGTTCCCGAAGGATTAGCTTTTAACCAGTTATTCAGGTCTTTTGATTCTGGAAAAACCTGGGAAGAATTTAATGATGGGCTACAATATTGTCATACCGTAACCGAGTTACTGGAAACGAGCCTTCATGATTTACTGGTTGGTTGTAACTCTTTATATGAATTAGATAAAGCTTCGTCGTCATTTTCAGATTTACTTCCGGGGATTGGGGCTAGAGTTCAATTCATAAAGGAAGTTGATAACCATATCTTTGCAGGAACTAGTAGCGGTGTCTTTATCTCTGATAGTCAGGCCCTCAGTTTTGAACCGTTCGGTTTAGATACTCTCCGTACGAATAATATGCTTACAAGAAACGACACCCTTTTCTTTGCTACCAATACTGGGATAATTAGTTACTATAACGATAACTGGACCTTTTATGACAACCCAAATGAGTTAGAATTTCACTTTCTACAGGCTATTTCGAATAAGCTCATAGCAGGAACTGAAGAGGAATTATATTATTTCTCGGTCGCTGAAAACGAACTCTCTCCTGTTTTTCAAGATCAATTTTCGGGGAACCTAAACAGACTGGAAACTCATGAGGGCGCTTTACTAGTAGGGACAACTAAAGGGCTTTATAGTTGTTCACCTTCCGCAGACACATGTACCAACCTATCAATACCAAATTCTTTTGTACAGTCCATTGCTTTAAACAGTAGTAATAGTGCGCTTTTCAGCAGTACTTTTAACGGTATCTATAAATACGACCTTGAGTCAAAAACATGGGATAGTACAAATATTATACTTGATGATCCCGAAAAAGTACTTGTAATTAGCGAAGATTCGTTAATTAGCTATGACAGTCCGTTTGTTTATACCTGTACATATAGTAGTTCCAGTTGTAACTCGGTTACGATTGACCCCGGATTTCCGCTTTTTGACATTACCAAAGATGACAACGGAATTCTTTATGTAGCGTCAAACCGAAAAGTTTTTAAATCTGAGGACGCAAAAGTATTTGAAGAAATAGAGTTTAATGAAAATAGAACCAACAGAAGTCTCTTTACAATTGGGGATTCCCTTTTATTCATAGGAACTAATGAGGCATTAATCAGAAAAGCTCTTATTACTGGCGATACCACTCAAATTAAGTTTAATGGGTTTGGTGCGGGAAATTTTGCAAGCGCTAACGATGGAACTATTATTGCTTATGCATTTGGAGGTCTTTATCGAAGTGATGATTTCGGAGTTACATGGAATAACATATTCAGTGATTCGAATATCCTGGATGATGAGTTTATTTCTAACACCGCAATTACTGATGATGGGGTATCTATTTTTCTATTTACTACCTTTAACAGAATTTTTGTTACCAATGATGGTGGAATGAACTGGGGTGTTTTAGATAGAACATTCAATGCCCGGGTTTATACTTCAATCATTAAAAACAATAAAACCCTATTTGTTGGAACTTGGGGTGGTGGGGTATTTGAGCTTGCATTACCACTTAATCCCCCCATCACAATTTCAAATGAGAACAAGGCAATATCAGGTCCGAAATCTTTTATTCTTTATCAAAACTATCCAAATCCATTTAATCCTTCCAGCACTTTTTCTTTTGAGTTAAATGAACCAAATATAGCTCAGGTATCTGTTTACAATGTTTTTGGTCAACTTGTTTATTCGAAAAATCTTGGAAAACTAAATTCAGGTGTTCATACGGAAACCATAAATTTATCTAATTACTCCAGTGGGATGTACCTTCTGAAAGTTTCTGCTGGGAATCAGTCTCAAACTATTAAAATGACACTTATTAAATAGTACTTAGGATTTAGCATCTCCCTCCGACTAGCATAAGCAACTCCGGATTCCTGCCTGCGCAGGAATGACTATTGCGGGATATTTATTTAGAGGCCGCCTCACCTTTTAGCACCACAAACTTATCGATCGCCAGACAGATGGGTGAAATAATCATCACAAGCACTAAGGTTGCTGCGTGTGTAATGGTAGCGAAAGCCAGACCCGTTGCCTCTGGAACGGCGTAGAGTACAAACAAACTGTAGGTGATAAAATAATGATAGCTACCCACTCCGCCGGGAGTAGGAATGGAAATCCCAACCGCAGAAACCATGGTAAGTACTACCGCGTCTGCAAAAGAAAGATCGTACGCGAGTTGCATATCAAACATCCAGAAGGGGATATAGATCATCAAAATATATAGTAGCCAGATCAGTGCTGTATAAATAATAAATACCGGCCAGTTTTTGAGTTTTCTGATCGCTAGTACTCCCTGTAGAAAGCTTTTTGCAGTAACCCGAATCTTTTCGAAGAAGAGGCCGATTTTTCCCCCTTTTTCTCCAAGCAATTTAAGAACCCGAAATGCTATATATCCAAACAGGATGAAGCCGATTCCGGCTATAACCAGCCATTTAATAATTCCGGCATAAACATCTGGATTTGTAACATCAACCTTGAATAATCGTGTCAAAATTTCGGGATCTGAGATCATAAAAAACCCGACAAAAGTCATGATCATCAACATACTTACTACATCCACAATCCTTTCGAGCACAATGGTGCCAATGATTTTGGAATTGCTTTCGCCTACCTGCCGGGCTACATAAATGGGACGGGTTACTTCTCCAAGCCTGGGAAATGGAATGTTTGTGAGATAGCCGAACATCACTCCTGTAAAGAGGGTAAAACGGTGCGGGATTGCTCCTCCGTCGTTAAATAACATGCGCCAGCGTTCTGCTCTTATGTAGTGGGCAGTGGCTAAGGCAATGGCAAATGGAAACAGCCAGCCCCAACTCATTCCTTTTGATGCTTCCAGAATCTCAGAAAACTCAACATTGCGAAAAGCAAGCCACAAAAAAAGTGCTGCAATCGCAACACTTATTAAAATTTTAAGAGCTTTTTTCATCCGGATTAATTCCTCATATCCACAATTTCGGCGTCTTCAGGAACATCAAGTTTAAATGTATCTTCTGTTCGGTTTTCGAAGCTGCCATTGGTGAAGGTGGTTACGATCACATTATCTGCAAAATCGTAGGCGGTTATTTTAAGCGGCTCAAGTTCTGCATTCACTTCAATTTCAACCGTAAGAAACGTAGCAAAATCATCTTGTGTAACTAAGGTAATAAGAGTATTGCCACCCGACAGCTTTTCCTGAGAAGCTGAATAGGTATCATCCAGTCCGCTGAGCATTCTTGAAGGGGCAAAATCATCTTCTTCGGGGTCGTATTCACTAATAATCAATCGATTTCGGAAAGCCTCATATACCTGTGAAAGCTCACCATCCACTACAATCACCTTATCTTCGCTTTCCAGCTTGTAGCCGTTTTGATCAATCCAGATCATCCCTTCTGAAGAAGAAACATCTCCGGTATATGCATCTGTATAGCTGTGTTTGAAATCCGCTTTAAAAACAACCCCTTCCTGAAAACGGGTTTTCAGTTCTTCGAAAATCTGACTTTGGGCTTTGGCAACATCAGCCATTAAAAATAATAAGAATAGAGCAAGGGTTATTGAGCTTAGAAAAAAGCTTCGTTGAACATCCTCCGTCCCTTCGGGACACCCCTCTGCCTTTTCGGCAGACAGGCTTCGAAGGGGGGCTTTTTCTGTCCTAGACAAGGTTTTTAATCTAGTTAAGGTCACTAAGTCCATCCAGAATCTCCTGTAGTTCGTCTTCATCCTGAATGAGCACATCCCTCGCGGTACTTCCCTGATATGGTCCAACAATCCCTGCATTGAATAATTGATCTATGATTCTTCCGGCTCGATTATATCCAATTTTCAGCTTTCTTTGAAGTAAGGATACCGAACCTTGTTGATGCAGCATCACCACTTTGGCTGCCGCCTCGAACATGTCGTCTATATCTTCTAACGGATCCGGAATGCCTGCATTGTCCTCAACAATCATTGGAAGATAAAATGGTTCTTTATAGCCGGCCTGTTGTCCAATAAACGCATTGATTGTCTCTACTTCTTCGGTAGAAACGAACGCGTTTTGAATTCGGGTCATCCCCGCGCCGTTTGTAAATAACATGTCGCCCATTCCAACCAACTGATCGGCTCCACCTACATCCAGAATGGTTCTGGAATCTACTTTAGAAGCCACCTGATACGCGGCACGCGCCGGGAAATTCGCCTTGATAGTTCCGGTAATTACGTTAACCGATGGACGCTGTGTAGCTACCACCATGTGGATTCCAACCGCACGAGCAAGTTGAGCGATACGCGCTATCGGCTCTTCAATTTGTTTTCCCGCAGTCATCATTAAGTCGGCAAGCTCGTCAATAATTACTACGATATAGGGGAGATGACGATGCCCCAGTTTCTTCCAGATCACCTTCTTTATATTTTTCGTTGTAGGCTTTAATGTCTCGCACCATCGCCATTTTGAGGAGATCATAGCGGTCGTCCATTTCTTTACAAACACTGTTAAGCGTTTCGAGTGCTTTGGATGTATCGGTAATGATCGGTTCGTCTGCATCAGGCAACATCGCCAGAAAATGATTCTGAATGTTTCTGTACAGTGAAAGTTCGATTTTCTTAGGATCGATCATCACAAACTTCAGATCATCAGGATGGCACTTGTAAAGCAGACAGGTGATAATAGTATTGATCCCAACGGACTTCCCTGAACCCGTCGCTCCGGCTACCAGCAAGTGTGGCATTTTGGCTAGATCGAGCATAAACACTTCGTTCTCGATGGTTTTCCCGAAAGCCACCGGAAGGGTCATCGTGGTTTCTACAAACTTTTTGGTATTGATTACTTGCTTGATGTACACCGTTTCGCGGGTGCTGTTTGGAACCTCAATTCCCACGGCCGATTTTCCGGGAATAGGAGAGAGCATCCTTAACCCTTTAGAGGCGGTCGCCATTTTCAGGTCATTAGAGTAACTCTCGATCTTGCTGATTTTCACATCAGGAGCAGGTTCTAATTCATACAGCGTAACAGTCGGACCCACAATCGCATTAATTCCTACTATCTCAATTTTGTGGCGCTTCAGCTTATCAAGAATAATCCGTTTGTTTTCCTTGATTTCCTCCAGATCCACTTCATTGCCCTCATTTGGAGGAGCGGTTAATAAATCTATAGTTGGGAACTTATACTTGATGACCGGAACTTCTTTCGCCTTATCCTCATTGATCTTATCCAGGTCTTTTTCTCCGGCTTCTTCGTCTCCTTCACCCTTAAATATGGCTACTTCCACGTCATCTTCGTCATCCGGGTCGTTTACTTCCGCTTTTTCGATGATCGCACGTGGCCGGGTATCTAAAGACTGTACCTGCGCCCGTTCTTCTTCAATGCGCTTTCGATCTTCTTCTTCTGATTTCTCAACAATTTCTTCTATGCTTGGCCTTGGTCTTACTGCTTCTTCTTTGCTTTTAGCCTCCGCGATTTGGCGTTTTTTGATCGCCGCGTTTCTTTCTTCCTGAGCCTTTTCCGCTTCTTTTTCTTCTTTCTTAAGCGCAATTTCGGCTTTCTTTTCAGCGATACGCTCTTCCCGCTCTGCAATGCGCTGTGCTTTCCTTTCTTCTCTGGCGATGCGGGACTCTTCCATTTTCTCCCGCATATTGTCCATCCAGATTTTCACATTATCGATAGTTTTCTGGAGATCACGGTCCCACAACAGAAGCAGTGTAACCAACAACAACACGGAAAGAATAAAGATGGAACCAATACCTGTGATATTCTGAAGAACCTTTGAAATAGCAACTCCAGCAGAGCCGCTCCAAAGAGAATCATCTGGAAAATTAGCATTTTGATTTAGCCAACCTATGAATGTAGATAGTAAAATAACCCCCCAAACTCCCAGAATATTTAGCCAGTTATTTTCTTTGATTGACCTACGACGAAAAATATGCCAGCCATTGTATCCTACTAATAACGCCAACAAAAAACTGCTATAACCAAACAGTGAATACACAAAAAAGTGAGAGATAAACGCACCAACCGGACCAAGCCAATTTTGAACTAACCGGGAATTCGCATCCGGGTTAAACAAGTCCGTGAACTCTATACTCCTGGCATACTGATAATCTTCAGGTGTGTAAGACAGAATACTCAAACCCAACAACACCGCGATTGCGATTACAATAATCCCAATAATCTCAACCTTTCGGTTCGAGTCAATTCCAGAAGCCGCTGTATTTAGTTTTTTCTTAGCCATTCAAATTGGTAATAATTCCGTCTTTCATGCCCGGTAATACACTAAATTTATCTACCTGACAGCAAAAAGGCACATCATCTTCCGGCACAAGGTTTCGCAATCGGTGTGCATGGTCACTTTGCCGGATAGTTTCTTCCAAATCATCCCCAAATTTTTCGAACAACCCAAACGCAACTTTGGCACCGTCTTTGGTCTTCTCAGGGAGATTGCCTTTGCATAGCTTATGGATTAGCGAGCCAGCAAACATAGTATCTTCAAGGGCCAGCCTTCCACGCCAACCCGAACAAATCAATACCACTTCATCATCGTGTTCTGCTAGTGCATTTAAAATCGCTTTCTGATTTAGAAATGAACCAATATAAATCCGGTTGGCAAGATTCGCTTTTTTAATAGCACGGGTACCATTCGTGGTGTTAATAATAAGAGTTTTGTCCCCAACCACTTCTTTGGTGTATTCCTGGGGAGAGTTTCCTAAATGATAACCCTCAATTTTTACTCCGTCTTTTTCCCCACACAACAAATAATCATTTTGATCCATGGTGCGGGCAATTTTCATGGCATCACTCATATCTTCTACAGGAATAATTTTTTTAGCCCCGTTATTTACCGCGGTAACAATGCTTGATGACGCCCTAAGAATGTCTATAATTACCGCACTCTTTCCACGAAGGTCTTCCTCCTGGAAAGCCTGTACAGAAAAAAATACATCTATATATTTCAAATCCGGCATTTATTCTTCTCTCTATTTTTTGATGAAGGGCGGCCTGGTTACTACTGCCGCCGCAGATTTATTTCGTATGGCGATGTTGATTGCAGAGCCTTCCGCAGCGTATGCTTTCTCAACATAACCCATACCTACCCCTTTACCTAAAGTTATAGACATTGTTCCGCTGGTTACCACACCAATGCTATCCCCGTTTTCATTTGTAATTTCGTATCCGTTTCTGGGGATTGAACGCTCATCGCTCATAACAAATCCTACCATTTGCCTGTCAATCCCTTCTTCTTTCTTTTTGAGGAGTGCTTCTTTTCCAATAAAGTCACCCTTATCAAACTTGGTAATCCACCCCAACCGGGCTTCAAGTGGATGTGTGTCTTTAGTGATGTCATTTCCATAAAGAGCGTATCCCATTTCCAGGCGTAAGGTATCCCGGGCTCCCAGGCCACATGGTTCAATACCAAATTCTTCTCCCGCTTCAAAAATAGCGTTCCATACTGCTTCGGGATCTGCCGAGTTTATATCAAAATAAAGCTCAAAACCTTTCTCACCTGTATACCCTGTTCCGGAAATAATCATATCAGCACCGGCCAGTTTACCGGATGTGAACGCGTAAAAGCCAACTCCTTCCATATCAACATCTGTAAGCTTTTGCAACGCTGGTGCTGCGTTTGGCCCTTGTACTGCAAGTAATGCATAATCATCCGACTTATTTTCGAGTTCTGCATTCATTGAGTTTTGAGAGCTGATCCAATCAAAATCTTTTTTCACATTAGCACCATTTACCACCAGCAGGTACTCTTCTTCTCCCAATTTATACACGATCAGGTCATCGACAATACCGCCGTCTTCGTAACACATGCAGGAATACTGCGCTTTACCTGGAACCAGTTTTGAGACGTCATTTACCGTTACTTTTTGTACCAAATCAAACGCTTTGGGACCACTTATAAAAAATTCGCCCATATGAGAGACGTCAAATACTCCCACTGCTTCACGAACTGCTGCGTGTTCTGCTTTGATTCCTTTGTATTGTACCGGCATTTCGAATCCGGCGAAGTCAACCAGTTTGCCACCCATTTTTTTGTGGATGGAATAGAAAGGAGTTTTGTTTGGCATGTGAGTTAGTTTCGTCTGTAGCTTGTTTAATGTGCGAAGTTAATGATTTTTGGAGAATGAATTGAGCTTTGTTTGAGTTTGGGCAAGCAAATACATTAAAACTACGCATGAAATATTATTCAAAAGAAGACCTGAAAGAACTACCCTCCCGTTATCGGGCTCATTTTATAAACAGTGTGACCGGGTATAAGTCTTCAAACCTTATTGGTACTGTATCAAAAGAGGGTATTACTAATTTGGCTGTTTTCAGTTCCATAACACATTTGGGAAGCAACCCTCCCTTGCTGGGTTTTGTACTGCGCCCAAGAACCGTGACCAGAAATACCTACGATAACCTAAAAACCGCCGGAGTTTTCACGGTTAATCATGTGAATGCGGATATCATCCAACAAGCACATCAGACATCCGCTAAATATGATTCGAATATTTCAGAATTTCGTGAAACAGGCTTAACTGAAGTGTATTTGAATGATTTTAGAGCCCCTTTTGTGAAAGAAAGCTCCATCAAACTTGGGTGCAGTTATCAGAACGAATATTTCCTTGAAGAGAATCAGTGCATCTTTATTATCGCAAATATTGAGCATATTTATTTGGATGCTTCTATTCAAAGTGACGATGGCTGGTTGAATCTGGAGGAAGCCGGTACAGTATCTGCTACCGGTCTGGATGGCTATGCACTTCCCAAAATACTGGACAGATTCAGTTACGCTGAACCAGGGAAAGAGCCTGAGTCTATAAAATAATTTTAGAAACTAAAATTAGCGATATAGCGCCTGATTTCTTGTCTTAAATTCTTTTTTTCTACTATGATTGTTTTGTTTGTTCCAATCGAATAGAATTGTCGCAAGTAGTCTTCGCTCATTTTATCTCTTATTTCATTTCCCTCTTGAGTTAGTTGTTGGATCCCTTCAGTTTGGATAGCGGAATAAAATACCTGCCCATATTTACCTGCTTGAATTATGTTTTCAGGTAACCGATATAATGAGGTAACTGATAGGGCTGTGTATCCATCTTCGTTTTCCTCTGAAAGCCCAACAAGAAACATTACTCCTTCTGTCTCGGAATATTCTGCCCCTGATTTTATCATTTCTGAATCAAAGATTTTTCTGACTTCATTTAGTCTTTTAAAATCCGACTCCTGCGTTACCGTAAAAGTAGAGCTGAATTTTATTGCCTCCTGAGCAAAAACCGGGGTGGCAATTATTACCATTACTAAGTTGAGAATCAGACGTCTTACGTTTTTCATTTTGCCTCTTTATTTGTTAATGAGATAGTAGCGTTTTTATCAGAGGCGAGGTTTTATTTACTAGTTAAAAAATCTTCCGGGTCAACCGCATTTTCATTCAAGAAAATCATAAAATGAAGATGAGGCTCATCTGTAAGACCTGTATTTCCGGATTTCGCAATTTGCTCTCCTTGTTGCACCAGGTTTCCCTCTTGCAACCCTTCCATTGCTTCCAAAAGATTCGCATATAAGGTTTTAATTCCTTTTCCATGATCTATAATAACCACCTCTCCAAGGTTTCCTTTTTTACCTACGTATTCAACTTTCCCGGTTGCAGAGGCATATACTTTTGTGCCAATTGGAGTAGCATAATCCACACCATTGTGTAACCTTTCATATTGAAGGATAGGATGAAATCGCATTCCGTATTTGCTTACTATTTCAAACTGATGGTTAACAGGTGAGATCAATGTGATTTCTTCTAACGGAGAAAATGAAAGCATCCCTAGAAATAGAGGTATAAATATAATTTTCATTTTTGGTTTCTCTTGGTTTAAATAACTGAACTTTATAAAAATAAACTTTATTCCCAATTGATCAAGCCTGATTTATTCCGATGCTTTTTACTTGCTCCATTCTCCTTATCTTTGGCAAAATCAAATTTCAGACTGAATTTCTTCCATGTCCATCAATAAAGAACAAGTAAAAACAGCACTGGCTCACGTTCTTCACCCAACCGAAAAACAGGATCTTATTTCTCTGGATATGATCCAGGATCTTATCGTTCAGGATAAATATGTTTCCTTTACCCTGGAAATGCCGGAACAAAATGAAGCTCTTGCCATCGATTTAAAAGAAAAGGCAACCGGAGCCATTCATAAGTTTATTGATAAAGATGCCATAGTAGATATCCAGATTGGGATTAATGTTTCCAAACGAAAGAACGCACCGGAACCCGCACAACAAGCCTCCCATCAAAACCAAGTATTACCAGGCGTAAAACATATTATCGCTGTTGCCTCGGGAAAGGGTGGTGTTGGGAAATCTACTGTAGCGGTAAATATTGCCGCAGCACTTGCAAGAACCGGGGCTAAAGTTGGTTTGATGGATACCGATGTGTATGGCCCCAGTATTCCAACCATGTTTAATTTGTTTGAGCGGCCTAACATTACGACTCAAAAGAAGCTAATCCCACTTGAGAAGTATGGTATTAAAATGGTGAGCATGGGTTTTTTGGTGGATGTAAATCAAGCGATGGTATGGCGCGGACCAATGGCTACCAGCGCTATCAAACAGTTTATGACCGATGTTGAATGGGGCGAGCTTGATTACATGGTGCTTGATATGCCTCCCGGAACCGGAGACATCCAGCTTACCATTGTACAAACGGTTCCGCTAAGCGGAGCTGTTATTGTTTCCACCCCACAAACCGTAGCTTTAGATGATGTGCGCAAAGGCGTAGCTATGTTCCAAAAGGTGAAAGTGCCTGTACTTGGGGTGATTGAAAACATGGCATACTTTATTCCTCCGGATATGCCGGGTAAAAAATATCATATTTTTGGAGAAGGTGGAGCTTCCCGACTTGCTGAAGAACTTTCGGTTCCGGTACTAGGAGAAATACCTCTTGAACAACCCATTCGGGAAGCAGGAGATAATGGCAAACCTATTGTGATTGCCGATGAGGATTCCAATGCTGCAAAGGCTTTTATTACAGCTACTGAGAACATGGTCCAGCAGCTGGAAACACGTTCTGATGAAAGCACACCCAAGGTTGATATTACTTTTCGTTCCTAGCCTATGACTATAATCTCTATTCTGGATCTTATAGGCACATTCGTTTTTGCTATAAGTGGAATTCGAATGGCTGCAAGCAAAGAGATGGATATTTTTGGAGCGGCCGTAATAGGATTTGCTGTGGCGATTGGTGGAGGAACTACACGGGATATACTTTTAGGAAGTTACCCTATTACCTGGATTTCAAATTTGATCTATCCCGCCGTTATTCTTTCAGCTGTGCCATTTACTTACCTCATTAGAAATAGACACAAGGACATTCGGAAACCTCTTTTCTTATTTGATACTATCGGCCTGGCTCTTTTCACAATAAGCGGCATGGAGAAGGCCTTATCCTTTGGATTAAATCCGTTCATGGCCGGTATTATGGGCATGATTTCGGCTGTAGTAGGTGGAATTATAAGAGATATTCTTTGCAGGGAGGTACCCTTAATTTTCAGAAAAGAAATTTATGCTACTGCTTGTCTGGTAGGTGCGTTGGTTTTTTACTTAGGGATTTTTCTTGAAATACCCTCCACCATCAATTATCTGGTTACAACCTCGGTAGTTATTGGTATTCGAATTGCAGCAATAAAATTTGATTTACAATTGCCAAAAATGAAGGCTTAGCTTCTTCACATTTTTTTCATATAACGCCATTAGCTTTGTCTCAATTAAGTTAATAGAGGTGTTATGAATTTCGTAGATACGTTCGAAAAGACAGATGAGGCTATAACTGGCTGGATGGCTCGTTATGGCCTTTTTATTATGAGAGTGGGGCTAGGTATTATTTTTCTTTGGTTTGGAGCGTTAAAGTTTTTTCCGGGATTGAGCCCCGCCGAAGAAATGGTTAGAAATACCGTCTATTTTGTTAACCCGGATTTATTTATCCCTGTTTTGGCTAGCTGGGAAGTCTTAATAGGTATTGGTTTGATTGCGGGGAAGTTTATGAGGATCACTTTACTTCTTTTGTTTCTTCAAATGCCCGGCACCGTTCTTCCGGTTTTTATTCTCCCCGATGTGGTCTGGACATCCTTTCCTTTTGGACTAACGCTTGAAGGGCAGTACATCATTAAAAATCTTGTTCTTGTTAGCGCCGGGCTTGTTTTGGGGGCTACTGTGAGAGGGGGGAGGCTTACTAACCAGAGTGAGTATCAGAAGTAAGTTTGCTTACAACTATTGTGATTAACCCACTGGCAAAAAATGCCGGGATTAATTCATAAAGCATATCATTGAGAACGGGAGTTAATTCCCAGATAATAGTTACAACCGTTCCCGTTAGTATTCCTGCAATTACTCCTTTTTTTGTAGTGCCTTTCCAGTAAAGTGCTAAAATAGAGGTCGGACCTAATGAAGCTCCAAGACCCGCCCAGGCAAAAAGTACCAGCCAATACACCAGTTCTTCTGCAAACCATCCAAAAACCAATGCAATACCTACCAGCAGAACTACTACAATCCGACTGTACAACACCAACTGCTTCTGTGATACTTCTTCTTCCTTTTTGATTAGCTTGTCATATATATCCCTGACAACGCTGGATGCCGCAACCAGTAGCTGGGAATCGGCCGTAGACATAATCGCTGCAAATATAGATGCAATAACTATTCCGAACATTATCGGGCTTAAATGAAGTTGGGCTAAGAATGGATAGAGGTTTTCTTCATCCGCGGAAGGCAGCATCCCCACATCCGGAAAATAAGCCCGCCCTACCAAACCAATCAGAACGGCACCTGCCGCCATTACAATATTCCAGAAAGTACCAACTGCTGCCGCGAATTTGAGATTGTCTGCGTTATCAATTGCCATATAACGAGACAGAATATGAGGATTTCCTGGTGAGCCCAGTCCAATGCCAACAAATCCGATAAAAACTCCTGCACTTAATGCCAGAGGATCAAGAAGGGTTACATCCTGAATACTCAACTGGTGGATCATTACAGACCAACCTCCTAAATCGTAAATCGCGATAATTGGTAAGAATACCAGTGCAAAAATCATAAAAAAGGCCTGAATGGTATCCGTTAGGCTAACTGCCAGAAATCCTCCTAATACAGTATAGATCAGAATAATCGCGGCAGAAAGCGCCACCCCGGTATTCTGATCTATTCCAAAACTGGAAGAAAACGCCTTGCCTCCTGCTACGAACTGAGCAGAAACATAACTCACCATGAATATCAAAAAAACAGATACCAATACAGCCCGTAGAGAGCCATTCTTATCGTCAAACCTTTCAGCAAAAAAATCTGGTACCGTTATACAATCGTGCTGTTCAGAGAATGTTCGCAGTCGTTTAGCATAGGTTAAAAACAAAACCAACTCAACTAATATATAACCAAAAAGAGCCCAGATGGCGGAGACTCCGCGCATGTACACCAACCCCGTAACACCCAATAGTAGCCATGCGCTCCTTCCAGAGACAACCGCGGATAAAGCTATTACCAGCTTATTCATTTTTCTTCCACCAATAAAAAACTCGCTTATTCCGGAAGAAGAAAATCGTGCAGAATAAATACCTACAGCGATTAAAAGAATCAGGTAACCCAGAAAAGTATATATCGCATGTCGGTCAACAACAATATCTATGACCTGGGTTTCCTGCATAAAAAAACCAGCTTATGGGAAAATGCCCATCTGCTCGTACATAATTCCAATCTTGTTGATTGCACTTATGAATGCTGCGGTCCTTAAATCGTCTAAATTATTTTCTTCGCGAATCTGAGCAATTTGTTGGTAGGCAGTAATCATAGTTTCTTCCAGGCCGGAATCAACAATGTCTGCTTCCTCTGCACCATGTGTAAGCTTATCTCGTACTTCATCAGAATATTCTTTTCCTGTAATACTCTCTAATTCCCGAACTATTCTGGATAAACTTTCTTCATCAAATCTCTTATTCATTCTGCCATAACGCACGTGCTGTATATCTTTCAGCCATTCGAAGTAAGAAACTACTACGCCGCCTGCATTTAGATAAGAATCCGGAAGAATCAGCGCTCCTCTTTCTTTAAGAATGTCGTGGGCATCAGCTGTTGTTGGCCCGTTTGCTGCTTCCGCAATGATTTTTGCCTTAACGTTGTGCGCGTTATCGCCGGTAATCTGGCTTTCTAGTGCTGCCGGAATAATAATGTCACATTCCTGAGTAAAAATATCTTTGTTGGATGGTAACTCCTTACTATTCCCGAAGCCAATAATGCTTCCAGTTTCTTTTCTAAAATTAATCAACGCTTCCAGATCTATTCCGTTAGGGTCGTAAATAGCTCCTTCAAGTTCAGAAACACCAATCATTTTGGCTCCAGCCTCTGTCATATATTTAGAGGCATGGTAACCCACGTTACCAAGCCCCTGAACAACAAATGTTTTGCCTTCCACTCCGGTACTTAGCCCAAGCGCATCCATATCTTTTTTGTCATTACAAGCCTCTCTGATTCCAAAATAAACACCCCGGCCTGTTGCTTCTGTTCTTCCTCGTATCCCACCCATTTGAATGGGCTTTCCCGTTACACATGCTTCAGCATTAATATCGTCTTTCATTTGGCGATAAGTATCCAAAATCCATCCCATTTCCCGGGCTCCTGTACCATAATCCGGAGCAGGTACATCTACACCAGGGCCAATAAATCCCTTCTTTACCAACTCAAAAGTGTACCGGCGGGTAATTCTTTCCAGCTCACTTTCAGAATAGCTTCTTGTACTGATTTTTACACCACCCTTAGCTCCACCAAAAGGCACATCTACTATAGCGCATTTATAGGTCATCAATGCCGCTAATGCCATGGTCTCGTCTTCATCTACCTTGTGACTATATCTGATTCCACCTTTAGTTGGCATTTTATGGTGGCTATGCTCTACACGCCAACCTTCTATAACTTCTACAGAGCCATCATCTCTCCTTAATGGAAAAGAAACATGATATACGGTGTTACACATTTTAATTTGATTCAATACACCTTTATCAAATCTGGTGTATTTAGCAGCTTTATCGAAGTTTTTATTTACCTGCTCGAAGAAATTATAGGTGGACATAAACTGAATTTATTTGTCTTTTTTTTTGAGGCAACCAAAGGTCGTGCTAATCTTATTTAGAAACAATAAAAAAGCGCTTTTTTTATTCATTTATTGGAAGCGCAACGTGAAGATGATCTGCTGTGCCAACATGGCGAATAACCTGAAGCCCCATTGTTCTTAATGACCACTCCAATATTTTATTTCTGAACTCAGAATGGCCTATAGTTCTCAGGTCGATCGCGTGTACAAAGCCGTTTTTCTGTTCATAGTGGAGAGAGCTTTCCAGTGGAGTTAATCCCCAGGAAACATAATCTTCTTCCGTGCGCCTAATATCTGTAATTACTAAATCCTTTTCCGCAAGCGTGGCTGTTGCCACTGAAACTCTAAGTATGGGGTGCAACGATCTATATACCTCTCTCACATCCTCGGATTTTGCATTTACACTTGAAAGATACATTAGTCCATATATACAAAACCCGCCAACCAACGCAGCGACTCCTCCTAATCCAAATTGAGCCAACAATTTTTTATTCTTCACCTTTCTAAAAAGAAACAAAACATAAATTCCTAAAAGAGACGTACTAGCTATTATTCCTGCAATTAACGCTGCCCAGGCATTCCAATCTTTCGCTAAATTTAAAAATATAGATGTGCGAATAAGAATAAAGAATGGAATAATCCCCAAAGCAATAATGAGTAGAATAAAGAATGCTATTTTAAATATTCTCTTCTTAAGAGAAAGCCGTTTAACTTTTTCTTCACGGATGGTATTCTCAAACCTCATGTCAGGTTTAAGATTTAGTAACCAATCAATGTCTTTTTGGGAGATTTTTTCCATGTCCGCTTACACGTCTTCTTTTAAAGTCATGTTTCGGACTAATACTTACAAATTATAACTGCCTAGTGGTTCTGCGCATCAGAAAGGGAAAACTTTGCAACATTACGATTAAAATAACCACCATCGGGATGGTATGATATGGATTGATGTAAATGGCTTCACCTAGCCCAATCAGATTGTAAGAAAACAAAAGCCCGGAAACGATTAGAGTGAATCCATAGGCCCAGTGTACTCTTAACCAAAGAGCCCAGGCAGCGATTACACTCAATATCCCGGAAATTAATCCTGCCGCCAATTTAAATACAGGCAATTCGCCATTGTAAAACTCAAAGATGCCCTCCCCCCAAGTGCCTGTACTCAGATTCCAGAAATTTATACCTATCAGGTAAATCCCTGTTAGTACTAGAAAGATTTGCAGAAATAATTGTATTTGGCGGTCTTTTCGTTTCATTAAACAATCACGTTGTCAAAATTCAGAGGTGTGATTGCTTATACCAGATTGATGGTTTTTGTTCCCGATTATTCTGATTCGAAAACGGCTTCTTTATCTGTCTTGAAAATGTTGAAAGAAAAAAGAATGATGAAAGAACTTATCAAAGCATAAAAGCCAGATCCCATTAAATTAAGAAAGGACGAAATAATGCCCCCAGCTAAAGCACCAGCCATTGCTACACCAATACCTGGTATCATTTTAATTCCCCTTTCCTGTAAAACAAGGTGACTTAGAAGGCCAACGAAAGCACCCAATCCAAGATATCCTAAAATCATTAACGTATTCATAATACTTTATATCTATTGTTTAATAATATTACTCAATACTATTAAAGAAGTTCGTAAGGAGGATGTTCCGAAAATTAATACCTGCTTTCTATCCCAAATAAGCATTGTTGATTAGTTGCCCGACAATCTTACAAATTGTAACTAAACTTCTTTCTACTTCTATCTTTATTTTGTTTACGTTTACTGTACATCCTATTAACTAACGCAGATTTCCTCTAATGAAAAACTTGTTGCACCTTACCCTGCTTATAATGGCTATCACATTTTTAAATTGTTCAACACCTGATAAAGAACTTATTGAGAAAGCAAAAGGGATCCATGAACGAGTAATCACTCTCGATACTCATGCCGATATAAATACGAGTAATTTTACTACCGAAAGGAATTATACTCAGGATCTCCCTACTCAGGTAACCCTACCCAAAATGACTGAAGGGGGCCTTGATGTAGCCTGGTTTATTGTTTATACAGCGCAAGATACCCTCTCTGAAGAGGGCTATGCGGCTGCTTATGAAAATGCTATCGACAAGTTTGATGCTATACATCGGCTTACTAAAGAAATTGCCCCGGATCAAATTAAGCTGGCAACTACTTCAGAAGACGTTAGAAGAATTCATGCTCAAGGGAAATTAGTGGCAATGATAGGAGTGGAAAACGCTTATCCGGTAGCTACAGACCTCAATAGAATTGAAGAGTTTTATAATCGTGGAGCCCGTTATATGTCACTCGCTCACAATGGCCACAACCAATTCAGCGATTCACATACCGGAGAGCAAGATAGTGTATGGAAGTATCACGGAATTAGTGAACTTGGAAAGGAAGCGATTAAAGAAATGAATCGTTTGGGAATAATGATTGATATTTCTCATCCTTCAAAAGAAGCAAACCTACAGACAATTGCTTTATCCAAAGCTCCGGTTATTGCTTCTCATTCCTCGGCCCGGGCTCTTAACCCAACGGTAAGCCGGAGTTTAAGTGACGATGAACTTATTGCTTTAAAAGAAAATGGAGGAGTGGTTCAAACCGTTGCTCTGAGAAGTTTTGTATATGCCGAAAAGCATTCTGAATGGAGAGAAGCAACCGCAAACGTGTTTGATAAAGTTGCTGAAGAAAACGGTTTTGAACAAAAAAGCCGTGCTGAAATACGAGAAATGAAACCTGAAGAGCGGGACGCATACTTCGAACGATACGAAGAAATCGAAGCCATTGCAGAGCCCAGAATCAAAAAAGAGGTAACCGCAGAACCAATTAATGTAGCTGATTTTGTTGACCACATAGATTATATGGTTGGTTTAATAGGAATAGATCATGTTGGAATCAGCTCCGATTTTGACGGAGGCGGAGGAGTAACCGGTTGGGAAGATGCCTCAGAAACATTTAATGTAACTCTTGAATTGGTTCGGAGAGGGTATTCTGAAGAGGAAATTGCTAAGATATGGAGTGGTAACCTGCTTAGGGTGTTGGATGAAGTGCAGGCAATTGCTGCTGAGATTCAGGCAGGAGAATAGTTTTCTCTGCTATTCCTTTACTCCTGATTTATATGTATAATATATGTTATGAATCAGGAGCCTCCCATACGGAAAATCATCCATGTGGATATGGATGCCTTCTTCGCGGCAGTAGAGCAGCGGGATAATCCCGAATTACGAGGAAAACCCGTTATTGTAGGAGGTAAGCCCGGTGGGCGCGGTGTTGTATCTACCTGTAGCTACGAGGCCCGAAAATACGGAGTTCATTCAGCCATGCCTACTAACGAAGCTTACCGACTTTGTCCACACGGTATTTTTGTAAAGGCAAATTTCGAAGCTTATAAAGAGGCTTCCAATATAATCCGGGAAATCTTTTTTGAGTACACCGATTTGGTTGAACCTCTTTCCATGGATGAAGCTTTTCTGGATGTAACTGAAAATCACAAAGGAAATCCTTCTGCAACTTTAGTCGCAAAAGAAATTCGCGCTCGTATATTTGAAGAAACTCAGTTAACCGCATCTGCCGGAGTAGCCCCTAATAAATTCCTTGCCAAAGTAGCATCTGATTATGATAAGCCGGATGGGCTCACAGTGATAACTCCTTATCAGATGGAAGTCTTCCTCGAAGAATTAGATATCAAAAAATTCTTTGGAGTAGGAAAGGCCACCCAAAAGAAAATGCATGCACTTGGGATTAAAACAGGAGCAGATTTAAAAAAATGGACAGAAATTGATTTGGTGAAAGCCTTTGGTAAATCCGGCCGGCATTATTACAAAATTGTTCGGGGTATTGATAACCGTGAAGTAAAACCGCATCGAACCCGAAAATCTTATGGAAAAGAACGGACCTTCTCAGAAGATGTAAACGACCTGGATTGGGTAAATACCTTTCTGGAAGAACTGGCAGGGAGTATAGCTGAGGGAATGCAGAAAATTCCAACGGCAGGAAAAACCATCACTCTAAAAGTCCGCTACAAGAACTTTGATACCATTACTCGCAGTCAGTCTTTAACTCATTACACCAACAAAAAAGAAGAAATCTCAACTATTGCCCGGCAGTTATTAGAACAAACCGAAGCTGCCACCCGTGAAATTCGTTTATTGGGCATTTCACTTTCGAATCTAAACCTGATAGAGAAAGAGTATTGGGAGCAGCTGGAGTTAGGTGTTTAATCCATTTTAAGTCGTCCTGAGGTTACTTCCTGCCGAAGGTATCCCTTTGGGAAAAGGATCTGCAAAACCATTAACTGTGCAGATTCTTCGCTTTCGCTCAGAATGACTTTAAAAGAATGTTCTCTTTAATCAAACTATCTTCCAGCTACCCTCGTCATATACCCGAAACCAGCTTTCGGGAGCCGAATTGAAATACGAACACATGGAAGATGCACAACTTGTTCAGGATTTTTTAGGTGGAAATCACCAGGCATTTAATGTGCTGATTAAGCGCTGGCAGGATAAAATCCATCACTTTGCATACCGATATTTTGCAAGCAGTGATGATGCCGCTGAAATCACTCAGAAAACCTTCATCAAGGCATACCAAAAAATGGATACGTTAGATGATGCTTCCAAATTTGGTTCCTGGCTGTACAGAATTGCAAATAACCTTTGCCTGGATGAGTTGAAGCGGGCAGGACGTAAACGAGCAACTTCATTGGAGGCACTCAAAACTGCCCCCCAGACAGAAGTAGCCAGTTCTGCAGATGAAAAACTGGTGCGGAATGAAGCCTTGGTGTTGCTTCATAAAGCACTGCTTCAACTACCGAATGATCAACGTATGGTGGTAATAATGAAAGAATACGAAGGGCTGACCTTCAAAGAAATCTCAGAAATTTTAGAAGAATCAGAAAACACCGTTAAATCAAGAATGTATTACGGGCTTCGAACCCTTAAAAAGACGTTCGATTCCTGGAACATAAACCAAGAGGTTTTTAATTATGACTAGAGAAGAAGCACACATCCTGTTAATGGATTACATATATGGAGAACTTGATAACCATCAAGCTCGTGAACTGGAGCTTTACCTTGAAACCGACCCTGAACTAAAACTGGAGTTCGAGGAACTTTCCCAAACCCGTTCTATGCTTCAACACCTTCCGGTCCAGAGTCCGGCAGAGCAGTTGGTGATCATGGAACCTGAGAAAGAAGCTTCTACAGCTTCAGAAAACTGGTGGCAAAAACTTACCTCGCTGTTAATGCCACAATCCAGCTTTGGAAAAACGGGCTTTGCTATGGCCACTTTTGTATTCCTGTTTTTTGTGATGGGAGCTTTCACCGATATGAATGTTTCGTTTGGTGATGGAGGCTTTAAAATGACTTTTGGTGATCAGCCCCCGGTTCAGACCGGTTACACCGCTGCCCAGGTTGAAATGATCATCAACCAGGTACAACAGGAAAACGCACAAATGATTAATCAATATGTATTGGCTGCTCAAGAGCAACAAGAGCTTCAGTTTCAGCAAACACTTTCTACATTTGCTGAGTATCTGGACAGTCAACGAGAATCTGATTTAGAACTGTTCAACTACAGTTTAACCAGTCTTGAAGAAAATACTTATAACCGCTTTCGGCAAACCGATCAGGTGTTGGGCGAAATCATACAAACCGTAAGCACAAATTAAATTCAAACCAAGGAAAACCATGAAAAAACTATACAAATATCTACTGATCGGATTGTTGAGTATTACCTTTACTCCAATTACCAGTTTTGCACAATCTATTGATGCGAATAGAATGAACCGTGACATCAATATTATGGAGAACATTCTAAGTGAATTATTCAGAACAACTATTACTTCTTCAAACTCCAATCAAGCTTTTGTTGTTGAAAGTGGGGGGTTTTACAGGGGCAACTCTTCCCGGGGAACCTACATGCCAGGCTTTGGAGTCATCTTTATGGTATCAAATTCGAACCGTGGAATCTATACCCTTGCTAACGAAACAGGTAATAGTGAATATACCTTCTACTATAATGGTGACGGTGATGAAGAGAATGAAAAAGTCGATCAGGAATCTATTACCAATAGAATAAAAGAGTTCCTCCGCGATTATGGTTCTACCATTGGACAGCTTAAAAACGATGAGAAAGTAATGGTTATTTATGGGTCGAAGTCTAACTCAAGCAGACTTCTTTATCGTTTTCCAACCGGCCAGGGAAGAGTTAGTTCTGACAAACAAGAGACTCTTCCTGTAATATCGGTTTCCTCAAAAGTAAGTGACCTGAATGACTTTCGTTCTGGTAAACTAACAGCCGATAATTTTAATAAACGGCTTGCAGTAGCGACCTCAGAAGACAAGGAATATCTTGACTTAAAAGTTATGGGGAATATCTTTGAAACTGCACTTAAGGATCAGGACAAAGAATCCTTCAGACTTTCCGGATCTGTTGATTATATGCTGCTCGATAATTTTGGAGCCCTGTTTTCGCTTGACGTACGATACGATGAGTTTGGCCGGGCTACCGCTGTAGTATGGGATTTAGAGAATAGAATAAGAAGAAGTTCAGACCGAGTTGCCGTAGGGCAAGTTAGAAGTTCTGGTTCCGATACCCCTCTTACAAAAGACGAACTCGAGGAACGTAAAAAAGAACTCGAAAAAAATATCTCTACTGCTTACTCAAACCTGGTTACCAATATTAAAGAATACATTGTGGATTATGGCAGAACATTAAATTCTTTATCGAGTGATCAATATCTCCTGCTATCTATCAGTGTGAATGGGCGTTACGAAAATGTTCCCGACAGACTGGACATACAGATTAAAAAATCTGTACTCGAACAACTAGATAAAGGCTCTATATCTCGTGAGCAGGCACTACAACGGGTTGTTGTTACTGAATACTAAAATCTTTATTTATTGATATGCAGGCCGCATTAAATTGGTTTTTAATGCGGCTTTTTTTATGTCTGATTTCTGTATGTTTCCGATATGAAAAAACTAAATCTTGGTTGCGGAACAGATATTAAAGAAGGCTGGATTAACCTTGATATCGCCGATTTGGATGGGGTAGATATCGTTCATGATATTAATAAACTTCCACTTCCATTTGAGAATGAAGAGTTTACTCATGTTCTCGCTCAGGATATTCTTGAGCATCTGGAGTATATACCTCTGCTAAAAGAACTTCACCGAATTATGAAAGGTGGAGCAACCCTTGAAATCCGGGTTCCACATTTTACTTCGAGATATAACTTTAATGACCCTACTCATAAAAAAATGTTTTCCTCGAAGACCCTCGATTTCTTTGTTTCAGGGGCATCCTATGGGAGGGATTATTACTTTGATTTTCATTTCGCAGAAAACACTTTTACTAAAATCCAGTTTGAAAAAGGCTTCTATCTTTGGAATTACCTGATTCAACCTTTGGTAAATCTTTCCAAGCAAACACGCACATTTTACGAGGCTACTTTTTTGTCGCGTTTATTTCCGGCCGGAATGATGGTTGTAAGGCTTAAAAAATAAACGAGCAGCTTTTTTTCATCGCTTCTTCTAGCTTTTCCTCATACTCTTCCGTTCCAATCTCAATACAACCGAACCGGGCAAGGTGATCTGTATAGAACTGGGTATCCCAAAGGCTAAAGCTATTCTTTTGCAATATCTGGTGACAATAATACAGTGCGACCTTATCTGCCTCTGCTTCAATACGGAACATACTTTCCCCAAAAAATGCGGCTTGTAAATGAACTCCATACAAGCCACCAACTAACTTTCCTCCCAGATATATTTCAACCGAATGCGCATATCCTGCTTGATGGAGCAAATCGTACGAATTTACTATCAAATCGTTAATCCAGGTGGTTTCACGGTTGGCACATTCCTGAACCACTTCTCTAAATTTAGTATCTACTTTTACCTTGAACTTATTCTGACGAATAAGCCGCTGCACATTTTTTGGAATATGAAATTTATCAATCGGAATAACTCCCCGTTTAGTCGCCGAATACCATTCTACATTCTCCGCTTCTCTACTTTCCGCCATTGGGAAGATACCCTGGGCATAAGCAGATAACAGATTATCTGGAGGGATGATTTTCATTCTATAAAATTGAACTAATTATAATCTTTGTCATTTCGAACGAATGTGAGAAATCTAAAGATCAGTGTTAGCAATCTAAAAATTTAGATTTCTCAGTCGACAAGCTCCTTCGAAATGACAAAAACAGAGTTGTATTAAAATTTAAAAATCACAATACAACATCGGACCGGAGCCAATGGGCGAACCGGGAGGAGGAGATAGCGTTCCTGGCGCTTTAAACTCTTCCGGGTCGTCTAAATACGCATCGATCATGGCTGCCGACTGCATAACAATTGGGCTATCTTCCATTTCATCAAGCATTTCTTCCAGCTCGGTAAGTTTTCCAAACACAATCGCTTTTGTAAGTGGATTAGACTGACCAGATGCGTGTAGTTGAATTAAATTCACAACCACTAAGTGGTTTACTACCTTTTGTATGGCGTCATGATAATCATCTCCAAAACTTTTGCCCCACGAAGCTTCAATCAACTCATCGATAGTTTCTTCCAGGCTTAGATTGTTATCTCTTGCTCCATATTCCACCAATCGGTTTGCTCTTTGTGGATTAAGGATTAAGCTGATGGGTAAATCGGCTGCTGTTTGCGCAATTCCAAGGGCATCCAATGACGGCCCGGTATTTCCCCTGAAGAGTTCGCGTGTTGATGAAATGCCCGCAGGTCGAGTGGGTATCAAGTCCAGAATGTTTTCGGGAAGTGCCAATACCTTTGGATCTATAGCCTTCAGCATTTCCTGAAGCGCCTTTCGCTGGGTTCTTGCATCAACAATTTCAGGAGTTGGTTGATTGTCGCCGCGAAGTTTGTAGGTGTAATCCAGTCCACCAATCAATTTCACCGTCCCTTCAAGCTGATATCGATGGAATAAATATATTGGAACCAGCACATCCTCCAGATAGGTCATTGGCGTTCCCATTGGAATGTTCGCTTCCCCAAAGTTATCCAGTGCAATTTTGCGCACTTCCAAAATGTGAGATAATTGAGAAGCCGGGTCGTTGCCGTATTCCCAAAGGTGAGCATACGGATGCGCTCCGCCTTGTGGTCGGGCATCGCTGTCTGAAATGTATTTCAATCCTTCAGAATGAGCATTTTCAAGAATCTCATTAAGCGCTTCAGCCTCATTGGTTCCATCCGGGAAATCCTGATATCCAAAGGCGATGGTCACCTTATCCCAATCGCCTATTCCCACATCATAGGCATCATCAAGATTTAACTCTCCATTAACGATATCTACTTTAGGGTGAGGATAATCCATCACAGAAGCACGGTCGTTTACGCTTGCAGCAAAGTTGTGATAGATACCCAAAGTATGACCAATTTCGTGAGCAGATAATTGCCTGATTCTGGCCAACGCCATTTCCAGCATTCTTGGATCTTCTTCCGTTCCTTCTTCGAATGGAGCAAGTAATCCAGTCGCAATCATATAATCCTGCCGAACCCTTAAAGAACCAAGCAGCACATTTCCTTTGATAATTTCACCAGTTCTTGGATCTACAACCGAACCGCCATACGACCAGCCCCGTGTAGACCGATGAACCCAGTTGATCACATTATATCTAATGTCTAATGGATGAGCATCATCCGGAAGTACCTTTACCTGAAATGCATCTTTATATCCGGCAGCTTCGAAGGCTTGATTCCACCAACGCCCCCCCTCAAGTAGCGCACTTCGAACCGGCTCCGGAGTTCCATTATCCAAATAGTAAATGATCGGCTCAACGGCTTCGCTCACCTTTGCTTCAGGGTTTTTCTTTTCAAGACGATGCCGGTTTATAAACCGAATAGTCATTGGTTCGTCTATGGGAGAAGCATAATCCATAAAAGAAGTGGCGTAATATCCTCCGCGAGGATCGTACATTCTTGGCTTATATTTATCATCCGGAAGCTCTACAAAAGAATGGTGCTGACGAACGGTTATTGATTCAGGTGATGGAACTACCGAACGAACCTGGCCCCCAGGATTACTTCCTCCAAAGGTAAGCATCGTTTCAAACTCAGAGTTTTTTGGAAAGTTAAACGTTCCTTCTGCATACAAAGTCGATCGGTTTTTGTCGAGGCTGTAGCTGCCTTCACCTTGTCTTCGAAGTCGGTCTGTAACACCATGTGCATCCCTGATCAGAAATGGGGTTAGGTCAATCAGGTAACTTCCATTTTCTGTCGCTTCTATTTTGAACGCATGTAATACTGAAGATGCGAAAGCCTCACGCACTGATTTTTTTTCGAGCTCATTATCAGAACGGGCTATGTAATCCAGATTAGGCTGAATCATGAAGAGCTTTGGTCCGCGCTTCTCGAAATAGACAACTCTTTGTCCGCCTTGTTGACTTCTGTCCAGACCAATATCATTTGATCCAACCCCGGCTGCCAGATAATTGGCGTATAAAAATTCTTTATTCAGGTCATCCACTTTCAACCAAAGCTGGTCGTTGGCTTCATCATAATAGTAATCAAAGAAGCCCTTAGTGACCTCCAATCCCTTTGTTTTTTCTTTGATTGTTGGAGTTTGAGCTGCCAGGTTTATTGAAATGGCAACAAACAGTACCAGTGAAATAGCTCTTTTCATGAGTTCTTGTAGTTGAGTTTTAAATAGAACTACAAGAAAACAGTTTTTTATGGGATTTAAAATGGGAAGTAGGAGTTTTTACATGTGCTATGTTGATATAGCGCTAATAGTATCTATAGTTTACTATCCTTATTTTGGTTTATGTAATTGATAACATGAAATATGACTAATTTTAATTTTTGACTCTACATTTATAGATAAAATGTTTTTTAAAAATGGTGATAACCATGCTCATAAAGGCATGAATAGTTTTAAATCTGGTGATTTTCAAAAAGCAATTAGAGAGTTCAATTTGGCTTTAAAAAAGGGGGTTCGAGATTTTGGGAAGCATGAAATTTTTACTGCAATAGGTAACTCATATGAGCGCTTAGAATTATTTGAGCAAGCCGTAATTGCTCATAAAAAATCGATTAAGATAAAACCAGACTATTATAAAGCATGGGCTAATCTTGGGGTTACTTACCGCAGGAAAGGAGATTTTAAAGACGCTGTAAGTTGCTACAAAAAGTGCCTCGAATTAAACCCTAATTATGCTGAGGTTTATACAAACTTAGGAGCTATTTATATTTTTAAAAATAAACCTAAAAAAGCCTGTGAAAACCTTTACAGAGCTAAAGAATTAGACCCCTCAATTCAAATTACTTACGGAAACCTTGCATTGGCTTTAGCTATGTTAGGAAAATTTGATGAAGCAGAGGCTGAACTGAAACAAGCTATTATACTAGGCAATAAGGAATGGAAAAGCATAAAAGATAGAATCAATTATCTGCGAGAATTCCCTTATCTAAATATTGATCCGAATTCTTTTAATATTTTTGAAAACTAAAGAATCTCTTTCTTCTCCATCCTTGCAAAGTAATCTCTGGCTGCTTCCATCACTTTTGGAGAGAGAAGCAGAGCAACCGTCATGGTAGGGATTGCCATGACCGCATACATGCCATCAATCAGATTTATGATTGCAGAAATACTTGCGGTAGCTCCCAGTAAAATGGAGCCTACGTAAAAGAGGTTGTACCACTTTTGGCGGGAAGCTCCGGCCAGGAAGCCAAGACATTTGGTTCCATAATAAGAATAGGTAAATAGCGAACTACCGGCAAAAACAGTCACACTTATCATAAGTAAGTAGATTCCGATTGGTCCCAGAGCTTCTTCAAAGGCTGCAGCTGTGAGAGTGATTCCATTTTCATCTCCGGTTTTCCATACATCGGTAACCAGAATAGCCAAAGCTGTCATAGTACAAACCACAATCGTGTCAATGAATGGTCCCATCATGGCTACCAATCCTTCGCGAACCGGTTCTTTGGTTTTCGCTGCTCCATGAGCAAGAGTAGCGGTGCCAATTCCCGCTTCGTTAGAGAATGCGGCTCTTCGAACCCCCAAAATGATAAGCGCTCCCACTGCTCCACCCATGGCAGCATCAGCTGTAAATGCATCCTTAACAATCATCACTAAATACTCGCCCAATACATCGAAATGTATTCCAAGGATGACTAGTACACATGCAGTATATAAGACCACCATCGATGGAACCATGCGGCTGGCTACTTTACCAATTCTCTTTATTCCTCCAAATATTACAGTGCCGACAATTAGTAGAATTACTATTCCGGTAATTAAATCGGTACTGAAGTGATTGTTTGGATCAGCAAGCCCATTAGGCACTAAAATGATATCACGAATAGCCTGATTCAATTGATTTGCCTGAAACACCGGCAACGCACCAAACATACCCGCAACAGCAAACAATACGGCCAGTGGTTTCCATTTTTTCCCAAGGCCTTCCATGATCATGTACATGGTTCCACCCTGTATATCCCCGTTCGAATCTTTTCCACGATACATAATGGAAAGGGTACAGGTAAAGAACTTGGTTGCGATTCCTACTAAAGCACTCATCCACATCCAGAAAACCGCGCCGGGGCCACCTGTCGCAATAGCCACAGCTACCCCGCTAATGTTTCCTAAACCAATTGTTGCCGCCAATGCACTGGACAGTGCCTCGAAGTGATTAATATCTCCCGGGTCGTTGGGGTCATCGTACTTTCCCCGAAGAATGTTTACGGCATGACCAAAATAACGATAGGGAGTCATGCGCGAATAAATCATAAAATAGATTCCCCCACCACAGAGCAGAACTACAAGGGGAGTGCCCCACATGAATGAAGAAAAAGCGGATAAAATATTCTCTAAAGTTTCCAGGGCAACGGTGTTTGGTTATTATTTTAAGGGCTAATAATAATTCTTTTTTCTTCCGTCACCAACTCTGTGTTATAAGACGAGCTGAGATTTGAATAACTACTTACCCGATCCCGTAAAATTTCGCGATTCCATTAATTATAAATTGAACACCAATGGCCAAAGCAATAAAGCCCATCATTCGTGTAATTACCGTCATTCCTGATTTACCGATGAGCTTATTAAGCCAGGGCGCTACCCGTAAAATTGCCCAGGCAAGTAGTGCCACAAGAAATACTGCTACTCCGTTGATGATATAATCCGTAACACCCGAAGCCTGAGAGCCAAACCCAATTACAACAGCAATGCTTCCCGGACCCGACAATAGTGGCATTGCCAACGGGCTAAAAGAAATGTCCTGTTTTTCTTTTGCTGCTTCTTCGTCCTCATCGCTAAGTTTACGACCTCCGGTTTCCGGATTAAGCATAGAAAATCCTGCCCGCATAATTACCAAACCACCAGCAATTCGTATCCCCGGCAAACTAATACCAAAAAAACTGAGGATGTAGGTTCCTGCCAATAGAAATATGATTAACACAAAGAACATGTAAACACTTGCCTTTCTGGCTGTGCGCGCTTTTTCTTTATCTGATTCATCTTCTGTTAACGACATAAACACAGGCATTGCCGTTATGGGGTTCACCACTGAAAACAAAGATGAAAAACTGGCAAACAACAACGCCCCGGCACCCATTACTGTAGTTGAAAAGGGGATAATATCTTTCAAGAATTCTTCCATAATTCAAAGATAAGGAAGCTTTTTTGGATTTCTATGCTGTTCGTCTGTGCTTTTTTAAAAGCTTAACTTTATTTACTCAACTATTCTTTTATTTTCGGGTTCAATTAATTCATTTTGAAATGACTACTACTGAAACAATTACACTAAGAGAAAAACTGGTATCAGCTACCGAAGATATTTTAAACCGTGATGTAACCAGAAATGAAAAGCTTTTTGCTGTTTGTGAGTTACTTGCAGATGAAGTGCCAACCTTTAATTGGGTAGGGTTTTACCTGGTTGATCCTGAAGCCGACCGTGAACTTGTATTAGGCCCTTTTGTTGGAGCAAGTACCGATCACACCCGCATTCCTTTCGGAAAAGGAATTTGCGGTCAGGTAGCCCTTTCTCATGAGACTTTTGTTGCTCAGGATGTGCATGCCGAGGAAAACTATCTGTCCTGCAGTATTGATGTACAGTCAGAAATTGTAGTTCCAATTATGGTGGGGGATGAGTTTGTGGCACAATTGGATATCGATTCTCATACAAAAAACTCTATTACCGATGAGCAGCGGGAAACTCTTGAAGATATCTGTGATTTACTTGGCGATGAATTTTAATTCAACTTTCTGATACGATGAGTTCCTATGCACTAACCGACGAGACGGCAATTGACATACTAATTTTTTGGATTGAGAGTACTGATGGAAGCATCTCTTTTCTGAACAAGGCGCAGTAAAAAGGGTGCTTTCAAACATGAAATACACCCTTGATACGTATCATAAAACAATGAGCCAGATTGCCGCAATGAGTACGGCCCACATGAACGAAATGATTGAAGAGGCTATCGTTTATATCCGGTCTAATTTCAGCGATGACGGCCAACGGCTCACTTATTCTCTGTTGGATACCATTGCTCATTGTGAAGGCCAAGCTCCTACTGCCGTAAAAGAAAAACTGGCCCGACTCCAAAATGAGTGGGGCGTTTAGCTACTTATTTGTAAGCGTTAGTACTTGATAGTTGCTAATAAGATGGCTTACCTCATCATCAATTGCGTCTTTTAGGTAATCGATAGATACTTGTTTTGGATAACCTCTGTCATTGTCATAGCTTCCTTCCATCTCGTCTGCTATCATTGCCGCTTCTTCTAGCTCTTCAAATAGCTCATCGATGGTTAAAAATAGCGTAGGATATAGATCTAAAAGCTTTTCATCCCCATTTTCGGTTTCTATAGTGGCATCTTCTCCTGTTTCAGGATTTACTACTGCATAAACAGTATCGGCAAAAACCTGAATTTTAACTTCCCCAAAATACGCACAAAAACAAGATTGACGGTAATTGAAAGAGTAGTCTGGTGTTTTAGTTTTTTGCCAGGTTTCTTTGGCTTTTTCAAGCTTACGAAGTTCTGCGTTTGAAACGCCATCACGGTCGCATGCGGAAAATAATAAAAGGGCAAATAGTGGGATAAGAATACTTTTTTTCATAGAGTTTAAAATCGGTTGAGTTCGCCCAAATGAACTCTTTTTTCGGATTGTAAACTACTCGCATTTTGATGCTATGCGTTTTCCTTATGGAGTATTGGATGGACATGTATCACCTGAAATAATCCTGAAATCATTGATTTCGGATGGGCGGATAATCTTGGTAAAACCTGTTCCACTACGATTGCCATACCATTCGTCTTCAATGGTTCCGGAAACAATAACGTAAAAATTCAAATTACCTGAACTTTCAAATTCCGCTGGAAAACCGCTTGCTTTAAGTAACTCTTCGAGATTGCCCTCAAATCTCCAACTTTCACTTTCATCGCATAGTTTAAAAGCAGAACCCCGAACACCTGTGGTAATCCCTGAATAGATGTTGAAGTTATCCGGCTTTTCCTGCCCCGTTGAAACCATTTGCAACTGAGATATGATGGCCATTAGGTTAGATTTATACCGCACTCCACTATAGTTTTCCGGATTTGTATGGCTATAACTTCGATAATAATCTCCCAGACGAACCTGAGTATGTATCATCCATTGTGCGCTATCAGCTGCGCTTAATTCCTGAGCTGTGGAAGTATCCGGTATGGACCAGATATTTCTGCTTTCCAACGTGGAATATATTTTTCCCCAGTCTGGTTCTATTGCATAACCAGGTTTACAGTATTCAAAATTTTCGGTTTGATAGATTTCTTTGCACTTTCCTTTTAAATACAGCTCCATATTTTCATGAGCACCCGACAAGTACATTGATCTTTTCCTAGACCAGAATAAGACGCTTTCTCCCTCTACTTTTCTTTTTACCGAGATCCTGTATAAATGAAATGGTTCAAAAGCTGAAGTTAGAGAAAACCTGAGCTCTTCTTTGACTTTTAATCCTGTCGAAGTAAGATCTCCCCACCCCAATGAGTCCGCAATTTCCTGAGGGAAGGCTGTATTAAGAGCTCTTGCCTGAGCTACAGAAAGGTCAATATAATCTGTCCCTGTAAGCTTATGAGAGGACTTACAGCCCGCAAGAAAAACAAGTATTGCAGCGATTAGTATTAACCTCATGGGTTGGCCCTACTCACTAAGGCCCAAATCAGAAATATGCAGGTTTACCGCGTGGTTTACTCTTAATCCAAATAAGCCGTTTGTTTTCAGTTCTCGTGAACCCAGCATAGCCACTTCTTCACCATTTATATAAAAGTGGATCATTCCCACCATTACATTTACTGAGAGTGTGTTTAGTACTGAGGATTCTGATTCCTCCGTATATCTTACAATGGCATCCGAAGCTGTCCACTCTTTAAGTGTTTCTGTTTCCTCTCCCTTTCTGGCTTTGACTAAAAAATCTCCGGTATTCCGAATAAGAAAATAAAGGTACTCCTGATCTTCTTCGTGCAAGTTACTTCCGCCAAAGAATACACCAAAGCCTTCTCTGTCTCTTCCCTTAGTATCAAAAAGGTAAATAGATGCATTAAGTGTGTACCCACCTTCAGCTTTATTTTCGGGATGCCAAAAAATAGCTCTCGGGCCGGTTGTTACATGCCAGCCGGGAGTCATATTCACAAAATAGATGTCTCCGGAATCTGGCTCAGAACTTATAACCAGATTTTCCATTGGCCTGTCTAAACGAACTTCCCAACCTTCCGGTACTTTCAAATTTTCACCTTGAGGGGTTTTTGGGTCAGGCATTCCCTGGGCTAAAAGTGCTGAAGAAGCGAATACGAGTAGGATTAAAAGTCCTGTAATTTTTTTCATGATAAACTCCGTGAATTAAACACCCCAATTTCTATACCCTAAAGAAGGGATGCAAACGATATTTTTTGTGTTAACTGGTTCATTTTCTCTTCACAAAAGTTTGTTTCTATACCTTTGCACTGGTAGCTCCAAAAAAATCGGTTTTTAAAAAAGGAGGCCACTATGGCTAAAAAAGTAGCACAAATGATTGAGGAACAACTTCAATTCTGGAGAATCAGTCATCCCGAAGCCCGGGAGGGAAAACGCCGATCCGAAAAACAACCTGTAATTACGATATCGAGAGAGTTTGGTGCCAAAGGAGCAGCACTAGCGAATGAGCTTGGTAAAAAGCTGAGCTTTAAAGTCTGGGATAAAGAAATCCTTGATGTCATCAGCAAAAAACTTGGTAGCAGTTCCGAGTACTTACAAGCTCTAGATGAAAATTCCAGAAATTTGTTAGAGGACACTATTTTTGGCTTCATGAATCATAAAGGGACTAACCTTAATTACCAGATTTACCTTGTAAAAGCTATTCGGTCCATCGAAGATCATGGAAGTTCTATTATTATCGGGCGCGCCGCTAACTTTATTTGCAGAAACCCCAGGTCGCTTCATGTTCGGGTAGTCTGTCCAATGGAAGAACGCATTAAGCAATACGCAGCGTCAAATAAGATTTCGCTGAAACAAGCCAGAGCTGTCATCCAGCAAAAAGATCTGGAACGGGAAAACTTCACTTTGTTCAATTTTAACCGGGACGTAGAACAGGCAAGTCATTATGACCTGATACTTAACTCCGCACGATTCTCTATGGATGAGATGGTTGAATTGGTTGAGCAAGCTTATGCGTTGAAAAAGAAGGCAAAAGAACCCATTGTAATTTAAGGGCGCTCCAGTTTTTCTAGGATATCCTACAACCAATCCACAATATCGTCTTTGTGTTCTACCTTTACGTATTCCTGGAAGATTTCATGAAGAGTAGAGTCTCTCTGTAGCTCTTTGCGGCTGATGGAATCAAGGTAAGCTATGATTAGTCCTTCGTGGAGAATGGCGATATCATCGCATAGGTTTTCAACCACTTCCAGAATGTGGCTGGTAATGATGATGGTAACGCCCTTGGTTTTGAGCTTCCGAATAACGGTTTTCATTCGATCAATGGAAATAACATCCACTGCTTCAAAAGGTTCATCAAGCAGCAACACTTTTGGTTCAACAAGAACGGAAGTAACAAAGGCTAGTTTCTTTCGGCTTCCGGAGGATAACTTGTTCACTTTAATCTTGGCAAAATCCTTTATTTCAAAGAAATCCAATAAAGAGTATGCTCGCTCTACTAACCCATCTTTTTTGATGTCGTAGATATCACACACATACTCGATAAACTCCAGGGAAGTAAACTGCTCAAACAAAAGCGGGGGTTGTAATACCGATGACAGATCCCTTTTTATTTCCAACTCATTGGCTGGATCCAAAGCGAGCCCATTAATCTCGATATCACCTTCTTCGTAACTTAACAGTCCGGTGAGTACTCCTATCAATGTGCTTTTTCCGGCGCCGTTCGGACCAATCAAACCAAAAATAGTGCCTTCCGGTACATCAAGGTTTAAATCCTTCAGAACGGTTTTGTCTTCGTAACTTTTTACCAGCCCGGTTATCGAAATTGCTTTAGCCATTCGCCTTTTTTTTTGAATAATATCTTGCCGCATAAATTATGGTGAAAGTACCATAGCCTAACAGTACTACCTGCAGATTCGTCATATTTGCGAAGGCGATGAATTCCCGATCTCCTCTAATAAATTCCAGCGCAAAACGAAGCAGCGCATATCCGCCTGTGTGAATGAAAAAGATGAGTGGAGATTTTTTATCTGAATCCCAGATTTTTTTGAATACCCAAAGCACAATGACCATTAATGCCAAATCTCCGAACATTTCGTAGAGCTGTGTTGGGTGTAGCGCTGCGCTAACAGCAGATGCCTGTTCAACCAATCCATTTTGAAAAGACCATTGCCAGGCCGAGCTTGAGATTCCATAATCAGTTTCGAAGGCGGGAACCGTTGTGCCGTATCTTGGGAAATGAACCCCGAAGATAGAATCAGTGGCTGTACCGTGCGCATCACCATTTAAAAAACATCCAACCCGACCTACTGCCTGTGCAAAAAGAATTCCCGGTGAAAGCAATGAGAAGTACTCGAAATAGTTCATGTTTTTGCGCCGGGTGTAGAGCAAGCCCCCCACCATACCGCCAACAAGTCCACCTGTAATACTATTTCCAGCGCCGGATAAACTGAATAGCACCGCCGGGTTTTCAAGAAATAAATCCAGGTTCCAGAACAAATAATGAGAAAGCCGGGCACCAATTAATGAACCAATGATAGACCAGGTAATTAACCCGTCGAACAACTCAATCTTTCCTCCATACTTTTTTACCCTTATGTATGCGATATAAACACCAATCGCGATCGAAATCAGGAAATAGATTCCCTCATAAAAGTAGATTTCGTTAAAGCCAAGATTAAGGTGAATTGGAAGCATGAGAATCAGTTTTTCTTAAGTACGGCTGCAAAGGTACTAATTATAGTTCACTCCAAATACGGTTTAATATTCTTTTTTTGAAAAGATTTACAAGCACATCCATGTGCCCCCACAGATAAATACCCATAATCAGAATCACTGTTCCCATAATAGTAAGCCTGTACCATTCCAGTCCATTGAGTGGCACAAAAACCAAATAGCCCACAGTAAATATGCTGAAAGATATCACAAAAGTTACTTTTTGCGGGATGATAGGGTGCTTATAACTAAAAGATGAGTAGATCGCCTTTTGGTACTGGTAATAAGAACTCCAGATAAAAATGAGCATAAAACACAGGAACATGAATGTATTTGCGATGAATATATTCAGAATTTCTCCAATCTCGGGGATTACCAGTATTTCAAAGATTGTGATACCATAAAAAACTAACAGGGGGAGAATCACAACTCCAAGAAAACGCTCTTTTAATTGTTGTTCCAGTTTTATGGGAAACTGAAGATGAAGCAGCAGCTCCCTGTTTTCATATCCATACATATTTGCCATTCCCATAGCTAATAAAGCAACAGGAATTCCCGCAAGAATAGTAGGGATAGCGATAGTTCTGGCGATCTCATACTCCACGTTCATTAACAGAGGTACATACACAATCGGGATGATCGCAAGAGTAAGTACCTGCAATTTATTGTAGGGATGAATCATTACATAGTAGTAGTACTTGCCGGCGTTTTTGCCAAGTACTCTTTTCAGGATATCCCAAATTTTACTGCTGGCTTCTTCCACTTTTTTGAGTGATGGGCGGTGCAACCCGTGGCAGGTTTTATTGAAGTGATCGACAAGGACCAACCCAATGAGAATTCCCAGAAACACAAAAAAGATAATCCCATTCCATACACCATAATCGGTTTTTGCTGCCTGGATCAACAATCCTCCCGGTAACCATTCCAATACACCATTTATGGTTTCTATTTTTGGAATGATGCTGTACAGAATCTCCGATTTATTATCAGAAACCAGCGCGATGAGCTGGAACAAGGAAAACACAAATATCAGAAAACCGGCGACTACTGCTATAAATCTACGTTCCACGATTTGCAGAAAGCGATGCTTCACTGAATAAATAAGTACATAATTCAGAAACACTCCAACAAAAACCACCGGCACCTGGTAAAATTCCCGCACCTGAATCATCAGGAAAACCAGCCAGGTAAAATTGTAGATGATGTTTACCGGATGGCAGAACCCTATCACCATCAGATACTTTGCGAGCCGCTTTAATGGAAAACCAAAACCAAGCAATTTTCTGTTCTCTTCAATATTCAACAGCCTGAGGTTTGTAAAAGAGAAGTGCATCACCCAATAGGTGTTGGCAAAAACCAACAGGATAAACGAATATACTCGTGGAGTAAGCCAGGGCATTTGCATCTGCATCCAGGGGTCCGTGTCCATGATTACCACAACAATGGCGGTACCAATAAGGTTGACCAGCATTACCCCCAAAAACATGATGTAACCGATCATCAGCAAAAGCTGAAAGCGATTTAGGTTGGAGAGGAAAATTCTCCAGTTTAATAATAGTAGTCGGGAAAACATGCTGTTAAAATAATAGTGTTATGCAAAGAATGAGCTTAGAAAGCTGTAATAATTACAAAAAAAGCCACCCATTTGTTTAGGAGGCTTTTGAAAGTAATAATTGAACTATATAGGAGTACTAGCAATCATATATAGTATTGCTATTCTATTATAGTTTTAATCCGACTGTCAGCGCTACGCCAAAATTCGTTTCGTCGTCAGAAAAATCTTCTTTAAAAACCTCAGTAATACCCGCTGAGATCCGAATACCTAGTTGAACTTTACTCAAATCAATACCGCCTCCAATAATTACTCCGAAAGCAGAATCTTCAATAATTTCATCAATCTCTACAGAACCCCCATCTCCATCTACTTCTGCACTAGCCAAAAAATTAGCGTATGGTCCAAAATATATATTTGGTGTGGCTCCAGGGGCATCAAAATTAATTTTCAAAAGCACTGGAATTTGAATGTAATTTAAATCCACCGTAGCGTCAGCATCTTTTATTCCCGCCCCAAATTGTGCATACAATATTTCTGGTTGTATGCTTACTGAAAACATTGGAATGCCTAATTCCAAAAAAGCTCCTAATACGAACCCTGCTTTCGTTTCGTAATCTTCAATTTCGGTTTGAGCAAAATTTGAAAAATTTACTCCTCCTTTAATCCCAAACTTTGGTACAACCTGAGCAAAAATTGTACTAGAAATAATAAATACGAGTGTAATTGAGAGCGTAAAAATCGATATTTTTTTCATAATGGAGCTTTAGTGAGAGATTAATTATACATAGGATTCTATTAAATAATGAGTAATCATCCTATTAATTTTTTGCCAGATACTCCTTCAAATACATTCCCGTGTAGCTCTTTTTCTCTTTCATGATGTCTTCGGGAGTGCCTTCGGCTACAATTTGACCACCACCAAAACCGCCTTCCGGGCCCACATCAATAATCCAGTCGGCACATTTTATAACATCCAGATTATGTTCGATGATGATTACAGAGTGACCGGCATTTACCAGTTCGTTGAATGCATCCAGTAATTTGGCTACATCCTCAAAATGAAGCCCTGTAGTGGGTTCGTCAAAGAAATATACGGTGTGTTCCGTATTGGTTTTACTTAGGAATCTAGCCAGTTTAACGCGCTGCGCTTCGCCGCCGGAAAGTGTCGTTGCACTTTGGCCTAATTTTAGATACCCAAGACCTACATCTTCAAGTGGTTGTAGCTTGTTTACTATACTTTGCTCATCCACAAAGAAATCGATGGCTTCAGAAATGGGCATTTCCAGTACATCATGTATGCTTTGTCCACGGTACTTAACATTAAGTACATCTTTTCTAAAACGCGTTCCATTACAGACTTCACAAGTAAGCTCAATATCTGCCATGAACTGCATTTCTATTTTCTGAACTCCTTCACCCTGGCAGGTTTCACATCTTCCGCCGGGGACATTGAAAGAAAAATGACCTGGGGTATAACCCATAATCTTAGCCTGACGGGTATTTGCAAATACATCACGAATTCCATCAAATGCTTTGGTGTAAGTCGCGGGATTTGAACGGGAGGACCGACCAATCGGGCTTTGATCGACCATTTCTACATTGTGTATGCTACTTAACCCTGTAAGGTTTCTGAAACGGCCTACTTTCTGATTATAAGAACCAATGTGCTTTTTAATGCCACCATACAAAGTATCATGTACTAATGTTGATTTTCCTGAACCTGAAACGCCTGTAACTACCATGAGTAAACCCAGAGGAAATTCTACATTAACATTTTTGAGGTTATGCTCGCTGGCACCCTCAAGTAAAATGTTTTTTCCATTTCCTTTTCTACGCTTTTTTGGAACTTCGATTTCTTTTCGTCCACTCAAAAATTTTCCCGTAAGCGTGTCTGCCTTTAAAAGGGTTGGATAGTTTCCGTGATACACAATCTCCCCACCATGAACTCCTGCAAAAGGACCGATGTCAATAATATTATCGGCCGCTTTCATCATTTCAGGATCGTGCTCTACTACAAGCACCGTATTACCAATGTCTCTGAGTGATTCTAAAATTCGAATCAAGCGGTCATTATCTCTGGGATGAAGCCCAATGGTGGGTTCGTCAAGTACATACATGCTTCCTATAAGCGAGCTACCCAAGGCATTTGCCAGGCTAATTCTTTGGGATTCTCCGCCACTTAGTGTATTCGCCAGTCGGTCAAGTGTGAGATAATCGAGACCCACTTCATCCAGGTATTTAAGCCGTTTTCTGATTTCGTACAAAATCTGCCCCGCCACTTCCTGCTCAAAATCCGTGAGTTCAAGTTTGTCAAAATACTCCCGGGCATGCCCTATGGTAAGCTCAGAAACTTCCCCCACATGCATATCGCCCACTTTCACATAATGAGAATCCTTTCGAACCCGATAGCCTTCACATTCAGGGCAGCGGCTGTATCCACGATAGCGGGAATACAATACCCGCATGTGCACTTTGTAATTCTGGGACCTGATCTCATCAAAAAACTTCCAGATTCCAATGTATTCGTCTTTTCCCCTCCAGATTATGTTCTTAAACTCCTTCGGAAGATCTGCATAGGGTACATCTATCGGATATTTTTCTCTGGCCGCAACTCTTACCAAGTCTTTCAGATTGGAGCTGAATTTTGGAGAATCAAACGGCGCAATAGCATTATTGCGAATACTTTTCTCATGATCAGGGATTACTAAATCTTCGTCAATGCCCGCTACACGACCAAAACCTTCGCACTTCGGACACGCTCCAAATGGATTATTAAACGAAAACATTTGTGGAGTTGGCTCAGCAAATTCAATCCCGTCCAGTTCGAAACGTTCGCTGAATGGAAGTTCTTCTCCATCTCTCATTTTGATTGAGCAACGGCCTCCTCCTTCCCGAAACGCGGTTTCCAGAGAGTCGGCGATTCGGGTGATCGTGGCCTCATCGTCTTTCAAAACCAGGCGATCCACCAGCACGCGATAATGCTCCGGTTTAAATTTCTTAAGATCCGGCTCATCAGAGGTTAAATCTAATATGCTTTCGTCGTCTAGTTTCAGTAATCGGTTCAGGCCTTTCTCTTTCAAAACACGAAGCTCATCTCCCAGTTTCTTTTTTTCGTGATGAGGGATTGGAAAAACTACATAAAACCGGGAGCCTTCTTCCTGGCTGTCAAACAATTCCTCAATGGCAGTTCGGGGAGAATCCTTTTTAACCTTTCTCCCTGAAACAGGAGAATAGGTTATACCAACGCGGGCAAAAAGAAGACGGAGGTAATCGTAGATTTCGGTAGTTGTTCCAACCGTAGAACGGGGATTATTACTCGTGGTTTTTTGCTGAATGGCCATCGCCGGAGAAATACCCTGCATAAAATCCACATCCGGCTTATCCATGCGTTCCAAAAACTGGCGTGCATAACTCGAAAGGCTTTCCACATAACGGCGCTGACCTTCGGCGTAAATTGTATCAAAAGCGAGGCTTGATTTACCGGAACCTGAAACCCCGGTTACAACCGTAAGTTTATTGCGGGGGATTTCAACATCTACATTTTTAAGGTTATGTGTGCGAGCACCCTTAACAATTATCGGACGATCTTTATCGATATCAGCTGAAGTTGGGGTTCCGTTTTTGGTGTTCGCCATGAATGATTTTTTGGAAATTTCCGAACCGGGAATATACCATTTTGAAGCGAGCATCCCGAGTACGAACTCCTAAAAATTTCCTGTGCAAATTAATTCCTTTAGCATTGAACTTTATGAATCATTCGCCATATTACTCCGTAACCGACTTCTCAAATTTCACCTAGTTACTTAGCATGTATACCAACGAATTTTACAAAGCCCACTTTTCCGGCAATCTTGAAACACTTAAAAACCTGTTACAGGATGTAGATCATACACTTTTGAATACGGTGCCAGCCTCAGGAAAATGGTGTATTGGTGAAATTGTGGATCATTTACTGATAACCGGAGGGAGATATGCTGATGTACTTGAGAATAAGCTGAACGATAATCCTAGTGACTTACAAAAGGGAGAAGGTCCATATACTCATCCATTTCTAATGCGCAAGTTTATTGGCATTGTAAGCCCCGAGTATCAAAGAAATATGCCAACCATTAAGCCCTTCGAGCCACACGATCATAAGAACTTTGATAAGGATTCTCTGTTAACTCAATTCGAAACGTTGAATACTCGCTATTTAAAGTTGGTTGATATTGCCGATGAGCACCAACTTGATCTGGGAAAAATCAAAGTATCAAACCCAATCTATCCCATCTGGAAGATGCCCGTTAGTGGGTGCCTGGCCTTAAATGAAGCACACCAGAGAAGGCATTTCGGGCAGATTGAAAGGATTTTAAAGGAACCCAATATTCGATAAAATACTTTAGCCAATAAATAACTTTATTTGAATATGTATTAATTATTCACTTTATTTAAAGCGATAACAAACACTAATTAGACAGCAGACCTCGGGAGAAGTCCGCGCATGAATCTAATTTTGTTTGATCAATCCCATCTCAATTGGAAGGCTAATTCAAAGAAGAGGAAGAATAAAAAGCCACAAAAAAATAAATCTGAAGTAACTCTCAGCTGGTGGCAAATATTACTAATAACTTCTTTTAGTGACTTTTTTGAAAATCATCTTTTTGATATAATAAACTTACTTATTGATCTTTTTTTTAGAGTTTTTATTCATTGAAAGATTGACCCCTTGTTCCCCTCCTATGAGAGGAAACGATTATATCTAAGTTATTATCAAGATCAACGAGCCTTCCTCTCCTTGGGAGAGGAATTGAAGGAGAGGGTAGTCTTAACTTAGTATTCACTTCCAATCCTCCCTCCAGATTCTTGTCCCATCCGAAACAAAAACCATCGCTTTATCTCTGCTGGTGAAGTAAAGCTCTGTTCTTTTTTGCTTAATTCGTTGAATGGCTTCCGGATGAGGGTGTTTAAATCGATTTCTTTCAGCTAATGAAACGACTGCGATTTCCGGACTTACTTCTTCGAGAAATGTTGAATAGGAACTTGTTCGGCTACCATGATGACCTACTTTCAGAAAGTCGGTATCAAGTAAATCACCATAGTTTTCAAGTAGTCGTTCTTCCTGATCTTCCCCTGCATCTCCTGTAAATAAAAATTCTGATTCACCATAGATTACATTGAGTACAACTGAGTGCTGGTTCGGGTCGCTGTTAAAGCGTGGTCCCTCAGGGCCAAGAACCAATAATAAAAGCGCCGGATCAATGTTAAGCTGATCTCCAGCTTTTACTGATTCGGTGGGAATATTATTTGATCGGGCCAGTTCCAGGTACTTACTGTACAAATTCGATTCATACTCGTATCCAGAGTTATAAATTGTTCCGATTTCAATCCCTTCAATCAAACTAAGTATTCCACCAATATGATCGGCATGAGGGTGACTAAGAATAACTGCGTCCAGCTTTTCGATTCCTGCCTCTTTAAGATGAGGAAGTATGATGGACTCTCCACTATTAAAACCGGGACTCCAAATACCTGCATCAATCAAAATATTCCTTCCATTTGGAGATTGAATTAGGGCGGCATCACCCTGCCCTACATCAAAAATGATAACCTTAAGAAGTGGCTGTTTCAGGTTATTGATCACTCCTTCTCCAAGCACCACCACAAACAAGAACAAAGAAACCGAAAGCCATTTCCACCGAATTTGAGAGGATCTCCAACTAGCTGTAAAAAAGATCATTGCTGACCAAAACGGAAATAAAAGAATCGAAGGGAGACTCGCTTTCATCCACGCCCATTCCATGCCCGATGCCGCATTTACAAAGATGTTCATTCCCGAAAGAAATAGATCTGCTGGGATATTTAGTAAAACTCCTAATGCCGGAGAAATGGAAGAAACCATCAAACATAAAAGTGAAAGCGGAACGATCAATCCCAGCAGAGGAACAAATAGCGCATTGGCAACCGGGCTTACAAGGGAAACTTCCCCAAAATAAAATACCTGTACAGGATACAGCCCGAGCTGAACCACGATAGAAACAATTACCACCATCAAAGGTTTTGCGTACCAGCACAGTCTCAACCAATAAGGTAGCGCATTCTGGATAACGGGAAGTACTAACAGAATAATGAGAACCGCTGCAAAAGAAAGCTGAAAACCAATTTCGAATAACTGCTCCGGATTCCAAACCAGAAGTACCATGGCTGCAACTCCTGTCAGGTTGATGGAGTTCGGGGCTTTGTTGAACAACTTTCCGAAAGTAAGAAGCCCGGCCATTACCGAAGCCCGAACCACCGATGCAGAAAACCCTGTGAGCCCGGCATATCCGTATAAAATTAAAATCAGGATAACCAGACCTGTAATCGGACCATATTTTCTGGACCAAAAGAAAGGTATTATAAACCAGAAAGGAGCGATAATAAACCCTACGTGTAACCCTGAAACCGCCATGATATGAGATAGCCCAGCTCTTGCAAACGCCTGTTTTGATGTCCCCTCAAGGTCCTGTTTATATCCAAGCAACAGCGCTTTAGCAATTGGGGCGGTATCCTCGCTAAAGTTTACATTAACCAGGTTAAGAGCCCGGATTCTCCACCAGTTCCATGTTAGCGGATTTGTATTTGTTGATTGTGAAATCAGGCTGTCTAACCGGACCTGCACCAGAATTCCTTTCTTTTCCAGAAAGGTTTTATAATCAAATTGTAGTGGATTTCTTTTTTCTGAGATTGGGATAACTGTTCCCGCAAAAGTAATTCTATCTCCCTGCTCATAACTTCCCTCTTCGATCAGTAACCTAATTCTGTATGTCTCTTTTGAGGAGGACCGGGCTGTAAGTGTGGTTTTTGAGATGGTTGCATCAGCTCTTGGTTTTCCTGAAGCCGTTCTGGAAATTTGTTCTATCACTCCTTCGAACTCCCCTTCAAACCAAGGAGAAACCATCAGAGTCTGAACTATCAAAGGAGGTTGGCTTTGCTCACTATATTCAGATCTGATCAACCCAAACAGAACGATGGTAATTAAAAACAGAATAGTAGTGATCCGGGTGATATTCAGATTGAGCCATTTCTTATTTTTATGATCCAGAATAATCAGGCCGATACTCAAAACAGCAAAATAACCGGTGAGAATTCTGAAATCGAGATTCCACTGGTTTCCTGCTATAATCCCACCTATCAGTAAAAGAGCAATTCTAACAGCCGGGTACTGGGCGAAAGGAAAGCGATATGACAGTTTAGACGACACATCGGGTTAGACCTTCTATAAAGCTACTCCTTACAAAAAAAGCCCGAAAAAATTTCCGGGCTTTTTGGTGTACTTTAGAAGCTTTGGAATTACTCTTCAGAAGCTGGAGTTGCTGTAATCCTGAAAATTCCTTGTCCGTCCGCGCCTACATAAATAGTTCCGTCAGGGGCCTGCTTGATGCTTCGAACACGACCTATCCCTTCGAGAAGTTTTTCCGTCCCGACTGTTTTATCGCCATCTAGTTTTACCAGCTCTACATAACTAAACTTGAGTGACCCGACAAGCACATGGCCTTTCCAATGAGGATATTTATCTCCGGTTACAAAAGTCATTCCCGAAGGAGCGATCGATGGATCCCAGTAAATGAGCGGTTGTTCCATTCCATCACGCGCTGTATCCTCAGCAAAAGGAGTACCGTTATAATTAATTCCATAGCTAATAATCGGCCAACCATAGTTCTTGCCGGGCTCAATAATATTGATTTCATCTCCACCACGTGGGCCGTGTTCATGTGTCCAGATTACTCCTGTTTCTGGATTTAATGCCATACCCTGAGGGTTACGGTGACCGTATGAATAGATTGCCGTTTTGGCTCCGGCATCATTCACAAATGGATTGTCAGCTGGAACAGAACCATCATCATGTAGCCTGTAAATTTTCCCGCCATCTTTCGTGATATCCTGAGGTAGCACATCCCTGTTTCCACGATCTCCGATGGAGAAAAACACAAAGCCGTTGTTGTCAAATTCTACACGGCTCCCGAAATGGCGTCCCCCTGTTTGGTAAGGCTCGCCTTTGTATAAAATCTCTATGTTTGTGAGCTGGTTGTTTTCAAGCTTTGTACGAATCAGGTTGGTATTTGCGCCTTCATCTCCGCTATCCGCAGAATAGGTAAAGTAGATCCATCCGTTTTCCTCATAGTTTGGATGAACTTCAACATCAAGAAAGCCTCCCTGCCCTCTGGCAAAGATGTCGCCCGGTAATGTCGCTGATGATACTTCAGTTAATTCATCCGAATAAATAAAAAGCTTTCCAGAGCGATCTGTAATAAGCATATTTCCGTTTGGGAGCCACGCCATTCCCCAAGGCACTTCAATTCCACCTGTAACCAATTCATAAGAATAATTCATGTCGGGTGGTGGCGCCTGTTCAGATTCTCCGGTTGATGTACAGGCAACCAGTGTGGCGATAAGTAGTAAAATTTTCATTATTCCCTCACTGTTAAACTTCATGTTAATTAAAAATAATGGTGCGGTTTTCCGTCACCAATGTTTTGCGTTGTATATGTTTCCAAACCGCTCTTGATAGCACGAGCGTTTCAAGATCTCGCCCTTTTCTTATTAAACTTTCAACATCATCACGATGAGTAACGTGTACTATATCCTGCTCAATAATAGGACCCTCGTCCAGATCTTCTGTTACATAGTGGCTTGTAGCACCAATAATCTGTACTCCACGCTCATAGGCTGAGTGGTACGGACGTGCTCCGGGAAAAGCAGGGAGGAAGGAGTGATGAATATTGATAACCCTGTTTCGAAATTGATTGATAAAATCCGGGGAAAGAATCTGCATATACCGCGCTAGAACTATTAGATCTATTGCTCTTTCCTTCAGCAACATAATCTGCTTTGCTTCCTGTTCCTTCTTATTCTCTTTGGTGATGGGAAAATGGTGGAACTCAATTCCGAATTTATCTGCTGTTTCGCCCGCATCTTCATGATTACTAATAATAAGTGGAATCTCTACTTCCCATTCCTTGGTTTGCCAGCGTGCAAGAATATCGTACAAACAATGCTGTTGTTTTGATACAAAAAGCGCCAGTTTTTGCCGGCTGTTAGTAAAATGAAGGCTCCAGTTCATATTAAAAGAATCAGCCAGCTCCGTTTTAAAATGCTTTTCAAATTCTTCTTCTGAGATATCAAACTGTTCTAAATCCCAGGAAACACGCATGTAGAATTTTTGCCTTTCAGAATCAGTATGCTGATCCAGGTCCAGGATATTTCCACCATGTTTAAGAATATAATGAGTTACAGCCGCTATAATCCCTGGTTTATCCTCACAATGGATCAGAAGAATGGCTTCGTTTTTGGAGCTCATTGGTAGAGGAACTGGCGGAGCTCATCCACATTCATGAATCCTGTGCGCTGTTTTAACTGGTTTCCTTCCGGATCTAAAATCAATGTGCCAGGGAATACATAAACTCCCTGACTCTGAGCCCAATCTCTCGATGCCACCTGCTGCTCGTTAAAAGTAATTAGTTCTTCGGAATTACCATCAACCTTAGCAGGAATGTAACCTGCGTCAAGAACAGCACGAACGGTAGAATCAGGATATACTTCGCGCTCCATAGCCCTGCAGTATTTGCAGCCCACCTCAAAAACATCCACTAAAATCAGCTTGTTGGTTTCCTTTGCTTCCTCCTGAGCCTCCGCTAATGTTCTCCATTCGGGGGCGTTTTCGATTTTCATCGGAGCAGTTGTTTTCAACGCATTGAATAGAAAGATTCCTATGAATGTTGAAATTACGCCTGTTATAATAATTTTTTTGCTCATTGCTTATTTAAGCTCTTCTCATTTATTGAAATTTAAAAATAATATCTTTGAAGCTCTCAAACGAACTTGATTTTACATTAATGCCCGAGCCCATCGAATTTTATAAACTTGGAAAAATACAGGTGTCTGTTTTTGAAACAGACCGGCCAAATAAACTTCGCATCGAGTGCTTTGACGGAGAATTTAAGTCTGAGTTTACTGCCAGCGAATATGAGTTTACCAATTATCGTCGCTTGATGAATCAGCGCATTACCGAGGCTTATGCAAATGCCGGATCAGAGAAATAAAATCAGCTGATCTGAAAAAATACCACAATAAAACTGGTTACCGAGAGAATCAGTCCTATCATAAAAATAGTGTAGGAGGCACGAAGAAGTTTATACTTCTTAGCCAATACGGTTCCCAATCCATGTAAATCGCGGGCCATGTTGTCATAAAGACGCTCACTATCCTGCATCAACTCTTCAATTCCCTCAACATAATCCTCGCGTTCCATAGTGTAAAAGTTTCCGAAGAAAAGAATATTAGCACGGTTGGCCCGAACATCCTCTAAGGTTACTGTTTCTTTACTAACCCGAGGACGAGCAGATAGTACCGCAAAAATCATAGAACCTAAACAAGTAATTAAAAGCACCGCCGTTGGTATCAACAGCCAGGGATTTGAATCTATTTTTGGAGAAATAGACGCTATTATGATGGAGATAATAATCCCATTTATACTGATCATGATGTTCGACTTATTATCGGCAATTCCACTTAAGTCCATATGCGTCCGATAGGAAGTACGGAACATATCCGAGATTCCGCGTTTACGGGAACCTGATTTCCTATTATTGTTAGAATCGTCGCTCATAAAACCATGTTTTTAATGCCGGGAAATATAGAGAAATAGAAACAAACTATTCTCTACAGAAATTAGTTGTTGCAACAACTTTTTATCTGCGTTAAAGCATATAATTCTATATAATTGAATTAAAGCCAAACTAATTTTTTACCACTATGCCTATTTATCACAGACTTGGAAAAATCCCACCAAAAAGGCATACTCAATTCAGGAAACCGGATGGGAGCTTGTACTATGAACAACTATTCGGAACAATCGGTTTTGATGGAATGTCGATGCTCTCTTATCACCTGTACCGACCTACTATGGTTAGTGAGATTGGAAATCCGGTGGATGTAAGCCCTAAAGTTGCCGTTGCGAATAATATGAAATCGATGATGTTGAAGGGACTCGACATCCAACCCAAAGACGATTATCTGGAAGCTCGCGAAGCTATTCTAACCAATAGCGATGTAACCATTCACCTGGCTGCGCCAAGAAAATCACTCACAGAATACTTCTATAAAAACACCGACGCTGATGAATTAATATTCATTCACCGGGGTAGCGGAACCTTACGAACCTTTATCGGCAATATTGATTTTGAACCCGGCGATTATCTTTTGATCCCAAGAGGCATTATTTACCAGATTCGTTTTGATGATGAAGATAACAGGCATTTTATCACCGAATCTCATGTCCCTATTTATTCGCCTAAACGATACCGTAACTGGTTTGGGCAATACCTGGAGCACTCTCCTTATTGTGAACGGGATTTAAAGCTTCCTACCGAACTGGAAACTCATGATGAAAAGGGTGAGTTTGTCATGAAGATTAAGAAGCAGGGCATGATGCATGAGTTAACTTATGCATCTCATCCATTTGATGTAGTTGGCTGGGATGGTTTTAATTTCCCTTATGGCTTTTCAATAAAGAATTTTGAGCCTATAACCGGAAGAGTACACCAACCACCTCCGGTTCATCAAACTTTTGAAACATCCGCGTTCGTAGTCTGCTCCTTTGTGCCGCGGTTGTACGATTATCATCCTGAAGCAATTCCATCTCCATATCATCATTCCAACATCGATTCGGATGAAGTAATTTACTATGTAGATGGGGATTTCATGAGTAGAAATCATGTGGAGCAGGGGTACATCTCCTTGCATCCGGCGGGAATTCCGCACGGGCCACATCCGGGAGCCTACGAGGGAAGCATCGGGAAAAAAGAAACTAAAGAATGGGCGGTTATGGTAGATACATTTAAGCCGCTTATGGTAACAGAAAACGCACTAAAGATTGATGATGGCACCTATTATCAATCATGGCTGGAGGATAAATGAGTTCTATATTGAACACCTGGGTTAACGTCCCGGAACATTCTGATTTTACTATTTACAATCTTCCTTTCGGGATTTTTTCAACTGCGGAAAGATCCAAACGCATTGGTGTTGCTATTGGAAACCAGATTATTGACTTATCTGAAGTTTTAGCACTTGGTGTTTTTGATGGATTATCAGTCACTAAATCTGTACTTATTAATCCATACCTCAATGACTTCATCGCTTTAGGAAAAAGTTCAACAAATGAAGTTCGTGAACGACTACAGTCTCACCTTTCAGACGAGAAATCTCCTTTGAAATCCAAGTCTTCTGCTTTTGTAGATCAACATGAAGCAACAATGCATCTCCCGGTAAAAGTGGGCGATTATACCGATTTTTATTCCAGCATTGAACACGCTACTAACGTTGGGAAAATGTTCCGTGATCCTGAGAACGCCCTGCTACCAAACTGGAAACATCTTCCGGTGGGTTATCATGGACGCGCATCCTCAATTATCGTTTCGGGTCAGGACATTCATCGCCCGAAAGGCCAAACCAAACCTGCAGATGGTCCTCCTGAGTTTGGTCCTTCAAAACGCATGGACTTCGAGCTTGAAATGGCTTTTATCGTTGGTAAAAAAACTGCGATTGGTAACTCTGTTTCTACAACAGAAGCGGAAGATTACATTTTTGGCATGGTACTATTCAACGACTGGTCTGCCCGGGATATTCAGAAGTGGGAGTATGTTCCGCTGGGGCCGTTTTTAGGCAAGAGTTTCGGGTCTTCGATTTCACCATGGGTTGTTACAATGGAAGCCCTGGATCCTTTTCGGGTTACCGGACCAGAACAAGATCCTGAGGTTTTACCTTATCTTAGGTATCAGGGCGTTAAAAACTTCGATATTGCTCTTGAAGTGCAAATACAGCCGGAAGGAGAGGAGGAAGCTTCAACTGTATCTGAGTCTAACTTCAAATATATGTATTGGAATATGGCGCAGCAGTTGGCTCACCATACCGTAAACGGCTGTAATATAAATGTGGGAGATATGATGGCTTCCGGAACCATCTCTGGAAAGGATGAAAACTCTTACGGTTCAATGCTTGAGCTTTCCTGGGCAGGATCAAAACCCGTTGTATTAAATAACGGAAAAGAGCGCAAGTTTCTTGAGGATGGTGATACGGTCATCATGAAAGGTCACGCCGCGAAAAATGGAATCCGCGTGGGTTTCGGTGAAGTCCGCTCTAAATTATTACCTGCTAAATAATGGCGAAGCAATCCTATAAAAGTTTTGATGCGGGTGATGTTTCTCTTTTTGAGATGCAAAGTATTGTGTCTTCCGCCATTGCTCCCCGGCCTATTTGTTTTGCCAGCACTGTTGATAAAGAGGGCAATGTAAACCTGAGTCCTTTCAGTTACTTTAATGTGTTTTCATACAATCCTCCGATTATGATATTTTCGCCTTCAAGAAGAGGGCGTGACGGAACCACCAAACATACCTATGAAAACCTCCTGGAAGTTCCAGAAGCAACTATTAATATTGTATCTTACGATATGGTTGAGCAGATGTCGCTGGCAAGTACTGAGTATGAGAAGGGGGTTAATGAGTTTATAAAAGCAGGTTTTACGGAAATTCCTTCCGATACGATCACTCCACCTAGAGTTGGAGAAAGTCCGGCAAGCTTTGAATGTACAATTGAAGACATCATCGAGCTTGGGAACGAAGGAGGAGCCGGAAATCTGGTAATTGCCCGTGTGCAACGCGTTCATATAAATACCAATTTCTTGAATGAAAACGGTAAACTTGATCCTCTGAAGCTGGATTTAGTAGGGAGAATGGGAGGAAGTTGGTACACCCGTGCCAGCGGAGCTTCGCTGTTCGAAATTCCCAAACCGCTCAGCACCAAAGGCATTGGATTTGACCAGTTGCCAGATTCTATCCGAAAAAGCACGGTGCTAACCGGAAATAACCTTGGGCGACTCGCAAATCTTGAGTCCACTCCGACGGTGTCCGAAATCGAAAAAGCTGCTTCAGAGTTTAACTTGATGGACTTATCGATTGATCAGGCACATCAGCTTGCTAAAGGGATTCTGGAATCCGGAGATACTGAAAAAGCACTCGCCATTTTATTTGCTAAGGCCAATGGCTGATCAGGAGCACATACTCTGGTCACCCTCAAAGGAATTCATAAACAATTCCAATCTGGAGCACTATCAGCAATGGCTTCGAAAAAAAAAGGGATTATCATTTAATAATTACCATGAGCTTTGGGATTGGTCCTGTGTAAATATCGAGGACTTTTGGGAAAGCCTTTGGGAGTATTTTGGAATTATATCTCATTCCGAATACAATCAGGTTTTAAGTTCGCATTCCATGCCGGGAGCAAAATGGTTCGAAGGAGCTACTCTGAATTATGCCGAGCATATCTTTCGTCGAAAGCCTGATGATAGTCCCGCTCTGATATTTACCAATGAGGATAAGGAAACTGGTACTTTGAGCTGGGTCGGCTTAGAGCAATATGTGGCTTCTGCTCGAGAGTTTTTGAAAAGAAAAGGGGTCTCAAAAGGAGATACCGTTGCTGCATACCTGCCAAATACTCCTGAAGCAATTATTTCATTTTTAGCTGTTAATTCTTTGGGGGCTATCTGGTCTTGCTGCTCTCCCGATTTTGGCTCAAAGACAGTCATAGATCGATTTGAACTGATCCAACCCAAAGTATTTATAGCGTGTGATGGATATACCTATGGAGGTAAAGAGACTTCAAGAATTGATGAGGTTGAAAGAATTTCTTCCGCCATCTCATCGATTGAACATGTTATATTTATTTGCTCATTGGATCCTTCTTCAGAATTAGCCGGAGCTACTTTATGGGCGGATGTTATCTCTGATTCTGAAGCTAAAATTGCCTTCGAGCCCGTCGACTTCAACCACCCTATTTGGGTACTGTATTCTTCCGGAACCACAGGAAAACCCAAGGCCATCACACATTCGCATGGCGGTGTTTTGCTTGAGCATCTCAAGTACATGCATTTTCATAATGATGTTAAGCCCGGCGAGAATTTTTTCTGGTTTACTACCACCGGTTGGATGATGTGGAACTTCCTTCAGGCTTCGTTACTGGCGGGAGCAACACCTGTTTTATTCGATGGTAGCCCCGGTTATCCCGATTTGAATGCATTATGGAAACTGTCGGAAGAGCTACCAATTCATCATTTCGGAACCAGCGCGCCTTACCTGGTTGCCTGTATGAAAAAGGGTCTTACACCCGGAACAGATTTTAATCTTTCACAACTTCGGTCTATTGGATCAACCGGAGCACCCCTTCCTCCCGAAGCTTTTGATTGGGTGTATGAAAATATCTCCAAAGATGTTTGGCTTTGTTCCATGAGTGGCGGAACCGATGTTTGTACCGCCTTTGTTGGCGGAGTTCCAAGTGAACCGGTTTTCCGCGGTAAAATACAAGGCAGGGCTTTAGGTTGTAGCCTTTTTGGTTTTGATGATGAAGGCAATGAAGTGTATGATTCTCTAGGAGAAATGGTGATTACCGAACCCATGCCCCCTATGCCCATCTATTTCTGGGGAGATGAAAACCACGAACGCTATCGATCCAGTTACTTTGAAAAGTTTCCCGGACAATGGTGCCATGGCGACTGGATTCAGCTTTCTAAAAATGGCCAGCTTACAATTCAGGGAAGGTCGGATGCTACCTTAAACAGAAAAGGAATCCGAATTGGAACTGCTGAAATCTATGCCGTTCTGGATCGTATTACCGGAATTAACGATTCCTTGATAGTTAACCTCGAAAAGGAAGACGGTTCTGACCTAATGCCTTTGTTTGTAGTACTTGCTAACGGAGTTGATTTTGAATCTATATCTACTACCATCAACCAAAAACTGAGAGACGAATGCTCCCCCAGGCATGTACCAGATATTATCAAACCGGTAGAAGATATTCCCTATACCTTAAGTGGAAAGAAAATGGAAGTGCCCGTAAAAAAAGCACTGATGGGAATGGATGTTTCCAAATCGATGAATAAAGATGCTTCCCGAAACCCGGAAGCGATGGATATGTTTATTACATTGGCGGGAAAGCTTTAGCTCCTTTTATCAATCAACGGTTACATCATGTTATATCTGATCAGTGGCTCATCCCGTTCAGGCAAAACGCTTCTTGCAAAGAAAATTCTTAAAGAACACAGCATCCCGTATCTGTCGCTCGATTGGTTAATGATGGGTTTTAATGATGGAATACCTGAATATGGAATTCATCATTTACTGATGCCCGATGAAATAGCCCGAAGAATGTGGCCTTTTTTAAAGGGTATGGTAGATAATATGCTCTTTGATGGACTGGATTATGTTATTGAAGGTGAGGCCATGCTTCCTGAGTTCATTGCTGAGCTTGTCAAAAAGTACCCTAATCAAATTCGGGTTGTATTTTTGGGATACAACGAAATTGATGTGGAAAAGAAAATCGCACAAATAAAAAAATACAGCACCGGAGAAAAAGACTGGCTGACTAACGAATCTGATGAATACATAAGAGACCATGTGCTGAATATGAAGAACCATGGAAGAATGATCAAATCTGAATGTAAAAAGCACACACTGCCCTATTTTGATACTTCTGCCAACTTTTTAGAGGCAATTAATTCTGCCAAGAATTTACTTGTAAATGAATAACCGGGTTATAAACTAACCTTTAACATAAATACACTTTCACCGAAACTCTATAAAGTGTATTTTAGTTGTCATAACAACTAATAATTAAACTGATTGCCATGGATACTTTAACAGCAGAAAAGCAGGTAGCGGAAGAACTGGATTTCATGCCTATTATGGGTACTGATTATGTAGAATTTTATGTAAGTAATGCTAAGCAAGCCGCTCATTTTTATAAGTCTGCTTTTGGTTTTAAATCACTGGCTTATGCCGGGCTGGAAACCGGACTTCGTGACCGGGAATCGTATGTAGTTGTTCAGGATAAAATCCGGTTAGTGCTCACGTCTCCTCTTCACAGTGGTACTGAAATTGGGAAGCATATTGACCAACATGGTGATGGGGTAAAAGTTATTGCTCTTTGGGTTGAGGACGCTACTTATGCTTACAATGAAGCAGTAAAAAGAGGGGCGGAATCTTACTTCGAGCCAAGAACCGAAAAAGATGACTCCGGCGAAGTAGTTCGTTCCGGCATCCACACCTATGGCGACACCGTTCATATTTTTGTGGAGAGAAAAAACTACAATGGAGTATTCCTGCCAGGATACAGAGCCTGGGAAACAAGATATAATCCTACTCCTGTTGGTTTAAAATATGTAGATCACATGGTTGGCAATGTTGAACTCGGCGCCATGAATAAATGGGTAAAATGGTACGAAGACGTTCTCGGATTCAAGCAAATTCTGTCCTTTGACGATAAAGACATTTCTACCGAATACACTGCCCTTATGAGTAAGGTAATGAGTAATGGAAACGGACGTATAAAGTTTCCTATCAATGAGCCCGCGGCAGGTTTAAAGAAATCTCAGATTGACGAGTACATCGATTTTTATGAGGGTGCCGGCGTTCAGCATGTTGCCGTAGCTACCGATGATATTGTACATACGGTAACTGAGCTAAGAAATCGAGGAATCGAGTTTATTACCGTTCCAACCACCTACTATGATGTACTGGAAGAACGAGTAGGCAAAATTGATGAGCCGATCGACAAGTTAAAAGAGCTTGGAATCCTTGTTGACAGAGACGATGAAGGCTATCTCCTTCAGATTTTCACCCGTACCTTACAAGCCCGCCCAACGATGTTCTTTGAAATTATTCAAAGAAAAGGCGCTACTTCTTTTGGAAAAGGAAACTTTAAGGCACTCTTTGAAGCTATCGAAAGAGAACAAGAACTACGAGGTACTTTGTAGCGGTTTGTAAAACTTACTACATGTTGGTTAAGGCGTTCTTTCGGGAACGCCTTTTTTATTGCTACACCTCTGACGGATTCTTCTTAAAGTGTTTTTTAAAGCTCACAGAAAAATAATTCGGATCTGAAAATCCTACGGCCCTTGCAGCTTCTTGCACATTAAAACTTTTTTTCTTTATCAATACTCTTGCCTCGTCCAGGCGTATTTTTTTAACAAAGTCGTTGATTGTAATCTCACTGACTTTCCTCCAGTCAGAATATAGCTTAGCCCTGCTTATGAATAATGCATCGGCCAGCATATCTATGGTAAGGGATGGGTTTGCTAACTGCCGAAATACGATCTCTCTCACCTTTTTTACTAACTCAGGCTCGTTATCAGCCAACGGTTCTTTTTCTATATTCTGAAGTATCTGCTCTCTGCGTAACACCGCTTTTACCTGCGAAACCAGCATGCTGCTTCTTATTGGCTTTGAAAGATAAATATCTGCTCCTGTGGAAAGACCTGTCTGTACATCCTTCTCATCGTTTTTTGCAGACAGAAAGATAACTGGCAGATGTTCAAACTGTTTCTTAGATCGCAAAGAGTTTACAAATTCCAGTCCATTCATCTCCGGCATCATGATATCAGAAATTATTAAGTCTGGCGTGCTTTTATTAAGAAGAGTAAGTGCTTCTTTTCCATTTTCTGCGAGAAACACCTTGTGTTCTTTCTCTAAAATAGATTTTAGATACATTCTGAAATCAAAATTGTCTTCGACCACCAACACTTGATGTTCGAAACGGGTGTTTTCCAGCATGGCTGGCTCTGGCTCAACTCTAATTGGAGAAATAAGGGGTTTTTCATCCGCCTGCGCAGGTTCATGAATTACTTCGTGTACGCCTTGAATGTGTGTGTGACCTTTTTTTAGAGTGATAATAAACTCTGCACCTTTGCCTGATTCCGAGTTTAGCCTGATGGAGCCTCCCATACGTTCAACCAAGCCCTTTACTAAATACAATCCTATTCCGGTGCCCTCAGAAGCTTTATTGCCCTCTACCTGGTATAAATACTCAAATACTTTTTCCTGGTACTCAGGTGCTATTCCGAGCCCCCTGTCTTTAAGAATCACTTCTATCGTTGATTCGTGCTCATTAAAACACAGGTCTATTGTGCTCTTTTTGGGAGAAAACTTAATTGCATTACTAATCAGGTTAATAGTAATCCGTTCCCAGGCTTCCACATCCACATAAATATATTCGCTAAACTCATTCGTGGAGATGTTGATTGAAATCTCTTCCTGCTCCAGCTTCGACTGAAACTGCCCGGCTACTTGTCTGGTAAGCTGGGGTAGCCTTGCTGGTTGCATCTTCATCTTTATCGCGTCTGCATTTAGTTTAGAAACATCCAAAATTTGATCTACCAGATTCTTAAGTCGATAGCTATTCCTTTGCATCATCGATAATCGGTTCGATACCGCCTTGTCTAACGTGCCTTCCTGGGATTCAACCAAGTCATCAAGTGGGCTAATGATAAGAGACAGTGGGGTTTTAAGTTCGTGGGTTATCCCTGTAAAAAATCGCTGCTTTTGCTCAGCGGCTTCTTTCAGCTCTTTGGTTTGTATATCTACTCTTTCTTTTAGCTTTCTTTCGGTTTCTTTAAGTGACCTGACCCTGATTCGAAAGGTACTATAAACCAGTCCAGTTAACCCGAATATTAAAAGTATCCTGAACCAGTTTGTTTCATAGAAATAGGGTGGAATTGTAATTACTATTGACTTCTCAACTTCATCACCACCAATAAACTGTGATCTTATTTTCAGTTCGTGATTTCCGGGAGGCACTCCGGTAAAAACTGCCTGACGTGAAGCCGTTGCATTTTGCCATTGTTCGTTAACACCATCTAAGCGATAACTGAAATTAATCCTATCCTGATTTACAAAATTGGGAACTGTAAAATTAACTCTCAAATCTCTTTGGTTATTCGGTATGCTTATTTCATTTAATCCTGATAAGAATAAGGTTTCATCATTTAGTTCTATGGTTTCAAACACTGGTGAAGGTACTTCCAAACCGTAATCCACTGAAAAATCGGTTGGATCAATAATAGTTATTCCCTTAAGGTTCGAAAACCATAACCGGCCATCTGAAGCTCGAATACCAGAAGATTGCACCCCACCATTTGCTTCACGGTTAATCATTCCGTCTTTTTCATTAAAACTAAGAACTCGTAGCTCAGAGGTTTCCCCATCTGCATAATCATTAAGTTCTTTTTTGGAAATACGCATAATCCCACTGTTTCCACTTATCCAAAAATATCCAAGACCATCATCTATAAGTCGATGAAGCGAATTTTGTGAAAGCCCGTCTTTTACTGTTACTGAGGCGGTAGCTAGAATGTCACCTTGTTTATTAAAAACTAACCTGTTTAGACCAAGGCTTTCATTTATCACCCAAAGCGTATCCTCTGATTGAAGAAAGATATCTCTTATCGTATCACTATTTAAGACTCCATCCGCAGAGGTATATGTTCTGAAAGATTCTCCCTCAATTCTGCTGAGTCCATTCCCTGCCGTTCCTGCAAAAATAACACCTCTTGAATTTTCAGCGAATACCTGAATTCCAGATAGTTCACGAGGGACTGACTCATCAAAAAAGCGAAATTGTTCATTTTCAAGTATCAGAAGGGAATTAAAGTTCGCGATATATAATCGGTCATCATTTCTGTGTAATGCTTCTATTGATTTGTTAAACCCTTCAATAAATGGCTTTAGGCCGTCTATGCTTAGCCATTCTTTATCTTTATATTTCCAAAGTCCAGCTCCATTCATGCTTACGTATATGGTTCCATCACTATCTTCAAATACACTTTTACATAAATTATTTGAAAGTACGCTATTCGATGAATTCCATAGCTCATAACGATCATTCTTCAACCGATATATACCATTTGTAAAGCTGCAGGTCCAGATTTCGTTATTCTGACTTTCGATTATTGAATACACATTTAGAAAACCAGGTATTCGCTGCGTACTAATATTTGTAAAGCTACTTTTTCTGATCTGATACAGTCCGCTGGCTTCTGAGCCCATCCATAAAGAGCCTTCTTTATCTATGTGTACATATTTAACTAATGGCCCTTGCAGCACTATCTGGTCATCAATAATAATGATATCAATCCCTATTAAAATTTCTTCTCCCTGCCCGCCCTCAAAATAGAGGCTCAGTACTACTTCAGAGGGTATATATGGTAATTCTAGTTTCTTGAACTCAGACTCACCCTCTCTAAGTAAATAATAACCAGTATTGTCAGTAAATATAGTTCCTCCTTTTAGCTGTTTGGAAGAAGTGAACTGGTAATTTAATTCACTGTTTTTCTTACTGGTTGTATACTCTATGTTATTTTCGCTAATATTAACAAGAAATGCATGTTCAGAACCTAATACCCAAAGCTTGTCATCTCCGGCAAGTTCCAGACTTAGGATATTTCTGCCCGGAAAACTAAACTGTGACTCTGATAATATCAGACGTGGAATATTTTCCTCCAGAATATAAATCCCTATATCCGTTTGTAGATATAGTTCATTATTTGTTCCTGAGACCAGAGCATTTATTCTCGTTCGTAAAAGAGGGTGATCCAATTTTATAAATGAGTCTTCTTCTTTTGAGAAAAAGGCCAATCCTCCCGTTCCGGCGACCCATACTCTTCCGTTGTTACTTTCTATTAAGCGGGTAGCCGGACCGGGTAACTCAGAAATGCCATAGGTTTTAAAAACTGATCCTTTTTTAGAAGTGATGGTTCCCCCTTCATTAAAAATCCAAAGAGTACCGTCTGAGGCATGTAAAATACCTGCCTGACGATTCGTAATTACTCCCGGAGTATTGCCTGAGTTATAAATTTCAAACTCATACCCGTCATACCTGGCTAAACCGTCATAGGTGGCAAAATACAAGTAGCCGTCTTTATCCTGCACAATCCCGTTTACTGCATTAACAGGAAGACCATCCTCAATATCGTAATGCCGGATTAAATACTCTGACTTGTTTGCAGACGAATAGGGGCCGGTAGTAGGCTGAACCTGTAAAGCAAAAACGAACAAAAGAAATGCTAACAAACCCTATAACCCTATTTTTGAATAATTATATACGATTTTAAAGAAATCTTAGACGTAATCAAAGATTTATTAACCTAACCTGTTAAGGTCATTTATTCATAAACCTTACTCCAATGAAGTCTCGATTTATCTTATTCTTTCTATCGTTACTAATTACTTCTACTAGCTTAGTTGCACAAACAGCTCCTACATTTTCTAAAACAACCATCGACCCAAGTATTGATGAAATTTACGATGTATTTCCTGCCGATCTTGATAAAGACGGAGATCAGGATATTGTTGGTTTAGCAAGAAATGGCTTCGGCGCTGGAGTAGTCGCCTGGTATGAAAATGATGGTAACTCTAACCCAACATTTACCAAAATTCTTATTGATAGTATAACTGTTTCTCCTAGGAGTTTATATGTAGTTGATATAGATGAAGACGATGATCTTGATATAATTGCTGTTTTTCAAATAAATGGGTTCAGCGGAGCCACTAATATTTTTTGGTACGAGAACGATGGAGCCTCGAATCCTTCTTTTACCCGTCAAGCTCTGGGATCTGTTAAAGGGCTTGCATGGGATCTTGATGTAGCTGATATAGATAATGATGGTGACCTGGACATTGCCGTCTCTGATAATTACGGGACCGGTAGCGCGGGCTTAGCCTATGAGGCTGTTACCTGGTTTGAGAGTGATGGAGCGTCTGCCCCTTCTTTTACCAAGCGTTTGATCGATGTCACCTATCGGTTTGCCGAACCAATCAGAATCGGGGATATGGATGGTGACAATGATTTAGATATCGTGGTTGGGTCAACAAATTCAGACGATATTGCCTGGTACGAAAATAACGGTGCTGCCGACCCCTCTTTTTCTAAAAATTTTATAGATCAGAATGCCTTGGGTATAGAGCAACTTGAACTGGCTGATCTGGATGACGATGGTGATTTGGATGTAGTCTGGACGGATAATTTTAGCGATTACATAGCTTGGTCGAGAAATAATGGCGAAGTAAACCCTACTTTCACTGAGTTTAATATCCAAAACTATAACGCTTCTGCTCTGGTAGCGGTAGCTGATATGGATTTGGATGGGGACTTAGATATAGTTTCTGGTTCTTTTCTTGAAGATGATGTGTATTGGTATGAGAGTAACGGAGCCGCTAGCCCTACTTTTATCCGGCATGAAATTGATAGTTTATTAGATCAACCCCAACGGGTTCGGGTCGCAGATATGGATGGAAATGGGTCCCCGGATATTGTGGGTGCTGCATTCAGAGCTGATGATGTTATGTGGTATGAAAATAGTTTGGTTACTGTTGTACCCCGATCGATATCATTAGACGGAACCGATGATTATGTTTCTGTACCACATAGCAGTGCTTATGATGATCTATCACAAATCACTATCGAGGGTTGGTTCTATTTTGAATCTGCCGGCCGCCAGGGGCTTTTTGAAAAACATGAAAGCCCTTTTTCAGGCTGGTGGGTTGATTTCAATACCGACATCTCCGCTATTTTCGTTACTGAGGGAGGAACCAGAGCCGCAAGTTCTACAACCAACCCTCAGCTTAATATCTGGCATCATATTGCGGTTACATATGATGGAACCAATGTGGGCATTTTTTTGGATGGAGAAAATGTTACAGGTACTGTTAGTGGTTCTGGAAGCGGAGATATCTGGAACAACACAAGAGACATTCGAATCGGAGATTTAAACTGGACAACGGCAAATCTTGACGGAAGAATTGACGAGGTTCGTTTTTGGAATGATGTTCTCCCTCAGAATGAAATAAGAGACAATATGTTTCAGACTCTAAGTGGCAGTGAACAGGGATTAATCGGGTACTGGAGATTCGATGAAGCAAATTTGGTTAAAGCAACTGACTTATCTTCCAACGACAATGCATCTACTCTTATAAATGGTGCTACACGTTCATCTAAAAATCATCCATATGGAACTTTTATAACCGGAAATGAAGGATGGCGCATGATTACTGCGCCTGCATCGGGTGTTTCCTATGGAGCATTACTCGACACGCTCTGGACCCAGGGATTCACCGGATCAGATTCCCCCTCAAACGGAACCTCGAATGTATATACATGGAGTGAATCGGCTCAAAGCTTTACTTCCATTTCTAATGCGACAGATGTTCCGGCAAGTGGATCTGGTTTTTTAGTGTATGTGTATGGCGATGATAACTTTGATGGTATTAGTGATGCATTTCCAAAAGTAATTAAGACAGATAGCACACAGAAAATAGGGTATGTGGCTCCATCATTATCATATACCAACACTGGGAACTCCAGTAATGATGGCTGGAATCTGATTGGAAACCCTTATGGAACAGCTATGGATTGGGATGCCTCATCCGGTCTTTCCCGCTCCAATCTTGATGCATCCTTTTATGTGTGGAGCAATTCTGCCAATAGTGGTGCCGGTGATTACCTGAGCTGGAATGGTTCCACGGGAACCTTTGGCGGAGGTAAAATTGCTCCCTGGCAAGGATTCTGGGTGAAAGCCAATGCTGCGAGTCCATCGCTCTCTTTCACCGACGGAATCCGGACTACGGGAGGAATACTTCGTAAGCCTTCCCCGGTTTCTCAACTTGGGTTAACCCTGAAAGGACAGGTTCTTTCCTCCAAAACCATCCTCATGTTCAGTGAAGAGGCGGGTTTAGAAAAAGATGAACTGGATGCCTGGAAACTTCAGCCATTGAATGCAGAATACCTGAGCCTGTTCACTCAGCTTGAAGATGGCTCCGGATTAGATATTAATGCGATACCTTTCGATTTAGAAGGAGAACTCACCATTCCCCTTGGTTTTGATGGAAGTGATTTATCGGGAGAGTTTGAACTTCGCTGGAGTCCGCAGGCGCTCCCCGATGGAATGAGGTTGGTTTTGATGGATAATGAAACCGGAACAGAAATTGATCTTACCGAGGCTTCTTCTTATCGATTCGAGATTGGAAACAAGGGCAAAGTTCAATCTGTGGAGACGCAACACCTTGCGTCTCAAAAAAGCAAAAGCTCTCCACGGCACCAGGTATTCTCTCCCAAAGTGATGAAGGCTAAAGCTGCGGCGACCCGCTTTGTTATTAAGCTCAATGCATCCACTTCGGTTACCAACGAACCCGGCTCTGATCTTCCTTCTGTGGTAGAGCTTGATCAGAATTACCCGAACCCCTTCAACCCGAGTACAACGATTAATTTCGCGGTTCCTGACCAATCGAATGTGCAACTCGTCGTCTTTGATATGCTGGGAAGAAAAGTAGCCGAACTGCTTAACGAACCAAGAAGCCCGGGAAGATATTCCATCAACTTTGATGCCTCTCGACTTGCCAGCGGGTTGTACCTGTACCAGCTTCGGGTAGGAAACGATGTAATCACCAGAAAAATGACTTTAATTAAATAATTTATTGTCTTTGCGAGGGAGCCATCCCGACAGCTGTCGGGAGCGACCGCGGCAATCCCATTGAGATTGCTTCACTCGCAAAGACTTAAAACTTAAACATTGTATAAATGAAACATTTAGTATCCCTTTTATTCAGCCTTTTCTTAATACTCATTTTGGTAACCGTTGTTCAGGCTCAACCCGGTCTTCCCGGAGCTCCTTCACAAGCCCCTATTGATGGCGGACTTGGACTACTTGCAGCGGCAGGTGGGGCCTATGCCATTAAAAAGCTGCGTGATAAAAAGAAGAATCAGGATTTAGAAGAGTAATTATTGAATACTTTATCCAGCAATTTTAACAGCTGCTGGTATTCTTCATCCGAAAGATTTTCCCAGCCAAGTTCCCGGGAAGTATATACGTGAGGTTTGGCTTTTTCGAGCTCTTCTGTTCCTAAAGGAGTGAGAGACACTAAATACTTTCGTCCGTCTTCCGGGTCCTGTTCTCTAACTACAAATCCCTTTTTTACTAATAAATCCAGAATCCGGGAAACGGTATGTTTGTCTTTAAAGCTGCCGTTAGCAAGGTCTGTTTGATTCATTGTAGTCCGCTCAAGCTTTGATAAAAGCACCCATTGTTCAGGCGTAATATCAATTCCTGCCTTTTTAAAGCGATTAATAAGATCCTGACGAACTACTTTATAGGTTCGGTCTATATACACCCCAATTTCTTTCTTCATGTGCTTATCAACGACTTATTGGGTAAGCCAATACGATTTAAAATTTCGATGTACCTTGGGTCATTACTGTACTTTGTAATTGCAGGAATAGAATTGATGAGTAATACTGCCCCGAGTTTTTGATCCACGGCATTATTCAGATGCTCGAACATTTCTTCTTTTTCTCCCAACGCGGCATGAATTACAGCAAAGTCTAAGGACAAGTTTAGTTCCGGTTCTTCTTCCTGCCTTTTTTCAACCAGTCTCAGGTTTTTCCGGGCCTCTTTTTTGTCTCCCATCATAGCCGCGAGATAGCCTAGTTGAGTGCCTCCTTTATTCGGACCTTTTATTCTTCGTATATATTTTTTCGTATGAATTTCGGCCTTTTCAAATTCACCTTTCTCTATATATAGATACGCCTTTCCCTCATACGCAGTCCTGTAATTTGAGTCCAGATCGATAATCTTATCGTAAAGTCTAAGTGCTTCCTCATAGTTTTTAAGCAGCACATAGGATCTTGCAAGATCATTAAGAGCGGGAAGAGAAAGCGGCGCAATTTTTACCGCGGCTTTCGCCTGATCGAGCATTTTATCAAAACGCCCTACAATTCGATTATAAAGTGAGAATGCTGACCGACCCTCTTCATTTTCAGGCTCTAGTGTAATGGCTTTTCGAAAGTTCGAATCCGCCGCCTCAAAATCCCAATGGTAAAAGAGGTTTACATAACCCAACGAGATATAAGAGTCCGCTCTCGAATTGTTAAGTTCTATTGCTTTTAGTGCATATTTCTCTGCCTTCGAGAATGCCTCTTTTCCCTGCATATGCCCTATTGCCCCCAAAAAAGAATAGCAATTTGCTAACCCAGAATATGCATTTGTGTACGTAGTGCACTTCTTAATGGCCGCCTCAAAATGTTCAATAGCTTTGTTTACAGATTCTGGTGTGCGCTTATTCCAGTAATAAAGCCCTTGCAGATAGGCATTGTACGCGACTATAGAATCTGTTGAGGCTTCATATAGTTTCCGGTCTGTATCAAATGTGAAGTTCGCTTCTAGCTTATCGGCTATTTTCTGTGCTATTTCGTCCTGGACCCCAAAAATATCTTTCATCTCCCGATCAAAATTTTCTGACCAGATATGGAATCCATCTTCCGTTTTAATTAACTGTGCTGTTACACGAATGCGGTTTCCGGCCTGCCTTACACTGCCTTCAAGTACCGTGGCTACGTTTAATTCTCTACCTATTTCCCGAATATCTTTTTGGGTGTTTTTAAAGGAAAAAACAGATGTTCTGGAAGTTACCTGCAACCCTTTAACCTTCACTAAAGAGTTGATAATCTCTTCCGTAATTCCATCGCTGAAGTACTCATTTTCAGGATCGGGACTAAAATTCGCAAATGGAAGCACCGCTACACTGTTCTTATTACTCCCGGTAATTTCTCTTATATATGCCTGTTCGGGCACCGCAATCCCTTTGTTTGCTATCGCAAAAATACTTACAGGATTAAATACATTTTTAAGATCGTGTTCCCCAAAAGACTGAACCTTAATACCCGGGTGATTTTTTACCTCATCAAAAACCTTTCCCGAAATCATGATCGATCCCGGTATTCCCAGGCTTTGCACTCTTGCAGCAATGTTTACTGCATCTCCGTAAATACCCTCATCATCATACACAACATCCCCGATGTGTATTCCTATTCTTAGGGGTACTTGGGGCTCTTGTGCCAGAAGTAACTGGATTTCCTGAGCACAACTAACAGCGTCTAACGCACTCCCAAACATGCTTAGCGTTCCATCACCATAATATTGCATCACTTGGCCCCGATGTTTCAGAATGCAACCGTCTATGACATCCCTTTGCCGATCTCGCAGATCTTTTGCTTTTTGCTCATCCTCCTGCATAAGGCGGGTGTAACCAACCATGTCTGCAAACATGATGGCCGCTAATAAACGCAGGTTATTTTTTTCTGGCATAATGCCTGATTAAAAGAGTGAGATTTATCTCGAATATATCAATAATCGAGCCAGACTTCTCTTTTGTCAGAAGAAAAATCCGGCTTTCAGTTCAAATATGTAGCCTTCTACGGAGTGACCCAGTGTAGAGTTTAGAATAAATGCATCAAAAACATTAAACCAGATTCCACCTCCATAGCCTTTATGCCAAATATTTGAATCTTCATTATTAACCCAGACACGACCTGTATCGAAGAAGGCAGAGATGCCCAGCTTTCCTCCAAGCAAGTATCGGTAGAAATCGAAAAGTTCAACCCGGATTTCTGCATTGTTATAAAATGCACTTCTTCCTGAAAATCGGTTCCCTCGATATCCCCTCAGGTTTGTTGTTCCGCCAATTGTGTTTGCTTCGTAAAAAGGAAAAGGGCCTTCAGTATGTATTCCTCCTGTACGGTTTGCCAACGTAATTTGAGGGCTGAAACTAAATGGAAAATACATTTCAAGGTCTGCATAAAACCTCGAAAATGGTTTGCTTGTGTTCTTTATCCCAATATTTAAATCTGAACCGAAACTTAGTTCATATCCCTGGGTTGGATTGGCGGTGTTGTCGATATCAGACAAGCGTGTTTTAAAAAATAAAGTATTAAACCACTGATCCTCGAATGTATTATCGTCAAACCCCAGCGCTGCCAGGCTTACAATATTATTCTCATCCCGGTTATCATCTATCTCTGTAATGCTAAATCGATTACCGATTACTACTGAAAGCGATTGGTTTACATTTTGGGTCAGTGATGGCTCAATTTCTAATCTTGTTAATTTAGCGCGATAAAATTTCAGATCCCTCTCCTCCGGGGTAGTTTCATTTCCCAATCCAAAAAAGTTTCTGAAACTCTTAGGAAATAAATATGCCGATTCCAGTCCGGCGTCCCACTGTCCTACACGTTCAAACCATTTTCCTGAATATCTGATATTCGCGGCTCCGGATTGGGGCGCGTAATTAACCCTGAAGTAATGGGTGACTGCAGGAAACTTTCTGAAACCATTTCTCAAAATTTTTGGGCCGCCACCGATAAAAAGCCCTTCGTCGTTGTTATAGTTAAAAAAATAACCCGGGTAATATCTGTTCCATTTAAAATCCCGTTCATAATTGTAGTAATTATCAATCGGGTTATCAGTAAGGTGCAGGTGTGTTTTCTTAGAAACTTCGTACTCGTTCCCAATTTCCGTTTCAAAAACCCCAACCAGTTTCCGGCTTACTTCCTGGTCTGTTGATTTGTCAACATAGTAGTCATCACCCGGCCCTCCAGATACCAGCAATTTAATTCCGCTTTTCTGTTCCCCGTTAAATACAAATTCATCATCCCCGCCTAGTCCATATAATCGGATTTCTTTTGTTTCCTCTTTATTAAAAGTGCGATCGAAATATTTCTCCCTGAGCACACCTTTACCTGAAAGTTTAAATACCTGAATCCGGGTATTATTCTTACCCAGCACTTCAATAACAAAGCGCTCTCTTTTGTTGCTTGCAGGAACTGAAACCACACCCGAAATCATGCCATAATATCTTTCCGTAACGCTGACTAGCTTATCACGCCGCGCTTTCAATCCGTCAATCAAAAATTCGCCCGCTTCTTTCTGCGCTTCTTGCGGCATTTGTCTTACCGCACGTTCAATCACCTCATCGGTTAAATTGTTCTGCATTTCGGTTGCAATTTCCAACCATTCTTCTTTGGTAAGTTGATTGGTAAACCTTCTGGTTTGTCCAAGAGAATTAAAATTTAATCCAACCAGACTGTTGTATGATTCGCCAAAATTTTGGTATTGAAAAAATGGACCGTACTTCGCAATTGTAGGGATTATTCCATCCATTCTCATAAAAGCCACGTCTCTATCACGTGGAATTGGACGATAGATTTTACCCTGCCTGTCTTCCGGCTCAAAGGTAGCCCAACGCCATTGGTCGCTGTGTCGGTCCCAGTCTCCAATCAGCATATCCAATAACCGGGCTTTTGCAAACATCTGTTGATCTACCCGATGGTCGATATCATTATCAACTTCCCTGATCATATCCCGATAGGCAACGACTTCTTCTGAAAAACCTACGCTTGCTATTTCACTCATATCGTTGTCTGGTTTTTCTTCAAAAAGAGCGAGCTGATTCCCTATTTGTTCTGCATACTGGCCAAGTTGAGAGTCATTTGGTACATAGTAAATCTTCGGATTGGTGTGATATACACCAATAGCATTAGCCAGCACTGGAATTACTACAGCGCCATAAGGATTTAAAATTGAAAACTGATCCTGAGCTAAGTCAAGTGCAAATGTTTTCTTCAGGTCTTCATCCCAAATTTTTCCAGCCTGCTTGTCAACTGAGCGAAGTACAAACTCATTGCCCTCTTTATCTTCAAGATGTAGCGTATTTGATTGTCCTTTTCCTCCCATTCGTACAGGAGTTAATCCACCGCGTATTTCAGTAATGTCAAAAACCGGATATTCAGATTTGATGGACCAAAGCTTTCTGTTGTGGCTACCGGCTATAGCTCGAAAAACATTTCCTTTTTCATCGTAGGCTTTATTTGGCGCTACAACTACAGTGCTGTCAGAATAATCTACATCTGGAAGCTTTGTCTCTTCTTCCCTTAGCAAAGGATCGTCATACGGTGGTTTAAGCTCTGTTTTATGCACCAATTTCCCTTTATCTCCTTCGCCTAACGGCGCCCAGGCTTCCATCCAAACAGAGCCGTTTTCATAATATTTTAGAACGGTAAAGCCATTGCCTTCGTAGGTAAATTCCGCTCCCCGCCCTTTAGCCACATAATTCTCTTTGGTGCCTGATCCCGATACTATATAATGTTGCACTTCTCTGGGCCCGTCTGTTTTGTGGTATTGAAGATTGTGCGAATGACCGGATGCGTAAACTAAATGATCATTTAAGCGAAACATGTCCCGCAACGTTGTCGCCATTTCTTTGTATTTATGATGCGGTATGTCTTGCTCGAAGCCAAAGGCTTTTCTATAAAAAGCATATAAACTCCCAAATATCGGTGGCTTCAGATGTGTGGACGGAGGCATATAACCTCCATGAGGACCATGAGTAATCAACGGATGATGTGCCGCTACCACTAAAAAATCTTTTTGGCGTTTTTTGAGGATGTCTTCCAGTTCCACCAGAAAGTCTCCGCCGTCAACCAGGTCATATTCACCAGTGTCTCCGTACGATTTGTCGTGCCGATGCAACCACCACTGTGTGTCAAGCACAATCAATCTGATATCATTTCTTAGCGCAGGGTGTTCGTCGTCATCCATTAATTCGATATCCACCGGACCCGGAAATCCATTATCAGGAAGAAAGGTGTTCCCCCTGTCAAGATACTTTTCGATATAATCTTCTTGTCGTTGGATTGCATTCAGACCATCCGGACCGCCATCATCCCAGTCGTGGTTTCCGGGAATAAAAATTACACGACCTCTAAAGTTTTGGCGGTTATCCCTTGACTACAAGTAAATAATTCTGTATCTTCATAGCAGATTAAACAAAGACACTATGAAGACTTACACATTTTTCGACTTCCAAAAAGAATTTCCTACTGAACGAGCTTGTTTAGAGTACATCTTTAACAAGCGTTATCCAGAAGGATATGTTCACCCGGAAACCGGAGAAATCTTCGAGCTTAACAAAGACCTGTACTATACTGAATCAAGAAATTGTTTTACCAATGCCAAAGGTAATATCCAGGTATATCCAACAGCTAACACGATCTTTCATAAATCAGCCACAGAGCTTGTTAAATGGTTCTATGTAGTATTTCGTATGTCTCAGTCCAAGTGCGGTATTTCAGCAAAGCAGATCCAGCGTGAAATAGGCGTTACATATAAAACAGCTTGGAGAATGTGTCACTTAATCAGAAAGTGTTTACAGGGTGACGGAATGATGTTTGAAGGTGTTGTTGAGATTGACGAAACCTTTGTTGGTGGTAAACCAAGAAAATCTAATCGTAATCCAACTACAAAGAAGTCAAAGCGTGGACGAGGAACCGATAAAACGCCTGTGGTTGGTATTGTAGAAAGAGATGGTAGAGTAAGAGCGTTTGTAACAAAGGATATTAACAGAGCAACTTTATTTCCATTAATCAAGGAAACCGTAACAAAGGGAAGCACAATTTATACTGATGAAAATTGGAGCTACCATACTTTACCATCATTGGGATATATCCATGAGAAAGTAAGCCACAAGAAGGATGAATACGTTCGTGGTGAAGTTCACACTAATACTATCGAGGGTTTTTGGAGCTTTATTAAGAATGGCATTAGAGGTGCTTACAAACACACTTCTAAGAAGTATCTACAATTGTACGTTAATGAGTATGCTTTTAAATGGAACCACAGAAAAGACCAAGTTAGTCTTTTTCAGAATCTTCTAGCTTCTGTTTGTCGGTAAGGATTACTTTATCTAAATCTCTCTTGAAACCGGATTCTGGAAGCTCTAATTCTTGCTCAATCTCAACTTCAATCTGAATATCTATTTTGTCTCTATCTCCCATAGGGCTTCATTAGAAATGAGTTACAATGTTTGAAACACAGAACAAAATACGCTATTCTTGAGTTATAATAAACCGGTGAAGGAGTTACCCTTCACCGCTTATTGTTAGAGGGTGCTACTTATCTGGTTCTGGTGCGAACGGTGATTTTGTAACGAACTCTAACTCTGGTCGGAATTTTAATTCTTACCTTTTTCATATGTTTAGCCTCCTTTCTTCGGTTTGGGGGTTAATAGTAGAGCAGGTGACGGGAATCGAACCCGCAATGCCCGACTGGGATGAACGGCGTGTTACCATTGACACTACACCTGCTTTGAAATAAGAAAGGCTACTCTGCTCGAACAGGGTAGCCTTTTTGTTTTCGCATATACTTAATACGAATTTGATAGAAAATAATTCAAATGTTCTTTTGGGTAGCTCTTCTAAGCTGATAAAATCAAGCGGTAATTCTTTAGTTAAGTAATGCCTATGTATATTAAAAATCATTGCAACCTCTTGCTTATTCAAAAGCATAGTAGTTTGTTGTCTATTATATATAGTAAACCCTTATATGTGGGCTTTGATCATTAAATAGTTGCAATTCAGAAATTCACTTAGCTATAAACAAATTTGAGAAGTGCATTTGATTATATTGAAAACATAGGATAGATACAAACGTTTTTTTACATAGTGACAGTTTTTTGTCACTTATGCACATATCTTAACACATTGTATGATCTATGTGCAGATATCAGTATATAAAAAAAGCCCGAAAACAAAATGTTAACGGGCTTTTTTTGTGAATTTCTGGGCAAGGATAGCCAGATGTTTATAGCTGTGCAAAGCTACATAAATTTGTGGAAAACAAAAATTATTTTTCGCTTTTTCTTAAAAATATTTTTCGTATTCTTGGAGTCTTTTCAAAAAATATACATGAATTGTTTAATATTTCTAACATTTTGTACCGTAAGGGTAACTAAATAGCTACAAATTATTAGTTTTTTATACAATCACAAATTTACCACTCTCAAAGGGTCTAGACCCACAAAAGTAATTACTTTTCCACAGCTCTGTTGATAATCTAAAAATCTAACTTGTACTAAGGGGATAATCGCCAAAATTTTTTACTTATCGGTGAAAAGGTCTATGAACTTCATTTCGGCTTCTGTTTCACCAATAAGAATAATATCACTGTTTTTTGGGATTGGTTGAGAAGGATCCGGATTAATAATCTGCTCCCCATCTTTGGTGTAGGCAATAATGCTGCAGCCCGTTTTGTGTCGAATGTCTGACTCAAGTATAGTTTTACCAATCAGGCTTTTTGGCGTTTTAAGACTAAACACATTAAGACCCTCAGCAATCATGATTATGTCATTATCTTCATAGATATTAAAGATGGCATTGGCTCCCATCGATGCGTAAGACATCACAAAATCAGCTCCGGCGCGATGTAAATTGGTAACATTTCTACCAAGAGTTGAGCGGGCTACAATGTGAATATTAGGCCTCAGATGCCGACAATAGATGGTGAGATAAATATTAATATCATCCTGATTAGTACTTATTAAAACAGTATGAGCATTATCAATCCCGGCTTTTTTAAGAGTCTCCAGATCAGCAGCGTCTCCGTGAATAAAGTTTTTTGAGATGATACGATCCGGGTTCTTATCCACTATTTTGAACTTAATCCCTCTCTTTTTTAAGTGATAAGCAGCTGCCCGGCCAACTCTTCCTCCACCAATTATTACCACAGGATCATCGCTCATTCCATAAATGCCGAACATTTCATCATAATTTCGAAGCTGATCTATAGAACCTGCGAGCATCAACACACTATGACTTTCAATCACCGTATCAGGGTGTGAGCCCTTGAACGTCCCGCGGTTCCAAATGCCCACTATATGAACACCAATGTCTTCTCTTAACCGGGATTCGCGGATTGTTTTACCTACAAGCGGTGTGGCATGAGCTGTAGCTTCGGCAATAATCAGATTATTTAGCCGGCCAATGGTATGAACCCGGGCATCCTGCCCAAGTGTACGTATAGAAAGCGCACGCCCAAGAAGGTTTCCCATGTGCAACACATGGTCGCACCCGGCAAGTTTAAGGATGTCAATAGAATCGTGAGAGTTTACTGTGGATACAATCTTAATATGTTTGTTGAACTCGCGAATGGTGTGTGCTACGTTTGTATTTAGCATATCAGTTCCCGTGGTCACCACCATAGAAGCATTTTCAATTCTTAGCTTTTGATAGGTTTCGGGATCATCCACATCTCCAACCATAACGCTATATCCGTCATCGTATAATTCCAATGCGGTTGGGATATCCTGGATCAGCAGCACATATTTATGATGGTATTGTACCAGCTTTTCGATTAGGGCTTTTGTTATTGGGTCGAAGGAGGTGATTACGACATGGCCGGAAGTGTTCGGGGGCAACTCTCGGGGTGCCCGCGCTCTTGATTGAGCTTCCATCCAGGGGGCATAAAAGAACTCGATAAAAGTAAATGGAAGCATTATAAGCAGTACTACAATACCTGAACCAAGAACAATAATTGAAAAGAAACGACCTAAATCAGAAGAAAAGGTGATATCACCAAAACCTAGCGTACTCATAGTTACAAGCGTCCAGTAAAAACCAGTCATCCAGCTGTGCTTTTGTCCCTCATATTCCATTATAATATGAAAGAGAACGCCATACACGGTGATCATCCCGATAAGAATCAGGATGAATGTAAACAGCTGCTTTATGTTCTTTTTAGCTGAACGATTCGTTATGAAATAACTGATTTGTGAGGTAAAAAACTTCATGGACACCTCTTTCTTCGAAATTCCAGCTTGATGGGATCAAGAACTTTTTCAATGCCATTCATTTTTACTTCGTACATAGTAGAAAGATATTGGCCCAGATCACCATTCGGAAATCCTTCTCTGCTAAACCATTCCAGGTAATGAACAGGCAGGTCGGTTATGAATCGCCCTTCATACTTTCCAAAAGGCATCCGTGCCTGAACCAGCTTTATAAGGAATGTTGAATCGTACATGGGGGTAAATTAGTATCTAATTGTAATCCATCCCAATAAAAAAGTATCTTTCTTAAAACAGTTGGAGAACAATGCCTGTAGTAAAATTATTAAAAATAGCCCACGGCCGCAGTGGCGATAAAGGAAATGGAAGTAATGTGGGCATTATCGCCCGTCATCCCGAAATTTATCCATTCCTCAAAGAAAAACTTACGCCAGAAGCAGTAAAAGAGCACATGAAAAATGTTTGTAAGGGAAAAGTTGAGCGGTTTGAGTTACCAAATATCGGAGCGCTGAACTTTATTCTACATGAAAGTTTGGGCGGTGGAGGTACAGTTTCTCTGAAGCTGGATGCGCAGGGTAAGACCCATGCATCCCAGGTTTTACGAATGGATATAGATGTACCTGAAGAATTGCTAAAACTTGTGGACTAACTACCCGTTTTCATAAAAGCGAATGGGGATTTCCACCTTCACCAGGTCCCAGGTCATAGTCATAGTAGTAAGTGAATAATTCACTTCAGAAAACTCTATAGAAAAAGCTTCAACGGGAGTGTCCAGATTAATTACAGGGACATTAAACCGCACATAATCTCTGTCTTCAGTGTAAGTGAAGGCCCCCCATTGTCCCAGGTCGTTATTCAGTATAACAGTCCATTCGTCTTTATTCGGGATGGAGAAAAGTGCATACGTTCCGGCTTCAACTACTTCTCCTCCCATTAGAATGGGCTCGGTTATTGTGATTTCAGTAGCTTCGTTAGCCCCTGTTCTCCATACATCGCCATAGGATTCAAAGTCGCCGAAAATAGTTCGGCCATTTCGGTAGGGTTGACCATAAACAACCTTAATATAAATGCTCTCATGTTTGATGGAAGAAATAGCAATGGGGCTTTTCCGATTGCCGACAGGGGCGTTTTGGGGGCCGGTTCGTTCTTGTTGGCAGCTAATTCCGGAGAAAAAAACAGCACCCAGAATCAAAGAGAGGCAAAGTTTATTTCGAACATAAATCATACGGGTAATTGAGTAAAAATTTTAGTCGGTTTAATATAAACGCATTGAGTCAATATCGGTAATTGAATTAGGAATATGCGGGCAAATAGTTATAGATCGCCCAAAAATGAGAAAAAGCACCTCCAAGCACGAATAAATGCCATATTTCATGAAATCCAAAGTGTGGGGGAAGTGGGTCTGGTTTTTTGATAGCGTAGATAACCGCGCCGATAGAATAGAATAAACCGCCAATCACAATCCAGTAAGAGAACATCTTAGGAAGCAATTCCCACATTTGCGGAAAGATAATCACGGCAACCCATCCCATCAGTAAATACAAAGCAGTAGAAAACCAACGAGGAGCGTTTAACCAGAATATTTTTTTGAAAACCCCGGCAAGTGCAAAAAGCCAGATGCCTAGAAGCATTCCTAATCGCCAGCCGCCATCAAGGACAATAACACAAATAGGTGTATAACTCCCCGCGATTACCACATAAATCATAATGTGATCGAAAAGCCGGAAAAGTTCCTCGGTTTTGAAAGTCACATTTATAGCATGATAGATAGCACTCGAAAAAAACATGAGAAAAACAGAAATACCATAAATCAAAAAAGAAACAGAATAAGAGAGAGTTTTGTCCGGCACATTGATAAGCAACAAAACAGACCATACAACAGAAATGATTGCTCCAATCAAGTGGGAATAAGCGCTAAACGGCTCGCGAACAGGAAAAAGATATTTTCTCAAAAACTATTTTTTTAGGACTGGAAGAATTTCCAATACATGAAAAATAGGGTGAATCCGGTTAAAAAGAGAATGCCACCCCAACTTAAAATTCTTAGCCATTGAGGGGGACGGTGCTCAGCCGGAAAATGTGAGTCTATAACCAATCGGTAATTAAGGTATGCAAGAACAGGAGCAGTCAAAAAAGAAACGGTTGTAGCAAGGTCTATAAGTAAGGTAAAATGGACGCCTGCAAAATAGAGTATGCACAGAGAACCGATAGAAATCAGAACAATCAAAAGCCTGTAACTAAATCTGGAATCAGGGTTAGCCTTGATCACGGAAATTATTTCTTGTGATACGCGCGGGTAAGCATCGGTAACAGTAAGCGTTGTGCTGAACATAGTAGTAAATGCACAAATAATGATAATCCAGTATGCCCAGTCGCCCAGTGTACTAGTATATATTGATACTAATTGTTGAGCAAAAACACCCCCACTTGAGGCGAACTCAACCCCGGAGCCATACATGATCAATGCTCCAAGGCTTAAAAAAGCTAAAGCCAATATACCAGCCCCAATGTATCCTATATTAAAATCAATCAATCCTTCCTTCAGTTTTGGAACGTGTTTGGTTTGTTTGATTCTTTCCAAAGACCAAAGCGAGTGCCATGCCGCTCCGTCAATCGGAATAGGCATCCAACCCATTAGGGCAATTAAAAAACCTACACCGCCTACTGCCGTCCAGATACTTGGAGGCTCTGGTTTTGGTGCCGCTCCTTGTGTATTAAATACAGCCACAATTATGGCTACAAAAGTTGAGATTGTTAGCACAACCATAATGAGTTTTATTGCGCTATCAAGGGCTGAATATTGCCCAAAAAGCAAAATACCAATACAAAAGCCCAGCAATATAGCGCTCCAAAGAAAAGGAGAAAGAACGATTCCGGTAAGCTCGGCGGCCAGGCTGGCTGAGACAATAGTCACTGCCGCCTGAACTATGAACATGGTTCCTATAGTAAAAACAACAAACACCCAAAAAGCCCAGTTACCTAGTTTTTTATAACCCTTTATTAAGCTTTCCTGAGTGGCAAGCGCATATCTGGGCCCAAACTCCAGGAAAGGATATTTAAATACATTCGCCAGAATAACAGCCCAAACCAGTGTAAAGCTAAAATCAGCACCAGCCCGGGTAGATTGTACCAAATGGGAAACCCCAACGGCTGCTGCTGCCATTATCAGCCCCGGGCCGAGGGCATATTTCAGAGTAAATTTGGCTTGGCCTTCCATGCTGTTCATCACGTTTGGTTGGTTAGAAAGCCTGAGAGTACACAATTTTTTGCTAATGATGAAAATGTGATCATTAAGAAACTTACGAAACCTTTTTCAGCATTTTTCAATTTGGAGGTGTACTATTCGATTCGCTCTCAGATCAAACAAAACTACACTATGAAAAAAATACTCTTCACCTTTGCCCTTCTTTTAATTTCAGGAAATGTATTAGCACAATACACACTGGATTATTTCTTAAAAGAAGGAGTTAATTATAATGATGATATCCCAACACCAAAAGAAGTACTAGGGGCAGAATTGGGAGAATGGCACGTGCGCCATGATCAGTTAGTTCAGTATATGTATGCAGTTGCTGAGGCTTCTGACAGGGTTTCTATTACAGAATACGCCAGAACCTATGAAAACCGAAAACTCCTATCGCTGGTGATTACCTCGCCCGCGAATCATGGCCGATTAGATGAAATCAGAGAGGAGCACGTGAAGCTTACAGACCCGGAAGTTTCTGGAGAACTGGATATTTCAGAAATGCCGGCGGTTGTTCAAATGAGTTATAGTGTGCATGGAAATGAGCCCAGCGGATCGAATGCGTCGCTGGCAGTTGTATATCATCTTGCAGCAGCAGAGGGAAGAGAAATCGAGGAGCTGCTTAGTAACGTAGTAGTTCTTATAGATCCAAGTATAAATCCGGATGGATTAAACAGGTTCGCTCATTGGGCGAATACCCACAAAAGTAAAAACGTATTAGTAACAGACCCGGAGAGCCGCGAATACAGCGAAGTTTGGCCCGGGGGAAGAACAAATCACTACTGGTTCGATTTAAACCGGGATTGGTTATTAGTACAACACCCTGAAAGTAAAGGAAGGATTGCACGCTTTCATGAGTGGAAACCAAACATTTTAACCGACCATCATGAAATGGGAAGTAACTCGACCTTTTTCTTTCAACCAGGAATACCGAGCCGCACTCATCCGCTAACACCACAGCGTAATCAGGATTTAACGGCAAACATCGCGGAATACCACGCCGATGAACTGGACAAGATTCAATCACTATACTATTCAAAAGAAAGTTTTGATGATTTCTATTATGGTAAAGGATCAACCTATCCGGATGTGCAGGGTTCAATTGGTATTTTATTTGAACAAGCCAGTTCACGCGGGCATGCTCAGGAAACAGTACATGGTATTATCCACTTTCCATTTACCATCCGTAATCAGGTGACGGCATCTTATTCAACGCTAAAAGCAGCGCAAGATCTGAGAGAAGAATTGCTGGAGCACCAACGATTATTTTACCAGGAGGCAGCCAGGGAGGCTGCCCGGGCGTCAATCAAAGCCTATGTATTTGGAGAAAGCGCAGACCAGGCACGCACATTTCATTTGGCTGAAATGCTGAATCGGCATCAGATTGAGGTATATGAACTTGGGAATGGCGTTTCTGCTAATGGAGAAAATTTCGAAGCCGGGAAAGCCTATGTGGTTCCAACTAATCAGCCACAGTATAAATTGATTACAGCGATGTTCGAGCGTAGAACGGAGTTCACCGACAGTCTTTTTTATGATGTTTCTGCCTGGACGATGCCTTACGCATTTAATCTTCCTTTTGCTGAACTGGGCTCGCGGGAGTTCAATAACAATTTGTTGGGAGAACGCTTTGACGGTGAGATGAAATCAAATGGAAGCGTTGTCGGAAACCGATCAAATTATGCTTATGCCTTTGAATGGGATGAGTACTATAGCCCCAGGGCGCTTTACAGATTACAAAGCGCCGGGGTTCGAACAAAAGTAGCTTCTCTTCCCTTTTCATCTGTAACACAAGAAGGGCAAAAAAGCTTTGATTATGGTACCATTCTGATTCCCGTGGGAGTTCAGGATGATCAAAACAAAGTTCATGAGATCGTAAAAACAATTGCTAAGGAAGATGGAATTAAGGTGTATGCCCTATCAAGTGGACTATCAACATCAGGAATTGATCTGGGAAGTAACAATTTCGAAAACCTTGAAAAACCCAACGTAGCAATTCTGGGCGGTGAAGGAACCAGTTCCGCCGAAGTTGGAGAAGCCTGGCATTTATTTGATCAACGGTATCACATGCCGCTTACTATTTTAGACAAAGGTGATTTAGGAGGAGCTGATTTGGACCGATACAACGTTCTTGTTATGGCGGGCGGCTGGTACGGAGATCTTTCTGAGGGCGAGGTAAACGCAATCAAGAATTGGGTTAGAGGCGGCGGTGTGCTAATCGCATATAAATCAGCGGTGAACTGGGCGCGGCAACAAGAACTCGCAGATGTCAAAACCAAAGAACGAGAAGATGATGAGCAGGAAGGTCCGAGACCATATGTGAAACAAAGCATGGACTCAGGTGCAAGGGTGATTGGGGGTTCTATTTTTAACGCAAAGCTGGATCTTACACACCCCTTGGGTTATGGTTTTAACGATGATGATATTACCGTATTCAGAAACAGCACTATTTTCCTTGAAAAAGGAGAAAACAGATACTCAACCCCGCTTTACTATACGGATGCTCCGCTTGCTGCAGGGTATATTTCCGATGAAAATCTGGAAACCATCAAAGGCTCTGCTGCCGTTGTTGTAAGTCGTTTTGGGGGTGGAAGAGTTATCGCAATGACAGATAATCCAAATTTCAGAGCATTCTGGTATGGAACCAACAAATTATTTGCCAATGCGATTTTCTTTGGGCAAACCATAAGCGGAAGTACAGCGAATTAACTTAGTAACAAACTATAGGTTTAAGAGGCGGTCTTATTGGATCGCCTTTTTTGTTTATAGAATTCTTTCTCCGCTATATATAGGTTTTTAATTACTTCGCAAAAAAGAGTGTCACCCGTTTTATTGGTTAGTTTTACCTGTTTTTTAAATTCTATTTCTTTCTTTGCACTAACCTGCTCTTTTATCTCGTCAAGTTCACTTTCAGAGTAAGTAAACTCAGCATATAAGTCTTCTGTAACTGGTCTTCGGAATTTAATTTCCGCAGATTTATCCCATACCACAAAATCACTGCCAATCAGGTTGATCAACTGAACCATAGGAAACGGGTCGACAGCGGAAAACATGCTGCCACCAAACATCACGTTAACAAAATTTCGGTTCTTTAAAGAGAGGGGAATGGTTACTTTTATAAGCCTGAAATCTTCAGAAATATAAGTGATTCTTCCTGTTGTCCTCCTATACATGGGAGAGAAATTCATTCCATATTTATAGAGTAGGTCTTTAGGAAAAAACCGGGAAAAGAACTCACTAAGTTGTTGATAAGATGGCACAGTTAAAACAAATTAATGCTCTTCTCTTGGCGGCATGCCTAATAAATGGCGATGATCAAAGGGGCCGCTTGGCATCGTTTTAAGATTGTTGATAAGCATAATTGCCCGGTCTATTCTTTTTTGGACAGATTTAACTCCATCAACATACCCAATAATATAGCGCTGTTGGCCAGGGGTTATCTTCTCGAACGCTTTCAGGCCTTCCCGATCTTGCTCCAACAGCGCCTCAAGCTCTTCAGGCATTTCTGCTCCGTATTTAGAGTGATCTGGCTCTATGGCGGCTTTTATTTCGGTATTAAAATCCAGCCCCCATTTTTTTATCCGGGCGTTGTTAATAATGATCATCCCGCGTCCATCTCCTTTTCCCATTAGCCCGGAATGAATTTTTTCATTTCCATTTATCGAGCAATGCAACCGAGTATTAAATCCGCCAGCTTGTTCAACAATCTCAACTGGAACAGTGATATGAGTATAACCGACTTTATTAGCAGGTTCCAGATAAGTTGTGAACGTAATGGGTTTCAAAACCAGAGCAGGTTATGGGTTAATTTTGAAGTTCTCCGTTTATGATCACATTAGTTACATGAGTGAGATACTCAAATGGATCTCCATTGAACAGCACGAGGTCAGCATCTTTGCCACGCTCAATAGAACCCACATGATTTGAAACACCAAGAAGTTCTGCGGCATCAATTGTGAGTTTTTGAATGGCTATCTCCCGATCAAGCCCATGGGCAACCGCAATTGCTGCTTCAAAAAGAACAACTCGTGTCTTTGGAACATACCCCTCAAAACCACTTTGAAACGCGAAAGGAATTCCTGCTTCATGCAAAATCATAGGAAGTTCCATGGTGGCATTTTTTGCCTCCCCTGTTGCGCGGAGCATTGGAGGGTGAACAAAAACAGAGTGACCTGAATCTTTAATTTCATCCAGCACCAAATAAGCTTCGGCTGCACCATCAATTACCATTGGAAAACCAAACTCTTCCTGCAGCCTGATAGCGGTCATGATATCATTTGCACGATGTACAGTCACCATAGCCGTAAGTTTTCCTTCCAGCAAATCTGCCAATGCTTCCATGCCAAGATCTTTAACAGCCGGATTATCACTATTTCTTTTTTCCAGATACTGCTGTGCTTTAATAAGGTTTTCCCGAAGCATGGCAATACCTTTTGATCGGGTTCCGGGCTTTTTGATATTGCTGTTCATCATATTACCCAATGTAAAAGCCAGCATTCTTGAAGGATTAAGAACGGCTTCATCAACCGTTTCTCCGGAAGTTTTAACAATCATAGTTTGTCCGCTTATCAAGGCACCTGGCCCATGCCCGGTATGAATAGTAGTAATACCCATGCTTCTCAGATAACTAACTAACTCTTCTCTGGCATTGTAGGCATCAATAGCTCTAAGCTCCGGCTGAATGGCTGACGAAGTTTCTAGCTGATCCTGGTCGTGGGGTTGATTGAGATGTCCGGCAAGGCCGACTACAGTATGAGCATCAATCAAGCCGGGAGTGACTACTGCTGCCTCCAGTATTTTATAGTCAGATGGAATTCGTACAGAACCCTCGGCACCAACACGATCAATTTTTCCATTTTTGATCAGAACAACCCCATTTTCAATGGGGTTTCCGGCGCTTGTGTATAACAAACCTGCCTTTACCGCGATTTGGGAAAAACCATCCGAAGCTGAAACAAGGGCAAAAACAAGCGAAAGTAAAAGTAATTTCTTCATGATTATTCTCCGTCTAAATGATGAACATGGATGTCTCCCCGGAAGATTTCGTAACCTCCGGTCGAGTATTTTTTGTCTTCAGGATTTTCGATATCCCAAACCTTTAATCCTTCAATCCAGGTTTGCTCAACTTTTGTATAAACACTGAAAGGATCGCCACTTAGAATAATGAAATCAGCATCTTTTCCTTTTTCAAGTGTTCCAACCCGATCATCTATGTCCATCATTATTGCATTAGCAATAGTTACAGCTTCGAGTGCTTTTTCACGACTCATGCCTTCCCGAACACCCATTGCAGCAGATCTAAGGAAAAGGCGGGAATCGGTTATATAATCATCGGTATGAAAGCCAACCAAAACCCCGGCTTCTTCCAGCGCAGCGGCATTCACGTTGCTGAAATCTTTAGCCTCGAGTTTCCCCCCGAAAGAATCCAGGGTAATAATAGAAGCCGGAACACCTGCTTTTGCAATCTCATCAGCCACCTTATAAGCCTCAGAAACGTGTTGTAGTACCAGCTTATATCCAAACTCCTGAGAGAGACGAATCGCAGTTAAAATATCATCATGCCTGTGAGTATGATTGTGAACGGTACGCTTTCCTTCCAGTACTTCAACCAGAGTCTCCATTTGAAGGTCGCGAGGTGGCATTTTACTTTCGTCGCCATCAGCGGCTTCTATTTTTTGTTGATAGTTCTGAGCTTTAATAAATAACTCTCGGACCATCGCGGCAGATTTGGCCCTTGTTCCCGGCCGTGGTGGAGCGCCATTTCCAATTGGATTAGTTCCATTGGCCATTTTCAATCCGCCATAAATATTGTTCTCTTCATCAATAACCAAAAGCATTTCTTCTACCGTGTTGGCTTTTCGAAGCTTGAGATACACAGTTTGTCCGCTCATAAGATGACCGGAACCGGGCATTACATTCGCGGCAGTGATCCCACCTGCCAGTGCTTTTTTGAACGTGTCACTTCGGGGATCAATCGCATCAAGAATACGAACATCCGGATGAAGCGAGGAAGAACGGTCTCCGCCGTCACCTTCACCAATATGGGAATGTGTATCTACGAGTCCCGGCATAATTACTTTTCCGGTAACATCAACGATAGTTGCGTTTGCGGGAATTTTATATCGATGGTCGCCAACGGCTTGAATTTTTCCGTCGCGGATTACCAGCACTCCTTTTTCTATGGGCTCTCCAGAAATAGGGATGATGTGTGCCCCTGTAAAAAAGATAGGATTTGTTTGAGCGCGCCCCGGCATTAAAAAGGATAATACCAGAAAAGAGCCCAAAAGAATAACTCTGGTCAGATTCATAAATTGAGATTAGTTAGTGTGCCTCAATTTATAAAAAAGAAACGGAGTTTAAAGGATAGAATTAATTGTAAGACGCCTCAATCTCGGACAACTTAGTTTCAATCATTTCTTTAGAAAGCCACTTTCCGCGAACCATAACCCCGGAGTGTTGCTGAATATTGGCTACATCTTCTAAAGGATTTTTATCAACCAATATAAGATCAGCTCTTTTTCCGGGTTCAATAGTTCCAAAATTTGCCCGGTCGCTAAAGTAAAGCCCAACATTCTTAGTTCCTGTTTCAATGATTTCGTAAGGAGTCATTCCCGCTTCTACCATGGCCGGAAGCTCTCGATGAATTGAAAATCCCGGAACACTGAACAACTGAGGCGCGTCCGTACCCATCAGGATCATGGCCCCTGCTTCATTCATCTTTTGAAGAAGTTCTCTTCGAAGCTCAGCATGATCCAGCGCGTCTCCTACGTTAAGATTTGTGTTGTTGTCTATGTTATTTGCTACCCAATTATTATACCCGTTTCGTACAGCTTGAGGGATATATTTTAGTTCATCATAGTTTTTCATGGCGTCATAATCACCAGCCCCGATAATGGTTTCCCAAAGAGCCTGGGTTGGAACAAGCCAAACGCTATTTTCAACAGTTTTTTGGATGATTTCAGCCATTTTCGAATCTCTTTCTGCCCCTTCAAAAGAGCTTAAATAAGCAACATAACCATCCAGATGATCCATTGTAAGCTGCCCGGCCTCAATAGCACGTTCAATACCAACATCTGCAGGAACATGGCCACCAAAAGTGATGCCAATCTCGTTTGCTGTTTCTGCCATGGCGTTATATTCTGCCAGCGTAAGACCCGGATGAATCTTCAGCAAGTCCCAGCCTTCATTTTTTTGCTGAATTACCTTTTCTCTTGCCTGCTCAGGTGAACTAACCGTATTTCCATTAAAACTAGGACCCGCCAGATAAAGATTTGGCCCGATTATCTCTCCCGAGTTCACTTTATCCTTTAATTCCAGTTGGTGATTATAGCCAAGCATTCCCCGAACAGTGGTTATCCCCGCAGCCACGTAAAGAAACAGGGTGTTTTCTACATATTCATCATTAAAATAAGACGGGGCATTTGCAGGAGGATGAGTTGGAGGAACATGCCCGTGCATTTCAGCAAGGCCAGGAATAAGAAACTTTCCTGTACCATCAATAGTGGGGACATCCTCTGCTAAGTCAACATTTTTGGAAGGAGAGACAAGGCTGATTTTATTACCCACTATCACAACGGTTTGATTTTCCAAAACCACATTTTCTGCAGTCATCGGGATTACAGTCACATTTTTGAAGGCAATAGTTTCTTCTGTTCGGTTAACCGGTATGCAATCTTCGTTGGGAGTAAAGTTAAATGGAAGAGTGTAAACCAGGAAGGGAATAGCAAATAGTGAGAATTTCAACATGGCGAAAAGTGTTAGTTAGTGCTGAAACAATAAACCACTTTTTATTTCAGGGAGAAAAACTACTTATCACATTTTAAACTTTTTTACCAGGAAGAAATAAGGCTTTAACAGAAACTATAAAAGAGCCCTTTTCTTCAAGTACATCTTCCGGTTCCATAACCTCAAGAACTATAGTTCCCCGATAGAAGAAATACATACTTATTGCCATTACCGTGTGAGCCAGATCTAAATGATTAAACCAAATCCCAAGACCGATTTCGCTGGTATAAAAGAAAGCAGCGAGCGTGGCGAATAAAACCGTAAGCACAAATATTCTACTGGCTGGATTTCTGGTTTTCCAGAATACAAGAAAATGAAGAGGAAGAACAACAAGTCCAAGCCCATAAGCTGAGTGAACTTTTATGAAAAAGAAGTTGAGGGTGGTAAAGGTGAGCGCGGCAAAAAACAAAAGCTCGGCCACATTAAATACTTCCAGAAATTTGCCAAAGGATTTATTGATAATTGGTCGGGCATGCATAATAGAGGCTCGTTCAACAGCCATTACTGCAATCATACTGATCAACCAACCCGGAAGCTTCCATTCTAAACCAACCGCATATTGAAAAGCATGACCAAGCACTCCGCCTGAAAAAGTAGCAAGCCCCATAATGAGAAAATACCAGCGCATATATTGATGTACTTTTCCGGGCTTATTAAGCTTCACCAGTTTGATAAAAGCGTACACACAAACTGCGGTAATCCACAAATCTGTGAACGTAACCATCGGCTCCATGATGGTAATTCCAAAAAGCTCGATAGAAGGTTGTCCTGAAGGCGAGTTCATTACTGTGCGAGGTAGTTATATACTTCAGAATCAAATAACGATAGAATCTGGTACTTGATTCCCGGACATAAAAAAAGCCTGCTTTTTATAGCCGGCTGCTTCTGTTTTTTCAGTAACTGGCACTAATATACGGCAGGAAGCTAGCCTGAACCAAATCTAATTTGTAATGTATAAGTAATGATAGTTTGTAATGCTTTAAACATTATTAATGAAAAATAATATCTTATTAAGATTAAATAAAGCTGAAAGGAAAAGGAAAGATTATGTTTTGAATTTAGGAATCCAGCACTTGGTTTTGCTTTTATATTCCGAATAGTCCGAGCCAAACTTTTCTTGAAGATCATCTTCTTCAATCGGTCGCACTATAAAATGCCAGGCCATAGCTCCAATTATTGCAAACACTGCAATATGAAAGGAATTAAATAAAAGCGCGATAGCCAATAGTTGCCCAACGCCAGCAACTGCCATTGGGTTTCTGATAACAGAATACGGACCAGCGGTTACTAAGGAATTAGTTGCATCCATTGGAAGAGGCGTTCCTTTCCCTTTTTGAACCATGAAATATGCACTTGAAAGCCCCAAAAGAGAAAAAACCAGAAAGAGGAAAAAACAAGAAATCAGAACTAATGAATTTTCTGATAGACCAATTTCAGAAGTAGAAACATATAAAATCAGATAAGGAATGATCCCGAGAAATAAGGTCCAAAAACTCAAAATTTGGATTACCGTTTTGAAGAAGTTTATGTAAAAAGATTTAGAAGCAGAGCTTCGGGCAAAAAAACCTGGATAAGACAAGTAGATATTGAAAGCCAAACCGAACATCATAGTAATTGTGGGAATAATTCCATCACCACCTAGTAAAGCGGCATTGATGCAGAATAAAGTAGCATAAGCAAAAGCCCCAAGAATGATAAGGCTAAGATCCCGGCTAATTTTGTAAGCCCTCACTAAAGACAAAATTCCAAGCAATAGTAAATCCGGAGCAAGAAGCGCGAAATAGGATTGTTTTGTGATCTCAGAAAAAGAAAAGAGCTGATAAAATTCTTCATTTACACTGATTAAAACCCACCAGAGGATGATTAATGAAGACTGAAATAAGTAAGCGGTTCCTTTCATTCTGAAAGTATATAGCTACCCAGTCTTGGGGTCAAATTTATTCGCAAGATAATGAAGCAAGACGCCAGTTAATCCTCCGAGGATAAGCCCCGGACTCATTACGATAACCGAAAAAATAAACCCATAGAAACCGAAAAAGAGATAGTCTGATAAAGCAAAAATATCTTCAAAGATTATTACAATACTAAATATATAAGAGCCGATCAGCATGCTAATAAGAGCAATAAAAACACCAAGACCAAACGCTTTTATATAAATATTACGATTCTTTTCTAATCGAAATATTATAGGAGAAATTAAGAATGAAGAAGTCGCTGCAGAAATAAATACAGATGCTGCTCCGAATAAACTTTCGTTATTGTTCGAAAAGCCGAGTTCTCCGAAATGTGCGACAAAAGAAAACCAAACAATAAGTCCCGCAATGGAAAACAGCAGGACTCCCACTAATCTTTTCTTATTCATTTATTTCATCCTTTACGTCAAACCCCGCAGCATTACGGTACAACAATCCAGATAGAATAAAAGGCACAGTAAAAAAAGCGGTAACCCCTAGAATTTCCATTGTGGAGCTGTAAGGATAATGATGAGCCCCAAGGGCGAAAGCTATGAGGGCAATTATCACCATTGAAGCAGCCATAGCAAAAAGTGTAAGCATCATGCCTTTAGGCTTGAAACGTGAGATTCCGGCACCAATCATTCCTATGAGAATTACTGCAAAATACATAAGGTTTTCAGGATTATTTTCACTTCCAATCAAGCCAACAGCAAGATTAGCCCAGATCAGGAATAACACGGAAACCAAAGCTAATCCGGTAGCCATTTTATAGACGAAATTTTCTGCTTTGGTGGTGATCAGGACATAACTAAGTCCGGTACCAAAAAGCAGAGTTCCCGCAATCACAAAATCGGATAAGGTCCAGACCACTTCATTCGTAAATTGCATGGCAATGAGTGGAATTAAAAGCAGGCCGAATACAATGAGTAAAACCCGGAGCAAAGACCCCGGGATAGAGTTTGTTGTGTTCATGAAATGTATCATAAGTTTGAATTAATATACTTTTAGTTGTGCTAAACAGTGGTTTCTTTTGAAAGAGGCGTTAAACTCTTTCCCAGTTCATACCACTCAATTTTTCGGGTAATAAACATGGTTAGTGCAAGAATAGAGGTTAGCCCGATACTGCCGATCAGAAGCGCATAATCCTGTACTTGTAAAGTGATATAGACAAAAGCGTAAGTGATAACCAGTATGAGAACCAATAAGATTGTTTGGAAGATATTCTTAAGAATAGCCTTGGTATAAAGCCCAATCATAGTAATCACCGCGATACTTGATACAATGTAAGCAGTATTAAAATCGAAGTGCTCGGAAATCGAAATGAGCAAGGTGTAAAAAAGACAAAGCGCCAGGCCAATAAGTATGTACTGAAATGGATGCACTTCCTTTTTATTGAAAATTTCGACGAGAAAAAAGGTTAGGAAAGTCAGAGAAATAGCCAGTAAGGCATACTTGGCAGAACGCATCGACTTCTGGTAATCATTCATTGGCAAGAGAAGATCCACACCAAAAGAGCTCTTAGTGATGCTCTCTGTATTCTGATTACCTATCCAGAATTGAGGATAATTCCGATTCAGTTCCAGAACTTTGTAATCAGCTTCAAACCCATTCTCGGTTACGGACCTGTTATCGGGGAGAAACGATCCCGAAAAGCTGGGATCGGGCCAGTTTGAGGAAAGCTTTACATTGGTTTCCTTGCCAAGGGGGATAAACTCCAAAGACTGGCTTCCCTGTAGATATAGGTCAAAAGAAAAAGAAAGGGCGGAGGAGCCGGGATTCTCTTCAAGGATATCATGAACTGTAATGCCGGATTTGATCAGGCTGGGGATTGAAGACCCGGGTTCCACAGATTTCTTTTCCCCATTCCACTCAACTACAACCTTTTCTTTTATTCCACGCAGGTCAGAAACATTAATGGTTAAATAAGCCTTGTCCCAAAGCACTTCATATTGATCCAGTTCATCTGAAAAGCCTTCTAACTCTTCATAATTACCTGAAAAAGATATTTTGGAGTCATAAACCACAACCTCATATATGCCTCGGTAGAGGGACTGTGGGTTTATATCCGTATTTATATTCAGCGACCCGGGCAGGAAGTGAGCCAGATGCAGCACTTCTTTTTTCTCTCCGTAAAAATGCTGTATCTCTTTAACCGGGACACTAAGAATTGGACCAAACACAAACTGTTCGTTCGCCCATTTGTCGCTGACTTCAGAAATAACAGATGCCCGATGCATTTCTCGTTCAAATATCAGGGATTTTATAAATGACATAGGGATCATTAGCAAAAGCATCAGTATAAAAATTGAGGCAATTTTTACGGTTACTGATTTTCTGATGGAATGAGCAGCCTGCTCAAGGATAGTTCTCTCGTTTTGATGTTCCATAATTATATTAGATTAAAAGTACTTTTAATTTCAAAGTGAATAAATAAAAAATATATCCCAGGTCATTTTTCATAATCCCTGGGATTTAATGATTTGCTCCAGTGCATCCAGATGTTTCTGAAATGCGCTTCTACCTTCAGCGGTAATGAAATACCGTGTATTTGGTTTTCGGTCAACAAAGGTTTTTTTAACACCAATGAAGCGTTCTTGTTCCAGCTTTTTTATATGGGTTGCCAGATTTCCATCCGTTACATCCAGCAGTTCTTTCAAGGATGTAAAATCCAGAAAATCATTTACAGCAAGTGCCGACATAATTCCGAGCCGGATTTTGCTTTCAAAAGCTTTATGTAAATGATCTAAGTTCAGGTTCAATGTTCTACCGCTCGTATTTAACGTGAATGTACAGACCGTAGATTATATGAAGAACTCCGAAGCCAATCGCCCATAAAAGAATACTAAATGAAATAAATAAAGCAGCAGCTAAACCAAGTGCAATTTGAATCCAGCCCAGATATTTAACATCCTCAAAGGTGTATGAAGAGGCGGCCGTTAACGCAAGCCCGTAAAAAAGAAGCGTTGAAGGAGCGGCAAGCCCGGAATACCCAAATGCAATTAAGAGAACAACAAAAACTCCCCCGGTAAGAAGAGGCACGCTGACCGCCTCAAGCATTTTACGGGAGGCAAAATTCCAGATATTTTCCCCCTTTCGTTTGGCCTTCCCTGAAGAAAGCACCAACGCTGTTCCTACCGACAAAACCAATACCAGAATGGCAAGTCCCAATATGGGAGGCAACCCGGCAACAGTCTCTTCGCTCCTGTTGATGGCGTACTCAAACTCATTCGGGCGGAAATTAAAATAGAAATATGCCACATAAGCTCCGGCGCAGGCATACAAGCCGGCAAGTACTCCAGACAGCCCCGAAAGCGATAAAAATTTCGAAGACCGCTCCATCATTGAGCGGATCTGCGCAAGGTCGTTGAGATAATTCTGTTGGTCTTTCATAAAAGTACTTTTAATTACAAAGTATAATATCCGAATCAGGAATGCAATAGTCTTGAAATTAATTTTTGAAAAGAGGTAGAAGGATGCTGGGCAACAAATTAGGGATCACGCAGCGGGGCTACATGACTAGGAGAAACGCTTATAAGGCATTTATTATAGTAATTTTTGTCTAGTATTAATTTTTCTTGAATATCTTCCTAAGCGTGGAATGTTCCTCTTTTTCCTAGATGTGTATTGTTCAAAAGTGACATCACATGTGATATAACCATCTTTTAAAGCATTTAATGCTGATGAAAAATCATCAGAAACAGGGTTTGCAGAAACAAATGTAATTTTTTGAGTTTCCCCGGGGCCAATAGAAATAATTTTTAATTGTGACTCAAAACTTGATAATCTGTCTTTTAAGTCTGGGGACCACTCCCTCAACCTAGTAGCGTTGTCGTTAATTATTACTGAAATTTTTTGTTGATCGACATTTTCGTCAAAGTCGACCATTTTTAATGCAATATCTCCAGATTCATCTATTGTAAGAGAGCATTGTGTCGATAGAAACGCAGATGTTTTGCCAGTATTCGTCAATATTAATTTTGTGGTTAAATAAAATTTCTCAGTCTGTAATTTTTTAAATTCTTCCCTTAGACTATTAAGTCTCAAAATCAAATTCTCACAATAAGCCTTTGCATTTTCTAAATATATTCTAGTTACGTCAACATCACAATGTGCTAAACCGTTTATAAAAGGCATTCTTTTTTGATTAATCGAAATATCACCATGAGAACTTCCTAATAATGACCTTATAAATCCTCCTAATTCTAGATATATAAATTCACAAGGAGTTCCGTCAATATTTTTTGGAACTTTTAGAATATCAAATACTTTATTTTCTTCATTAAAATTAAAATCAATTTTAATAGGGTTTAGTAAAAGTGAGTTCGAAATAATTGCTATTAGCGAATTATTAATTGCAATTTCAAATACTATATCCTCAATCTTCTCAATAGATATTTCCTTCAAAATTGTATTAATTTTCTCCAGATCTAGTTCTGCTAATTTTTGCTCTTCAATAATTTGAAGAATTGACATTTCAATATGGTATTCATTGGTAAAACTATCATCGTGTTTTACATATAGAGTACCGTGCTTTATTAGCTTTTCCTTCAATAAAAAAGGCACTGGTATAGTATTATGGTATTTATTTGTACTTCTAGTAAGATCAATTTGTGAAATTGCAGCATCTACATTAGGGTAGTTAAAGAACCGCTTTATGGATTCATTAATTAAAGCAGTAAATACAATTCCAAGTATGAAGTATCCAGATTGAAATATTAAATCCATAAATCAAAAATTAAAGTTGGCGCCTAACGATCCTGCGTTTAAGCGGCGCATGTTTTCAGTTTTAGTTGAAGTAACTGATTTATTTTATTGCTTACAAGCTTTCAGTCGAACTCAACCGAAGCCTGTGCTGAACTCGTTTCAGTATCCGCTTAAAACGCTTGTTATTTGTTTAATTTTGTTGCTTAAAAGATAATTGTCTAACACGTGTAATATTTTTGAAAACTGCAATTTCACCTAGTATTAGTATAAAATCTGTATACAATCTTGCTAAGATCGCGAATTGCGAATATTCAGAAATAGAAGAAGAAAGGTGCCAAATTTCTAATGCTGTTATCACTACTAAAATTAAAACAGCACCAAGTTTATGATTAGGAGCAATTCTTCCTGGCATATATGTTGTGAAAATAAAAAAATAAAACTAAGAATTAGTAAAAGAGATACAGAGAAATACCAAAGCATATTTTCTGCAATCACCATTGTTACTGTTTGAGCAATTGCAGTTAAAATAGCGGCAAGTGGTAAGAAGAAAATCCAGCGTATTATTTTTAAAAAAATAGTTCTTGGTTAAAACACATAACGACCCGGCGTTTAACCTGCCTGCGGTAGGCAGGGCGGAGCAGGGATTAAGATTTAGTTGAATTAGCCAAATTAATTACTTAGAAACAAGCACAAACAAAAAAGGCAGTCAACGACTGCCTTTGGATCAAATCAGGAGAGCAGATCCACAAAATCGAGTTTTTCCCAGGGGAATTCATCGCGGCCAAAATGTCCATAAGCGGCTGTTGGGCGGTAAATGGGTCTTAGTAAATCAAAGCGAGTGATAATTCCTTTCGGAGTACAATCAAAGGTTTTGGCAACAAGCTCGGCTAGTTCATTATCGCTTTTAACTCCGGTTCCATACGAATTCACATTTATGGAAACAGGCTCGGCAACTCCTATCGCATAAGCCAATTGTACCAGGCACTCCTCTGCAAGTCCTGCGGCAACCAGATTTTTAGCAATATGTCGGGCAGCATAAGCAGCGCTGCGATCTACTTTAGAAGGATCTTTCCCGGAGAAAGCTCCGCCGCCATGAGCGCCAAAACCGCCGTAGGTATCTACAATAATTTTTCGTCCGGTAAGCCCGGCATCACCATGTGGGCCACCAATTACAAACTTCCCTGTTGGGTTAATATGATATTTGGTTTCAGCATCAATCAGTTCAGAAGGAATCACGTTCTTGATCAAAATATTTTTGACATCCTCGTGAATCTGGGGCTGATCAACATCCGCATCGTGTTGCGTAGAAAGCACAATGGTATCAATTCTGGATGGTTTTCCATCATTGTCATACTCAATGGTAACCTGGCTTTTACTATCCGGTCCCAGATAGGGCATCAAGTCGGTGTTCTTGCGAATGCGAGCGAGTTCTTTCAACAGGCTGTGCGAGTACTGAAGCGGCATCGGCATATATTCAGGGGTCTCCTTGGTAGCGTAACCGAACATCATCCCCTGATCACCGGCACCATCTCTATCGACACCCATCGCGATATCCGGACTTTGAGTATGTATCGCTGAAAGCACGCCACAACTGTCGGCATCAAATCGATATGAAGCCTTGGTGTAGCCGATGTCTCGGATCACTTCCCGTACGATTTCTTTTACATCAACATAGGCTTCGGTAGTTACTTCTCCGGCAACAACTGCCAGACCAGTAGTAACTAAGGTTTCAACTGCAACACGGGATTTCGGATCTTCGGCTAACAAGGCATCTAAAATAGCGTCAGAAATTTGATCGGAAACTTTATCCGGATGTCCCTCAGAGACAGATTCAGAGGTAAATAAATTTTTCATGTATAGTAAATCTAATAAGGTACTTTCGGTTACGAAAAGAGCGCTAAAGGTAAGAAGAATTGAAAATAAAACAGGGTTAATTTTTTGAATGACTACGAAACGGCTCGTCATTCTCAGGATGATCAACGATGAGAGTCAATCAAAAAGAGTACTATCTCCAGATGTGGAAAGTCCCAAATATTGATACGCTTTTGCGGTAGCTACCCTACCCTTTGGTGTGCGCTGTAAAAAACCTTCCTTAATCAGGTAAGGCTCATATACTTCTTCAATCGTACCTTTGTCTTCCCCAACCGCGACACCTAACGTGCTCAAACCAACCGGCCCCCCTTTATAATTTTCAATAATGGCACGAAGCATTCGTACATCCATCTCATCCAGGCCGTTGGAATCTACATCTAGGGCATTCAAAGCTTTATCAGCAATTTTTTGATCGATAGTGTCCAGGCCATCTACCTGGGCAAAGTCCCGCGTTCTGCGAAGGAGCTTGTTCACAATTCTTGGAGTGCCCCTGCTTCTACTCGCGATTTCATGCGCCCCCTCTTCTGTAATTCCAAAGCCCATAATGTGCGCGGAACGAAGCGCGATACGTTGAAGTAATTCTACATCGTAATAATCCAATCGCATATCAATTCCAAAACGGGCGCGAAGTGGTGCTGTGAGCATCCCTTTTCGGGTTGTAGCTCCAACCAAAGTAAAATGATTTAGCTCAATCTGGATGCTACGGGCATTCGGGCCGGAATCAATTACGATATCCAGCTTGAAATCTTCCATGGCTGAGTACAGGTATTCTTCAATAACCGGATTTAGCCGATGTATTTCATCAATAAACAGAACATCTCCCTCTTCCAGATTGGTGAGCATTCCCGCCAAATCACCGGGTTTTTCAAGAACGGGCCCGGTTGTTGGGCGTATGTTTACACCCATTTCCTGCGCTATAATGTAAGAAAGGGTAGTTTTCCCAAGCCCGGGAGGCCCGGAGAGGATCACGTGATCTAATGCGTCGCCTCGTTGGCGGGCTGCTTTTATAAATACATTGAGGTTCGAAATGGCTTTATGCTGACCAATAAATTCCCCAAGATTAGACGGGCGTACCGTTTGCTCAAAGGCGTCTTCTTTTTCTGAGGGATTTAGTAAAGGATTTTGCACGAAAAAGGGTGCTAAGATGTTTACATTAACTTTAAAGAATTATAGTTAGTTTTCAACCTAATTGCGTATTCAAGTTTACCTCAGCGCTAATGAAATTATCTTTATCTCCAGACGAGCTTGACTTTGACCCTATTGAGGAGCAGAAAAAGAGACGCGGAAAAAAATCGGCAAACAAAAAAAAGAATGAAATTCTTAAAGAAAGAGGTCTGCACAAAGACCTTAGCTCCAGTAGTCTGAGGATCTTTGGAGATGAATTCTTCTTCAATTACGAGTTGAGCTGGTTGAAGTTTAACCACCGGGTTTTGGCCGAAGCCCACCTGGAAAAAAACAAACTCTTAGAGCGGGTAAAGTTTATAGGAATAGTATGCTCTAATCTGGATGAGTTTTTTCAAAAGCGTGTAGGCGGACTGAAACGCCAACTACATGCAGGGGTAAAATCACTCTCTGTAGATGGAATGTCAGCAGCTGATCAGCTCAAGGCAATACGGCATGAAGTTCAGGGCATGATTGAAAATTACCGAGGGTGCTTCTTTAACGATTTGATGCCGTTGCTAGAAGAGGAAGGGATCAGCATTAAACATTATAATGAGCTGACCGATTATCAAAAGAAGGTAAGCGATAACTTCTTTCTAAAGCAGATTTATCCAATAGTAACACCACTTGCCGTTGACGAATCACACCCGTTTCCATTTATCTCCAATCAGAGTTTGTCATTTGCGGTAGAGCTTCAGAATCCTAAGAACAAGGAAAAATTCTTTGCAAGAGTTAAAATTCCGGCAAACCGACCCCGGTTTATAAAGGTTCACCGACGCGGAAACAGAATTGTATTAGTGCCTATTGAGGATCTGATCGAGACAAAAATGGAGACCTTCTTTCCGGGTATGAAAGTGCTTTCGGCTCATCTGTTCAGGGTAACCAGGAATGCCTCGTTAGAACGCGAGGAGGAAGAAGCAGATGATCTTCTTGAGGTGATTGAAGATGAACTCAGGGAGCGTAAGTTCGCTCAGATTGTTCGACTGGAACTGGATGAGCAAACGCCCCATCATATCAAAAAATACCTGGTTAAGAACCTGAATATCAGCTGGAATGATGTATATGAAATGAATGGCACAATCGGATTGGTAGATGTATTCCAGATCGCAGGCCTGCCCGGTTTTGCCAGATTGAAATCCAGAAACTGGCTACCTGTATTACATCCTGCACTTAAGCACGAAGTGGATGAGGAAATTCCTAGTATTTTTTCGGTAATACGAAAAGGTGATTTCATGGTGCATCATCCGTATCATAGTTTTGCCCTCTCTACCCAGCGGTTTATTGAAGAGGCTGCCAGAGACCCGAAAGTTCTGGCTATCAAACAAACCTTATACCGTACATCCAAAGACTCTCCGCTTATGCACTCTTTGATGCAGGCAGCAGAAGATGGAAAGCAGGTGGCCGTTTTGGTGGAAATTAAAGCCCGTTTTGATGAAGAGCGAAATATTAACTGGGCGCAGCAACTGGAAAATTATGGCGTTCATGTTGCGTATGGAATTCCCGGTTTAAAAATTCATACCAAAGTAACCATGGTGGTACGTGAGGAAGAGGATGGACTTCGAACATACTGCCATATTGGAACGGGAAATTACCACCCTGATACCGCTCAGCTCTATGAAGATTTTGGATTGTTTACCTGCGATGAGATTATAGCATCGGATGTAACGGATATATTTAACCTACTTACAGGATATGCCCCTGATCAAACATTCGAAAAGCTATTTGTTGCTCCGAATCATATGCGAAAACAGATGACGGACCTGATTGAGTTTGAGACGAATGAGGCGCGGAATGAAAGGCCATCCAGAATAATTGCAAAAATGAATAGCCTGGAAGACCCATTCATTATTCAGAAATTATATGAAGCTTCCGAGGCGGGGGTTAAAATTGACCTGATAGTGCGTGGCGTTTGTCGGTTAATACCCGGAAAAAAGGGCTTAAGTGAAAATATAAAGGTACACTCGATTATTGGAAGGTTTTTGGAGCATTCAAGGATTTATTACTTCCTGAATGGAGGAAATCATATATATACCATAGGTTCGGCAGACTGGATGCACCGAAATCTGGATGCCAGGGTAGAGGCGATTACTCCGATTGAGAAAAACAGGCTCAAAAAATACCTTCAGTTTGTGATAAATGTTTATTTACAAGATAACCAGCAACGATGGACGCTTAACGAAGATGGTTCTTATACCAGAGTTGAAAAGAAGAAAGGAGAGCGAAAAGTGGCTACTCATAAAATACTGATGAACCACATGAGGGATTCGGCCCGACCGATTCCTATGGAAAATGGAGATCTGCCCGGTTAATTTTCCTGTTGGTTTTCAAAATCTTCGTAATCAACATAGCCAAGATCATAGTTTAGCTTCTGTAGCAAGAGAAATGCCGGCTTTCTGAAAACCCCGTCTAATGAATAGGCATTAAAAACAGAAACACGTGCTTCTTCCAGTTCTCCAAGATTAACAAGAGCATTTCCTTTATACCAATGAGCCTTTTCTTCAATCATGCGGCTATCCAAAACCCGGGCAAGTGCTGCATCGAAGGACTGTACCGAAGATTCATATTCCCCTTCATTATATTGCAAAATGCCTTTATTAGTAAAAGCTTTTGATCCGTAAGGCTCGGTATCATAGTTTTCAATTACTTCGTTGTAGAGGGCAAGAGCTTGTCGAGTATTTCCAGAAATAAAAGCACTAAAGCCAAGATTTAGCAGAGAATCTGCTTTTACAACCACCATTTCTTTGGCGCGAACACCATCACCGGTTTCAATTTGGTCAGGTGCAATAGTATTAGTAACAAACTGATTTAGTTCTGTTTTTGTGTCAACCTGAAATAACTGAATGGTGGCAACTATCAACAAAACAGCCGCAGCCGCAGCGTGCCAGGTCCACCGAGGGAGTGTAGTTATTTTAGCGCGCTTAGTTTCTGGGGCAGACTGAAAACCTTCTTCTATTAGTTGCTTTATTCCAACCTCAAGTTCAAGTTGATCGATTAATTCCGGGTTTCTGGCAAACTCAACCCAAAGCTCTGTTATCTCCTCCTCCGAAAGCAAGCCTTTTACATAGGAATCAATTCTTTTCTGTATGTCTTTATTATTCTCTTCCATAATTTTCTAGTCACTCAGCATGTATTTTACGATACATGCTGTTATGTAAGACCGGTGAGAAAACAACTCCTTACATTAAAATGTTAATTTTTTTTCGCAGCAATCTTTTAGCAGTTTTAAAATTCGGTGTTTTTTTGTCCATGCGTTGCTTACAGAGATTCCAAAATGTTCTGCTACCACGGCGGTTTCGTCTCCGGGATTTTGAAACCAATAGGTTATATACTCCTTAAACTTTGGCTTTAGTTCGTTAAGGCACTTCCTTAAAACCCCCATTTTTTCTTCATCAAGAAGACGATGTAGTTGGTCACCTTCCTGAGAATGACTTTCAGGAACCTCATCATAAGTTGGTTCTTTAATTTTTGCCCGGTTTTTTAAATAGTCATTCTTTGCTGTAGTGAAAAGATAGTAGATAATAGAATCGGGGTTGTTAAGCTGATCGGATTTAATCTTTTCAGTAACAAGCATCAGGGTGTTCTGGACGGTGTCTTCGGCATCAGCAAGCGAAGCGCCCATACGAACTTTAAGGAATTTGATAAGAACAGCTGTAATAACAGACACCGTAGATTCCAGCTCCCCGGCATCGTTATTTTGCACAGCATATACAAACCTTGAGTAGTCCATGTCCTTATTTTTCCTTTTTTCAGCAAAGACTAAAATAACATTCATTGGGCAAAAGAAAATAAAGAAATTGTGTTTCGAACGATGTAGTTTTAAGCATGTACCGAGTTCAGCTAAATAACTTTGAGGGCCCTTTAGACCTTCTCCTTTTTTTCATTAAAAGAGATGAGCTTGATATCTACGATATCCCAATTTCATACATTACTGAGCAGTTTCTGGAGTTCGTTCATTTGATGGAAGAGCTCGATTTGGATATAGCCAGTGAATTTGTGTTCATGGCAAGCATGCTGATGTCTATTAAAGCAAAGATGATGCTCCCGCGTGAGGATTCTGATGAAGAAGAACTGGATGAAACAGATCCCAGATACGAACTGGTACAACGGCTTCTGGAATATAAACGCTATAAAGAAATGGCGGAGAAAATGGCCGATATTGACGAAGAAACACGGAAGAGATACACCCGTGGCTATAATGATGAAGATACAGTAGAGAAGCAGGCTACGGGAGAAGCGCTTAAAGATGTAACTCTTTTTGATTTGATTTCAGCTTTTCGAAAAGTTCTTACAGATATAGAGCGAAATAACATTGTTCACAAGATAGAAAAGGTAGAGGCTACAATTGAAGAGCAAGCGGAATTCGTACTTATTACACTCCAGAAAACCGGGCGGCAATCATTCCGGCAGCTTTGCAGCGCAATTAAAAACAGAGTTGTGCTAGTAGTAACATTTCTGTCTGTTTTAGAAATGATAAAAGAGCAACAAATAAATTTGTTTCTCGAAGAAGACCCCACTGAATTTTACCTGGATCTTAAGCCCGTCGATGAAATCATCGGCGCATAAAACTGTTTAATTATGAAAACCAGAATACTCCCGATTTTTGCACTCTTAATATTTCTTGGATGCAAAGGCCCGAAAGAAATAGTTACAGTACCGGCACCATCTATTTCCGATTTTATGACCACTATTAACGCCGAGGGGCTTCGGGCAGACCTTACCGTACTTGCACACGACTCTTTAGAAGGAAGAGATACCGGCTCGGAAGGATTAAAAAAAGCGGCGTCTTTTTTAGCGCTTAAATACTCTACACTAGGCCTGAAACCAGTTGGTGATGACGGCACCTATTTTCAAAACTTTAAACTGAATCAGCCAATTACGGAATCTAATACTTACCAGGTTATTTCGTCGAGTGGCGACTTGATCAGCAGCACTAAACATAATGCTGAAGAGATTGGAAACTTCAGAACATGGCAAGCGGGTGAATCGGGGTTAAGGGGGGAAATAGTGTTTGCCGGGTTTGGGGCAAAAAATGATAGCGTAAATCACTATCCGAATAACCTTGAAGATAAATGGGTAATGGTATTTTATGAACGAGCAAATTTTGGTGAGCTTCAGGAAGAAATAGCAAAACAAGAAGCACTGGGTGCCATCCTGATCATGAATACAGATGAAAATTCTTTTATTGTGCAAGCAGAGTCAGGCAAAGAAGGCTTTGGCGTTCCGGGCAGAATGTCGCTGGCATATTTGGAAAGCGAATCGTCTCCAACCAGTTCTGTACATATGGTTAGCCCGTCCTTTGCAGCAGAGCTTTTAGGAAAGGATAATCTTGATGCAACATGGGCAGAAATTCAGGCCAATCCCGAATTATTTGAACCTGTTTATTCTGGTTTCGAATTTATGTTTGAGCAAAATATTCGACCAAATCAGATTCAATCCAAAAATATCGCGGCTTTTATTGAGGGGACAGATCCGGTTTTAAAAGATGAGGTGGTTGTACTTAGTTCTCATTTCGATCATGTTGGAATAGGCCGCCCCGATTCAACAGGCGACGCTATCTACAATGGAGCCGATGACGATGGAAGTGGAACCGTTGGTTTACTGCATGTTGCTCAGGCTTTGGTTGCTGCCCAAAAAGCAGGCGCCGGGACTAGAAGAAGCGTATTAATTTTGAATGTTACCGGAGAAGAGAAGGGCTTATTAGGTTCCAGGTATTATTCTGATCATCCGATTTTTCCAATCAAGAAGACGGTAGCAAACTTAAATGTAGATATGATTGGGCGAAGGGATTTCGAAAATCCGGAAAGTGGAGATTATATTTACATCATTGGAGGTAAAATTATTTCCTCAGGAATCGACTCCCTGCTCAATGTGGCCAATATGGAAAGTGTAAACATTGAGTTGAGCGACAGATACAACGACCTTAATGACCCCAATCAATTCTATCGAAGAAGTGACCATTGGAACTTTGGTCGGCTTGGGGTTCCATTCGCATTTTTCTTTAACGGAGTACACGAAGACTATCATCGCCCTTCTGATGAGGTTGATAAAATTGATTTCGAGGCCCTCACTAAAAGAGCCCAGTTAATTTTTATGACCACCGCTAAGATTGCAAATGCAAATGAACGGCCGGAAGTTGATAATCAGGAATTTATTGAGAAAACCAGGCAAGAGCCCAGATAACTATTTACCGGTAATTACAAAAGAAGCCCAATGTACGGGGTGGTTATAATAAGGATGGTTTAGCATTTCGAGTTTAGCCTCACGAAGAGCCGTTGTTTTATAATCAATTAATTTAGGAGTATACCAATCAGCCCAAACCAGAAACTTATCGAACCAACCGAATTCCTTTTCTTCGTATTCAATAAGCTTATCGTAAAACAAAGACATAAAAATTGGAGTGCTCCTGTCATAAATACTCCACAAACTGGCAACGACTGAAGAGGCGCCAGCTACCAGAAAAGAACGCTGCAAACCCAGTAACCCTTCTCCATTGATTACTTTTCCGGATCCCGTGTTGCAAGCGCTTAGTACAACCATGTCGGCATTAAGCTTTAAAGAGCTAATTTCTACGGCATTTAAATAACCGTCTTCCCCAAAAAGTTGTTCCATCTCGTTTTTTTTGGAAAGTATCAATCCACTTTGATTGGGAACGGCCTCATTGATATCTCCATGAGTAGCAAAATGGATATATTTATAAGTACCCAGAGCAAGGTTCTTTACCCCAGCTTCAGAAACGGCAGTATTTTTGAGAACTTTGCTATTCTCAAATTTGGCAGAAAGGGTGTCAACTTCTATTAAGGTAAATGGTAGCGCGGCAAAAGAATCCTGTGTACGAGAGCTAAAAAGAGAATTACCCGTTTCAAAGCCTGATCCTGCTACTGCGAGTAATTCCTGAGAGACGCTTCTGTGAGGATTTTGAATCTGATCAAACACACTGATGGAAGGTAAATACTTGATTGTAAACCTTGATACCAAATATTCTCCATTATGGATTAATGCATCAAAAGGAAGAAGAGAAATTGCCCCATCGGGTACAACTACCAGTTGATTGAGATTTTTAAGTTCATTTTCAAACGGGGCCAGAAGCTGTTTATATAGTGGCGCGGATAATTTTAATAAAGAATCTTTAGGAGCCAGATCAATAAGAGCATCCCGGAACAGGTTAATCTTTTCTGTGAAGCGCTCTTTAAAAAATAGGTCTTCTTTAGTTTGATGATAGAAAACTTCTTCCTCAGTAATTAGCATTACGGCTAATCCGTCCTTTAAAAAAGCATACTCCAGAATACCGGTATATTCATCACATAACTTTTGGGCTTCTTTAAGGGATAAGGTTTCCGGGTAAATAAATGAGCTCCATGCCGGGTGCTCTGCCCGTACCCGCTCTATTGAGGTTTCGTACTCAAGCTCTGCATCTGTTATCGCATCATTCAGCTTCAATAACTCTTCATCAGAAGCACTCTCCTTTTGCCGAAATAGCTGATCAATTTTCTTTTGCTGTTGCAAAAGCAAGAGTTCTGTTTCTTCAGAAAGGGTCAATAAATCTTTATATCGGGACTCTGCAAGTTGATCTAACAAAGCACGAGATTTTGAAGACTCAAATAAATCAAAGGCTTTAGAATAATCTTTTTCAATTTCAGCATGCCAGGAAGCTATGTCATTATAATAAGTAGCATGATCAGCGAAGACATTAGCTTTTAACGTGCCCCCCGAAAAACTGACTCTCTTTTTTTCAATAAGAGCCAGTGCTTGGTGGGCATAATGAAATGCGCTGTCTGTGTTAATATCTAACAATGAATAGGAATAGTTTTTTAAACCACGAATTTGTAGTCGGGGCTCAACGGTGGAAGCAACATCAAAGAGCTCTTTACTGAATGTTAGTTTTTCTTTTTTTGAAAAATAACCGTCAGGAAACTCGAGTAGTTTTTCTAATGTCCAAATTTTAACTCTTGGCAAGCCGTGTTCGTTGCTACTAGCCAGATTTTCCTGAAGATAAGAAAAAGCATCATCGTACTTTTTTGTATTAAGTTTAATGCGCGCAAGCATATCTAGTGTAAAGCCCCGATCAAAATGCTGTTGTTTACCTTTATAAAAATCCAACGCATCAAGAAGTAATTGTTCGGCTATTTCAAAATCTCGTTTATAAGAATAACACCGTGCTATTTTTAATAGAAGATCTGTAGCCAAGCCTGTATTTCCTACCGCCACATAATACTGATGGGAGCGATTAAAATAGCTAAGGGCTCGGTCAGGTTCATTTAGAGTTAAGTAAATATTGCCTAATCGATTGTAGTATCTAACTTTATATAAATCCTGATCTAATTCTTCGGCAAGGGCTAATCCTTTTTCACTAAAAGTAATGGCGAGAGAAGGTTCATTTTTACGTCCATAAAAATCGCTAAGATATAAATAGGAATCGCGAAGAAGAGAGGTGTTTAGGGTAGTTTTGGCATAGGAATAACTTTCTAATAAATATGGTTCCCCCTTATCCAAATTCCCCTCAAACAAAAAGATTACATATTTAAAAAGGTTCGCTCTGCTTAAGTAATAGCCATCATCTATTGCTTTTAGAATAGTAATAGCTTCTGAGGCTAATTTATGCCCTCTTTCGAATTTAGCGGAATAGATTAAAGTATTTGATAAATAGAGAGAAAGCTTTGCGGTTATAAGTGAGTCCGTAACGGGATTGGCTATTGTCAACCCCCTTTCGTATTCCTTTTCAGCGTTGTTAAACTCCCCAAGCCGATAAATAACCGACCCAGTTAGAAATACTAATTCTGCATGAACTCCTGAAGGTGTTGTGCTATCGGTTAGTTGTTCGAGGTTAATAAGAAATGATCGGGCTTCATTAAGTTGATCACCAGAAATCATAGTATCTGCTTTTCTAATGCCAGACTCTAAAGTTAACAGTGTGTTACGGTTCTCTTTCGCCAGCCGGTAAGCGCGATCGAAATATTCTGTTGCTTGAGCCCAATCAGAGGCGTCTTCTAGCTCTAAACCCCGATTATAAAATGATTGATATTGTTCTACCCAGCTTTGGGCGTGAATCACTCCTGCCGCAGAGTGCCCCAATAAAAGGAGAAAAAAGAGCTTCTTCACAAACATTTCAGAATAGCATTTTTATAGCTTGAATTTAGAATGAATATGCTGTTTTTTCAGATGAACCAAAATATTAATTCAAGGAGATAACATATGAATACGTTGCAAAATGAAAACTATTGGCAATTTTCTAAATACAACGACGATGATGATGAAGAGGATCCACCACCACCAGATCCACCACCACCAGGCGAAGGAGATGGAGGATAAACCTCATTTAAGCCCAGGAAATGTTTCCAGGGCTTTTTTATTCTCCAAATAGGGCATTTACAAACGCTACTTTATCAAACACCTGTAAATCTTCAATTTTTTCTCCGAGCCCAATATACTTAACAGGTACGTTTAGCTCATGGGAGATTCCAATTACAATCCCTCCCTTGGCCGTCCCGTCCAGCTTGGTTAAAGCGAGCCCGGTTATATCAACAGCCTCAGTAAAAGCTTTGGCCTGCTGCATGGCGTTTTGCCCTGTGGATGCGTCTAATACTAAAATCACTTCATGCGGAGCGTCATCAATTACTTTGCTCATTACACGCTTAATCTTAGACAACTCATCCATGAGTGCTTTTTTATTGTGAAGGCGACCGGCAGTATCAATTAAAGCGATATCCATACCCCGGGCTTTTGCAGCAGAAGCAGTATCAAATGCAACAGCGGCAGGATCGGCATTTTGTCCCTGCTCAATGATGGGAACATCCGCCCGCTCACTCCAGATTTTAAGCTGATCTACAGCCGCGGCGCGGAAGGTATCTGCAGCACCAAGAAGCACATTTTTTCCAGCAGATTTATACATATAGGAAAGCTTACCTATGGTAGTGGTCTTTCCAACGCCATTCACACCAACTACCAGAACTATGTGCGGAGTAGAAGGGAAATCGGCATCAAACTCTGCGGGTTTTTCTGAAGGGTTTTCCTGCAAAAGAGCGACGATCTCTTCTCTCAACATTGCTTGTAGCTCGGATTGACTTACGAATTTGTCTCGGGCAACTCGTTTCTCGATACGTTTAATAATCTCAAGAGTCGTTTTAACCCCAACATCAGAGGTAATCAGAATCTCTTCAAGTTCATCAAGTGTTTCGTCATCAACAGTATCTTTTCCGGCAAGTGCTTTTCCCAGCTTGTTAAGAATTCCTGAACGACTTTTCTCTACTCCCTGCTCAAGCGTTTCTTTTTTCTTTAATCCTAGTTTTTCAAAAAATCCCATACAAATTCTTAGTTAAAGTTTGCGCCTCTCATAATGGTTTGATACCTGCGAAGGTACGCAATAAAGGAGATAATCATTGCCCCGGTTGAAATATAAAGCAGGTACTCGTGCACTACGGTAGCATCGCGGAAAAAGAACACGGCAATCCAGTACAAAGCAAGAATGTTTACATAGATTTTACCCGTCATAGTTGACATCGCCACCTTTCCGTATTTAATCTTTATGAAAGATGAGCCAATCATTATCAGGGAATCTCTAACAACATTAACCAGCAGAAACCATAGCGGAACCCACCCAATCCAAACAGTATAAATGAACAGAATTACAGCACAAAGCTTATCCGAAACAGGATCTATTACTTTTCCTACTTCGGATATGGTATTTGTTTTACGGGCAACCAATCCATCCAGATAATCTGAAAATATGGCGTAACCAATTAGTGCTATGGTTATCCAGTCGTAGTTTTGCCCGTTTTTGTAGTGCAGAAAAACCACCGGGAAGGCGATAAAAAACCGCGAAAAGGAAATGATATTCGACAAGGTAAATACCCGCCCGGATACCTCCACCGTTTTCCCATCTATGTTTTTAGAAATTCCCAAGTAGTTCTGTTTAATTTTCGATATTACACCCAAAGTTAAAGCCATTATACTGATAAAACCACCATGAATACTGCAAAAGAACTTGTTGAACAAAAACTTAGCTCAAAAGAGGTTTTTAAAGGCAAACTTTTGCACGTGTTTTATGATGAAGCCCGACTCCCAAACAACGAATTAGGCACGCGGGAATGGATAAAACATCCGGGAGCATGTGCAGTTGTACCAATATTTGATAATGGAGATATCATGCTCCTAAAGCAATTTCGCTATCCAATGAGTCAGATTTTTTGGGAAGTTCCCGCTGGCAAAATTGATCAGGGAGAAACGCAGGATAAAACTGCATTTCGTGAGTTGGAAGAAGAAGCGGGATTAACTTCACAAAACTTCGAGTATGTAGGTCATTTTTACCCGGGAATCGGTTATTCCGATGAAGTAATACACATATATGTTGCATGGAATCTGGAAAAGGCAGAACAGAACACAGATGAAGACGAGTTTGTAATTAAAGTACGAGTACCATTTGAAGAGGCAATTCAAATGGTACATTCGGGAGAAATCAATGATGGAAAAACGGTGATTTGTTTGCTCAGGGCTTGGTACTGGTGGGAGAAAAATAAACCAGAGTTAGTTAGATAACACCTTCCTGTTTAGCCAGTTCAAATAACGATTTGTGAAGCGTGTCTCTATTGACCTCTCCCCGGCTCTGCAGCTCATTAATTTCCATTCCGCTTAACATCAGTAAACAACCCATTTCGTTAAGAATAGCATCAAACCTACTTGGGTCGGCCATAGCTAGTTTAGTCAGGTTGATGCCATCGGGGTTTTTAGAAATATTAAGGAGAATATAGTACTGGTCGTCTTCCGTATCCCCAAAACTGAATGTTTCAAGTGCGGTATCATTTAGAGTTAGCATATCGATCAATAAAATCTCTGGCTTTAATAATTTCTGTTATTTCATTGGTGCTTCGGTCCACAACCTGGACCTGGAATAAACTTATGATAGCCTGCTCATGCAGTATCTCTAACACCTCTTCTTTGGTCTCACACTCCTCGGTTTCGCTTACCAGGTCGTTGATACCCTGAACGATATATCGGAGCTCCGATTCTTTTCTTTTTTGGTTAGTTTCGGGTTGTGGGGCTTCAAAGTATTCGCGAATAGCGTCTTCGGTAACATACCAGCTTACACCTAATTTTCGTGCCCGTATTTTTCCTTCCCTGAGGTATGCGCGGAGCGTAAGTTTAGAAATGCCGAGCATCTCATGCAGATCATCAACGGAATAAAGGGTAAGGCTTCCTATTTTCTTTGGCATTTATTGTTGGTTTAGATAATACTTTATCTTTCTTTATATCATCATTATAAAATGATAAGTATAACTAAATTATCATTAGTTATACATTAAAAATTAGATTTGGTTGAGGTTACCACCCTGCCGTATATTAGTGCCAGTTACTGAAAAAACAGAAGCAGCCAGCCGTTAAAAGCAGGCTTTTTTTATGCCCTGTAGTCAGCCTTTCTTTTGTGGTCTTTGATGGTATAAAGATTCAGTTTATCTATATTTATGAAAGAACTCGCAAACACTCATCCTTTTGATGCGCATCTCTCTTTTTATAATACTATCACTGGCGCTTCTTTCCTGTTCCGGTTCTAAGACGTATGTCAAAGACCAGAAAGAGCAAAGAATATCTTCTCCTCCCGATACCGATGTAATTTACCAGATGTTTTTAATCGGAGATGCGGGAGGAGCGCCTTTAGACAGAAAAGAACCAGCGCTAAATCTGTTTAAGTCTTTTTTGGATGAAGCTCCGGAAAAAAGTGCGGCTGTTTTTTTAGGTGATAACATTTACACATATGGATTACCTGATTCAGCTCATCCCAATAGAGCTGTTGCGGAAGCAAAAATCAATGCGCAACTGGAAACAGTTAAAAACTTTGGCGATTATCCCCTTAGTACAAGTTAGATTTTTAGATTATCAACAGAGCTGTGGAAAAGTAATTACTTTTGTGGGTCTAGACCCTTTGAGAGTGGTAAATTTGTGATTGTATAAAAAACTAATAATTTGTAGCTATTTAGTTACCCTTACGGTACAAAATGTTAGAAATATTAAACAATTCATGTATATTTTTTGAAAAGACTCCAAGAATACGAAAAATATTTTTAAGAAAAAGCGAAAAATAATTTTTGTTTTCCACAAATTTATGTAGCTTTGCACAGCTATAAACATCTGGCTATCCTTGCCCAGAAATTCACAAAAAAAGCCCGTTAACATTTTGTTTTCGGGCTTTTTTTATATACTGATATCTGCACATAGATCATACAATGTGTTAAGATATGTGCATAAGTGACAAAAAACTGTCACTATGTAAAAAAACGTTTGTATCTATCCTATGTTTTCAATATAATCAAATGCACTTCTCAAATTTGTTTATAGCTAAGTGAATTTCTGAATTGCAACTATTTAATGATCAAAGCCCACATATAAGGGTTTACTATATATAATAGACAACAAACTACTATGCTTTTGAATAAGCAAGAGGTTGCAATGATTTTTAATATACATAGGCATTACTTAACTAAAGAATTACCGCTTGATTTTATCAGCTTAGAAGAGCTACCCAAAAGAACATTTGAATTATTTTCTATCAAATTCGTATTAAGTATATGCGAAAACAAAAAGGCTACCCTGTTCGAGCAGAGTAGCCTTTCTTATTTCAAAGCAGGTGTAGTGTCAATGGTAACACGCCGTTCATCCCAGTCGGGCATTGCGGGTTCGATTCCCGTCACCTGCTCTACTATTAACCCCCAAACCGAAGAAAGGAGGCTAAACATATGAAAAAGGTAAGAATTAAAATTCCGACCAGAGTTAGAGTTCGTTACAAAATCACCGTTCGCACCAGAACCAGATAAGTAGCACCCTCTAACAATAAGCGGTGAAGGGTAACTCCTTCACCGGTTTATTATAACTCAAGAATAGCGTATTTTGTTCTGTGTTTCAAACATTGTAACTCATTTCTAATGAAGCCCTATGGGAGATAGAGACAAAATAGATATTCAGATTGAAGTTGAGATTGAGCAAGAATTAGAGCTTCCAGAATCCGGTTTCAAGAGAGATTTAGATAAAGTAATCCTTACCGACAAACAGAAGCTAGAAGATTCTGAAAAAGACTAACTTGGTCTTTTCTGTGGTTCCATTTAAAAGCATACTCATTAACGTACAATTGTAGATACTTCTTAGAAGTGTGTTTGTAAGCACCTCTAATGCCATTCTTAATAAAGCTCCAAAAACCCTCGATAGTATTAGTGTGAACTTCACCACGAACGTATTCATCCTTCTTGTGGCTTACTTTCTCATGGATATATCCCAATGATGGTAAAGTATGGTAGCTCCAATTTTCATCAGTATAAATTGTGCTTCCCTTTGTTACGGTTTCCTTGATTAATGGAAATAAAGTTGCTCTGTTAATATCCTTTGTTACAAACGCTCTTACTCTACCATCTCTTTCTACAATACCAACCACAGGCGTTTTATCGGTTCCTCGTCCACGCTTTGACTTCTTTGTAGTTGGATTACGATTAGATTTTCTTGGTTTACCACCAACAAAGGTTTCGTCAATCTCAACAACACCTTCAAACATCATTCCGTCACCCTGTAAACACTTTCTGATTAAGTGACACATTCTCCAAGCTGTTTTATATGTAACGCCTATTTCACGCTGGATCTGCTTTGCTGAAATACCGCACTTGGACTGAGACATACGAAATACTACATAGAACCATTTAACAAGCTCTGTGGCTGATTTATGAAAGATCGTGTTAGCTGTTGGATATACCTGGATATTACCTTTGGCATTGGTAAAACAATTTCTTGATTCAGTATAGTACAGGTCTTTGTTAAGCTCGAAGATTTCTCCGGTTTCCGGGTGAACATATCCTTCTGGATAACGCTTGTTAAAGATGTACTCTAAACAAGCTCGTTCAGTAGGAAATTCTTTTTGGAAGTCGAAAAATGTGTAAGTCTTCATAGTGTCTTTGTTTAATCTGCTATGAAGATACAGAATTATTTACTTGTAGTCAAGGGATAACCGCCAAAATTTTGGATTCGATGTAACATATTTTTTACATCACGTAAAGAATTCCCGACATTTAACAAAAAGGAGTTCATTATGTCAAAACAAGAAATTCTTTCGTGGACCTCGTTGGCCACATCAACATCCGTTCTGGTTTTCTATCTGCTCATTAACTTTGGCTGGCCGGATATAATCCCCGATTACTCTGCCCGAGCCGTCAAAATTTTCTTTAATGTATTCTGGGTTGCAGTAATCATCGAAATTATTGTGGGTATTAATGAGGGGAAAAAGAAAGTTCAGAAAGATGAGCGCGATTTTATTATTGAGGCAAAGGGTCTTAAAGTAGGCTATAATATCCTGGTTGTCGCTTTGGTAATTGCACTTATTCAGGTTTTTGTTTCGAATGTTACCCAGAACTACGCCCCCAATCTGCCTTTTGCAATCGAAGTTTCTACTATTTTTCACTTTTTATTCATCGCCTTGTTTACCGCGAGCTCCGCAAAACGAGTCACTATGATTTATAACTACCGAAAGGATTACTGAGATGGAAGAAGGCTCTATTACCAACAACATCCGGAAGCTTCGGTTTAATAATCATGAGATGACACAACAAGATCTGGCGGATGCTGTTGGGGTTACCCGCCAGACCATCAATGCCATTGAAGCTGCAAAGTATTCTCCTTCTCTGGAGTTAGCTTTTAAGATAGCCGCTGTTTTTGAGTTGCCATTGGAAGAGGTTTTCAGATATAGAAAGGATTAGTTAAGGATAAAGACCTCGAATGTTCTTTCTTCTACTGGTGCCTCAATCGGATAACTTCTAATTCCAAAGAACTGACCTGTGTAATAGTTCATGTTTTTTCTTAGCTCCTCTTTCTCAGAATCCCATGCATCAGGGTTTGATTTTTCTATCAATCCATAAACTGTTGAGGCCGAAGAGTCCCAGGGAAAGGCAAAATATTTAGATGCATAATTTCTATAAAAAACCGAATTATTAGAAAGATCTTCCTTATTAAATTCAAAGTCCGTTAAAATTGCTACATAAAATCCTTCTTGAAATCCTGTTTCTGCATTAGAAAATATTTCGAAATCTGGATTAGTTTGTATTTCTATTTCAAACCAACCATCCCTTCTACGATCATTTATATTCATTATAATTTCTTTGATCGAAAAAAAGGGCGGGTAAACCTCTTTCGGTCTTTTGTTGTTAATTGATAAACTCTCTTGGTTATTTACTGTTAGTGTAAAGCTTAACGACTCATAAAGATGCTCATCTTCTCCATCTTTTCTGATACCTATACTTCCAATTAAGTCAATGTCTGTTTTCCCCTCTGAAACCGGAATTAATCCTATGTGATCATTTAGAATTATTGGTTTAGCAATTTCAGGATCAGATAAAACAAACTGCATCGAAAATGATCCGTATCCCCATTCGGGGCAGTCCAAATTGTTTTCCCAATAGTCTGAGTCTTTTATCCAAAGAGTATCACCCATTGTAACCGACATATCGGGCATGTTTTTAAGTGTGGTTCCTTCAATATCATCTCTCAGCGAAAAGTATCCATTACTACAATCATCAATTCCTAAAACTCCGCATTGAAGGAAAATCAAACAAACTATTGGTACATATTTCATCTTCCATTTGTTTATTCCTGCTTTAATTTAACATAGTTCAGATTAAAAACAAGTAGTTAAAACTAAAAAGATTTTGTAATAAGCCTCTTCGGGCTTAAGGTAGAGTCCTCGATTACCTCAAAGTCGATGATACCGAGAACCAATCCTTCTTCGGTGATCACATCTACCTTCCAACGGCCTTCCATCACATTATTTTTAACCGTATAGCCCCTGAAACCTTCGTCTCTTCCCCCGGTAATTTCAAAACGGATATCGTCTATAATTTCCCACTTTTGAGTGTGTGGACTAAACCATTTCCAACGATGTGCTATCTCTTTATTCAGGTTAGATGGGGCAAAAATGGAAGTAAACACGTAAATATCCTTTCCGACGGTATGCACATACTGTTGCCTGTTTCTTCTCCAGAACTTATACCAGCCTGGTCGTTCATAAGAAACCTCGTACTGTCCGTTTTGTTTTTCTATGGAGTGAGCCACAAGTCCTGTATCCAATGCTAATGGGACAGGCGGTATCAAATTCAGAAAGTAAAACGAGTTTATCATCAGGTAGATCCCAATAATTAAGCCCAGCATTTTACCTTCATGAATTTCTTTTCTGGTAGAGGGACTAGAATTGTAGATATAAACGATTAGCGCGATGGTACTTGCCAGGCTTATTAGCCCGGATGTTAGAAAGATCGCAGTATTCATGTGCTTTACTAGAACAGGAATAAAGAACGTAAAGAAGGTAAAGTTCACAAAAAAATACGCGCTGAACTGAAGATATTTATTGGAAATACGTTTTTTCAACAACTCGTTGGCAAATAACAGAACCACCAGAATGATGAAAAAAATGATTGTTTTTGAAAATGACACACTTCTGGAAAAGTAGATCACGTAGGCGCTACATAAACCCCCAAGAAAAAACTGGATTGCCAGTGGCAAATACTCTTCAAAGCGCTCGATAAAAGTATCTTTCCATTTCCCATCGTCAGATAGGTTGTACAAATACATACATGCACTTAGCGAACCCAAGTAGGTACATAAGATTATTCTGTCATACAGGCGATCAATTCTTCCAAGAGTGAGTGAGTCCCAGATAAAGCCTGTTATAAAAAAAGCGATTGGAGCATACTTTTGATGCTTTCTTATAAATGCCCGAAATCTGCTTACTTTTTTAATCATACTTTTTAACCCTGATTAAAGGTAGCTCTAGAATTAATCTCTTACTGTAAATAAATCGCAATTTCTTGCCTTATTGATTTTATAAAGCAGATTTTTTTCATTGATATATCTTCAAACAAAAAACCAACCCTATGCCTGCCTTTAGTGTAAGTCGAGACATTACTATAGATTCTTCACCAGAAAAAATATTTTCCTTTTTAAATAACCTTGGAACCTGGAAAGAATGGTCGCCGTGGCTGATTATGGAATCCGGTGTAAAAGTGACCGTTGCCGATGATAACAAATGCTATGAATGGGAAGGAAAGCGGGTTGGCAGTGGGAATATGAAAATCACAGGAGAAGAAGAAAACAACAGCGTTCATTATGATCTCACTTTTCTAACCCCCTGGAAGTCAGAAGCAAAAGTAAAATTTATTCTTGATGATGATGGCGCCCAAACTAACGTTACTTGGACTATGGACAGCTCCCTCCCGTGGTATATGTTCTGGATGACTGGAATGATGGATTCCTGGGTTGGAATGGATTATGAACGCGGCTTGAGAATGTTGAAGGAATATATTGAAGAAGGTGAGATCAAATCTAAACTGGAATGGAAAGGAGAGTCTGAATTTTCTGGCACCAAATACATCGGGGTTAAAACAACCTGTAGTTTTGATGAAATTGGTGAAGCAATGCAGAAAGATTTCGGAAAGATTGAATCTTACATAAAAAGCCATGAAAGCGTTGCTACCGGAGAAGCTTATACTATTTATCATAAATGGGATATGAAAAAGAAGCAAGCAACTTACACAGGTTGTGTTGGGGTAACAGAAGCTCCTGATGATTTACCTTCCGGTTTTGTGAATGGAGAAATTCCTGCTACAAAAGTATATACTCTTCGCCATACTGGAAAATATGATCATCTTGGAAATGCCTGGAGCACCATGATGAGTATGGCCAGAAATAAAGAGTTCAAGCAAAAGAAAAGTATTCATCCTTTTGAGCACTATATCACTAATCCACAAGAAACCTCGGAAGCCGATCATATTACCGATGTGATTTTTCCAGTAAAATAATACTATTAAATCATTCCTTGACCATGCCCACTACCACTCCAGAACACGATGCCCGAATAGCCGCCATGACCTTTTCATCGGTCTATCCACATTATGTAACCAAAGTTGAAAAGAAGGGAAGAACAAAAGAAGAACTTCATGAAGTGATAGAATGGCTTACCGGTTTTGATGAATCAAAATTAGAGGAATTAATAGAAGCTAAAGCAACCTTTGAAGAGTTTTTCGATCAGGCCAACCTAAATCCCAATGCAGAATTAATTAAGGGTGTAATTTGCGGGTACAGAATTGAAGAAATTACCACTCCATTAACCAGAAAGGTGCGCTACCTTGATAAGGTGGTTGACGAGCTCGCAAAAGGGAAAAAGATGGAAAAGATTTTGAGGGCCTCTTAATCATTACAAATTTCTTTCTTTTCAGAACTTATTCATTAGAAACACGTCTTTAGTTTTTTCCATTACAGATGTCCCCTTGCTGATGAAAGTACTTAAAGATGGCACTTATTATGGTTCGATGAATACTGAGAGGCGTTTCAATGGCCTTATCATCTCTGAATATGATTATCTGATTGAACGAACAGACTGGCATTACCATGAAAATCCATATTTCATGTATGTTCTTGAAGGGAGCCTGTACGACGTGAACAAAAAGCAAAAGACACCATGTCCTGCTGGTACTTTTCTTTTGCATAATTGGCAGGAAGCGCACTTTAATTCTAAGGAATCAAAAAATGCGCGGGGCTTTCATATTGAATTCGAGCAATCATGGTTTGAAAAAAATGAGTTAGCAACAGATCTCTGGGAGGGTAGTAAGCTTATCAAAAATCCCATGCTTCACCATATTCTTGCAAGGATTTATTCCGAGTTTCGTTTTTCTGATGAATACTCCATTATTTCCTGTGAACTGCTTCTTGCTGAACTATGTGATAATTTGGAAAAGGAAAAAATATATCATGTAGAAGAAAAACCCTCCTGGCTAAATATGCTTCTTGAAATAATTCATCATGATAATGGCCCGATTAATTTGGCTTCTCTTTCAAAAAAAGTAGGAGTGCATCCGGGACATATTTCAAGATCTGTTCCAAAATATTTTTCAACCACACTGGGCGATTATATTCGCCAGATTAAAATTAAGAGCTCTATTGAGCTTTTGTTATCTACTAAAAAATCTTTGACTGATATTTCTTATGAATGTGGATTTTCTGACCAGAGTCATTTTATAAGAACATTTAAGGCTTATATCGGGATTTCTCCCGGACATTTCTTAAAAAAATGCAGGTAATGTTAATTTCATTCTATTTATGCTCGGCCCCATATAATAGCTTTCTCCTTTAATAATTAAACCCTAGTGTAGTGAAAGCTTTTGCCCCAATCCTTTTTTTTCTTTTTTTATTTGAAATGAACCTTTTTAGTCAGGCCTCTCCTGTTGATACCCAAAAACTAGTTCAAGATAAGGGAGTTACGGATCCTATCCATAAATCTCAGATAGGAAAGATTCGGTTCTTATCCGGAGATTATCCTGTAAAGAAATATAGTCTAGCTGATTTTCTTAACTCTTTTGAAATAGATGATGAAAGTAATTTGAGCTTCATCGCTTTTTTTGATAATTCATTAACAAATTATCTTCATGAGCTGAATCCATCCCTGAATAAAACAGAGCTTATTCAAAACGGGAATTTCGAATTTTCATTTTATTTGGACGGTAAATTGATTTATAAAGAACATCTTAATTCCGGTGCGGGATTACCGATTGAAAAAGATGAAAACACATCACTTCATAAACCTCTTTTAAGTAGCCGTCAAATAGATTCATGGGGTAGGTTTCTGTGGCTCCGTTTTTTATATCGAAGTGATGCTCATTTTATTCTTGAAGAGGGAATTCACACACTTAAAATCGAACTCCGTCCCTATTTGAAAACCGATACCCTTTTGGTAGGAAACAAAATAGCAGAGGGAGAAATTTCTATTTCTTTCGCTGACCCACATGTCTCTGAAGAACAAACAGTCATTCAAACTATTACTCCTAATAGTGGTTGGAACGTATCAGATGCTTCTTATGATAGTGATCGAATAAGGGGTTTAAATAAACGAATTGCGCAGAATCGTTTTAAACATATTACCAGTGTGATAGTGATTAAAAATGGAGAGCTGTTGATTGAAGAATACTTTAATGGAGCCGGTCGAAATACGCTACATAATACCCGGTCTGTCGGTAAATCTTTTGCTTCAACCATAACCGGAATCGCTTTAAATGAAGGATTTCTTAAAAACACTAATCAAACACTTGGAGAATTCTACGATCTTAAAAATTATGACCACTATACTCCTGAAAAAGCACAGGTTTCAATCGAGCATTTATTAACCATGAGTTCCGGCTTTAAAGGAAATGATAGTGATTACGATTCCCCCGGGAATGAAGAAAACATGTACCCCACAAACGATTGGGTAAAGTTTGCATTGGATCTTCCAATGGATCAAAATAAAACCAGCGGTAAACAATTCGAATATTTTACTGCCGGAGTAGTAGTTTTGGGAGATATTCTCGATAAAACCGTTCCGGGAGGACTTGAAGCTTATGCTCATCAAATGCTATTTGAACCGCTGGAAATAACAAATTATCAGTGGCAGCATACACCGCATGATGTAGCAAATACTGCAGGCGGTCTTCAGTTACGATCAGTCGATTATGCAAAATATGGACAGCTTTATATCAACAACGGTGTTTGGGGAAACGAGCAGATATTAACTCCTGAGTGGGTAAAAAAGTCTCATTCAAATTATTATTCATCTGGTCTTAATGAAACTCCGTATGGATATTTATTCTGGAAACAATCCTTTACAGTTAATGGAAAAACGTACGATGCTTACCTTTGTAATGGTAATGGTGGAAATAAAATTGTTATGTTTAAAAACCTTCCAATAGTTATAGTAATTACATCAACTGCTTATGGACAATTTTATGCACACCCACAATCAGAAAGAATCATCCAAAACTATTTACTTCCAGCAGTGTTAATGGAGTAATAAAATCTTGTACCAGCTTAATTACATGCCCAATTCTAACATTCAGATTAAAGCTCATCACCAGCGAGCAATAGACAACCTTACAAACGAGTATAATAATAACCCGGATTATCTTGGTTTAATAATTGGGGGATCTGTTGCAAAAGGCTTGGCCCGTGATGATTCAGATATCGACTTCATGATTATTGCTTCTGAAAAAGAATACAAAAGAAGAAGTAAAGAGGATAATTTTTTTATTAACCGCACTGATTTATGCGATTATGAAGGCGGTTTTGTTGATGGCAAAGTAATAAACCTCGAATATTTACATCAGGTAGAAAAAAAGGGGAATGAACCAAGTCGGGCTGCTTTTGATGGTGCCTTTGTTGCTTTTTCAAAAGTGGTTGGATTGTATGAGATTATCGATCAAATTCAGGCATATCCAAAAAAGGGCCGGGAAGATCGAATGAAGGCATTTTACTCTATGGCATTTATCCAAAACTGGTTAATGGGGGAAGCAACCAGGCATCAAAATTTATACACCCAAACACGAGCAGCTTCTCAGTTGGCGCTATTTTCTGGCAGACTTATACTAGCACATAACTGTATTCTATTTCCATATCACAAATGGTTTATACAATATTTGAATCGTTGTAAAGAAAAGCCTGATGGGTTTATCGAAAACATACACTCTTTGCTTAAAGAACCAAACTCCTCTAATGCTGCTCGTTTATTCGAAAGCCTCCGTGATTTTAACGATTGGGGAGTAACGGATTTACAAGCGTTCGAATGGTTTTTAGACGAAGTAGAGTTAAGCTGGATGAATGACTCTACACCTTTAGAAGATTTATGAATATTCATTCGGTCTAAGAATACCGGTAACTCTCTATCCCAGTAGCTGACCCAAAAAGGCTTGTTTATGCAGCAACCAGCCTGTAAGGCTGTACCTCGGTACATTTGTGGTTAATACTTCATGTTCAATAACATCACTCTTAAACAAAAGAAGACGTCGGGCTAATGGTTCAACTAGTTGTTCTCCTTCCCGGGAATACATTTTTAACTCTCCACCATTACCCATTTTCCAGTTTTCATTAAGATAAATAAGAACGGTTATCATACGGTTACTGCGATCACTGAATTGGTCGAGATGCCGATTGTAATGAGAGCCCACCGGATATTTAGCGATGTGAAATTCTGAATCGGAAAGGCTTAAAAAACAAAAGCGCCGAAGGCTTTCTTTAAGCTCATCCATCAACTCAAAAAAAGAAGACAACTCCGTATCCCGATTTGAGTCTAACCAATAAATGAAATCTCCCCGAATCTCACTTTGTACTTGATACTCTTCATTTGTCCCAATTCCAGCCTTTCGAAGTTTATCGTCCTGCTCCATTCGATGGAAGAAGTCCATGATCGTACCGAACAGCTCGTCCGATATGAAATTATCGACAACTACAAAGTCGTTGGCAGCCAGCTGATCCAGCCATTGGATCCATTGTTCTTCAGTATAAAAAGGCATTCTTTCTGGGTAAGGATTATCAACAGGAGTGCGGGTTGATTGCTTCCTTTTTGGGGTTGCGTTCCAAATGTACGTGCGTTTTATTTAGAAAAGAATAGGTTGAAGATTTTATTTTTATGTGAAAAAGCAGGTATAACTAATAGAAAAGAATGGAAGTAAGAGCTTCCTGCTATAATTCCGATGGAGGCCTTCGGAATGAGTATAAAGATCGGTGTTAGACTAGCTTTCTATAAAGCTTATTTATTTTTTATTCTATAGTTAAATCTATTCCTTCAGGATATACTGTGTTGAAAGTACCTCTAATATTTAATGTATCTCCAACTTCAAAATCTGCAAAAGTCCCGGCTGTCATTTTGAATTTAAATTCACCCTCTAAGACTCTTTTATCTTTATTATATGTTGTAATTGTTAGTGATCCCGAGTTTTCTACCCATTTTGCTTTAGTAACTATCATGTCACTTACAGTATTATAATATCGAGCCTTTAAGATTAAATACTCCCCTTCTCCTTCAAATTTAGGTATATCAATGAAAAACCAATCTCTGCCTTGTTTGTCTGCCAATGGATTATCCGAAATTCCTCCAATAGTAAATGGATCTAGTCTGCTGGAAAGAACAGTATTTGCATTATACTCTTTACCACCAATTATAGCGTGAAAATCTCCCTCTCTTTGTTCATTATCAAATATGGAACATCCACTTAAAAGTATTATGAATAGTATTGTTGGAACTACTTTTTCCTTCATGATGAATGATTTATAATTAAAAATGTAAAGTTTAAAATAATTATAGAATAGCAAATAAATGCCCTAACTCCCTATATTCATTCCGCAGCAGAGCTATAAAACGAGCGTAGTTATTCAAAATCTCTGACAACCTCAAAAAATGCGCTTATTTCAAAAGTTTCCGTTGAATCTCTGGAGATAAACATTCCACTAAATTCTCCATTAACAATATTATTATTAACCTGAGTTACAACAACTTTTCCATAAGGTTCATCTGCTCTTCCAATATTTACGATCGCGTCACCTCCTACAAGCCGAGCAAAAGAATAGTTTGATATGGGGTAAGTCCCCTCACCCGAGTAGTCATCTACTATTATGGTAAGAAAACGACCGTTAATAAAATCTCTATTCTCAACACCTCTAATAAATAATTGCTCGGGTTTATAATTCTGAACCTGAGTATCTCCGGTAATAAGTTCTTTCTTATACACGGCTTCAAATTGATACTCTTTATCATTTTCAAATAAAGAACAGGAAGTAATAAGTAGCGATAGTGCTAGAAATTGAAGTGCTGATTTCATTATTTGACCTTTTTAATATTTGAATTTACCCTTTTTTTAAACTTATAAAGTACGGCCTTATTGCTTACAGATAATCGAAACATAATACATGTATTACGGCTATTAGTTTTTTTTCTTTATCACAAGCAGACGCTTATACAAGAATGGGGTACGCCTTTTATTTAGAAAAGAATAGGGGAGTAGATTTTAATTCTATAAGATCAATTATAATCGTCAGGAGTTCTTTTCAAGTTGGAGTCAAAAAATCATATCTGTGAATGGTAATAATGAGAGGCCAATTCCTATTACATTATTGGACATGTGAAAAAGTAGTGGGTATTGAAATCCAAAAGCCACTCTGGTATATCCATTAATCAGAGCGCTCATTAATTGAGGAAGAGTAAGTATCGGAAGTAATACAATATTCAGTAGAATCAATTCATATTTAGAAATGTGAATCCACGCAAAAGTGATGCAGGACAAATAATAAATAACCCTAAAATACTTACTCCAAAATCGCTTTAAACTCTCTTTAACCTTATTGATATTTAGTATCGGATAAAGAGTTATTCCCACTAAAAGTGCAATTCCTGTTCTTAATGCAAAGCTTTCATCGACCGCACTTATTTTAGTAGAAAAAACCACTTTGGTTAAGATATAGTAGGTGAACACACTGGATGAAAGAGCTAGATATACCGGCCTGAATCTTAAAGAAAGTCGGAATGCTATCTCCTCCACAAATGGAAGAATGAATCCCCCTACCAATAAAAAAACCAAGGGAGAAAAACGATCCGACATACTGGCTCCCTGAATGTTTTCGGGATCATACACCACAGCAAAGAATAACACCAGAGGAATCAGAAACACTAGTTTTAGTATATAAAGACCTATGGTATCATAGAACTTTATTCGGGTAGTTTTTTCTTTGTTTTCTTCAAGGGTTGGTTTTTTTATAAAAGCAACTATTTCCCTTAGTAAAGAAGCATAATACCCAGGCTTTATAAGAGGATAATTCATTCCTTATTTCTCTTTTCAACTTTTTTGTATAATGAAAAGCCTTAGACGGGAATTAGTCGATTAGTTTCAATTTTTTTGTGCACAGGCGGGGATTGTGCTAGAATAGATAAACATCTTATTTAATTGATCCAAGCGGACGCTTAAACCAGAATGGGGAGAACTTCAGAACGAGGTTAAATCTATTTTTTTATAGTAAACTTCTCCTTTTCCATAAACTTCTTTAATTGAAAAACCAGCTTTCTCTAGAAGTGCCCTTAATTTAAGATTTGGTTTCGCACAGTTTATTGCATGAACAATATATTCCATAGAGTCCAACTTTTTTAGCTTGGAAATATGTTTAGCAATTTTATTTATTACTGGAATAATTCCTTCACCACCACCATCTATTTGTGCTAATTCAATTACTAAGGTATTTTCATCCATGACTGTAAACTGACCTAAAACTTCTCCTGATCCAATATTTATAACAATAGGTTTATTAATAAGAACCAACTGATCAAATTCTGACTCTGACCATTTTAAAATTTCGTCTACTAATTCACCTTCAATCTTGATCATCCTTACCTCTTATTTCTCTTCTTTTCGATTTTCTTCCTCAATTCAAAAACTTCAAAAATCAAATAAATAAATAGAACCGGACCTCCGATTATTCCACCCATAAGAATCGCATAAATCTTAGGATTCATATTACTCATTGTATCTAATCTTGAGTACATATAAATCCCAAATAAAATACTAATAAAAATTCCTGATATAGCTAATATTATCGTTTTTCTTTCTCTGCCTTCTAATTCTTCAAGTGTCTCTTCTTTTTCTTCAATTTTATAATTCTGTGTAGGCTCAAAAGACTCTGTATCTATAAAATTTATTCCTTTATACCAATTTCTCTTACCATCAAAAAAATCTGATACTAAATTTTTACAAACTGTCTTAGAGATAGGTTGAACTGTCTGCTTTATTTTATTTAGACTTCTTCTGTAGAGATGTATTCTTTTAAAAGCATCAGATTCAATTCTTAAAAATAAAATTCTTCCTTTTTTAAAAGCTATATACTTTTTCTCTCTTCCATCTAGTTTATCAATCAAATCAAAGATTTCGCTCTCATTTTTAAGCTCAATAATTGATTCATCCCAAAGCTCTAATTCAAAATCCATAATCTCTAATTTTGAATTACAGACCCCACCTCAAATACTTCCTCACCCAATTCTTCACTCTTAGCTTTTACTTCTTCAATCACCGAAGGTGAAACCACTGCAACCAATCCAATCCCAAGGTTAAAGGTTGCTTGCATATCTTCTTCAGGAACATTTCCGATTTCCTGGATGAGTTTATAAACCGCCGGACGTTCCCAGGAACTCCAATCAACATCCAGCGCTAATCCTTCCGGTAATATTCGCTTGGTGTTTCCCACTAATCCACCACCGGTAATGTGAGAAAAACCATTTACTCCTTCAATATCTTTAAGTGCGGCTATTAGTGGTAAATAAGATTTATGCACTTTCAACAATTCTTCAGCTACGGTGCATCCCAGTTCTTCCACATAATCGTTTACTTCGTATTCACTGAATAGCACTTTTCTTGCTAACGAATATCCATTGGTATGTAAACCTGAGCTTTTGAATCCAAGCAATACGTCACCTTCTTTAATTCCGGCTCCGTTAATCACTTTATCTTCATCCACAATACCTACAATAGTTCCGGCCAAGTCAAATTCTCCGGGTCCGTAGATGTCCGGCATTTCCGCAGTTTCGCCACCAATCAAGGCAACTCCGTTTTCTTTACAAGCGGTCGCGAAGCCTTTAATGACTTCAAAACCAACATTCTGCTCTAATTTTCCGGTAGAAAAATAATCCAAAAAGAACAACGGTGTTGCTCCACAAACGGCAATATCATTCACACAATGATTCACCAAATCCTGTCCCACGGTATCGTATTTTTCTGCTTTAAAAGCTACAATCAACTTGGTACCAACACCATCCACAGAACTCACAAAGGTCGGTTTTTTAAATCCTTCCAGGTTTGGGCGAAAGAAGCCGCCAAATCCTCCAATATTGGAGAGTACAGCATCAGAATGGGTTTCTTTTACAATCCCTTTTATTGAATTAACCAAGTCTTCTCCGGCTTTGATATCTACTCCAGAATCTTTGTATGTAAATTGCTTTTTCGCCATCAGGCTTATTGATTTTGTGTTACCAGTTGGATGTGCGCTAAATGATGATTGCAATGCCAGGCATAATGGGCGGTTGCTAAAATAAGATCGTAGTCAATCCCCGAATCTGGATGATGAAAAGTTCTTTTGAAGTCTTTCTTTTTCATGTTGTCCAACACCGCTGCCCATTTTTCGTGAATAGCTGTAAGCATTCGTAAGGCGCTTTTCATGGAAACTTCTTCGTAATCGCCAAGGGTGGTCCAGGCATTTTCATCGTAAGGCTTGATGGTCGGATTGTCTTCTGTTAATGCCAGTTTAACTCTTGTTAGTGCATTCATATGGCTGTCGCACAAATGATGAACTAATTGCCTGACTGTCCATCCACCTTCGCGATAGGAAACATCATATATCTCGTCCGGTTGGCCATATAGTTCAGCTTTTACTTTCAATGGAAGGGTACGAATATCTTCAATAAGCTCAGGAAGATCTTTCATCTTCCATTTCCTGTTGAAATCAAATTCTCCGATTGGATATTTTCTATTCATTTTATTTTTCAGTTAGCTTGAATAAATATACCATCTTTCAAAAAGCTTTAAGAAATCATTTTCCAAATCTTTTCCACACTCTAAAAGACAAATAAAATGAGATTTATAAATTTAGTATTTAGTTATAGGTAGTGTGGATATGTTGAAAACATATTTTTCCTTTTTCTCAACAACGCTTGACAACTCTTTGTGGAAAGAAATGTGAACAATTGAATACTTATTTATAACGACTTACAGAAATCACAGAAAACTTCTCCACATGTACACCTTAATTACACATAAAAAGAGGGAAGAAAGAATTAACACCAAAAGTTATTCTTTTTTTATGTTGATTAGGTTTTCAGATTGTGGAAACTTGTTTATAAATCGGAAGGATTTCAGTTATCAAAAAGTTATGGCACTTATATCCACATACTAATCCACATATACACACTTTATGAAAGTAGTTGTTCAGCGCGTTAGTTCGGCGTCGGTTACAGTAGGAAATGAAATTACCGGGGTGATTGATAAGGGTCTTTTGTTGTTGGTGGGTATTCATCAGAACGATACCGAAGATCAGTTGAAATGGATGTGTGAAAAGATTCTGAAGCTTCGCATTTTTGAAGATGAAGAACAGAAAATGAATCTTTCAGTTTCGGATGTAAAAGGGGGGATTCTGGTAGTTTCACAATTCACTCTTTACGGGGATGCGAAAAAAGGTACGCGCCCAAGTTATATCGAAGCCGCCCGACCGGAAAAGGCAGAACCGATGTACGAAGAAATGATTCAGTATTTTAGAAAGCATTCAGAACTGGATATTCAAACCGGAAAATTCGGGGCAATGATGGATGTTAAATTAGTTAATGATGGTCCGGTTACCCTGATATTGGAGAAGTAAGTTGGCAGTTATTTTCATTTTTATTGATGGGGTTGGATTAGGAGAAGCATCCGAACAAAATCCTTTTCATGTAGATAAGTACGAAAGTTTTAGAATGCTATCGGATGGGGAATTCAACAGAGATTCAAAAAGTATTCAATCAAAAAACCACCTCTTTAAACCTATTGATGCAAATCTGGAAGTAGAAGGATTACCGCAAAGTGGAACGGGTCAGACAACACTTTTTACTGGAGAAAATGCATCGAAAGTTATTGGAAAGCATTTTGGTCCATACCCTCATTCGGGAATCAAATACCTGTTGGAAGAACAAAGTATTTTTCATGCAGTGAATAAGGTCGGAAAGAAACCTTATTTTATGAATGCTTATCCACCTATTTTCTTCGAAATTTCGGAACGAAGAAACCGATGGAGCTGCACTACATTAATGACTAAAAGTGCAGATATGAAGTTAAACTCTACTGAAAAGGTGCTTGAAGAAAAAGCACTTACTGCAGAGATTGTACAAAATGCCTGGAGAGAACGGCTTGGAATAGATATTCCACAAATTGATGCGACCGAAGCAGCCCGAAGATTGTTAAATGTAGTTCCGGATTATGATCTGGTGATGTACGAATATTATCTCACTGATAAAGCAGGTCACAACCAAACTATAGAAGGAGCTCAGTTAGTTTTAAATACCTTGGATGAATTTCTTCTATATATCATTAAAGAAAAGCGAAGTGAAGATACCTTGGTAATAACCAGCGACCATGGTAACCTGGAAGATCTTTCTACTAAAACCCATACAAGGAATGAAGTCCCGTTATTTGTACTGGGAGATAATGCAGAGAGTTTTAAAGAAGTAGAAAGTTTGATTGGGGTGAAGGAAGGTATTTTGGGGGCAATTTTATGAATAAGAACTTTGAGATAATTGAAAAAAGAACAGGTAAGCTAGTTTTTAAATCCTTTCCAAAGAAAGAATGGTATAATATAATATTCCTGCATATTTGGTTATTAGGATGGCTTTTCGGAGAATTAATAGCAATTGACACTTTATTTTTTAACAATTCATATTTCAATTTTGAAACTAATATTGAAGATGCTGACGATTTATTTTTAATAGTCTGGCTATTTTTTTGGACTATTGGAGGTGTTCATGCATTTATTTACTTAGCATGGATTTTATTCGGTGAGGAAGAGGTAATTATCGAAAGTAAACAGATTTCGATTACTAGAATACTAGCCTTTTTTAGCAGAAGTAGATACTTCGAAAATGAATTAATAGTCAACTTTAGAATTAAGATAGAAAAGGATACTAATTACAGTAGGAGAAAAAAAGCAAATTCCTTCTTATCTAACTATGGTTCGTTAAGATTTAATTACAAAGGAAAAGAAGTTAAGTTTGGGTTAGACTTAAGTAGGGCAGATTCGGAGTTAGTTTACAATTCGATTAAAGAAATAAGCAGGTTTACTAATCTTAATCTAAAATTAGAATGAGGATACCTCCGAAGGATCTGCAAAGCCATTAAGAATCCAGAGTTTTAGAAGGAGGCCACTCACCCAAAACAATCTCGTTCAAAAACTTCCATTCAGGATTAGTCTTCTCAACCAATTCATCCTTCCATTTCCGGTTCTTCCCTTTAATATACTTTTCAGCCTGAATAGCTTCATTAGCTGTTGTAAATGTGTCATACCAAACAAGACAATAACAGAAGTTTTTACCTACAAAAGTTTCTTTATTTCCTCTGTTTAAGTAATGCTGAACAATTCTAAACCGCAGGTTATTAGTCATTTCGGTATAAAGAACAGACCGGTTTGGATTGGTAACTATGTAGGTAAAGAATTCTCTTTGCATATTTAGTTAGATCAATGGAAAATGGAGTCCTTACAAAGTTTTTGTTCATATCGTTAATTGTGCAGATCCTTCGGAGGTATCCTCAGGATGACTTGAATAAAAAATTGTTGTGTAAGAGTTCTCCCCCTTTAACAAGGGAGACAGAGGGGGCTAAAAAAAGAATTTGTTTTACTACCTTATCCTTATGAAAAAAAAGCTACTCTATTTTTTACTCGGTATTTTTGTTCTCTATGGGATTCTCCTAATCCCGGATACTTCATCCATCAATATTGAAAGTGAAGGGAATGCCACACCGTTTATTTGGAATCAGGATGAAAGATGGGATGAGTTGGAAACGGAATTTATTGAGGCTCGGGAGAATAAGGAGCTAATCACCCCCGGGACGATTAACGTTTTAATTTCAAAAATAAGCAATCTGCTTGATGATCTGGAACAATCAGAATTCAACCCCAACGACCCACGACTTGAAAAGCTTTTAAACGATTTTTTTGAAACAGCTCCAGTGGTAGCTGCTCAGGATGTTCAGAATAAAGATTTCTTTGAACTCTATAATCGCGCCCGAAAAATCATTAAAGAAGAATCAACAAACTGGGATATCAATCAGCCCGAAACCAGAGTTGCGTTATACAAAGTTCTGTATGGAATGCGGGCTACGGTAGAAGAGGTACTTCTTCAGTCAGAATATGAAATAGATCCGGTTTTGTATGTAAAGGAAGAAGAATCAGCCACCCCATCTACCAATATTCTGGGAATTAAAGTACATAGTGGAGATTTACTGGTATCGCGAGGAGGAGCAGAAGTTTCTGCCCTTATTTCCAGAGGGAATGACTTTCCCGGAAATTTCTCGCATGTGGCGCTTATTTATATAGAGGAAGGAACTAACATTCCATACATCATTGAAGCTCATATTGAACGCGGAGTGGATATCGCAAATCTTGAGGAATACATTCAGGATCGAAAATTACGTTTTATGGTACTTCGCCCTCGTTTTGATCTTCCCGAAATTCAGGAGAATCCGATGCTTCCTCATATTGCGGCTAAGGAAATGTTTGAGGAAGCGAAATCACGCCACATTCCCTACGATTTTAAAATGAATTTCTTTGATCACGAAGCGATGTTTTGTTCGGAAGTGGGATCATCTACCTACAAAAATAATGGTATTCAGCTTTGGCAATCCGAATCCACCATTTCTTCATACGGAGTGGTTACGTTACTGAATACATTCGGTGTGGAGAACTTTGTAACTCAAATGCCATCAGATTTGGAATATGATCCACAACTTTCGGTGGTTGCGGAGTGGCGAAATTCTGAAGCTTTATTTGATGATCATCTATACAACGCAGTAATCGACGCCATGCTGGAATGCGCTGAAAAGGGAGAAGAAATAGAATACAATCATTTTCTTCTTCCAGTAGTAAGAGTGATTAAAGGCTATAGCGTCGTTAAAAACTGGTTTGGTGCGATTGGTCCGGTTCCGGAAGGAATGAGTGCAACCCAGGCTATAAAGAGCGATGCTTTTATAAGTCGGCACGAGGAATTAAAAAAAGAAACACGAGAAAAGGCAGCAGAATTTGAAACACAGTATGGATACACTCCTCCTTACTGGGAGCTGGTGAAGATGGCTAATGAGAGTACAAACTGTAACTGATTTTTAGTCATCCTGAGGATACTTCCGAAGGATCTACAAAGCCACTAAGAAGCCAGAGTTTTAGAAGGAGGCCATTCACCCAAAACAATTTCGTTTAGAAACTTCCACTTAGGATTACTCTTCTCAATCAATTCATTTTTCCACTTTCTACTCTTACCTTTAATGTACTTTTCAGACTCAATAGCTTCATTGGCACTTGGAAATATTTCATACCAAACAAGACAATAACAAAAGTTCTTTCCTGCGAAAGTTTCCGTTTTACCCCTGTTTTCATAATGCTGAACAATTCTATGCGGTAGGTTATTAGTCATTCCTGTGTAAAGAACAGAACGGTTTGGATTAGTAACTATGTAGGTAAAGAATTCTTTATTCATACTTTATTAGATCGATCAAGGATAGAATCCTTACAAAGTTTTTGTCCACATAAATAAATATGCAGATCCTTCTCCCGAATTCTCGGGATCAGGATGACTATGATTTTTTAAACTAATCAATACTTCTTTACCTTAGATAAATGAAAAAGAAAGTTCATTTAGTATTAGGGAGTGGAGGAGCGAGAGGCCTGGCTCACATCGCGGTTATTGAAGAACTGGAGAGAGAGGGCTTTGAGATTATCGAAATAATAGGCTGTTCGATGGGAGCTGTGATTGGGGGTTTCTATGCATCCGGACACTTGAAAGAATACAAAGAGTGGTTGTTCGGGTTGTCTAAGTCGGACGTGTTTGATTTGATGGATTTTACTTTTACGAAGCAGGGTTTCATCAAAGGAGAAAAAATTTTCAATACCCTTCGCGAAATGACGGGAGATCTAAAAATCGAAGATTTTAAGATTCCGTTTACAGCGGTTGCTACCGACATTAAGAACAATAAAGAAGTGTACTTTAGAAAAGGGGATTTATACAAAGCACTCAGAGCAACCGTTTCTATTCCTGGAGTTTTTATTCCGGTTATTGAAGGGAACAAGCTTTTGGTAGATGGAGGAGTGCTAAATCCGATGCCGGTAAACCTGGTAAAAAAACAGGAGGATGCGATAATTGTAGCTGTAAACTTGAATGCCCCTGCTGAAGATTCATTCAAAACGATAAAAAAAAGCACCAAGGAATTAGCCAGAAAAAACGAAATCCAGAAATGGATAGAGAAAATGCTTCCGGATGGGTTAAAAGAATACGCAAAGAGATATGAAAAAGGGGCAGAAGTAGAAAAAGAAGAGTTTTCATTAATGGGATTGATGGAGGCCACGTTTAGTTTTACTCAAGACCGACTTACCGAATTAATCCTGGAAACCCACAAACCGGATGTGTTAATATCCATCCCCAGAAATGCTGCCGGTACTTTTGAGTTCTACGAATCAAAGAATATATATGATCTGGGATTGGAGAGGTGTAAAGAATCAATGTCAAAATTAGAGACGGCTAAAAGTTAGGCTCAATATAAATATGAATGAAGAAGGATTAGAGAAAATACATATTGACTTACCCAATCATTGGGCAATTGGCGGAGAAACAATGTGGGCAACTCCTTTAGGAAAGGATTTGTATAAGCTAGAGAATGTTCCCTTTTATGCTTATGGTTTAAACTTTCACGATATAGTTAAAGCAACACCAGACTCAGGAGATACAATTCCTGAAATTCGAGAGGTCGTTGAATACAGCGGTCATAGGACTTTTAGAGTCTTTTTCTCAAAGGAAATTGAGCGCTCTGCGCAAGAGGAAATACTAGAGTCAATGAAGGATTTGGCTATTTCATATGAAAGCGCAAATGGAATTTATTACTCCCTTGATATGCAACCAACAGGAGATTATCAGGCAGTATTTGACCGGCTAGATGAACTTGAAAAAGAAAATATTCTCGGTTTCGAAACGTGTGAAGCAAGAATTCAAGGAAGCTTTGATGATTTACCCGAAGAAGACTAAGAAACAGAGCCTAACATAACCTATTGGCAATGCAGCAATTGCTGGTACTGAAGCTTGTGAGCTTTCCGCCCTCAAAACTGCGTATAGCCAGATGCTAGGCCAAATACCAATCACACGCTTTCTTTTGCTGATTCGTAAAACCAGCATTTCCAATTTCCAACTTTTTAAATCATATTCCTTTTAAAAGGAGTTGAGATGGAAAAACGATTTATACTCGCAATCGATCAGGGCACAACCAGTTCCCGAGCAATAGTTTTTGATCATTCAGGAGAAATACAAGGGATCGCACAGAAAGAATTTAAGCAGCACTTCCCCAATGATGGATGGGTAGAACACGATCCAAATGAGATATGGAAAACACAGGCTGGTGTTGTGGCAGAAGCCATCTCAGCTTGTGGCGCGGATGGTAAAAGCATAGCAGCCATAGGTATCACCAATCAAAGGGAGACAACCGTAGTTTGGGATAGAGAAACAGGAGAGCCGGTTTATAATGCGATTGTATGGCAGGATCGGCGCACATCTGACTATTGCGATCAACTTAGAGAAGAAGGCTGGACAGAAAAGGTTAAAGAGAAAACAGGGCTGATTATAGATAGTTATTTCTCAGGAACCAAAGTGCGATGGATATTGGAAAATGTGGACGGAGCCAGAGAAAAAGCAGAACAAGGAAAGCTTGCCTTCGGAACGATTGATTCCTGGCTGGTTTGGAACTTCACCAAAGGAGAAACCCACGTAACTGATGTGACCAATGCATCCCGAACAATGTTGTACAATATTAGGGAAGGAAAATGGGATAAAGAACTGCTCGAGTTAATGAATATTCCCGAGAGCATGTTGCCGGAAGTGAAATCTTCAAGTGAAGTATATGCTCATACCGAAACCACCATTTTCGCTCATGAAGTTCCGATTGCCGGAATAGCAGGAGATCAACAAGCGGCAATGTTCGGGCAAATGTGCCTACAGCCAGGAATGTTGAAAAACACCTATGGAACCGGATCATTTATCATGTTCAATACCGGTGAAGAAGCCATTGTTTCTGAGAATAACCTGCTTACCACCATTGGTTATGGGTTTGAGAATAAAACCATTTATGCTCTTGAAGGAAGCATTTTCATTGCCGGAGCCGTGGTGCAGTGGTTAAGAGATGGGTTGGGGATTATCAAATCCTCATCAGAAATCGAAAAGCTTGCTTTAACAGAAAAAGACAATGGAGGAGTATATCTGGTTCCCGCGTTTGCCGGGTTGGGAGCGCCACATTGGGATCAGCGCGCCAGAGGATCTATGTTTGGATTAACGCGCGGTTCAACGGCTGGTCATATTGCCCGTGCAGCACTAGAAGGAATCGCCTTTCAGGTGAAAGATGTGCTTTCTGCAATGGAAGCTGATTCCGGAATAGATATTCAGGAACTCAGAGTGGATGGCGGGGCCACAGTAAACGATACCTTGATGCAGTTTCAGTCTGATATTTTGCAGATTCCATTGGTTCGTCCAAAGATTTTAGAGACCACAGCCCTGGGAGCGGCGTATCTCGCCGGACTTGCCGTAGGCTTCTGGAATAATACCGATGAAACCAAAGAACAATGGCAGGAAGACAAACGCTTTGAGCCAAAAATGAAGAAAGAAGAAGCAGAAGAACTTCTCTATAAATGGAACAAAGCCGTTGAGAAAAGTAAAGGGTGGGTTGAATAATAGAATATGAGTTTTGAGGAGTGAGGTATGAAGAAACAAACTAAATACAAGAGTTCTCCTCCTTGAGAAGGAGGAGGCAGAGGAGGTCGAAGAGGAACGAGATGAGCATAAATAAAACGAGACAAACAATAGATCATAAAAAGCACGATAAAGAGGCAGAGGAATTTATTATCCGAAGCGTAAAGGACTTTGGTTGGTCTATCCAATTCTTTGAAGAGGAAAACGAGCTCCCAAGTTTTGCTTATACAATTGGGTTATTTGAGAAATATAAACATCCCGAGATAATCGCGTTTGGTCTTCCTGTAAATACGCTTATTCAAATATTAAATATTGCAGGAGAGCTTGTGAAAGGAGGAAAAAAATTAAAACCAGGGAAACAATACGAGGAGTTTTTAGAGGGGTTCAATTCTACTTTTCTTGCAGTCGATAAAAAAGAGTTCGGTAATTACTTCGGTTATGCAATGTGGTTTTATGATTACAAGGAGTTTGATGCTATACAATATATTTGGCCGGACAATTCTGGAAAGTATCCGTGGCAAGATAGTTTTGAAGAAATAATTCTTAACAAACAACCACTTTTGGGTTAATATTAATTATGAACCGAGCAAACTTCATACAAACCATCAAAGAGTACAACGATTACTGGGATGTGCTCATAATCGGCGGAGGGGCAACCGGGCTGGGCTGTGCAGTCGATGCAGCTTCAAGAGGGTATAAAACGTTGCTGCTGGATATGCACGATTTTTGTAAAGGGACTTCCAGCAGAAGTACCAAGCTGGTACACGGCGGAGTTCGGTATCTCCAGCAAGGCGATGTTTCTCTGGTGATTGAAGCACTAAAGGAAAGAGGGTTGCTTATTCAGAATGCACCGCATTTGGTGAGTCATCAATCCTTTATTGTACCCAGTTATAAATGGTGGAATGGCCCGTTTTATGGGGTGGGAATGAAGGTGTATGATGCGCTGGCAGGGAAGTTAGGCATCAAAAAATCTAAGAGTCTTTCCAAAGAAGAAGTACTTCAAAAAATACCAACACTGGAACCGGAAGGCCTGAATGGAGGCACGATTTATTATGATGGCCAGTTTGATGATTCCCGACTCGCAATTAATCTGGCACAGACCGCGGTTGACCATGGGGCGGTTACGGTAAATTACATGAAAGTAACCGGGCTACTCAAAAACAATCCGGGATTTATTACGGGCGTAAAAGTTCAGGATATGCTCGATGGAAGTTCTATGGAAATCAATGCCAGAGCAGTTATAAATGCCACGGGAATATTTTCAGACTCAATTCTTGGAATGGATAATCCCGATCATAAACAAATGATCCAATGCGCCCAGGGCATTCACCTGGTTCTCGATAAAGATTTTTTACCGGGAGATGCAGCAATTATGGTTCCTCATACCGATGACGGTCGTGTTCTATTTGCGGTTCCTTGGCATGGAAAAGCGTTGGTGGGAACCACAGACACGCCCATCGAAAAACCAACGTTGGAACCAGTCGCATTGGAAGAAGAAATCGAGTTTATTCTTCGGCATGCGAAACAATATCTTACCAAAGATCCCAAAAGAAGCGACGTTAAAAGTGTGTTTGCTGGATTAAGGCCACTGGTTCGTCCCGAAGACGCTAAATCAACAGCGGAGATTTCAAGAAGCCATCATTTACAGGTTTCTGAAGCGGGATTGGTTACAATTGCCGGAGGAAAATGGACAACCTATCGTAAAATGGCGGAAGATACGATCAATCAGGCGGAGTTAGTCGCTGGTTTGGATAACACTCCTTGCAAAACAGAAAACCTGAGAATCCATGGTTGGTTGAAGAACATAGACTGGAACAACCATCTTCATGTGTATGGCTCAGACATGGTAGGGTTGAAAAAACTACTGAAAGAAAATCCCGGGTTGAATTCGCCGCTGCATCCGAATCTGCCATATCTGAAAGGAGAAGTAGTTTGGGCTGTCCGAAACGAACTCGCGGTTACGATTGAAGATGTGTTATCCAGAAGAACCAGGGCGTTGCTCCTGGATGCAAAAGCATCACTCGAAATGGCACCTGAGGTTGGGCGACTTATTGCCTCAGAGTTTGGATATGATGACGCCTGGGTTCAGCAGGAAGTGAAAGAGTATGAAGCATTAGCAAAGAACTATATATTGGGATGATCCACTAATTACAAAAGTCATCCAGAGTGAAAGCGAAGGATCTACACAGCTCAAAATGAGCAGATTCTTCGCTTTCACTCAAATGACGAAAACTAAAAAACTATGGAAGCATATTTAGGTGAAATACTTGGAACCTTTTTACTGATGGTTCTTGGTCTTGGTGTAAACGCTAACGTCTCCCTGAAAAAAACCTATGGCTCAGGTGGTGGTTGGCTGCTCATAAACTGGGGCTGGGGAATTGCCGTATTTGTAGCGGTTTTCGTTTCTGCAGGAATCAGCGGGGCGCATATTAACCCCGCAGTTACGGTTGGCCTTGCAATAGCAGGGAAGTTTTCCTGGGGTCTGGTGCCCGGATATATTATCGCTCAGTTTATAGGGGCTATAATTGCCGCAGTAATGATTTGGATTCAGTTCAAAAATCATTTTGAGGAAACCGAGGACCAAGCCACAAAATTGGGAGTTTTTAGTACAGGTCCGGCGATAAAAGATACATGGAACAACTTTTATTCCGAGACATTAGGGACGTTCGTGTTGGTATTGGCAGTGTTGTATCTAGCCGCTCCTGATGTAGGCCTTGGTTCTATTGAAGCACTTCCGGTAGGTTTATTGGTCTTGGGGATTGGTATTTCACTGGGAGGAACTACAGGTTATGCTATTAACCCGGCACGGGATTTAGGCCCAAGAATTGCACATGCTTTTCTGCCGATTAAAGGAAAGGGAAGTAGTAACTGGGGATATTCCTGGATTCCGGTTTTGGGCCCGTTAACCGGTGGGGTTTTGGCAGCCTTGGTTTATGGTTGGCTACCCTTCTAAAGCCTCCTTAATCCTTTCAAAAATCTCTTCAATAGTTCCGATACCGTTAATCTCTTTTGCCTGTCCTTTGGCTTTGTAATAGGCCAAAACCGGGGCGGTTTCTTTGTGATATACTTTCAAGCGGTTTTTAACCCCTTCTTCGGTATCGTCGGTTCTGCCCTGACCGCGAGATAAAATTCTTTTTACCAACTCCTCCTCAGGCACTTCCAGAGAAATGAAGGCGTCAACTTGCTCTCCTTTTTCTGCTAATAACGCGTCAAAGGCCTTCGCCTGAACAACCGTTCTTGGGAATCCATCAAATACAGCTCCATTGGAGTACTTGGCATCTTTTAATTCTTCAGCCACTAAATCAACAACCGTTTGGTCAGATACAAGTTCACCGGCATCGAGAATCGCCTTGACCTTTACACCAAGTGGAGTTTCATTTTTGATAGCTGCACGGAATATATTTCCTGTAGAAAGATGGGGAATAGAATATTCCTTAATCAGAAGTTCTGCCTGAGTTCCTTTTCCTGCGCCCGGAGGTCCAAATAGAATGATGTTCATGCTAACAGTTTTTCGCGTTCGAGAGTGAGATTTCGTGAATTTCAGAAAAAGAAAACCCGGAACCTGAAAGATGAATTTCAGGTTCGGGAGGGTTTAATAATTCCTTAATTCAGGAGAAAGCAAAGAGCTTATTTCTTTGGGTTCTGGCTTTCACGCTCTTTAATACGAGCAGCTTTACCACGAAGCTCACGAAGATAGAACAATTTAGAACGTCTTACTTTTCCACGTCTCTTCACATCAATTTGCGCAATGAAAGGAGAGTTTAGTGGGAAAATACGCTCAACACCAACACTACCGCTCATTTTGCGAACAGTAAAGGTTTTGTTCGGGCCGCTTCCTCTTTCTGAGATCACAACGCCTTCATACTGCTGAATTCTTTCTTTTTCACCTTCACGTACACGGTAATGTACATTCACAGTATCGCCCGCTGTAAACTCAGGGATATTGTCTGTTACTAAAGTTTGTTCAACTAATTTTAGTTTGTCCATTTTTCTGTGTGTTAAATCCTCCCGGAGGAAGGATGTTAATATTCTTTCTTATAATTTTTCGTACAAATCTTTTCTTCGTTCTTTGGTTCGTTTGATGGATTGTTCCTGCTGCCACGCTTCAATCTTTTTGGGATCTCCGGATCGTAATACTTCCGGAACTTTTAATCCCCTGAACTCGGCAGGCCGGGTATAAACCGGAGCTTCCAGCAGCCCATCCTGAAATGAATCATTTAATGCGCTTCCGGCATCACCAATCGCGCCGGGCAACAGCCGTATAATCGCGTCGGTAATTACCATTGCAGGAAGCTCTCCCCCTGAAAGCACATAATCACCAATTGTATATTCTTTGGTAATTAATTCATCTCTAACTCGCTGATCTACTCCTTTATAGTGGCCGCATAGGATCAGAATGTTCTTTTTCAACGAGAGCGCGTTGGCTGCAGGTTGATCGAAAACTTCTCCATCGGCGGCAGTAAAAATCAATTCATCGTAGATGCGCTCACTGGTCAGGTGTTCAATACAGCTGAAAATTGGCTGTGGAGTTAACACCATTCCCGGATCGCCACCATACGGGTAATCATCTATTTTTTTGTGTTTGTCTTCAGTGTAATCCCTAAGATCATGCACATAGATTTCTACCAGATTTTTATCAATCGCACGCTTTACAATACTGTGATTCAGTGGACCATCCAGTAAAGCCGGCACTCCTGAAATGATATCAATTCTCATTACAAACCCTCCAGCTGTTTAAGGTTTTGGCACCGAACCATCTTCATTTCATGATTTACTTCAACTACATACTCATCTACAAAAGGAATCAGTAGAGAGCCGGGAGTTGTTGCAACCGTTAATAGTATTTGTGCGCCGCTGTCCATGACGTCAATGACTAACCCGATGGATTCATTCTGATCATTCAGAACTTCATAATCCAGAAGGGTGTCTTCTTCATCGGTTTCACTAAAGAGCGCGGATGCTATTTGCTGTTCAACAAATAACGCGCGATTCTTCAATGCTTCAGCGGAAGTGCGATCAGCGATATGGTCAAATTGTACAAAGAACGAAATTTTGTTTCCCTTACCCTCAACCCGAAGGTTTGCAATTCGGCAGGGATAAAAGTCTCCTCGCTCATTCCGCAAATACACCATTCTAAGCTGTTCAACAACTTCAGGAGATTCCGTCTCAAAAAGAGCCTTAAACTCCCCTTTGAGTCCCTGCGATCGAACAATCTGTCCGACCTGAACAAATGGTGATGTATTGGCGTCCTGAATCATAGGAGCCCTGTAATGTGTTTACGCTTGTTTAGCTTCCCAGGCAGCAAGAACAGTCTTACGATCTTCAGCATCCGTCACAAAACCGGCAAGGTCTGCAAGGTCAGTGTCGTTGATGTGATCGATAGCCTCTTTTGCTGTCATGTCATTAGAAGTCTGAGCAGAAGTTCCTTCAGTTTCAGCTACTTCTTCGGTAGTTTCTTCAGCCGGAGCCTCAGCCACTACTTCTTCTTCAGTAGACCCTTCTTCAACCACTTCCTCTGCTGTCTCTTCAACAACAGCCTCTTCGGTAGCCGGTTCTTCAGTTACTTCAGCAATATTCTCTTCTACAGCTTCAGCAGCTTCTTCTACAACCTCTTCGGTTGTGGTTTCGGTCTCAACCACTTCTTCTACTTCGGCTGTTTCCTCAACAACCTCATCCACTGCTTCTTCAGAAGCGGCTTCAACTTCAGCGGTTTCTTCTTCTGTTTCTGCAACAGCCTCTTCAGCGGCTAATTCAGCAGCAGCTTTTTCTGCTTTTTTAACCACTTGTTCTTTTACCGCTTTTTCTTCAGCTGCAAGAGAAGCCTGAACCTGCTCTTTGCGGGTTACTTCTTTGTCAGTTTTTGAGTCGCGATAAGCTTTCCACTCAGTAAGCGCCACTTCAATTTCTTCTTCACTTTTGCCCCACATCATAAGGTGACGCTTGTAAAGCACTCCTTCCTGGCGAAGGATTTTTCGTACAGAGTCAGTAGGCTGAGCTCCGGTTTCTAACCAGTACATGATACGGTCTTCGTTCAGTACGGTCTCTTTCTTTTCGGTAACGCCATCATATCGACCAACTTGCTCGATAATTCGTCCATCACGTGGAGAACGGCTATCAGCAACTACGATATGATAAATAGGACGACGAATACGTCCTTTACGTTGAAGTCTAATCTTAATCAATGATGTTCCTCAGTTGAGTTTTGTGTTATCTAAGTTCTTTATCGGCCTAGTGGCAGATTTTTCAATCCATGAAGAGCACGTCCCATTTTTCCCATTTTAGACATGGTCTTCATCATTTTTTTCATCTGATCAAACTGTTTAATGAGATCGTTGATCTCTTTAACAGTTGTGCCAGAACCCTGTGCAATGCGTCGTCTTCGACTGCCATTTAATATGCCTGGGTCCTGACGCTCCTCCGGCGTCATAGAATAGATAATTGCTTCGATGGGCTTAAAAGCGTCATCACTGATATCTGCGTTTTCTATAGCTTTGCTGGCGCCGGGGATCATAGATACGAGATCACCGAGATCTCCCATCTTTTTAATCTTTTGTATTTGATCGAGGAAGTCTTCAAGGTCAAACTTGTCGGTGCTGATACGCTTTTGAAGGCGCTCAGCTTCTTTCTCGTCAAATTCTTTCTGAGCTTTTTCAACAAGGGAAACCACATCACCCATTCCAAGAATACGCTGAGCCATACGGTCAGGATAGAATGGGGAAAGAGCATCCAGCTTTTCGCCGGTACTCACAAACTTGATAGGTTTATCAACTACAGTTTTGATGGAAAGAGCGGCGCCTCCGCGGGTATCGCCATCGAGCTTAGTTAAAACTACGCCATCAAAATTAAGCTTCTCGTTGAATTCTTTTGCTGTGTTAACCGCGTCCTGTCCGGTCATCGAGTCAACAACAAACAAAATCTCATTTGGGTTAACGGCTTTTTTAATTTCCGCAACCTCTTTCATCATCTCTTCATCCACATGCAAACGACCTGCCGTATCAATGATAACGGTATCCATAGCCAGGCTTTTAGCCATCGAAACGGCTTCTTTGGCAACACGAACAGCATCTTGTTGTTCGATAGAATACACAGGCACATCAATTTGCTCTGCGAGAGTTTTTAGCTGATTAACGGCAGCAGGGCGATAAACATCGGCGGCAGCAAGAAGCGGGTTCCGTTTATGCTCCTGTTTGAGGTACCGGGCCAGCTTTCCTGAAAAAGTGGTTTTACCGGAACCTTGTAATCCAGCTATGAGAATAACAGTGGGTGGAGTGTGTGCTGTGGCAATGTCTGACATCTCGCCACCAAAAGTTGCAACCAATTCGTCGTACACAATTTTTGTGAACTGCTGACCGGGATTAACTGAGGTGAGAACATCAGAACCGAGCACTTTATCCTTAATATCGGCTGTAAACTGGCGGGCAACCTCAAAATTTACGTCGGCATCCAAGAGGGCACGACGTATCTCGCGCACGGTTTCAGCGATGTTTACATCGGTGATCCGGGCTTCCCCTTTCAGGTTCTGAAAGGCTTTTTCTAAATTTGAGGATAAATTATCAAACATGGATTTGTAACACTGTTACAACAGGATTTTTCTCCGCCAATTACAGAGCCGATAAAAATACGGGATTAAGAGAGGTTTATCAACAGGAATGTGGAAAAATAGTTATGAGTGTTGAGGAGTGAGTTCTTAGTTTAAAGTCCTTCTTGAGAAGCCTATACTGAGCTTGATTCAGTAGGGATTAGAGGGGTTTAAATGGTTCTATAAAATGGAAGCAGAAGCTTCCAGAATGCATTCCGAAGAAGACCTTCGGAACGAGTTGAAAATAGTTTATTCATGATAGGATTAATTAAAATTATAATTTATAAGGCTCTTTCTTCTCTTTAACCAAGCTTTTGGTTCAAGTGGGGAGTTGTTTTCTAAAATTAAATCAACAATCCCAAGCTCCGGGATTATGAACTCTTCGTGATCGATCCAATTTATTGAATAAGAAAACAAGAGGAATTTATCAGTAGAAAAAATATTCATTGATAAGCTGTCCTCAATGAAAGAGACAGTTTTTATGTAAACCCCATCTCCACTCGTAGTTGCATCATATTCCATAGAAGAACTTTCAGGAATTAAGTACTCAACAGAAACTACCGGAACTAGTTGAGGGTTTTCTGCAGTTCCTCCCAAGGCCTCTTGCAGAGAAAATACAGAATCACCCTGGGCAGCAAACTCTAAGGACGTAACAGATGGATTTAACCTCTGGTTGAAAGACCACCAAATTAAATGCTTGTTTACTCTTTCTTCATCTTCAATATGTCTACTAGATACTATTTTAATAGTCAAAGTATCTACGAAGGTCGAATCTGTTGTAAACAAAGAATCTACATAAGTCCATTGGTTCCCCATGGAAAAGGGAATGATATTATTTGAAGAAACTGGATTTATTGGTTCTGTTTTTCCCCCGGGCGTCTCAAGAGGGGTCTCCGAACAGTTGCAAAGGAGGAACAAAAGAACAAATTGAATGAGAATTTTCATAAATGACCAATATTTGTTTTCAAAAGTAATTTATAAACAAAATTTTACACATAAAACTATGTTTAGCTTCTTCTGGTTCCGAAGGTCTCCTTCGGAATGCATTCCGGAAGCCCCTGCTTCCTTTAAAAATCGCTCCTTTCAAAATAAAGAGTACCATTTTACCGAAGCGTGACGTACTTTTACTAAAAATATACACGTCATGCCCGACAAACTTACCCTCAGATTAGAAAAAAGGCTCATTAACAGAGCCAAGAAACACGCTAAAGAGCAAGGGACTTCTGTATCTAAAATGGTAGCGAATTATTTTGAGGCGTTGGAATCCTCAGAAAAAGAACATTTTGAGGAATCACTACCTCCAATTACTAAATCGCTAGTTGGAGTACTTGAGGAGACTCCTTCTTCTGAACAGGATTACCGAACCTTTCTCGAAGAAAAGCACAGCTAGTGAATATTCTGTTTGATACTAATATTCTGCTGGATGTGTATTTGAAGCGGGAAGAGTTTTTCGAAGAATCAGCCTTTTTAATAGCACAGGTAGAATTAGAAAATATTACCGGATGGATAGGTTCAACCACAGTAACCACTATCCATTACTTAGTAACCAAGTGGAAGAATGTTGAGACGGCAAAAACAGTAGTCGGCTCCTCTTTAAAGCTTTTCAATATTTCTCCGGTAAACAGGGTTGTGCTGGAAGAAGCTCTGGAATTAGAATTTTCCGACTTTGAAGACGCGGTCCTTCATCAATCTGCGATTCATGCAAATCTCGATGGTATCGTTACCCGCAATAAGAAAGACTTTTCTAAGGCTAGTTTACCTATTTATACTCCAAAAGAGTTAATTGCTGTGCTGTAGTTTTCCCATTCCATTTTTACAGGAAATGGTAGTATTTTGTCGCGAATACTACTTAAAACGAAATTAACAACATGTCAGACGGTTACGGATTATTAAAAGGAAAAAAGGGAATCATCTTTGGAGCGCTTGATGAGCGCAGCATTGCGTGGAGAATCGCACTCGCCTGTAAGCGTGAAGGTGCGGATTTTGTGTTATCGAATGCGCCTATTGCTCTAAGACTTGGCACATTAAACGCACTTTCAGAAGAGACAAACGCTCCAATCATCCCATGCGATGTTTCCAGCGACGATGATGTTAAGGACATGATGGAGAAGGTGAAAGCCGAGCTTGGGGGGGTTGACTTTATCCTTCACGCAATCGGGATGTCACCTAATATCAGAAAGAAAAAAGAGTACACAGATATCAATTATAACTGGTACCAGCAATCATTGGATATCTCAGCAATTTCGTTGCACCGCATTCTTCACCACGCAGATGAAGCGGGTATTTTAAATGATGGCGGTAGTGTTATCGCCCTTTCTTATATAGGTGCACAGCGAATCTTCAGCAAGTATTCTGATATGAATGATGCAAAAGCGCTGCTTGAAAGTATCGCCAGAAATTATGGAAGCCGGTTGGCCTCAAGAGGAATCAGAGTAAATACAATTTCTCAGGCTCCTACGAAAACTTCAGCCGGTTCAGGAATCAAAGGATTTGACGGGATGTACACGTTTGCAGAAAAGCTTGCGCCACTTGGCAATCCGTCTGCCGATGATTGTGCAGACTACTGTGTAGCTATGTTTTCTGACCTGACTCGCAAGGTTACTATGCAGAACCTGTTTCATGACGGTGGTTTCGTGACTAATGGTATTTCCGAAGAAATGATGGAAGACCTTGCCAAACTGTATTCAGAAGAAGATTAAAGCGGGCTTAGTAGGTTTCAGAAGTCATTCCTGCGAAGGCAGGAATCCAGAGTTTTTATATAAATTGAGATTCCGGCTTTCGCCTGTCTGCCGACAAAGGCAGGCCGCGGAATGACATCTCAACAATTAGAAATCAACAAAAGAAAAACATGCCAGATATCATCCTCGGTATTGACCCCGGCTCCCGAAACACGGGCTACGCTGTACTTACCGAGGAAAATGGCAAGCTGATTGCTCTTCGGTGTGATGTTCTGAAAATGGCACATATTGAAGAGCACTCTGATCGTCTTCAATTTATTTTCGAGAAAGTATCAGCGCTTATCAAATCTGTTCAGCCTACAAAATGTGCTGTAGAAACTCCAATTTACGGGGTAGATCCACAGGCCATGCTGAAACTTGGGCGCGCTCAGGCAGCGGCAATTCTTGCCATTAAGAACTCAGGATTGGAAGCCGCAGAGTATTTTCCGAAGGTAGTTAAGAAGTCTATTACAGGTAATGGAAATGCCAGCAAGGAGCAGGTCGCTTTTATGCTAAAAAAGATGGTTCAACTTCCTGATGAAAAATTATCAAATGATGCCACCGACGCGCTCGCCGTTGCCTGGTGCCACATGATGAACGGAAAAAAAATTCCCTCATCAAATAAGAAAACCCATCAAAACAACAAAAAATCAGACTGGGCGAGCTTCGTAGCGGATAATCCGGAGAGGGTGAAAGGTTTATGATCGCATTCCTGAAAGGACATATTGAGGAAAAAACATCCGATGCAGTTTTACTGGACGTGCAGGGCGTAGGGTATAAAGTGGAAGTTTCGAGTCAGACGTTTGAACAACTTGCTTCAGCCGGATCTGAAATTAAACTCCTTATACACCATCATATTACAGAAAGCGATCAGCGATTATTTGGCTTCTTTACTTCTGATGAAAAAGGACTCTTCGAAAAACTGATTACAGTAAAAGGAGTCGGTCCCAAACTGGGACTGACTATCCTGAGTGGACTACCTGCTGCCAATTTGATATCAGCAATTACCCAAAGCGACGTCGCGGCACTTTCCCGAGTGCCCGGGATTGGCAAAAAAACCGCAGAACGAATCATTTTAGAGCTTAGAGAAAAACTAACGGACCTTGGCGGAGCTACTACTTCTTCAGTAAACGGATCGAAGAGCGGAGAAACCAATGAAGCAATTCAGGCATTAGAAGCTCTGGGGTTCAAAACCAGGGAAGCTGAGCAGGCGGTAATGAAAGTGCTTAAAGATTCAGACGAAGAAGATACCTCTTCATTAATCAGGAAATCGTTAGCCATTTTAAATCGCTAGGTAACAATTTCTTCATTTTATATTGGCGCATTACATTATTACCATTGTAAGATTGTAAGCTTTAAATAAAACCATTGTTCTCGTGGCTAAAAAAACCATTCTTGTTGTTGATGATGAAAAAGACCTGCTTGATCTGATTGAGTATAACCTGAAAAAGGAAGGGTTTGAAGTATTAAGGGCTGAAAACGGGGAGCAGGGCATCGCAATTGCCAAAGAAAGTAAACCCGATTTAGTGCTGCTCGATATTATGATGCCAAAGATGGACGGGCTCGAAGCAGTAGAAATTATGCGCAAAGATGATGATCTGAAGCGAATGCCTATCATCTTTCTTACTGCCCGCAGCGATGAAAAAACAGAGGTGGAAGGCCTTAACAAAGGTGGTGATGATTACATCACAAAACCAATTAGCACAACAAAACTGATCTCAAGAATCAAAGCGGTTATGCGACGATTCGATGAAAATCAGGACTCGGTAAACAAATTGGAGGTACTCGATCTACAGATCGACAAAGACCGATATATTGTTCTAAGAGGAGAGGAAGAGTTTCAATTACCCCGAAAAGAATTCGAGTTGTTATTCTTTTTAGCCAGCCGAAGAGGAAAAGTGCTGGATCGCCAGACCCTTTTGAATAAAGTATGGGGAGATAATATTTACGTAGTAGATCGCACAGTTGATGTTCATGTGAGAAAAATCAGGGAAAAGCTGGGAGATCATTATATTGAGACCGTAAAAGGAGTCGGCTATAGATTCAAAGAATGAGTAGAACCCGGAGGAGATCCCGAGTATATAAACTTGGAATCCGTTTAGCATTATATACTTCAGTGATATCTGCAGTAATATCTTATCTGTTGATGTGGCGAATGTTTGAATTGGATACAGATATTGCCCTTATAGTTTCTCTTTCTATTCTTTTTGGGATATTCATAACCACTTACCTGATAAGCTTCGCTCTTCAATTCCGTAGAATCCAGGTGCTTGAGCAGGTTTCTAAAAATATATCAAAGAAAAGGTTCGAGGAAATCGAAGATCTTAGAACGTTTTACGATGATGAACTGGACTATATCATTAAACACCTCATCAAATCAAGCCGGACGGTAGAGCGTGAAATCCAGAGATTAAACCGGATGGAAAATTACCGGAAGGAGTTTATAGGCGATATTTCTCATGAGCTGAAAACCCCGATTTTTGCTATCCAGGGTTTTATCGAAACGCTTCTAAATGGAGCACTAGAGGACGAAGAAGTAAACCGGGCATTCCTGCAGAAAGCAATGAGAAATGTAAACCGGTTAATTTATATGACGAAAGATTTGATGGAGATTTCTAAGCTCGAAACCGGCGAGCTGAAATCAGAGATTGAGGATATATATTTATACGATGTGGTTCGCGAAACCGTAGAAAGCCTCAATTATAAAGCCGAGAAAGAGAATATTCAGCTTATTGTACATTCATTTGACCGAAATATCCAGATCAGGGCAGACAAAAATCAGTTGAAACAGGTACTTATCAACTTAATAGAGAACGGAATTAAGTACAATATTCATGGTGGAAAAGTAGAGGTTACGGTCAAAGAAAGCGAAAAGAATCACAGAAAGCTAACCCTTTCTGTTTCCGATACCGGAATGGGAATTGATGAAGCAGATCTACCCCGGGTTACAGAACGGTTTTTCAGGGTTGATAAGTCAAGATCGCGCGAAAGAGGTGGCACCGGATTAGGGCTGGCAATTGTAAAACATATTATTGAAGCACACGGAGAGCAATTAAAGATTAAAAGCGAGCCCAATAAAGGCTCTGTCTTCAGCATAACGCTTACTAAGGTTAATATCCCAGAACCAGAGGACAATTGAGTATTTATTAGGTATCTTTAGCGCCCTCAAAACTCAAAAAAGAAATTAATGGTTTACGCAGTAATTATGGCCGGGGGTTCCGGCACTCGTTTTTGGCCGAAAAGCACAAAAGCTTTACCAAAACAGTTTTTGAATTTGTTTGGAAAAGGGACCATGATCCAGAACACAGCGGATCGTATTAAGGAGATTATTCCCCAGGAGAGAATCATGGTTGTAACGAATGAAAGTTACGTTCCCATAGTAAAGGAACAACTCCCAAAAGTTCCGGAAGAAAATATTGTCGGAGAACCGGTTGCAAAAAACACAGCCCCATGCGTAGCTATTGCAGCTGAATTGCTTTACAAAAAAGATCGGGATGCAATTATGGTAGTTCTACCGGCGGACCACCATATCACAGACCCGGAAGGGTTTAATCAAATTTTAAAGAGCGCAATCGCTAAAGCTGAATCCGGATCACACCTTGTTACAATCGGAATAAATCCAAGCCGACCTGAAACGGGTTTTGGATATATTCATGCCAATAATGAAGAGGAAGAGGCGCTTGCCGGGAATCCTGTTCATCCGGTAAGGGCTTTTACGGAAAAACCCGATGAGCTTACCGCACAAAAATTTGTAGCTTCGGGCGAATATTTCTGGAATAGTGGAATGTTTATCTGGAAGGCTGAAACGGTACTTGGAGAGATTAGTAAACACCTGCCGGATATGTATGAAGAAGTTAAAGCGGCTTCACCAGAATTATATGAGTCAACACACGAGGCGGCAATTAATGATTTTTACCATGCCTGTGAATCGGTGTCTATTGATTATGGTATCATGGAAAGCGCTGAATCTGTGTATGTCGTTCCGGGCGAATTTGGCTGGAATGATGTAGGAAGCTGGACTGCGGTTTACGAGCTTGCTGATAAGAACCAGCAAGGGAACTCTGTTCAAACGTTGAACGCTACTTTTGCCGAATCGGAAGGAAACCTGGTGCTTTCGTCTGGTGAGAAAATGATCTCTTTGGTAGGAGTAGAAAATCTCGCAGTTGTAGAAACAGAAGATGCTATTCTTGTTTGTAATCTCGAAAAAGCTCAGGGTGTAAAAGAGATAGTTGAACAGCTTAAAGGAAGTCCCGATTACCGGAAATTTCTTTAATCGATTTCAATCGTTTGCATGTCGTAAGCCAGGCGAATGTGCTCAGGTAATTTTTCGTTTGATTCCTGATGATCAACATAGCTATTCATATGGATAAGATACGCCTCAGGAACTTCCAGCTCATTTATTAAGTCAATAGCCTCAGGAATGGTAAGATGAGTGGGATGTTCCGGAGACCAGCGGAGCGCGCTTAATACCAAAACCTTACTTCCTTTAATGAGGGATTTTGTTGCTTCCGGGATAGATTTTACATCCGTTAAATACGAAAAATCATTAATTCTGAATCCTAGAATTTTAAGATCGCCGTGATATACTGGAAGGGGGGTTATCTTTAGGTCATCCAGAATTAGTTTAGAATCGATAACATTCAATTCAAGCGATGTTGATCCCGGGTATTTATTTTCCCCGAACATGTAGTCGAATCGTTTTTTTATGGATTCAACTGCAGTATTGGTAGTGTAAACCGGAATCGCGCTTTTGAGTGCGTAGTTATACATTCTCAAATCATCAAGCCCACCAATGTGGTCCATGTGCTCATGCGTTATCAGCACATAATCTATATGCCGTATATTTGAACGGATACTTTGAATCCTGAATTCAGGCCCTGTATCAATTACTAGAGAAGTTTTTTTTGTTTGAATCCAGGCGGAACAACGCGTTCGTTCATTTCGTGGATCGTGGGCTAAATCTTCTCGTTTAAATCCTCCAGCCACAGGAACACCCATTGATGTACCAGTTCCCAGGAAGGTTACTTTCATCTACTCCATCTCCCAGTCAGCGACAGACTCAGAGGGGGTAACCGCAAGCCGGTCCCATAGCTTGTCCAGTTCTTTCCTTACTACAGGTTTGACATAAACTCCAGCCAAGTCAATTTCTCCAAGCACTCGCGCTATAGTTCCAAGCTGAGATTCGATGGGTTTATTTTTATTTACGAGAACAAGCTTATCGCCTTCAATTACACAATCTGCCCCCCTAAAAGATCCTCTTTCTTTTCTCAAGCGGTAACCGCTTTGTTCAAGCAGCTGTTCAAGTTCCAGTAAAAGTTTGTCCGGTTTCACAAAGAAATAGCTAAAGTTATGGTATGAGAAGTCAGATCAAAATCGTAGAAATCATCATCAATATCAAAAGACTTAAAGTTGAAATCGTATCCCACACTAACAGACCGGTCGTTTAAGATTCGTAAAAAATTTAACCTGCTTTTAGCCTTAACGTAGAACAAAGAGCCACCAAAAAACCCTCCGCTTGAATTACTGAATCCATAACCAGGTGTAATTTCATTAGAAAAAAGAATCTTTTCACTAAATCTAAGTGTAAAGAAAGCGCCCCCCCCAGCCCCAAAGTTAGTTTGGCTAAAATTATCTTCAGTGCGATCATTATTTACGTTAGTAAGCGAACTGTGTAACTGGATTGGAATCCCTGCCAGAAAGCCTCTTTTATTTATAAGAAGAAACCGATTTGACAGAGTAAAATTAAGATCAAAAAGGGCTTGCTCATCCAGGCCGGTTAATCCATTCGCCAAAGTAATGCCCAGTTCTACTCCCGGACTTTCGAAACCAATATAAAACGCGGTATTATCGAGTGCTAATTGGGAAGTATTTGGTCCGGTATTTTGAACTCCCATAAATTCAAACATTAATGGGGAAACACCAGCCCTTAAATAAGAAGTGGAACTTGGAGCGGGACCGCGAGTTTCACCAACAGAAAACATTTGGGCAAAAGACTGGGGCGAAAAAAAAAGTAAAGCGAGAGCAATAGTTAGAAGGGATGAATATATTTTCATAGGGAATGAATTAGTACCGGATTCAAGTTCTTAAATAACGCAACTTTTAAACTTTATGTTATGAAGATAATACTTACAATTCTATTAGCCACTATAATGACATCTTTAAACAAATCTGGAGTAGAAGGAATTTATGATTTTCCAGTTATTGATATCGATGGCAATGAATTAAGCCTTGAACAATATAAAGGCAAGGTTCTGTTGATTGTTAATGTCGCTTCAAAATGTGGTTATACCCCACAATACGAGGGGCTTCAGGCAATTTATGAAGAATATGAAGATGACGGATTAGTGATTCTCGGGTTCCCGGCGAACAACTTTAAAGGACAAGAACCGGGCACGGAAGAGGATATCAAACAATTTTGTACACTTAATTATGGAGTGACTTTTCCAATGAGCTCTAAAGTATCTGTTCTTGGTGATGATCAGGATCCGCTGTTTACATATTTAACTTCTCAACCAAACAAGGATTTTGAGGGAGAGATTAAATGGAACTTTGAGAAATTTCTTATAGATAAAGAAGGCAACCTGATTCGCCGGTTCAGAAGCTCAGTCAAACCGGAAAGCAAAGAACTCACTTCAGCTATAAAATCATTACTATAAAGTGGGAAATTCTTTATAAAGCAGGGTTGACTTCTTTTCCAATACCTGTGTATATTTGAGGCTCTCAATTAGGTCCGGTAGTTCAGTTGGTTAGAACGCCTGCCTGTCACGCAGGAGGTCGAGGGTTCGAGTCCCTTCCGGATCGCTAAAAGCCTTGGGTTACATAAGTAGTTCAAGGCTTTTTTTATATTTATAAGTTAATACCTTCCAAAATATTTGTAAGTAATTAAATAACAATACTTAATGTCTTCTATATATCCTACATACGACGTAATAGTTGTTGGCGCAGGTCATGCAGGGAGTGAAGCTGCTGGAGCAGCAGCACAGCTTGGGGCTAAAACACTTCTTATTACAATGAATCTGGAAGCAATAGCAAAAATGTCGTGTAATCCGGCAATGGGAGGGGTTGCTAAAGGGCAATTAGTCCGAGAGATTGACGCGCTTGGAGGGCTTTCCGGAATTGTGAGTGATGAATCCGGGGTCCAGTTCAGAATGCTTAATAGAAGCAAGGGGCCTGCCATGTGGAGCCCGCGCTGCCAAAGTGATCGGATGCTTTACGCGCAAAGAATGAGAGAACATCTTGAGGCAAAAGAGAACCTTAGTTTTCGTCAGGATAATGTTGTAGATCTTATTTCAGAAGACGGAAAAAGAATTTCTGGTGTTGTAACTCAAACCGGACAAAGGTTTTATGCTAAAGCGGTTGTCTTAACAAGTGGAACGTTTTTAAATGGGTTAATTCACATAGGTGAAAGCCAGTATGGAGGGGGAAGGTCGGGAGAACGGGCTTCTGTAGGAATTTCTGCGGCTCTTGAGAAGCTTGGTTTCGAAATCGGACGACTTAAAACAGGAACACCTCCAAGGGTTGATGGTCGTTCAGTAGATTACTCAAAGCTTGAGATACAATATGGAGATGAAAAGCCCACCCCTTTTTCTTTTATGACAGATCCGGACGGGCTACCTAAAGTAGAAGATCAACTTACCTGTTGGATTGGCTATACCAATGAAAAAGTTCATGAAGTTTTAAAGACCGGATTTGATCGAAGTCCGATGTTTAACGGAAGGATAAAATCCATTGGTCCAAGATACTGTCCTAGTATTGAAGACAAAATCAATCGCTTCGCAGACAAAGACAGACACCAGCTATTCTTAGAGCCAGAAGGTTGGAATACTTACGAAATGTACCTGAACGGTTTTTCTACTTCTCTTCCTGAAGAGACTCAATATGAGGCGCTAAAAGCTATTCCAGGTTTTGAGGAAATAGTTATGATTCGACCGGGTTACGCTATTGAATACGATTATTTCCCCCCACATCAGATTAAGCGAACACTCGAGACGAAGCAAATAGAAGGGCTGTTTTTTGCCGGACAGATCAATGGAACAACGGGCTACGAAGAAGCGGCTTGTCAGGGTTTAATGGCCGGGATAAACGCTGGATTAAAAGTGTTGGACAAGGAGACTTTTATTCTGAAAAGATCAGAAGCCTATATTGGGGTTTTGATTGATGACTTGATAAATAAAGGTACAGAAGAACCGTATCGAATGTTTACTTCTAGAGCAGAGCACAGGATTCTTCTCAGACAAGACAACGCAGATTTAAGACTGACGGAATTGGGATATAAGATCGGGCTTGCATCAGAAGAAAGATATAAGAAATTGATAGAAAAAAAGGAGCAGATAAATAAGCTTCATGATCTATTTATGAATCAAACAGTTAGGCCAGAGCAGATGGACTCAATGCTACTGGCAAAAGGTACGTCAGCGTTGTCCCAACCAGTAAAGGCGCATTCGGTATTATCAAGGCCTGAAGTTTCCATTAAAGATATGTTGGAATATGATAGTGAGCTTTCTTTAAAAACTAATGAAATAACCTCAGGCAGCTTTGCAATAGAAGAAGTTGAAATACAGATCAAGTATTCCGGGTATATTCAGAAGGAGTTTGAGATGGTAGAAGAGCTTAGTAAAAAAGAGAACACAGTCATTCCTGAACAGCTTGACTATTCCAAAATCAAAAGCCTATCTACCGAAGGGTATCAAAAGCTTTCTAAGATACGCCCCGAGACAATCGGTCAAGCAGGAAGGATCAGCGGAGTTTCTGCAAGTGATCTTGCCGTGCTTATGGTTTACTTAAAACGATAATGTTTCATGTGAAACATCGAATTTCATATCAAAATCTTTCGCAAGAGTTGCTCAAAAAACAGTCGGCGCTATTTGAGCAGAATATTTTATTGCTAGAAGAATACGCCGAAAGACTTCTTTGGTGGAATAAAAGGATCAACCTTGTAAGTAGAGATGTTTCACATGAAACAATCAAAGAACATGTACTTCATTCATTGCTATTAGGGGGGGGCTTTGAAGAAGTTGATCTTCGTGAAATAATCGATACAGGAACAGGCGGGGGATTGCCGGGCATACCTCTTGCAATCTGTTATCCAGATAAAAAGTTTTTGCTTAACGATATTGTTTCGAAAAAGATGATGGCAGTGAAGGAAACTGCGACTCATCTCGGCTTAAAAAATGTGCATGTGAATACAGGTTCAATAGCTAATGTTGAGATAAATAAAGGAGAGGTAATTATCTCGAAACACGCCTTTAAGATAAATCAATTACTATCTCTGATAGAAGAGAAAGCCTGGGGAGAGATTATTCTTTTAAAGGGGGAAAAAGAAGTTCCCAATGAATTAGAAGGAATTAAAGAAAAATTAGATATAGAAGTTATTGGCCTGGAAGATGCGCTGGAAAAAGATTTTTATATAGGAAAGGCTATTGTTAGAATAAAAAGGAAATTAAATGAATAGCTCAGAAAGAAGACTGAAACTGATGCTTCTTCTTCAACAACCAGGAAAGAAATTAACCGTTGAGGAAATCGCTAAAAAATTCGGGGTTAGTAGAAGGACTATTTTCAGGGATTTCAATACTTTACAAGAAATAAATGTGCCTGTAACGTGGGACAAATATGCTGGATATGGAGTAATGCCGGGATATAAAGTTCCTCCATTGATGTTTACTTCTAAAGAGTTGGCAACTATTATGGTTGGCTTAAATTTTGTCAAGTCCCAGGTTGATAAACAGCTTGTAGAGGACGCACAAGGGGTTGAGCTAAAAATAAAAAATGTTCTACCAGACGACCTTAAAGAGTTAATGGAATCGCTTGAAGCAAGGACAATTGTAGATCCGTATTTAAAATTTAGTGGAGAAAAAAAGGAAGGGGGGGATTGGTATTTGTTAAGCAGCGCAATTGCTCAGAAGAGAAGAATTCAATTCGGTTACACTACGAAGTCAGGTGAAAAATCAATAAGAAAAGTGGATCCCTTCATCCTGGTATTTTATGAGGATCACTGGAATATGATTGGTAAATCTCACCTCAGAGGAGAGGTCAGGAATTTTATTCTTGATCAGATGGAAAAAATCGAAATTCTGGAAGAAAAAATTAGACTAGAAAAAGACATTGATGTAGAGGGGTTAATTTTTAGAAATAACGAGAGATCGGTTTTGGTAAGGCTAGTAGTCGAAAAAAGTTTTTTAGAGCGATTAAGAGCAAATTTACCGGCTAAAATTTTTAAGATATCCGCCAAAAATCCTCAAAAAGTTCAGATCAGTTTTTATTTTGATAACCTAGACTTTTTGAATGAGTGGTTACTTCAGTTTGGAACAGCTATTGAAATTGAATCTCCTAAGGAGCTTGAAGAGAAAAGAGATGTGCTGTTAAAAAAAATGTTGAGTCAATAAAAAATCCCGATCAGAAAACTGACCGGGATTAAAATTTCAAGGTTCCGAAACAAAGTTAAGATTCTTCCTCTGTCTCAGCCTCTTCGTCTTCATTCACAACCCGGGTTACTGCCGCAATAGCTCCGTCAGAGTCAAGCCTCATAATTCTTACTCCCTGAGTATTTCTACCCATTGTACGAATTCCGCCGCAGCTCATTCTTATTACTTTTCCTCGCTCGGTAATAATCATAAGATCGTCTTGATCGGTTACTTCTTTAAGGGCGATAAGACTCCCGGTTTTTGGAGTAACCTTTAGCGTAATAACGCCTTTACCTCCACGGGACTGCTCCCGGTAGTCATCAACCAAAGAACGTTTTCCATATCCATTCTCAGAAATTGCTAATACCGTGGCCTCATGAGTGTTTTTAATTACCACCATGTCAACAATTTCATCGTTTTTACCAATGGTCATTCCACGAACTCCGGAGGTATTACGACCCATTTCCCGAGCTTCTGACTCATGGAAGCGGATAGCGCGACCGTTTTTATTGGCAAGTATAATGTTGCAATCTCCATCGGTAAGCTCTGCTCCAAGTAAGCTGTCTCCGTCTTTTATATTGATAGCAATAATGCCATCTCTTCGGGGACGACTATAAGCTTCAAGCGAAGTCTTTTTGATTTGACCTTCCTGAGTACACATTACAATGGAGTGCTTTTTTACATACTCTTCATCATCAAGAGTTTTAACAGGTACAAAAGCTTTAATTGCATCGTCCTTATCTATCTCGATAAGATTTACAATGGCACGACCTCTTGATAACCTGCCGCCTTCAGGAATTTCATATACTTTTAACCAATAACATTGCCCTTTCTCAGTGAAGAAGAGAATGTAATTATGGTTCGTGGCTACGAATAAATGTTCTACATATTCCTCATCGCGGGTAGTGGTGCCTTTCATGCCCTTTCCTCCTCGGCGTTGTCGGCGGTAACCACTTACAGGCATTCTTTTGATAAAGCCTTTATTTGATATAGTAACAACTACGTCTTCATCGGCGATCATGTCCTCAACACTGAAGTCTTCGGCTGAGTAAACAATTTGCGTACGACGCTCATCTCCATAGCGGTCCTTAAGATCCTGTAACTCTTCTTTAATGATGGCGGTCTGACGATCACGGTCAGATAAGATCTTGCGAAACTCAGCAATCTTATCGATAATTTCTTTGTACTCGGTATCAATTTTTTCGCGCTCCAGACCAGTAAGTTTCTGAAGTCGCATTTCGAGAATGGCCTTTGCCTGAATATCTGTTAGAGCAAATTTCTTACGAAGTTCAACGTTGGCAACTTGTGGGTTTTTTGAAGCCCTAATTGTTTTGATAACTTCATCAAGATTGTCGAGTGCAATCTTAAGGCCTTCTAAAATGTGTGCACGGGCCTCAGCGGCTTCCAGATCATAAATTGTTCTGCGAATTATGATCTCGATACGGTGCTCTACGTAGTGATAAATCAGTTCTTTCAGGGTCATCACTTTTGGTCGGCCCTGAACCAACGCCAGGTTTATAATCCCAAAAGTATTCTGCATCTGGGTATTTTTGTATAGCTGATTCAACACAACCCCGGCATTAGCGGAACGCTTAAGAATGATTACTACACGCATTCCCTCACGGTCAGATTCATCCCTAACTTCAGAGATTTCAGTAATTTTTTCCTGATTTACAAGCTCAGCTATTTTTTCAATCAGCGTGCTTTTATTAACCTGATAAGGAATCTCAGTAATTACAATCTGTTCCCTGCCACCACGAAGCTCTTCAGTATTTGCCCGGGCTCTAAGTACAACTTTACCCCTTCCTGTTTCATAAGCTTCTTTCACCCCTTCATAGCCATAGATGATACCCCCGGTAGGAAAATCAGGAGCAGTAATATGCTTCATCAACTCTTTAATTTCTATATCGTTATTATCGATATATGCAACTATCCCATTAATAACTTCGGTCAAATTATGGGGGGCCATGTTCGTTGCCATACCCACCGCAATGCCTGAAGAACCATTCACGAGCAAGTTCGGAAGCATGCCCGGAAGTACTGTTGGCTCCTGAAGGGTGTCATCAAAGTTGGACTGATAGTCAACAGTTTCTTTATTGATATCTGTAAGAAGCTCTTCAGCAATACGATCCATACGTACTTCAGTATATCGCATGGCAGCGGCTGAATCTCCATCAACGGAACCAAAGTTCCCCTGACCATCAACCAAAGGATATCTCAAAGAAAATTTCTGCACCATCCTTACAATGGTATCATATACAGCAGTGTCGCCATGCGGGTGATACTTACCCAGAACCTCTCCAACAATACGGGCACTTTTCTTATAACCCCGATTATGAAGCATCCCCAACTCACTCATTCCGTAGAGTGCGCGACGGTGAACGGGTTTTAAACCATCCCGTACATCAGGCAGTGCGCGGGACACAATAACCGACATCGAATAATCGATGTAGGATGACTGCATTTCATCTTCTATGGTTATGGGTATAATCTTTTCTCTAGCCATAAATTAAATTCCTAAATCCTTGTAGATGTATATTAAATATCTAATTTTGCGTATTTGGCATTACGCTCTATAAATTCTCTTCGTGGAGTTACGTCGTCTCCCATTAATGTGGAAAACATTTTATCTGCTCCTGCAGCACTTTCTATAGAAACCTGTTGAAGCGTTCTTGTTTCCGGATCCATGGTGGTTTCCCACAACTGCTCTGGGTTCATCTCGCCAAGACCTTTATATCGGGAAACATCAAACTTTCGCTTACCTTTTTTGTATTCATTAATAATTTTGTCGCGGGTAGGGTCATCCCATGCATATTCGATAGTTTTACCCACCGTAATTCTATAAAGTGGGGGTGTTGCTATATAAACATATCCCATTTCAAGAAGCGGACGCATATACCGGTAGAAAAAGGTAAGTAACAGAGTTCGAATATGAGAACCATCGATATCAGCATCCGTCATAATGATGATTTTATGATAACGAAGTTTTTCCAGTTCAAATTCTTCTTCGCTGTGGCCAATACCGGACCCGAACGCAGTAATCATTGCCTGAATTTCTTTGTTCTCCAGAATCTTGTTGATTTTGGCCTTTTCAACATTCAGGATTTTTCCACGCAGAGGAAGAATAGCTTGAAAACTCCTATTCCGGCCCATTTTCGCAGAGCCGCCAGCAGAATCACCCTCAACCAGATAAATTTCACAATGTTCAGGATCTTTGATAGAGCAATCCGCAAGCTTCCCAGGCAATCCACCGCCACTCATAACGCTCTTTCTTTGAACCAGTTGTCTTGCTTTTCGCGCGGCTTCACGAGCTTCAGCAGCAAGAACAACTTTCTCGATCACTTTTTTTGCAATTTTTGGATTCTGCTCCAGATATTCATTCAGCTGATCATAGACGGTGATTTCAACTGCGCTTTGAACTTCTGAGTTACCCAGTTTGGTTTTGGTTTGACCTTCAAATTGAGGCTCCTGAACTTTAACACTCAACACGGCAGTAAGACCTTCCCGGAAATCCTCACCGGAAATGGTAACCTTACTGTTCGATTTGATAATTCCGTTCTTATCGGCATAATTTTTAAGAGACCTGGTTAGAGCTCTTCTAAAGCCTGATACGTGAGTACCACCTTCCCGGGTATTAATGTTGTTCACATAGGAATGAACATTTTCTGCATAAGAACTATTGTACTGCATCGCAAGCTCAACAGGAACACCCTCAATTTCTCCTTGTATATATATAGGAGTAGGCATGTTTGATTCCCTTGCTTCATCCAGGTACTGAACAAAATCACGAACCCCTCCTTCATAGTGATAAACTTCTTTACCCAAATCAGGATCTTCTTCCCGCTCATCAATAAGCTCAATGGTAACTTCGGGATTAAGGAAGGCCAGTTCCCGCATTCTCTCAGCAATAATGTTGAATTTAAATTCAACAGTTTGTGTGAAAATCGAATCATCAGGAAAAAAGGTAATAAAAGTACCCGTTCTATCCGTTTTGCCCTCTACAGTTAAAGGAGTTGTAGTAATTCCTTTTTCAAATTCCATTTTATGGATTTTACCGTCTCTGTGAATCTCTGCCTTAAACAAAGTTGATAGGGCGTTCACACAACTTACGCCAACACCATGCAGACCACCCGATACTTTGTAAGTATCTTTATCGAACTTACCACCGGCGTGTAGCTTTGTTAATACCACCTCTACGGCAGGAATGCCTAGTTTAGGATGCATATCAACTGGAATTCCACGACCATTGTCCTCAATAGTCATCGAGCCGTCTACGTTAATCTTTACAACAATGTGATCGCAGTGACCAGCAAGAGCTTCATCGATAGAGTTGTCAACCACTTCATTAATAAGGTGGTGAAGCCCTCTCTGCCCGGTGTCCCCAATGTACATTGCCGGGCGCTTTCTAACCGCCTCAAGACCTTCTAAAACCTGTATATTGGAAGCCTTGTAGTCGGAACCTTGTGTTTTTGCCATAAAATAGGGTAATAGCTTGTTTAGATGAGTTTTTTAACGCCAGAAAATAGGGCTATTAAGAGCAAAAACAAAAAAAGGCAGGCTCAATATCAAAAAAAACTGAGATACGAGTTTTGGAGTCAAATTTGGGGCTAAAAAGCAACTTTTCTAATGTGGAAAACTTTGGAATCGGTGGATAACTAAATTTTTCTGTTTTTTTGCGTTTAAAATCGTTGAGTTTTGAGAATTATACCCCTATCTTTGGTGTCTATCTCAAAAACGAAATAAACGAAGAAAATGTCGCGAAGAGACGATATTACTGGAAAGAAGGCGATGAACGGTTACCGTTCTTCCAAGTCTAATAATAAGACAAAGCATCGCTTTCACTTAAACTTACAAAAACGACGCTTCTATATCCCTGAAGAAGATAAGTGGATTACATTAAAAGTATCTGCTAAAACGCTCAGAACAATCAATAAGAAAGGGATTACTGAAGTTTTGAAAGATGCTCGTCGTAAAGGAACCCTTTTAAAAGAAGTATAGATAAATGGCAAAAGGTAACAGAGTTCAGGTAATTTTGGAGTGCACCGAGAAGCCAGGTTCTTCACGGTATGTAACTACTAAAAACCGTCGTACACAAACAGAGCGAATGGAACTAAAGAAATACAATCCTGTTCTTCGCAAGCACACCGTTCATAAAGAAATTAAATAAGGTTGAACCATGGCTAAGAAACAAGTATTTGGTGCTGATGCACTTCAGGCAAAAATGTCTGCCAAAAGAATGGCGAAAGTAATTATCTCAACCAAAAATGAGAATGGAAAATATTCTTACCGTGAAGCTATGGTTGAGCAGGATAACGTAAAAGATTTTATTCAGCAGAATAAAGCTTGATAACGTAACAAAACGAATTTAAAAGGTTATACAAGCAGATTGTGTAACCTTTTTTTTTGCTTACTTTTCACTATCAAAAACACAATATACAATGAGTATCAAAGAGCAAATTTTTTCAGATCTGAAAGAAGCAATGAAAGCTAAGGAGCAGGATAAACTTCGCGTTTTGAGGTCTCTAAAAGCTAAATTGATGGAAAAGGAAATCTCTGAGAGACAAGGTGGGCAGGCAGAGCTCACTGATGAACAAGCACTTCAGGTTCTTACAAAGGCTGCAAAGCAAAGAAAGGAATCTATTGCTCAGTTTACCGAAGGCGGGCGTGAAGATCTTGTAGCTAATGAAGAAATGGAACTGGTAATTATAGAGGCGTATCTTCCTGAGATGATGGACGAAGATGAAGTTCGAAGAATCATTAAGGAGAAAATTTCTGCAATGGGCGCAAGTGGACCACAAGATATGGGAAAAGTAATGGGGCCTATAATGGGCCAGTTAAAAGGGAAAGCGGACGGTTCTCTGGTTAGTAAAATCGTAAAAGAGGAGCTTGCCGGATAATGGAAATTCTGGATCTCATAATTGCAGTACCATTGCTCTACTTTGCCTATAAAGGCGCCGTAAATGGGATTGTAAAGGAGGTTCTTAATATTGTTGGGATTACGCTTGCGGTATTTCTAACCTTTAAATATATGGACGCTCTCAGCGTTCTTATAGAACCTTTTTTTGAGGACCAGGCGGCAGCTTATATTCCCTTTTTATCCGCAGCATTATTATTTCTAGGGACTCTTTGCGTAGTAGCCCTTATAGCATATCTAACAAAGGAGCTACTTAAGGCGGTTAAGCTAAGCACAATAAACCGGATTCTCGGAGCCGCATTTGGCATTTTAAAAAGCGGAATGATTGTAAGTACCATTCTTCTTTTGCTGGCAGGGTTCAATATTCCTAAAGATGAAGTGCGGGATAATTCTATCCTCTACCCTTATATCATTTATCTGGGGCCTTGGACTTATGAGGCTGTAGCTTTTATTTATCCGGGAGCGGAAGGTTACACTGAAACAATTCAGGAAAACCTGAGCAAATATAACCCTGTGAACAACATCCCTTTTTTGAACGAAAAGATAGACCAAAACGACAATTAAATGGCATTTCTTCCTATAGAAGAACAACTGGAAATTATACAAAGAGGGGCAACGGAAATTGTACCTCTTGATGAGCTGAAAGAGAAACTGAAAAAATCAGCTAAAGAAAATAAACCACTTCAAATCAAGCTTGGAGTAGATCCAACCCGACCTGACTTGCACCTGGGGCATTCGGTTGTTCTCAGAAAAATGAGACAGTTCCAGGACTTGGGTCACGAGGCGATTCTGATTATTGGTGGGTTTACAGCAATGATCGGAGATCCGACCGGACAAAATTCTACCCGTCCGCCATTAACTTTAGAAGAAGTACAGGAAAATGCTCAGTCTTATATTGATCAGGCCCAAAAAATCCTGGATACCTCCAGACTAAAAATCGTTAATAATAACGATTGGTTAGGCTCGATGAGTTTTATGGATGTGATTCGCCTGGCATCAAAAACCACGGTTGCCCGAATGATTGAGCGTGATGACTTTTCAAAACGATTCAATAATAATGAGCCGATTTCATTACATGAGTTTTTATACCCATTAGCCCAGGGACAGGATTCTGTGCATCTGGAAAATGATGTTGAGCTTGGAGGAACCGATCAGAAATTCAATCTTTTAGTAGGACGCCAGCTCCAGAAAGACAGCGATATTGAACCTCAGGTTTGTCTGATGATGCCGTTGCTTGTTGGTACCGATGGTTCAGCTAAAATGTCGAAATCTTACGACAACTATATCGGGATTGATGAGCCAGCCAACGAGATGTATGGAAAATCTCTTTCCATCCCGGATGAGTTGATCTACACTTACTTTGAGTTGGTTACAGATGTACCTACAGAAGAACTCTCCGCTATCAAAGAAAAAGCGGAAAAAGATCCCCGGAATGCTAAGCACGATCTGGCATTTGCAATCACTAAACTTTATCACGGTGAGACTGGTGCGAAAGCGGCACGCGATCATTTCGAGCAAACCATCATTAACAAGCAGGTTCCGGATGATGCTCCTGAATTTGAAATCAAGGCAGGTGATTCGGCACGAATTTTAGATATAATTTCAGACCTCAGTTTCTCTTCCAGCAATGGGGAAACAAAACGCCTGATTCAACAAGGGGGAGTGAGTATTGACGATGAAAAAGTAAACGATATTGGGTTTGAAATTTCGCTTTCAACAGGAGAAGAGAAAGTGCTTAAAGTAGGGAAGCGGAAATATGCTATTCTGAAAGGAGCTTGATGTTCAAAATCTCTTCCTATAATATAAACGGAATACGGGCAGCCCACCGAAAAGGCTTGATGGACTGGGTTGAAAAATCAACTCCGGATATTATTTGCTTTCAGGAACTTCGGGCAGATATTGATCAGGTTCCTGAGGAGATGAAGGAGCTTGAATATCATCAGGCGTACTATGTCGCTGAGAAAAAAGGGTATTCAGGAGTAGCGATTTACAGTAAAACGGATCCGGTTTCTATTACGGAAGGAATAGGGGTGGATTGGATTGACAGTGAAGCCAGAGTTTTGACCTTCGATTATGAAAAGTTCAGGCTCATTTCAGTCTATGTTCCGAGCGGATCGAGTGGAGATCATCGCCAGGATTTAAAAATGAAGTTTCTTGATGACTTTACGGCTTTCGGCAAAAGACTTGTATCCGAAGGAAAACCGACGCTTATTTGTGGTGACTTCAATATCTGTCATGAAGAAATCGATATCCACAATCCGGCTCAGCAACACAAGAATTCAGGTTTTTTACCGGAAGAACGAGCCTGGGTAACCGACTTTCTGAACCTTGGCTATGAGGATGTATTCCGGAATCTACATCCCGGAGAAGGAGATCTGTATTCCTGGTGGAGTTATCGGGCTGCTTCTAAAGAAAGAAACAAAGGCTGGCGCATTGACTACCACATGGCTACTCCTGATCTGGCAAAAAAAGCAAAAGAAGCCTACATAGAAAAGGATTGGGATATGTCTGACCATGCTCCGGTTACTATCGTCTACGAACTGGACTGAACGGGCAAGTTAAGCGCGCTGTTTGTTTAATATTAAACAAATTGTATAATTAAGCATGCCAACACACTTTAAAGGGACAAAAAAAGAAACTGAATCACTGAACGCGTTCATCAAAATGACGCGGGCAACGGAGAGTGTCAATCACAGACTAGGCAAATACCTCGCAGATTCCTGTGAAAAACTTACAACCAGTCAGTTTGGAATACTCGAAGCTCTCTTACATTTAGGCCCGTCTAATCAAAAAGATCTTGGTGCAAAAATTCTTAAAACGGGGGGAAACATCACACTGGTTATCGATAACCTGGAAAAAAGAAACTATGTGATCAGGGAAACTGATCCCAGTGACCGAAGGGCATCCATTGTAAGCCTGACCAAAGAAGGAAAAGAATTTATATCCGGATACTTCCCCAAACATGTGGAAAGAATAGTCGAAGAATTTTCAGTTTTAACCTCTGAGGAGCTGAAGGAGTTAAGCCGACTTTGTAAAAAAGTCGGAATGAAGGAAAATAATTAACCGGGCTGTAGGTTTATAGTCTGTTAATTGTTTGAAATTTCTTTTAAAAAACTCCATAAATCCCTCAGGGGGTGAGCTTGATCGCTTGCTCCCTTTTTTTTGCTGAAACAGTAAAGCAAGTCTTTTGATCTTTTCCAGTACCACCAGATTAAAATACGATGGAAGGTAATCGTAAAGACGCAAGCTATTGCGTGACAACGGGATCAAAAATTATACTACAACTCTTTCTCCAGCTTCCCGATCTGATCTCGTATTCTTGCCGCCTCTTCAAACTCCATATTCCGGGCAGCTTGCAGCATGGTCTCCCTGAGATGAGCAATTAGCGCATCTTTGCTTTCAAAGGTAACCTCATTCATTGCCGGGCTTGCTTTGTATTGGATTCCATCTTCGGCAACCTTTATAGTTTCAAGATAATCCTGTTCTGCTTGCTTAGCGGCTTCAGCTTCGTAATCAAATTTCTGATTGGAGATGAGTGCAGGGTCAACCAGGGGCTTGAGCTCCTTGGCAATAGTGGTAGGCGTGATGCCATGTTCTTTGTTGTAGTCTTCCTGCACCTTACGTCGGCGATTGGTTTCGTCAATCACTTTACTCATGCTATCGGTGATTTTATCGGCGTACAAAATAGCTTTTCCTTCCACATTTCGTGCGGCCCGCCCTACAATCTGAAATAAAGATGTTGCCGATCGAAGAAAACCTTCTTTATCAGCGTCCATAATTGCGACTAAGCTTAATTCGGGGATATCAATTCCTTCCCTGAGTAGATTGATTCCAACGAGAACGTCATAATCACCACGGCGATATTTATAAATCACCTCGATCCGCTCAAGCGCATCTAATTCACTGTGCATATAAGCGGCAGAAATGCCAAGATTTTTCAAATATTCACTGAGCTCTTCACTCAACCGCTTGGTTAAAGTGATAACTAACACACGTTCTTTCTTCGCAATTCGAAGCCGGATTTCTTCAAGCAAGTCATCTACCTGATTTCCAAGAGGCCTGACTTCAATTTCAGGCTCCATCAACCCTGTTGGCCGGATGATCTGCTCTGCATAAACCCCGCCGCTTTTTTCCAGTTCATAATCGCTGGGTGTAGCACTTACAAAAATAACCTGATTTACAAGATTCTCCCATTCATCAAAAGTAAGCGGGCGGTTGTCCAAAGCTGAAGGTAAGCGGAAGCCGTGATCCACCAACTGGACTTTTCTGGAGCGATCTCCACCATACATTGCGGATATTTGTGGAATAGTTTGGTGACTTTCGTCAACTACTACCAGGTAATCATCCGGAAAATAATCCATCAGGCAAAAGGGGCGCTCGCCGGGCTTTCGGGCACTCAAATAGCGGGAGTAATTCTCGATGCCCGAGCAGTATCCGATCTCCTGAATCATTTCGATATCGAAAAGCGTGCGCTGCTCCAGACGTTTGGCCTCCAAAAACTTCTCTTCATCAATCAGCACTTTGGTGCGCCATTGAAGTTCATCCCTAATCTGATCAATGGATTGCTCGAGCCGGGATTTTGTGGTTACATAGTGAGAAGCAGGATAAATTTTAAATTCCTGAACTTCTTCCAGAACATTTCCGGTATCGGTATCGAAAAGTTGAAGCTTCTCAATTTCATCTCCCCACATCGTGATTCGTAAACCTTCATCAGAATAAGCCGGATAAACATCAATCACATCACCCCGAACCCGGAATACTCCTCTCCTGAAATCATGATCATTTCGGGTATAGTGAAGATCTACCATGTCATAAAGTAGCTTGTTGCGAGGAATCTCCATTCCGGTATGCAAAGAAACGATAAGCTTGGCATATTCTGAAGGAGAACCAATACCATAAATGCAACTTACCGAAGAAACGATAATCACATCCCGGCGCCCCGAAAGCAGTGAACTGGTAGCGCGAAGCCGAAGCCGCTGTATTTCATCATTGATCGAGAGATCTTTTTCAATGTACTTGTCCTGAGCGGAGATGTAGGCTTCCGGTTGGTAATAGTCATAGTAAGAAATGAAGAATTCTACCCGGTTGTCGGGGAAGAAGTCACTGAGTTCCCGAAAAAGCTGTGCGGCAAGTGTTTTATTATGACTCATTACCAGCGTAGGTTTCTGCACATTCTCCAGCACGTTGGCAATAGTTCGGGTCTTTCCGGAGCCGGTAATACCCAATAAAGTCTGAAATTTATCTCCTGCATTTACTCCCTCAGTAAGCTCAGCAATAGCTGTAGGTTGGTCACCGGCAGGTTGATAGGGAGAGTGAAGTTTAAATTCAGACATAAAAATTGATATTCAGATGAAAAGAGAGCAAAAAGAAAGGTAAATTCTTTTAGATTAAGGTTCAGGAAATATTTCGACCTCCTCTGTCTCCTCCTTGCTAAGGAGGAGAACTCATAACAAAGAAATCGGAGTAAGAAGTCCCCTCTTGAGAGGGGATTCAGGGGTGTGTTAGAAAAAGATAAAAACCAGAAAAATGCCACACAGACATAAAGAATTAGAAAGTCCTAGAAAACGCATCGACGAAATTGATGCGGAGATTTTGGATTTACTGGCAGAGCGGGCAAAAACCGTTCAGGATGTAATCCGGGCTAAAGTGGAAAATAAGCTTCCCGTTTTTGTACCCGAGAGAGAAATTGAAAAAAGTGAGCGTTTCAAAAAAATGGCAGAAGAAAGAGGAATAGATCCGGATTGGGCAGAGGATTTTTTACGGATGATAATGAGCTCTTCCAGGGATAGCCAGTCCCAGGAAAAATTCCCAATTGCAACTGAAGAGCCCAAGCACATTCTTTACATCGGTGGGGAAGGAGGAATGGGAAAGCTCTACCAACGAATTACCAGGCAAACGGGACATCATACGTACTCTATTGATAAGGGCAACTGGTTTGAGCTGGAAGAAATAAGCAAAAAACTGGACTTGGTAGTCATCACGGTTCCTATCAATATCACTGAGCAGGTTATTCAAAGACTGAAGGGAAGGCTGAGCAAGGAAACGATACTTGCTGATTTTACCAGTAACAAGTTCAAGCCTATGCAAGCGATGCTGGAACATCACGAAGGCCCGGTACTTGGATTGCACCCAATGCACGGTCCTGATGTGGAAAATCTATCCAAACAGTTGATGGTGGTTTGTCCGGCGCGTGATGGAGAAAAAGCAGACTGGTTTATCAAACAGTGCGAATTATGGGGAATGCGGATTGTACAGGCGGAACCTGAGAAGCATGACCATGTGATGCATTTAGTTCAGGGATTAAGACACTTTGTTGCTTTGCTGCATGGTTCTTTTATGAAACATTATGACCTCAAACCTGCGGATATGCTGGATTATTCATCTCCGATCTACCGAGCAGAGCTAATGATGACAGGGCGAATTTTTGCTCAAAGCGCAGAACTTTACGCCGATATCGTTTTCTCAAATAAAGAACGCAGGGAATTATTACTCAACTTCTTTGAGCATCATAAGAAGCTAGCCGATTTAGTGGAAAATAACGACAGAGAAGGGTTCATCAGAGAGTTTGAGGGAGTTACAGATTTCTTTGGCAAGTTCGCGACTCAGGCATTAACAGAGAGCGGGTATCTGATTAATCGTTTAGCGGACAGGTTTGCCTAGAGAAAGTTTTCTTTGAGCAGTTGGGGCGGATGTCAATCCACCCGTACAGGAGTAATAAAAACATCCGTCCTAATATTAGAATTTATCTTACCAATCAACGAAGAAGATTTTTTTAATCGCTTAGTTTCCAAACTAATACGGGGTTATCCACATTTTTAATAAGCACTTTGAAACAGGCTAAAACCAAAAAATAAGTGCAAAACCGGAAATGATTTATTAGTATGCGGCGCCATACTTTATGTGTAATCCCTGAAATAGGGTCAGGGAGCATCCACCGGCGAACCGTAAAGTCGCTGTCACCACAATAAGGGCATTAAACACATAATAAAATTATCTCATCTATGGTAGGTTTACTCTTCGGCAGGCGTCTGTCACGCCTGAGTTATGTGGGAGCGCTATGTAGTTTAATAGCGTTTTCCGGATTTGGAGGTTCTGCATTTGCACAGAATCAGACTATCGGAGCCGGACTTGAAGGTCAGGCACTAATCAACTTTTTGCAACAGAACTATACCCCGGCTCAAACTTTGGGTTATGACACAGCCAGGGATACCATGTACGCAATCATTGATAACAATAATGGTTTTGTAACAGGAGTTTATTCAGGCTTTACTATCAGCCTGAATCCAGGTGCGGATCCAAGTACCGACGCCTTTAATAAGGGAATTAACGCGGAACATACCTGGCCACAAAGCATGGGCGCCGGTACCGAGCCTCAACGCTCTGATCTGCATTCCCTGTTTCCGGCAAAATCAAATGTAAACAGTGCCCGGAACAACGACCCGCTGGGAGAAATCGATGACAATCTCACAGACACCTGGTACTTCGAAGGATCTTCGCAGACAACTATTCCGACTACAAATATTGATTTATATGCGGAAAATTTTGGAAGCACCGCATTTGAGCCTCGTGAGCAACATAAAGGAAACGCTGCCCGGGCAGTATTTTACTTTGTAGCGATTTATCAAAGTGCGGCAAACCAGGCCTTTTACGATATCCAGAAAGACGATTTATATAACTGGCACTATGCAGATCCTGTTGACGCGGCGGAACTAACCAGAAGCTCGATGATTGCCGGGTATCAGGGAAATGAAAATCCCTTTATATTGGATACCTCTCTGGTTCGAAGAGCATTCTTCCCGAATGGAAACACAGGAGGGCCGGATACTACACCTCCGATTATCAGTTCTATTCAGGCAATTAGTGTAGGAGCAAACTCTGCGACAATAACCTGGACTACAGATGAACCATCAAACTCTACAGTAGATTATGGTTTGACGACGGCGTACGGAAGCAGCGCAAGTAATGGAAGCCTGACCACGGCGCATGCCGTTGTTCTTTCAGGTCTCAGCGCATCAACTACCTACAATTACCAGGTAAGCAGCGCGGATGGATCGGCAAATTCTTCTTCTTCAGGAAACTTTACATTTACGACTACTCAAAGTGGAACAGGCGGAACGGGAACTATCTTGTTTTCTGAGATATTCTACGACACTCCGGGAACCGACAGTAACGAAGAGTGGATAGAGCTCTATAACGGAGGTTCAACTACTCTAGATCTTGGTGGATACACCATCACCGACAATAATGGAACAGGAAGCTCTTATACATTCCCATCAGGAAGCAATATTCTGCCGGGATCGTATTTTACAGTTGCCGTGAATCAAAGCGGTTTTCTGGCAATTTATGGGTTTGATGCGGATCTGTATGGTTCGATCCCGGCTCTGAATAACGGTGGAGACGCACTGATCCTTACCGATGGTTCTTCTCAGGAAGTGGATGCTGTTGCCTGGGAGGGCGGCGCCTCTTCAGGAGTCCCAACGGGATGGGGAGCAGGCCCAACAGCTGCAACAGGCGAAAGTATTTTCCGCAACCCCGTAACGCTGGACACCGATTCAGGAACCGACTGGGCAGTTGCTACAAATAACGGCGATCCTCAGACACAAGCATCCGCTCCTATAGTTGATTATGTTCTGTTCTCTGAAATCTTCTATGATACTCCAGGTACTGATAGCGAGGAAGAATGGATTGAGCTATACAATCCAACCGGAAGCCAGATTGATCTTGTTGGATATTCGATTGTTGACAACAATGGAACCGGTGCAACTTATACCTTCCCAACAGGGAGTCTTATTGATGCAGGCGGATATTTCACGGTAGCAAAAGCAGCGGTTGGATTTCAGGCGCTTTATAATGCTGACGCATCCCAATATGGAAATATTCCTGACCTAAACAATACCGGAGATGCTTTACTGTTGAAAAATGCTTCCGGAACTACGATTGATGAAGTGGCCTGGGAAGGAGGTGCGACTTCAGGAGTTCCTTCCGGATGGGGAACGGGCCCTGCAGCGGCAACCGGAGAATCCATTTACAGAACCGGATTTGCCTCTGATTCTGATACCGATGCTGATTGGGCAGTAGCCATCAATAACGGTGATCCAGCAAGCCTTCCATTACCGGATGTTACGGCACCTGTGATTACCTCCGTTTCATCATCGAATATCACAGAAACGGAAGCAACGATTACATGGAATACCGACGAACCAGCTTCATCTCAGATAAATTATGGAACAACAACCAGCTATGGTTCATCTTCAGGAAGTGGAGCTTTGGTAACTTCACATTCGGTTACTCTGACGGGACTTACTCCCGGAACAGATTATTTCTACCAGGTAGCTTCTACAGATGAAGCGAATAACACCGGAATAGCAGAGCCATTCTCCTTTACAACGGTGTCTCCACCTGTTTCAACCACTCCGGATATCATGATTAGCGAGGTTTATTACGACCCCGCCGGAAATGAGTCCAATGAAGAGTGGATTGAGTTTTACAACACCACAGGCCAACAAATCAACCTATCCGGGTGGACGCTTACTGATAACAATGGAAGTGGAGCAGTGTTTACGTTCAGCAGTAGCCATACAATTAATGGAAACTCCTTCCTAACAATGGCTAATCACCGTCGATCTTTCAGACGATTGTATGGAAAAAATGCCGATGCTTATGTTTCTCTTCCGGCGCTGAATAATGGAGGGGAAGCTCTTATTCTGAAAGATGCATCAGGTAATGAAATAGATGCGGTTGGCTGGGAAGGCGGCGCTTCGGCCGGACTACCTGTAGGCTGGGGAAGCACTTCTCTTCCGGTAGCAAGTGAAGGCTTCACTATTTACCGAAGCGACCTTAGCGTGGATACAGACACCTACGCTGATTGGGTCACCTCAACCAATACAGGTACACCAACCACACAATCAGATGGAACCTTCTTTGCGAAAGTTCTGCCCGGAGATCTGGAAACAGAAGAAGAAAGTCTCCCGGAAGTAATTACTCTGGCAAACTATCCAAACCCGTTCAATCCAACTACCAACGTACAATATACTTTGCCGGAAGCGCAGCGTGTATATATTGCAGTGTACAATATGATCGGGCAGGAAGTGGCCGTGTTAGTCGATGGGTTTGCAGAAGCAGGAACGCATGCGGTTAGTTTCGATGCTTCTGATCTCTCAAGTGGAATGTATATTTACCAGATACGAACATCGTCTTTGGTAATCACTCAAAAAATGACCCTCATTAAATAAGCTGAATTTGTTTAGGGGATAAAGGGCTCGTGGAGACACGGGCCTTTTTTGTTTAATGATCAGTTTCTTGAAGTGTTCATCCTGAACCTGTCTGCCGACAGGCAGGCTTGTTTCAGGATCTGTATCGATATCCGATTTGTTTGTTGGACTTATTTACTTTTGTCTTGATGCCCCGTTCTTCAACGGGGCAGGCTCCAGTAACAAAAAATCAAGGCTAAGAATTATTGATGCGACTCGATTGCATTCGCTTAATAAATTCGATGGACCATGTTCCTCTGATAAATTTTAAGAACTCCCGGCCGGCGCGAATTTATTCCACCTTCGGTGACGCTCATTCCATCTCATCTTATTCCATCAATAATTCTAAGGCCAGGTTGAATTTGAGGCAGATTAAAATAAAGGGCACCAAAAGTAAGACCGGAAAAAATGGGCAAGCCCTGATGTAAAAGGGAGGAAGGGCCGTAACAGTTCTATTTAACAACGGCTCGTGAAATCGAAATCTGCATTTTTTACGGCGATTTTTGGCTACTTTTGATCGATCAAAAGTAGCATGCTTAAAGACAATACACCAGATGTTTAAAGACAAACCATGGATCTACCACCACGACGAACCACTAACCCGATACTCTCTGGGTCAGGAAGGCGATAATCCGCTCATTTGCTTTGGCATTAATCCAAGCACAGCGATTCCGGGAAACCTGGATCCGACAGTAGCATCAGTAGCTCGTTTTGCTTTGGAGCAGGGATATGATGGCTGGCTGATGTTCAACCTCTACCCCCAAAGGGCTACTAATCCGGATGAGATGCACAAGCACTTTCAGAAACCAATTCACGATAAAAATGTAGAGGTAATCCGGGATCTGGTTCGTGCCTTGCCAGGCAAAAAGGCCGACATCTGGTGTGCCTGGGGAACGCTTATCGAAAAACGTCCGTACTTATCCCGCTGCCTGAAGGATATTTACAATGTTCTGATAAATACAAACTGCAGGTACTATACCAGAGGGAACATCTCCAAAGCCGGGCATCCGCACCATCCGCTTTATCTTCGAAAGGATTCTCCTATGGACGCATTTAATCCGGCACAATATTTAGGAAAACAGGATATTAGTGGAGCCTAGTCATTTTTTGATTCAGAACCCACCCAATCGGGGCGCTCCAGTTCAGTTCGGTAGATGAACATCGCAACACTTTGTATCTCCTGTTTTGAAAAACCCAGGGGATCCATCACGCCAAATTCTTCCACATCAGAATGCAGCTTAGCTTGCTCAACGGTAGGGAACATAACAAAGTTCGTAACGTTGGCAATAAAGGCTCGTTCGTTCTCTGAGGCGGCCAGATAATTTCTTTTTACGATCTCCAGAGGCGGAGCAATTCTATCCTGGACGGAACTTTTCGGATCATGACAGCTAATACATACGCTTTCAACGATTTCTTTGCCGGTGGCCATGCTTAGCTCATCAAAATTAATTTCTGCGGGATCAGACCGTGAAGTAGCCTTGTTGGTTTGTGAACAGCTGTAACCTCCGATTAAGAGCGCTGCGATAAGGAAAAAAAGATATTTTTTAATCATAATGCCCCCTGTTTGTTCAAATCAGTTAAGCCTAAATGCACTTACTGTACGTAATGATGCAAAGCTTTTGTAAATAATTCATGAATTTTGAGAATGTTTTGGACGGAGCTTTAAATCAAGTACAGGTTGTATTAAGTTCTCATCACTTCATCTAATACCGCATTTCATGAAACATCTTATATGGCCGATTCTTTTATTAATCGCCTGCTCTCCAGCCGAAAACAATCAAAGCTACGACTGGGGCGAATCTCCCTGGCCGGAAATTCGAAAAGAAAGAATATCTGTGCTACTTCCTAAAGCTATGGAAGCCGCAGGAGTGGACGCCTGGCTGGTGATTTGCCGCGAAAACAATAACGATCCGATCGCAGATCATATCGGTGGAGAAAATGCCGGGGGTACGGCGGCCTTTTTATTCTTCAGGGATGAAAACGGATTTACTTCCAAAATCTATTCCCCATCCGGAGAAGCCACCGCGCTTGATGAACTCGATATTCATGACGAAGTGATTTCAGTACCCAGAGGCGAATCTGCGGTTCAAATGGCGGTGGATTACATAAAGGAAAAAGACTTTAAAGACATTGCCATAAATTCAAGCAACGGCAATGCTCAGGCTGATGGATTGAGTTACACACAGCGTATGAACCTGGAAAACATGTTGGGTAATTCATTTTCCGAACGGCTTGTCTCCTCCGAAGAGCTGATTTACGAGTGGCTGTCTATAAAACTACCTGCTGAAGTGGAAATTATGACCAGAGCAGCAGAGCTAACAGCAGCATGGCAGATTGAAGCCTATGAAATGATTGTTCCCGGCGTTACAACGGATGCCGAAGTAGCCGCTTTTCTGGATGCGAAAATGAAAGAATACGGAGTAGGCGAAGCCTGGTCGCCCGCTCAGAACCCGAATGTGAATTCAGGAGAAGACCGGGGTCATTCCCATGCCACCGATAAAGTGATTATGCCCGGCGATGTAATACAGACCGATTTTGGAATCAAACTGTACGACCGCTGGGTAAGCGATATTCAGAGGTTTGCCTATGTGTTAAAACCGGGAGAAATCGAGGCGCCGGAAGATATTCAGTTTTACTGGGAATCAGCCAGAGCCGGAAACAGAGCCGCTTTTAACGCGATGAAGCCCGGCGTAAAAGGAGTGGAAGTAGATGCCGCGCAACGGGAAGTAATGAAAGCAAACAACTCAGAATACGTGATGTGGAGTACCGGGCACCCGGTGGGCTATGTTGCCCACGATACAGGTCCGAATCTCGGAGGCTCGCAATCGCCATCCATTCGCCCTGCTGCTCAAAAAGACCTAAAAGCGGGGATGGTATTCGCTTTCGATGGCTTCCACGCCTGGACATTGGAGAGCGGTGGAACAAAAACCATCAGCGTGGAAGAAATGGTGGTCATCACAGAAGATGGAGCCCGCTGGTTGATACCTCCCCAGGAAGAGTTGGTGTTGGTTAAGTAGCTATTTCCACGAATAAGAATTAGGCACTCAAAAACCTTTGATATCTCCAATCTAAGCTATTTTTGCTAGGTTTTTTATTTTTTGAAGATGGAGTAAATAACGATTTGTTATGCATTTCTTGAATCCCATGCTTAAGCATCGGTCCGTCTATTTCTTCAAGAATGTCAGTTCTAACTTTTATAATATAATCTGGGGTAATACCTATTATGCTTTGATCAAATGCAGAATGGTGGATTTTACATAAAGAAAGGCCGTTATCAATATTAGAACTGCTTGTAGGCTCTGAGTCTGGGATAATGTGAGCCGCGTCTAATAATCTTGGATGCTTGAGTCTGCAAATGGAGCATTGATCTTTATAAGCTTTCATTATTATAGCTCTGAAACTACTTTGATGTAATCGTGTTTTAACCTCCCGAGTTACATACTTTCTTCTACCCTGTTGGCTACTTTCATCTTCAACAGTAGAAGAGAGAACAACTTTAATATCATCAGCAGCCAATGTAAAAGTCATTTTTTTTGGATTATCGTTCACTATAAAAACAGGGTAAATCGGCACATACCTTCCAATTTCTACTCCATGAAAGTAAATCAAAGGCAAGCTACTATTCATAACATTTCTTAAACCGGTGTTATCTCTATGATCGACGAATGAGGGATCATTTCCTCGATATTTGTAAGAAATATATTCATCTCCAATATCATCGTTGTATGGTCCATTAAATGTACTAGAGATTGTTAATGGCAGATCTAATTGAGAAGGCTTAAAAATTCCTTGCTGTGAAATTAAATGAATTGTCTCGCTAAAATATTGAAAGCCTTTCCTTAACTCAGAGTGCGGAATAATATCTCCATAAACAGATTTAAGTTTATTTAGATGATTCATTGCGGCAGTTCGAATATTTATATCCAGGGTCATCATCGCATATTCTTATAAAGAAGGTACTAAACTACCAAAACCACCTTCCCGATATTCTTTCGCTCTTCGATGTAGCGGTGGGCTTTGCCGGCTTCTTCGAGCGTAAAGGTTTTATCCACATAAGGCCGAACCCAGCCCGTTTCCACGCCATTCAGAATCGAATTCATCCAGAGCGCTGCTTTTTCAGCTTCGTGCCACATGTGCCCCAGGTTCACACCATACACACCGCGGTTTTTATCGAGCAGGGAAAGCGGTTTAAAGGTGGGCATACCCAGCACAGTTTTAATAAGTTCGATTTTAGCGCCAATCCCGCCTGAGGAATTCTTGCTGGCTACCGAGATTCCGAACATTCCCAGCCTACCGGTAGTGCGCAAAGCGCGATAACTTTTTTTCCACTCTTTACCTCCAAGCGGATCGGTAATTAATTCGACTCCACGGTTATCGGTCAGCTTCATCAGCTCTTCAAACCAGTCCTGAGTCCGGTAATCGATGGCGTGACCTAGTCCCCGTTCTTTGAGGAAATCGTGTTTTCTTGCGCTTGCTGTTCCGTAGCTTTTTGCCCCGATATGTTTAGCAATGTCTAACTGTGCCAGGCCCACACCGCCCCCCGCATTATGTATCAGCACTGATTCGTCTTTTTTAAGTCCGCCCATGCCAACCAGTAACGCCCAGGCTGTTAAGTAGGTAACCGGAATGGAGGCGGCTTCTTCGAAAGAAAGCGATGCAGGTTTTTCATACACCTGTTTTTCTTTTAGAACCACCTGTTCTGCCTGTCCTTTGAACCGGCATAATCCAATCACTTCTTTCCCAATCCAGGACTTGTCAATTTCAGCACCAACATCGGCAACAACTCCGGATATTTCATATCCCATCACGCATGGGGTTTTGGGGCCGTCGGGGTACTGACCTTTACGGGCGAGGATATCGGCAAAATTTAATCCGGCTGCTTTTACATGGATAAGTAGTTCATCGGCGGCAGGAGCCAGGTCGGGAACTTCCTGAACTTCCAGTACATCATAACTGCCGGTTTTAGTGTTTACAAGTTGTCGCATGGTGTTTAATTAATTGAATGGAGTGTAGGTAGTTTTAAGGAGATGAGAAAGGTTATTTTTAGTACTCTTTTTAAGTCATCCTGAATTCGTTTCGGAATCTTACGAACATTCTCCTTGTTCTTTTGGCCCGCCCCTTCAGTTCTTCAGGGCAGGCGCCAGAACCAAAAGCTCCCGGCTATGATGGCTTCCGGGCATTCAATCCCGCGAATTCAACCTAAAACCGATCGCCCCGCAAGCGGAGTAGGTTTTAGGGTTTTAATTCTATGGGATGATTGAATGCTACTCCTTCACCCATCCAATGCCGGATTATAAAAACATGCACAATCCTTTTCTCGAGTCATCCTGAGGATACTTCCGAAGGATCTTATTGGGTATCAACTTGGAGCTTTATATATGTTTAATGTTTCCAAATAACGCAAACAAACATGGAAAAACTCAGGGCCAGATTGTTCGTTTGATATCCTTCGTGGGTTAACCCAAAACCTGAAATAAATGTGAGCACTCAGGATGACAGTCTTTATGGATTAGCAATTCTGATCCCGGGAATCAGGACGATGGATCAGGAAGGATAAAAGTCTAAAATGGCAGGTCGTCATCAATATCATCGAAGGCTTGTGTATCGATTTCGAACCCCTCGGCGCTTGGTGGTGGAGGTGTTTGCTGCACAGCATTTTGTTCTCCTGTTCCTGCTTCCACTTTCCAGGCTTTTACATCGGTGTACCAGTTACCGTTGTATTCACGGCTGGCAATGTCAATGGAAACGGTCACCTGTTGACCCTCAGAAACTGCATTTTGATCGATCGCATCTCCCCACTGAGTAATGCACACTTTCTTAGGATATTTACCGGGTATTTCGAGGATGAAATCCCGCTTTTTCCACGGTCCGTTTTTGCCCTGACCGGATTGTTCTTTCAGGATTTGGGAAACCGTTCCGGTAAGTTTTAAGTCCATGGTTTTGTGCGTTTTCTTTTTGGTGATTTGTTGGTCGAATGTAGGTAAAAGCTAAAACAAGAAGAAATCTTGTTTTATACTTTTGTATGGAAAATTATTTGTTTCAGCAAATACGCCAGTACCAAAACTCACAGCTATGCTTTTTGCACCTTTTGAGCGACCAAAAGGTGCGCAAAAGTCGCCGTAAAAAATGAAGATTTCGTTTTCACGAGGCCCTGTTTACTCAATTGATTACGGTACTTATTCCCTCTTACATAAGGCTTGCCCATTTTTTTCGAACTTCGTTTTGGTAGTTGTTTCTTTAAAACGGGCCTTAGAATTATTGATGAAATAAGACGAGATGGAATAAGCGTCACCGAAGGTGTAATAAATTCGCACCGGCCGGGAGTTCTTAAAATTTATCAGAGGAACATAGACCATCGAATTTATTAAGCGAATGTAATCGAGTCGCATCAATAATTCTTAGCCTTGATTTTTTGTTACTTTTGCATCAAGGCAAAAGTAAGGGAGAATAGAAATCTTAAATAGTTAAGGTTTTTTGTTTCCGAAAACTTGGCATCATAAGGTCATAAAAAGCAATTGGAATTAATACAGGATGTAAGTTATTTAAGTCTCCATCCAAAAAACAAAACCACCATCACCTATATAAAAAAATATCACCTGGGATGTACAGGCTGGAGCCTGCAGGAATGGGTGGGCACATTTTTTAAAGAGAAAACCAAGCCGGGCGACTTTTTATCCCAGTATTCTTCAGTATTTAATTCAGTCGAGGGAAATACCACGTTTTACAGCGCTCCGTCTAAAGAGTTGATACAACAATGGGCAGAAAAAACACCTGATGGATTCAAGTTCTGTTTCAAGTTTCCCAAAACAATCACTCATATCAAAAGCCTGAAAGATGTGGATTCAGAAGTTCAGGCATTTCTGGAATTATTCGATGATGTGAGAGATAAGCTTGGCCCGTTCATGATTCAGTTTCCGGATAGTTTTAGTCCCGGAGAGCTCAAGAGATTAGAAGCTTTGCTTTCATCACTTCCAAAGACATTAAGCTATGGAGTTGAAGTCCGGCATTTGGATTTTTTTGATCATGGGAAAAATGAGCATAATCTGAATACTATGCTTCAGAGCTATGGAGTAGAGCGCATTATTTTTGATACCCGGAAGCTGCATTCCAGCAATTCGAGCATCTTCTCGGTTGTGGAAGCAAAAAAGAAGAAGCCGAAAGTCCCGGTTAGGTTTGAGGCACTGAGCTCCCGGCCAATAGTTCGGTTTGTTGGCGTAAATGATATTTTAAACAACGAAGCGTATTTAAAGGAATGGGCGATTGTTGTGGCAGACTGGATCAACGATGGGCTACATCCTTACGTTTTTATTCACGCTCCGGATGTAATCTCGCAACCAAAACTTTGTACACATTTTCATAAACTACTGGCGGAATTAATAGAGCTTCAACCACTATCGGAATGGCCGGTTAACAGGGAGGCTCAATTGGGGTTATTCTAATGTCTAAACTGAATGAATTTTTTAAAGATAAAAAGGAATACGCAGCAGTCTTTATAAGATGGATAGTTGGAGTTCATCTCATTATCGGAGTTCAGGATAATATTTTATCCTGGGAAAGGATGCTGGAGTTCAAAGACTTTTTGGAGCATTTTGGGTTTCCAATTCCGCTTTTATCTGCGATTTTATCAGTATATGCACAGTTTATTTGTGCGGTACTTTTTTTAATCGGCTGGAAAGTTCGGGAGGCCGCTTTAGTTATGATCATAAACTTTGTGGTAGCATTGCTAATGGTTCACCTGGGAAATGATCCTTATCCCGCAATGTTTCCTGCATTAGTGATGTTAGCCGGTTCTCTGTTTCTGTTATTTAATGGGGCAGGAAAGCTATCGATAGAAGAGAGGAAAAATAACTAACCACCTATTATCCCAATTAGCGCAGTACTCTCCACATAAGGAAGTTCTTCGATTTTCTTCATCAGCTCTTCTTCTTTTCCCGGCTCACAGCTAACATTTACGGATCGCTGGTAATCACGGTGAATTTGATATGCTACACTTCTGAATGTCCCCATGATTTGTTTGAGCCTCGGTACATTTACTGAATAGGAAAACTCGAAAAAAAGCTCTTTGTTTGATTGGGAACGAACGAGACGCTCAAACGCGGAGTCAAAGGCACCACCGGAAAGCCCTTGTTCCTGCAAAATTCCGATGAAGTATGATGAATCGACTGGTGCCGGAGCTAAAAATGAACGAAAAACTTCGGGATGTTTTTTGAGGCGTTCCAACACAGAATCCGCCGGGGAGTTTACAACTGAAACCATGAGCGGATTAATATCAACATAAGAGATCCGGTATCCCAGTTCGCTAAACTGGTTTTCAATAAACGATGTTGAAACGGTATCGTCTAAGAAAACAATGAATTCTCCCTCAAGAAAAGAAACTTCTCCATCCTGAATTTTTTGAAGAGCATCATCGCCAATAACCTGTGCATTAAGAGAAATTGAAAAAAAAGAAATAATGAGTACGGAAATCAGCCTCAATCAATCACCTCTTTAGTTTCTTTAACATAAATCAGCATATCCAGTTCAGCCATAAGTCGTGTTGGGATCTTGGTTGGCTTTAAAAGTACACTTTTCGGGCTTCTGGGGAGCAGCTTTATATCCAGTTTCTGGTTTTGAAAAAGAAATGCTTCTATCATCTCATCGGTAACATAATAGCTGAAAGTTATTTTCTTTTGTATGAGCTGGTTATCATAAACATTGGCTCCAAGAAAGGGAGAAACAAAATGTACTCTCTCCATTTGAATATCCTGAACGAAAGGATGTGCTGAAATCCGTTTTAATTCCTGCTCACTTATCGGTTTCGTGGTAATGCCCTGAACCGGAGCGATATTCATTGTTTCTATCAGGTATCCGAAACGATCAAAGTAATACTCAACAAATTCCGGGCTTACATAATCTTCTAAATGAACAAGTACCCGATGTTCATCAAGTTTATTCATATAAGGAACTCGTGGGATATCCGAGGTTTGTTGAAAATCAAACATCGCAAAAAACACGATGAATTGGAGAGAGAGAATAGACAGGTTCATAAAGGCATGTAGTTATATTTTTGTTTGTAATCGCCTTAGTTTGGTTTGATGGTGATAAATAAATCAAAAATCACAAAATACAAAAGAGTAAAAATCATCGTATTTTCAGGGCTTTATAAATCATTGAAAACGAGTTACGATGTCACAGACGGCAACAGCCGAGTCCATTATTGTTAAAGAAGCGAAGAAGAGACGCACGTTTGCTATTATCTCTCACCCTGATGCGGGTAAAACTACCCTTACTGAAAAGCTGTTGCTTTATGGTGGAGCTATTCACGAGGCGGGCTCTGTTCGTGCCCGAAAGGCTTCTCATCATGCCGCATCAGACTGGATGGCGATAGAAAAGGAACGAGGAATTTCGGTGACATCCTCGGTGATGCGTTTTGAGAAAGATGGGATTAAATACAACCTGTTGGATACGCCCGGTCACAAAGATTTCTCTGAAGATACACTAAGAACACTGGTTGCTGCCGATTCCGGCTTAATGGTAATCGACGTTGCGAAAGGTGTGGAGGAACAAACCGAGAAGCTATTTGAGGTGTGTAAACTTCGTGAAGTACCCGTCATCACTTTCGTAAACAAGTGTGACCGTCCGGGGATGGATCCCCTGGAAGTACTCAGTAATGTGGAGAATAAACTGGGAATCGAAGCACTACCCGCAAGCTGGCCGCTAGGCTATGGACAGAAGTTCCAGGGCATTTATGATGTTCTTGAAAAAAACGTTCATTTATATGAAAAGAGTGAACACGGTGCTAAAAAAGCAATTACCGAAACTGTAAGCGTGGAGGAAGCATTGGAGCAAAGCAATCTTTCTGATGCCGAAAAGAATGCGTTTCTGGAAGAGGTGATGCTGATTGAAGACATGTACCCCAACATGGATAAGGAGCTGTATTACAAAGGAAAGGTTACGCCGGTATTCTTTGGGTCTGCACTCAACAACTTCGGGCTCGATGTATTTCTGAATTACTTTCATCAATTGGCCCCACCTCCTCAAGGATACGAACACTCAGAAGGAGCCGACAGAGATTTGAATGAGCCGTTTTCAGGATTCATTTTTAAGATGCAGGCGAATATGAATCCGGGTCACAGAGATTGCGCTGCGTTTATTCGTGTGGCCTCCGGCCAGTTTAAGCGTGGACAGGAAGTGGTAATTTCTCATACCGGAAAGAAAATCAAAATGGCGACTCCACATACCTTGATGGGAGATGAACGTCAGTTGCTGGAAGAAGCTTTTCCGGGAGATATCGTTTCGATTTTCAACCCGGGAGATTTCAGAATCGGAAGCACCATTTTCGAAAAGAAACCGGTTCGTTTTGATGTAATTCCTCTTTTCACGCCTGAACATTTCCAGAAAGTAGCTACCAAGGATCCTTTCAAAAGAAAGCAACTACGTGAAGGTTTAAGGCAGCTTTCGGAAGAAGGAGTGGTGCATGTATTTGAAGTACCGAATGGGGTTGGAAATGAACTGTTATTAGGTACCGTTGGCGTTCTTCAGTTTGAAGTGGTTCATCACCGGATGAAAGAAGAATATGGTGTGGAATTGGTAATTACCCCGGTAGCATATTACACCGCTCGCTGGTTACCTAATGACCGGGACGATGTGATCGAAAAACTTGAAAGCAGTTACTCCACCCACGTAACCAAAGACATGGAAGAAAACCCGATTGTACTATTCGATTCTATGTATGCCCTTAACCAGGCAGAAGAAAAAGTAGGCGCGGAGAATCTTTTCAAATTTAAGCAGGGCTAGAAAACACTCAATATTCATTGAACATTGATCAATGAATATTACAGTTTGAAGATTAATTACATCCTCCTTTCTGAAAATTAAATCAGAAATTATGAACATCAATGTAATCCAGGCAAATCTTGATGACCAAAAGCACGCGGAAGCGATTATTGAGATAACCAACGAATATGCTAAGGATATTATGGGAGGAGGGAAACCACTTTCTGATGAGATTCAGAGAAAAATGATTCCAGGGATGAAAGCATTTCATGGAACGCTTGTCTTTTTAGCGCACTCAGGGGACAGGTTTGTTGGAGTGGCCAATTGCTTTATGGGATATTCTACCTTTTTTGCAAAGCCTCTGATCAATATTCATGATCTGGCAGTACTACCTGAGGCCAGAGGAAAAGGGGTGGGGAAACAACTAATTGAAGCAGTTACTCAAAAAGCGAATGAGCTAGGCTGTTGTAAAGTTACGCTTGAAGTATTGGAAAATAATCCGGCGCGCAGGCTCTATGAAAAGGAAGGGTTTGAATATGGAGACCCAAAGTTCTTCTTTATGACTAAATATCTTTAAGAACGCCCCTATTCATTCTTAAATCTTTGTTCTTAATTCTTCAGTCTTACTTGCTAAACGCTTCCGCTTCTTTAGCCAACCCAAGCACCGCCTGCTGATAGAGTGTGCTGTTGTTATATCGAAGAATGGCTTTTTCGGTCGAGCCGGTGATCTTTTTAAAATGTGCCAGATATTTTCCAACCGAGTAGATGTTGCTCGGCATATCGTATAAATCGTTGCCCACCCACCATCGATTTAAGGAATAAGGAATAAATTGCGCATACGACATCGCGCCTGCATAACTTGATCTGAGTTCAAGTACATCCAGCTTATTTCTTTCAGTGAATTCTAGAAGTTCTTCTAATTGAGCCAAAGCAAATTTCGCACGATAATCCACCACAAACATGGATACATAGGCCTCAAACGGATTATACTTTCCGGCATAAGAGCCGAATTCAGACTCTACTCCGATAATCCCCACAATTACTTCTTTGGGAATACCGTATTGCTGCTCGGCGATTTCCAGCTCATTAGAATAATTGGTAACGAACTCTTCAAGTTTAGAAACTTTTTTATCATACCCCAGAACTTTCTTGTAGTCATCCACATCTTCGATTACACGCTCGGCGGCGCGTACAAACTTATTTTTGATGTCCGGCATAAGCTCAAAACGCTCATCCTGTAGTAAAGGGCGGATATCAGTTCCTTTTTTATCGAAGTGTTCGATCAGTTTTTTGAGGTTTTCTTCCGTTTCGGGAGAAGTAGCCTTAGCAGTTGATGTTGCTATGAACATCAGCGTGAAAATGAATATTGAGAGAAATGATAGTCTGTACATAATAGCCGCTCTTGAGTGTAGAATGATGCTTAATGTAGAGTAAATTTGTTAAACCGAAAAACCGAATTATTTAATTTTCTCTATAAGTTCACCTTCTGAATAACGCTCTTGTTCTGTAATGTTGCCCAGCTCATCATATCGCGTCATCACGCCCTCGTATATAATCGGGCGTTTATCCTCAGAATAAGAAGTCATTTCGAATTTTAGCTGACCGTTTGGAAACCACTCCCTATACACATCCAAACCATTATGCTCGGAAGAAGCAGTTAAGCTTTGCATAGTTAAGACTCCTTCGTCATATCCATGTATCGAAGTTTGCTCACCGGTATCGAAATCGTAATCGATCTCTACCCGGTACCATTCTTCTCCGGTTCTCCTGAAAGTTTGTTCTTTAACCCGGAGGCCTTCTTTAAAAGTAACAGAAGTGAAGAGTTTGTCATCTGATTTGAAGTAATAGTTCTGAGTTCCTGTAAACAATTCTCCATTATTAAAATATCTCTCAGAAGCATATACCCGTCCACTATCCAGAACCTGATTAGAAAGAGAGGGACTTCGGGTTAACTGAACATCAGTATAAAGTTCATCAGGATTTGTTTGCCTGTCACAAAACAAAAAAGTGATAAACAGAAATATGGGTAGAAGAGGCAGAAGCCGAATAACTTTACTCGCCAAAGAAGAATTTTTGCCCATTATAACCAGGCGCTTTTTAGTAAGCTTAAAATCGATATGGCTTGTGAATTGGTTCATTTTATTTTTTCTATGAGTTCGCCATCCTCCCAAATTTCTTTATGAAACAATTCTCCATTTTCTTGGTAGGTGACTTGCAAGCCATGTTTTTTTACATCTCCCGCAAAATAATTGAGGTTTCCGTTGTACTTTGCAGTTCCTTCGTTAAGTAGTTGACCGTTATCGTAGTAAGTTTTAATAGTTGAAATATTATCATCAGTGTAATGGAAGCTTTTTAGGCGATCATTTTTATAACCAATAATTTTAGAATATCTACTATTTATATCTCTTTCGAATTCATAATAATAGTAATTGCCCTCCCGATCCTCACTTTCACTGAAAGAATAAATAATGCCACCATCTTGGTATGACCATGTTTTTGAAGTCCAGTCCAACTCACCACTTTTGTATGAGCGCTCGAATAAAGTGTCTTCTTTTTGGTCATAAAGAACCGATTTAAGAAATTCACTACCATCTCCACTAAATCTGGTAGCTGTCGTTGCTATACCATTTTCAATTACTAAGGCTTGATCCAGAGTTCCGGACTTTTCATAGTACCAATTTTGAGTGCCAGTAAACAACTCACCGTTATCAGCATAATAGGTTCTTGGATTCATACGAATTTCGCTTTTCTTTTGATAAAGAGTAGTGTCTGAGTAAATGGGATTAGGACCCGAAACATAGAAAGCCCTTGATATGACAAACTCCGGATTACTCTCGAATTCCTGGTACCCAAACCAGGGCTCAATTGTAGAAACTCCAACTTCTTCTTCAGCTTGAGTACAGTAAATGATCGTTACGACTAAAAGAGCTGGCAAGAGGAAGGCTAGCTTCATGAATGATGTAGGCCAGCTCTGTTTCCTTATCATCATTTCAAGACGTTTTTTGGTTAAACTGAAATCTAGCTTACTGGAGAACTGATTCATTTAATCTTCTCCACCAGTTCTCCGTCTTTGTATAACTCTTGCCCTATAATATTTCCTTGTTCATCATAGAGCGTCATTATATCCTGATACACAATCTCATGTTTAATGTCATCTTTCCAGGAGAAGAACAATTCCAGCTTAAGCGCACCACTCTCGTGATACTCATTCATCTTTCCATATTTTCTACTTGTTACTTCGGGTGATAGCCATTCAGTTTTAATAGTACCTTCCGAAAAGACCGTTGAGGAAAGCCATTCTTTACCCTGATATTCTAATTCCTGGCGATACGATTCTTGCCCATTTGGATGATAATTTACCCACTCTGTCTTATAACCGTTTTTATACACCGATTTAGAAAGAAGAATATTTGAGTCTTTTTGATACAAGTTGGAAACTCCAGTGAAAGGCTCTCTTTGTTCATCCACATATACATTACTTTTCGGAATAGCCCCTCCTGTGTGAGGATATTCATAGAAGTTAAACCACAACTTCTGATCTGTGTATACCCCGCCATAGTTTGCTGTTTCGATATAAAGTTCCTTACTGTTTTCGCTGGAACAAAATAAAATGGCAAATACTGTAATCACAGGGATAATTGAAAGAGCCCGAACACTCTTATTAAACCATGAATGAGTCTTTTGCATCATAAAAAGACGCTTTTTTGTCAGGCCGTAATCAAAACGATTGGTAATTTTTTCTGAGTCACAATTTGAGGCAAAATTTAATAGAATGGATTGATACTCTGTTATACTATCCGAGATAGTAACAGCGCCCTCATCTGCCAGGAACTCATGATTTAGTTGAATCGAATGCTTGTAGAAATACAGTACAGGGTTAAACCAAAAAATGGTTTTTAGAAACTCAACCAAAAGCACATCCAAAGAATGTTTTTGACGAATATGGGTGAGTTCATGCTCCAGTATTTCAGGCGCGATATTGCCGGACTCAAAATCTTTTTTGTTCAGGAAAATCCATCTGAAAAAAGATTGCGGAGTAATGGCGTCCTCCAATAAAATGATAGTGGCCTTTTTGAATGAGGTTTTATCACCTATTCTGACGTTAGAGAATAACTCGAACAATCCATATCCAAAGCGAATCAAAAAGAAAAGCGTAACGAGTAAGTAAGCTCCCAGAATCATTTCTTTTCTTGTAAGAAATAGCTCTTTGGAAAATGCAGGAACTGTTGACTCACCAGCCGTTTCATTAGGAGTGGAAACAGGTTCGGATGGAGACCCCGCTATAACCGGTTCAATAGTTCTTGCCACAAACTCAGAAGGGGCATTAATGGTGCTTTCTATTTTAGCTAGTTCCAACCCCACAAGTTTTGTAGTTGCACTTATATCAATCTGAATAAGCGGCGCTGTTAATCCTAGCCCAAGAGCAACCAATAAGAAAAAACGGTTAAATGAGTGCATCTTTTCATTTTCCAAAAAGAGCTTATACAACCCTAAAAGCAAAGCGAGCAGTATTGTGGACTTTATGAAATAAACAATCATGATTTCTTCCTCTCCAGTTCTTGTTCAATAATGGTTTTTAACTCCTCCAGTTCTGATGCGGACAAATTTGTTTCTGAAGTAAAGAAGGAGGCAAACTGCGCCGATGAGTTATTGAAAAACTTTTTGATCAGGCCGTTTACATGCTTGGAAAAGTAATCTGTTTTCTTAACCAATGGGAAATACTCTCTGGATCGCCCATGCTGATTGTAGTCCACAAAGCCTTTCTCCTGCATCCTTTTCAGTAAGGTAGCAACCGTGGTTGGCGCGGGTTTCGGTTCGGGGTATTCTTCCAGCAAATCACTCATGTAAGCTTTTTTAAGCTTCCACAGATGTTGCATAAGTTCTTCTTCGGTTTGAGAAAGTGACATATTCTACATGTTTAGAGCTGGCTCTACAAGTGTAGAATAAAAATGCTTTAGATGCAACAGCTCTTTATAATAGTCATCCCTGCGAAAGCAGGGATCTGGGGCTAATTAAAGTTTTGAGCTTTTTCCGAAGCTCAAGATTCCCGCATTCGCGGGAATGACAAATAGGTGAGACTATTATTTTAGGAACTAAATAGAATAAAGTCATCCTGAGGATACTTCCGAAGGATCTGCAAAACATTGAACTATCAACAGATACCGATTATGCAGATTCCCTGCCTACCGCTCAGAATGACTTTTAATATAAAGCCTAGATTAAACCCAACTAAAACCCACGGTCAAAACTCGAACTTCATTTCTAAAACCCTTACCTTAACAAGCCTTGGCAAATTTGCCTCATATCCTGTTTTGAGGCACAAAAAATTTCGCCACGGAAATACGAAAGCACTAATTAGTGTTTTCTTTTTTGTGATTTAGTGCTTTAGTGGCGCGAAAATTTTCAAGAACACCGAAACTATTATCAAAAGGAAATCATGGCAAAAGAATTTGATGTATGCGTAATCGGGTCTGGTCCCGGAGGTTATGTAGCTGCAATCCGCGCATCACAACTGGGATTTAAAACGGCAATTATAGAGAAAAGACATTTAGGCGGCGTATGTTTAAATATTGGATGTATTCCAACAAAAGCACTTCTTCGCTCAGCTGAAGTTCTCGAATCAATCCAGCATGCCGATGATTATGGAATTTCAGTAAAAGACGTTTCCGCTGATTTTGGCGGCATGGTAAAAAGAAGCCGTGGTGTTGCTAATAAAATGAGCAAAGGCGTTCAGTTCCTGATGAAAGCCAATAAAATCGAAGTGTTCATGGGATCCGGCTCGTTCAAATCAAAAACAGAAGTGGTTGTTAGTGATGAAAACGGAAAAGAAACCGAAAGTATTAAAGCGAAGAACTTTATTATCGCCACTGGCGCCCGACCACGCCAGCTTCCGGGATTAGAGATTGATGGCGAAATGATCATCGATTCTGAAAAGGCGATGACAATGGAAAAGCAGCCAAAGAAAATGGTAATCGTTGGAGCCGGAGCCATTGGCGTTGAGTTCGCCTACTTCTACAATACGATCGGTACCGAAGTTACTATCGTTGAGCTTCAGAAAACCCTGGTGCCTGTAGAAGATGCAGATGTAGGTCGTGAGTTAGGAAAAATCTACAAGAAAAAAGGAATCAATATTCTAACAGAAAGCACTGTTGAGAAAGTTGAGAAAAAAGGAAAAGGTGTTTCTGTAACGGTTAAAACCAAGAAGGGCGAAGAGAAAATTGAAGCCGATGTAGTTCTTTCAGCAGTTGGTGTTACTGGAAATGTGGAAGGTCTTGGTCTTGAAGATATCGGCGTGAAAGTTGAACGAGGAGCAATTGTGGTTGATCGTTCGAACTACTCAACCGGTGTAGATGGTATTTATGCGATTGGTGATATTATCGGAGCACCGTGGCTAGCACATAAAGCTTCTCATGAGGCAGTTGTACTTGCTGAGCAGTTAGCCGGGCATAATCCAAAGCCGATCAACTACAGCAACATCCCTGGCTGTACATATTGCGAACCACAAGTTGCTTCCGTTGGTTTGACCGAAGCTGCCGCAAAAGAAGAAGGCTACGATATTAAAGTAGGTAAATTCCCGCTTTCGGCGAGTGGTAAGGCAACGGCACTTGGACACGAAGAAGGTTTCGTGAAAGTAGTGTTTGATGCGAAATACGGAGAGTGGTTGGGCTGTCACATGATCGGTTTCGGAGTTACAGAAATGATCGCTGAAGCTGTTGTAGCTCGTGATCTGGAAACCACCGGGCATGAAATTATCAGCGCGGTACATCCACACCCAACGCTTTCAGAAGCAGTGATGGAAGCCGTAGCAGAAGCATACAACGAAGGCGTTCACCTAGGAACTCCGGTTAAGAAGTGAAAAGTGAATTGTGAAAACTCAAAAGTCCCCTCTTGAGAGGGGATTTAGGGGTGTGTAAGAATTGAAAATGGCTCCCAACAGCGGGAGCCATTTTTGTCTGAGGCGAGTTGGCAGTAAGGGCGGATGGCTATCCGCCCCAACGCAAAAAATAAATGAATCCCCAAACCATCATAGAACTCTACGATCTCGGGAAAGCTTCCTACAAACCAACATGGGAGCTTCAGCACGAGGTGCAAAAAAGCATCATTGAGGAAAAGCGCGCAGAGCAAAAGGGTGAGTTTAGTGGCATTCGCAAAAATGATGCGCTGTTGTTTGTAGAACACCCACATGTTTATACGTTGGGGAAAAGCGGAGCCGAAGAGAACATGCTTCGCTCAATGGCGGAGCTGCTAAAACTGGATGCCGAATTTGTAAAAATAGATCGTGGAGGAGATATAACGTATCACGGCCCGGGACAGATTGTGGGTTATCCGATCTTAGACCTCGATCGCCACTTTACTGATATCCATAAGTACCTTCGTTATCTGGAAGAGGTTATCATAAAGGTCTGCGCAGAGTATGGATTTAAAGCAGGCAGAATTGAGGGTCTTACAGGGGTTTGGATAGGCGAAGAAAAAATCGCGGCGATGGGAATTCGTTGTTCTCGTTGGGTAACCATGCACGGTTTTGCTTTTAACGTGAACACCGATCTTTCTTACTTTCAGCATATCGTTCCATGCGGTATTCAGGATAAAGCTGTTACAAGTTTACAAAAGCTGTTGGGTACTGAATTAAATCTGAATGAAGTAAAAGAAAAGATCGTTTTTCACTTTCAGGATGTTTTCGATGTTCGTCTTGAAGCCAGGGGTGGACAGAAAGAAGTAGAGGAGAATTTTTTGTAACTTTATCAGTCATTCTGAGCGGTAGCGCAGAATCTGCATAATCGGTATCTGTTGATAGTTCAATGTTTTGCAGATCCTTCGGAAGTTTCCTCAGGATGACCAATAAAAAGATATTATTTCATGATCAAAGAACTACAGATAGTAGAAAAAAAATCAACTCAGCGCCGACCGGATTGGCTAAGAGTAAAACTTCCGTCAGGAGAGAAGTTCAAAGAAGTGCTGGACACGATTAATGAGCACAAGCTTAATACAGTTTGTGCAGAAGCCCGATGCCCGAATATGGGAGAATGCTGGGGCGCAGGTACTGCTACTTTCATGTTGTTGGGAGATGTTTGTACCCGATCATGTGCATTTTGTGCAGTAAAGACAGGTCGTCCACCTGCCGATTTAGACTGGGAAGAACCAGCACGTGTAGCCGATGCCGCACGGAAGATGAATTTAAGACATGTGGTACTTACCTCCATCAACCGCGATGACAGAAAAGATGGCGGTGCCCCAATTTTTGCTGCAACACATGTGGAGTTGCGTAAAGCTATTGAAGGAGTAACGATTGAGTCACTTATCCCGGATTTCAGAGGAGATTGGGAAACACTTCAAATTGTTCTGGATACCCCTCCTGATGTGTTAAGCCACAACCTGGAAACAGTGCCAAGATTGTATCGAAGAGTTCGCCCACAGGCGAAATATCAGCGTTCTTTGGATCTGCTTCAACGAACAAAGGATGCAGGGATTCGTTCCAAAACAGGCATTATGGTTGGCCTGGGAGAAACCCGCGAAGAGGTTATTGAACTGATGCAGGACTGTGCAGATCATAACGTGGATGTACTAACTATTGGTCAGTACATGCAGCCTACAAAAATGCACCATCCAGTAATGGATTGGGTACATCCGGATCAGTTTGCTGAATACAAAGAAGTTGGCGAGAAGTTGGGAATCGGTCACGTGGAAAGCGGTCCGCTTGTGCGTTCATCATATCATGCTGAACGGCACGTTTAATTTGTTTCCTGAACTCGGGATAGTATCTTAGGTTAAAATTTTCGGAAATGCTCTCTACAGTTACGGTAATACTTATCAGCTACCTTTTAGGCTCGATTCCCTCTGCCATTTGGGTTGGAAAAATTTTCAAAGGGGTTGATGTAAGAGAGCACGGCAGCGGAAACGCGGGAACCACGAATACCTTTCGTGTTTTAGGCGTTCCATTTGGTATCACGGTTTTTGTGATGGATTTTATGAAGGGCTTTATCCCTTCATTTTGGTTAAGCGCTCTTGCGTTTACACTGATTGATGCCCCATTTAACGGCCCGTTAGCACCTCCTCTTTGGGATGTGGAAGCGTTCCTTAAAATATCTTGTGGCCTTTTTGCAGTAGTAGGTCACATGTTTCCTGTATTTGCAAGATTCAAAGGTGGAAAAGGCGCGGCAACGGCATGTGGAATGCTTTTTGGGGTTGAACCTATTTCGATTTCAATTTCTGCCGCGATTTTTGTGCTTACGATTTTAGTTACTAAGTATGTTTCTTTGGCCTCAATTCTGTCATCGTTTTTCTACCCGATTACACTTCTTATAATGAGATATGTTTTGGGGATTGATATAGATGGAAGCATTATAATCTTCAGTATGTTAGTAGCCACTGGGATTATTTATCGTCACAAGTCCAATATTCAACGCCTGAAAGATGGCACGGAAAGTAAAGTCGGTAAAAAAAAACCGGGGAATGATGAAAAACCAGCCACGGCCGGAGCGGAAGCATGAGAAATGTAACGATTATTGGAGCAGGTAGTTTTGGGACAGCGCTGGCTACAGTACTAGATACTGCAGGAAATAATGTTCAGATTTGGGCAAGGGAACAAGAAGTAGTTGATTCAATAAACTCAACGCACATTAATCCCGCTTATTTATCTGATCTCCGCCTTCCCGAAACAATAAAAGCGTACCATGATCTAGAACAATGTGTGCATTCTCAGGATATGATTCTTTTTGCAACGCCTTCACATACGCTCAGAGAAATTGCTGCAAAGATTAAGCCCTGCCTTGATGGTCATGAAATTTTGGTTACTGTTTCCAAAGGAATCGAGAACGACACATTCAAAACAATGTCACAGATTCTGATTGAAGTAATGGAAGGAGTTACCTACGAAGATAACATCGGTGTTCTGTACGGACCGAGCCACGCAGAGGAAGTTGCAACATTAAAACCTACAACAGTAGTAGCAGCAGCGTATTCTACCAGAACGGCCCGTATGATTCAGGAAGCATTTTTAACTCCGATGTTTCGCGTGTATATCAATAACGATGTGATTGGGGTTGAGATTGGCGGATCGGTAAAAAACATTATGGCTATTGCAGCCGGAGTGATTGACGGTGCTGAACTTGGTGATAATGCAAAAGCGGCATTGATTACCCGGGGACTCCACGAGATGAAACGCATGGGTGCGGTGATGGGTGCTCACCCCGATACTTTCTCAGGATTAACAGGGATGGGTGATTTAATTGTAACCTGTACTTCCAAGCATAGCCGTAACCGGTATGTAGGTCAGCAAATAGGCCAGGGTAAAAAGCTGGACGAGATCATAAAAAGTATGAATATGGTGGCGGAGGGAGTGAAGACCACAAAGTCTGTGTACGACTGGGCTGTTAAAAGTGGAGTAGACATGCCTATCACCAAAGCAGTTTACCGGGTTTTATTTGAAGATGAAGACCCTAAAGACGCATTAAATACGTTGATGACCAGAGACCCTAAAGACGAAATTATCATCTGATACCGGAAAGGTTCCGGCAAAAAATTAGCGGCGTTACTATGAATGAAGAGATGGAATTCTATCTGCAGCATACCGGAACGGTAGAGATTTCGGATATGACTAAGCAGGACCTTAAAAACCTTATTGCAACGGGAGAAAGTTCTTTTCTGGAATTCAAGCATAAAGTTGCCTCACCGGAAAAACTTGCAAAAGAAATAGCTGCGTTTGCAAATTCCAAAGGCGGGAAATTATTGATCGGAGTTGCTGACAATGGCGAAATGGTAGGAGTTGAAAGTTACATGGAAGAGGAATTCTGGATTACACAGGCCGCGGAAGATTGCTGCGTTCCGGTTCCTGAAATCACCATAGAGCTTATTAGTGCCGGAGGAAAAGATGTTTTACTGGTAAATGTTGCGGAAGCAGAAGAAAAACCGGTATATGTGAAGGGGAAGAACAAGAGAACAGTATTTGTTCGAAGAGAAGATGAAAGCGTAGTCGCCTCAGACGAGATGATAGAAGTTATGAAATACGGAAGCTCGGAAGAAGGAGTTACTTTCGAATATGGAGAAAATGAACGCTTGTTATTCAGGTTCCTGAACGAATACAGTGAAATTACGGTGGAGCGGTTTTCTATTTTAATCAATACTACAACTTATTCTGCAGCAAAAATTCTGGTGAACCTGGTAAGTGCCGGGGTGCTGGACCTGTTTGAGAAAGACGGAGCAGCGCATTATACATTTTCAAAGAAAAGTCCGTAATTTTAGGTTCTTATCTTTTTTGTCATCCTGAACTCGTTTCAGGATCTGTTGCGAGCAAGAAACTTAACATAAAGACAGAAATGAGTACACAAGAAGAGAATTTAGATGATGTGATAGCCTCCCTCCTCGATTTTGAGGCTGACGAAAGTACATCTGAAAAAGAAACAGAAAGAGAGTTAACAGGGGAACCGGTTCGTCTAACCGAGCGAGCAGCAAGACAAGTTCAAAAAATTAAAGCAGACGAATCACTTGAGGAAGGGCTTTATCTGCGTGTTGCCGTAGAAGGGGGAGGTTGTTCTGGGTTGAGTTACAAACTCGGACTAGACCACCGCACCGAAAAAGATGTAGTTTTTGAAAATTATGGAGTAGAAGTGATTGTAGATTCAGATCATCTGTTATATCTGGAAGGTATCGAAATTGATTACCCGGATGGACTGGACGCAAGAGGTTTTACCTTCGATAACCCCAACTCAGTAGAAGACTGCGGTTGCGGGACGAGCTTTTCTATTTGATTTAAGAGTCCTTCTTTTTTGTTTTCATCATGGTTTAAAACAAACCATTCGTCAAGTATTAAACTGTTTGGCATTGGAATAAGGGACTTAGCTCATTTTTTACGAAATTGAGTAAAAACAAAACAAGCTTGTTAAAACGCTATTTTGATTACAGCCCCATTCGCTTTTTCTACCTTATGGCAGGTGGAGTTGGAATAAGCATAATCATTATACTTCAATCATATCTTGTTACTGGATCTGAAGGCAATAATTTTTCGGGTAGTCTAAGCCACTCCATACTCACATTCTGGAAGTATGCAATGTGGCCATTTTTTGTCCCAGCGATACAATGGGTACTAATAGGATTAAGCAATAGAAAACAAGAAATACTAACACGATATACTGTAGCATTATTTACGCTTCTTGCTTTGGTTTCAGTCCATAGTTTGTTTTCAAACATCCTCTACTATGCAACAAAAGAATGGTTAGGAAACAGTCTTTCCTTTAAGGAGATGATTGCGGAGTACCTGATTTTTTTCGGGCCGATTTTTATAAGCCGGTTAGCCGATTTAGCTTTGATCACTATTGGGCTACTTCTTTTCAATAGTTACCAAAATTACAGTCAAGCTAAACTCAAATTAGTCGAGCTTGAAAAGAACCTGAAAGAATCAGAACTGACTGTTTTGAGGAATCAGATACAACCACATTTTTTATTTAATACTTTGAATACCATAAGCGCTCTTATCGATCAAAACCCGGGAAAAGCGCAAAAGGTACTTTCAAAAACAGCGGGATTTTTAAGAGTATTACTGACTCAATCAGATAAAAGCATAGTTACATTTAAAGAAGAGCTGCGGATGATAAGTGATTACCTTTCAATAGAAACTGAGCGTTTTAATGATCGTTTGAAAGTGGAACAGGAAGTAAGTGAAGAGTCTGAGTTATTCCAGGTTCCTCACTTTATTCTTCAACCAATCGTTGAAAATAGTATTAAACATGCAGTTGCAAAATCAACAGACCTGATTATAATAACGGTAAAAAGTGATGTTGAGAATGAAGGCTTAAGGATTGAAATTTCCGATAATGGGCCTGGGGCGAACCATGAAAGTGAGTTCTATTCTAACGGTGTTGGTCTCAGGAATGTGAAAAAAAGATTACATCATTTGTACGGAAAAGAGGCTGAAATAAAGATTGATACAGATAAGGGAAAAGGTTTTAAAGTAAGATTGAAACTTCCAAAATTATTGAATGCTTGATATGAAAATTCGGGCGTTAATAGTAGATGATGAACCACATGCTCGTTTCAGGGTGAAGCATTTATTAAAAGTACATCCTGAAATACTTATTGAAAGTGAATGTAGGAATGGAGCTGAAGCAGTAGAGGCCATTAAAGAAAGTTTGCCGGATCTTATTTTTTTAGATATCCAGATGCCGGACTTTAATGGCTTCCAGGTTTTAGAAAAGATCCAATCTGTTTCAAAAAAACCCGATGTAATTTTCATTACAGCTTATGATGAATATGCTCTAAAAGCGTTTGAGAAACATGCGATGGATTATTTACTAAAACCGTTAGATGAAGATAGGTTTAATGAGGCGCTGGTAAGATTAAAACAATCCGGAAAAAACAAACAAAGTTGGTATTCAAATGAACTTGCTAAAGAATACAATCGCATAAGAAGCGAAAGAGATAGCGATATTTCATTCGAAGTTTCTTCTAAAGGTAGTTCAAAAAAAATATATCCGGAAGAAATAGTATATGCTGAAGCCGATGGCAATTATGTTCAGATCCATTCAACAAACCAGAAGTACTTGTACAGGTCTTCTTTATCCGATTTTTGTGAAAAACTTTCTTCCCACCCCTTTCTAAGAATTCACAGGACTGTGGTAATAAATACAGAAAGCATTCAAACAATTTCTTATTCGGGAAATAATGAGTACAAAATAACCCTAATTACTGGCACAGAGTTTAAAAGTGGGCGAACCTACAAAGCTATAATAAGCGCTTATAACGAGCTCAAATAACCTCATCTTACACAGCCCGCCACAAAAATAACCATTTATCACAAGCTAAGAATACTGGGAAGATAAAGGTCGTAGCATGGACCTGAACTTTAAATATTCTTACAACGACAAAAGATACATTAACAAGAAAAGGAGGATTAAATGAAAAACCATTTAATTATATCAATGTTAGCGTTTAGTGCCATTAGTTTATCTATACAGGCACAGGTGGTTAGAGGAATGCCTCAATACGAATCAAATCAAATAGAAGAGATTATAGGAGAAATGATTGAAGCACATGGCGGATGGGAAAGCTGGGCTAATGCTAGTTCGATTAAATACGACAATATCTTCTATAATACAGGTGCTGGTCAGGGGCAAAATCCCTGGTGGGTTAGCACAGAAGTTATTGAACAGACCGGTTCGGAAGTAAATGAACGAAGAGTGTATCAAAAATATCATATTGGTGGTGCTAAAGGTGGTTTCACTATGGGATATGATAGAAATGAAGTGTGGGCAAAAGACTGGGCAATTGGGAATTACCCGAAGATGATGCAGTACTTTTTTTACTACTTCCTGAACTTACCTTGGTTAACACAGGATGATCTGGTTGTATTGAGTGACCTTCAGGAAAAAGAATATAACGGTAAAGAAGTATTCACTATTAGAATGACATTCAAGGGAAAACCTGCGATAGGTAAAACTTCAAATGATAGTTTTAATTTATTTATACATAAAGACTCACATCAACTACTGGCATACGAGTATAGCATAGGCTTTGGAGCACAGCTTGATGCGATGGGGATTCCAAAAGAGCGAGAAGTACTTGGACCCGTATTCAGGCATATTGATGAATACACTGAGGTTGAAGGCTTGCTGTTTCCTGCAAGAATGCATACGACAAATCAAAGTCAGGCAAATATATACGGTCACCATGTGCTTATTAACTACTCGGTAACGACACCTTTCGATTCATTAAAAAGCGAAAAGCCTGAAGGAGCATTAGTGGACCATTCTTCACACTTAAGAGCAAAAGAATAGAGAAAAGAAAGAGGGTTCTACAAAGAACCTTCTTTCTTTGCAATTAGCCTCACACCCCGCTTAAAGGTGAGGTAATGCCATATCCACTCAGCAAATACCCGGAAACGGTTCCGAAAGCCGATCAGAAAGAAAATGTGGATAAACCCCCACATTAGCCAGGCAAACACTCCGCTCAGTTTAAATCCACGGATATCAGCTACGGCTTTGGCCCGACCGATGGTTGCCATGGTACCCTTATCAACATAGTTAAACTCACCACGTTCTTTTCCTTTGAGTTCATCACGCAAAAGTTTACCTACAAATCTACCTTGTTGTAAGGCTACTGGTGCTACCCCGGGTAATAGTTTTCCATCTTTATCAGGGAAATGAGCGGCATCACCTAATACAAAGATATGATCATCAGAAGGAATGGTAAGATCCTTTCGGACTTTAACCCGACCAATTCGATCAGATTCTTCATTTAGCTCGTTCAAAATAGAAGCCGCTGACACACCGGCAGCCCAAATCACGTTGGGAGTTTCAATAAAGTGATTTTTTAATTGAACACCTTTTTCAGTTATTTCCTGAACAGGAGAGTTCAGAATTACCTGCACGCCCATTTTATTCAGCGTATTAAGAGCACTATCAGAGAGTTTTTCAGGGAAACCATTAAGCACATTTCCTGCAGCTTCAACCAGGTAAATAGTAGTCTCATTCCGATGAAAGTTCCTGTAATCACGCATCATATTACGCTTGGCAATTTCAGCAATAGACCCGGCCATTTCAACCCCCGTAGGCCCGGCACCGATAACCACATAGGTTAAATAAGGTTTCCTTTTTTCCAGATCCGGGATCTTTTCTGCCTTTTCCAGGGAAAGGAGAATACGTTCCCTGATTTGAAGTGCGTTATCAAGAGATTTTAATCCAGGAGCATGTTTTGCCCAGCCATCATTACCGAAGTAATTGTACTTAGCCCCCGGAGCGAGGACGAGATAATCGTAGTTTATTTCATCACCTTCCTGTAGAAAAACTTTTTTGGCTGCTTTGTCAATTTTGTTAACACGACCAAGTATTACAGTTACATTTTTACGTTTTGTAAATACAGCACGAATGGGAACCGCGATATCTCCCGGTGAGAGAGCGGCAGTAGCAACCTGGTAAAGCAAAGGCTGGAACAGGTGATGATTGGATTTGTCGATGATGGTAACCCGAAAATCATTGGACTTCAGATATTTGGCAGCGGTAAGCCCTGCGAAGCCGCCACCAACAATTACTACATGCGTAGCCATGTTACGAGTGAGTTTTAGGATTTTGCCTTTTCACCTAAAGTTACTTCATCTTCGACTTCAATATCATCTAAATCCGGAATTTTTATTCGTCTTTTTTCTTTAGATGGAGTCTTTGAGGCAAGAAAGTTCCGTTCGATGGTTTGTTGAATGGTTGCTACCAGGTCTTTCAGAGCATTTTTCCGCTTTTGTTTTCTACGACGAACAAATCGGTTTGCGATAAAACCTAATCCGAAGAATAGAAGTGAAATAATGGTCATTGGAACATTTCCGTCTCCATCAACCTGTCCATATACTACCGCGGTTAACATAAAAATAGCCCCAATAACAGCAAGGAAAGGAGGTATTAGAAGCTTATTCAGTGTACTAAGATTTTGATTGAGTTCAATCTCAACCTGGTTTCCATTCTGGTACAACTGCACTTCCGGGGAATTTGTAATAGAAAATAAACGGGAAAAGCCGGACGGATTGGCTTTCCAGAAAACCCGTTTGCCTCTGCGTGAAATTTTTCCAACGGTATTGAAATGATATTCCAGATGGGCCCGGATTTCATTTAAACTGGCTCCATCCAGAGCTCCGTTCGAACGACCCGAAATTTTAAACTCAGAAGAAGAACCTGTATCAAGCGAAACTGGTTCTTCGATTTCAAAACCAACCGATTCCTGGATAGCGGAATTAATATGTCTGCGATCGATATTTAGGTTATCGGCAAGCTCATACAGCGTTTCAAAATCATCGTCGAGGAAAGGCTGCACATTTGCGGGTGCCTGAGCTTCAAACTTCTGAAATACGGAGGCTCTTTTTATAATTCTCCGGATATCTTCTTCAGTGAGCTTGCCCATAATTCTGTTAGTTTAATTTTGCCTGTGCTTCGGTGATCAATTTTGCGACCTCCTCTTTCGAGATATGTTCAGTATTGTTGCAGTAATGGCAGGAAATCTCCTGGCCTTCACCTGCCATATCTTTGAGGTCTTCAATATTCAGCATTGAAAGAGCATCCATAAATCGCTCTTTTGAACAACGGCAAAAGAAATCGACTAACTGACGATTCAATTCTTTTACCTTGATCGGAGAAAGAGCACTATGCATGATTTCGTCAATGTATTGCCCTCCGGCAAGAAGTTTGTCAACAGGAGGGAAAGATCCCAATCGTTCCTGGAGCATATCAATCTGTCCTTCCGGGGCGCCGGGAAGGCGCTGAAGCAGGATTCCTCCAGCTTCTGTTATCTCACCGTTTTCATCAATACCGATATCCAGAATTACCGCGGATGGAATCTGTTCGGATTGAGCCAGATACTGGGCGACATCCGAATTGATGTCTCCGTTTACAATTTCGATGCTGCTAGTTCTTGGTTCTGCTTCGTTATATAAAACTTTAGTGAAGGTGAGAATCCCCAAACCAATTCCTTCTCCGATATGAATATCCGGGTTCGTATAATCCAGTTCAGCATCAGGATTTGCCACATAGCCACGAATTTCACCCAGGCTGTTTGCTTCGGCTGTGATTGATCCAACGGGTCCATTTCCATCCAGACGTAGCTGTATCCGTTCTTCTTTTTTAAGTTCTGATGCAAGTAACATAGCAGCAGTCAAAGATTTCCCCAATAACACAGTATTAAGTAAAGAAAGATTATGTCGTTTCTTTGCTTCCTTTACTACATCTGTAGTTTTAACTACCGAAATTTTAAAATGTCCGTCTTCTGTAATGCCTTTTATCAGCCGATCCTTAAATGCGTAATCCTCTCGATTCATAACCTATTTTAGTGGGATTTAAAAAAGCAAAGATAAGGAGAAAATGAAGTGAAAGAATGCAGTTTTTGGTTATTGAACTGATAAGATTTGAAAATGTAATAAATATGGTTCCCCTGAACCTGTTTGACAACAGGTGCGATTATTTCAGGATCTTAGTGGTGGCATTGACTTAGTACATTCGTTGAAAGATCGTCTTATCCTATAAAAGATCCGGGATCAAGTCCGGGATAACGACAGAAAAAAGCAAGGAAGTTACTACCTTCTATCCGTCATATACATCTCTCCAAGACGACCAGAGAAGTGGCTTTTTGAAGAGTACTTCGATTTCAATCTAGCAACGGAAGCAATACGTTCTTCCGCGAGAATATTTGAGGCTTTATGGGCTGGGATGCCATGGTCCTCCGAGTACTTGAGAATATTGAGCGTAGTATCATAAATCTTCTGCGTGCGGCTCATTGCATGTTCACGGTTATACCCTTCCAGCTCGCTGGAAATATTAATAATTCCTCCGGCATTGATCACGTAATCCGGGGCGTAAATGATCCCCTTATCCAATAGAACCTGACCGTGTTTATCTTCTACATCCAGCACGTTATTGGCACCACCAGCAATAATATTGCACTTGAACTGCTCTATTGTATCGTCATTAATTACACCGCCAAGAGCACAAGGAGTAAATATGTCCACATCCAGGCCATAAATTTCATCCGGAGAAATTACCTCTGCTCCGATTTCATTAGCAAGAGATTGAGCTTTTTCGGTATAGATATCAGTAATAAATAACTTTGCACCTTCTTTAGCGGCATGTTTCGCAAAATAAGAGGCCACATGTCCGGCACCCTGAAGAGCTATTCGTTTTCCGGAAAGAGAATCACTTCCATAGGCTTTTTTAGCACAGGCTTTCACACCCATATACACTCCGAAAGCCGTAACCGGAGAAGGGTTCCCGCTTCCGCCCAGCGTTTCAGGTATACCAGTCACATATTTAGTTTCAGAATAAATCCACTCCATATCCTGCACTTCCATACCAACGTCTTCGGCGGTGATATAGCGGCCACCAAGGCCATCCACGAAACGACCAAAAGCCCGGAATAAAGCTTCATTCTTATCCGTGTGAGGATCGCCAATAATCACCGCTTTACCCCCGCCAAGGTTAAGTCCAGAAATTGCGGATTTGTAGGTCATCCCGCGGGATAAACGTAGTACATCCTTAAGGGCGGCCTCCTCGTTTTTGTACATCCACATTCGCGTTCCACCAAGAGCCGGGCCAAGTGTAGTGTTGTGAATGGCTATAATTGCACGCAAACCGGTTTCAGGATCAGAACAGATTACAACCTGTTCATGGTCCTTGCTTTGCATGGCATTAAAAACAGGAAAGTTCGGGTCTTGATCGTTATTTATTTTATTCTCTTTCAATGGGGATTCTATCATGAATATTTATTTTTGTGGAACCGCTTCCAAAGTTCTCGTTTTATTAGGCTAAAATCCAAACTAAAAACGAAGAAGATGAAATATTGGTTGAATAAACAGGTTATCATTTATAGTGATTACTAACGATCAGAAAGTTATCAATCAGAATGAAAACAAAGTTTTAAATCTTATAAAGACTTTGAACGCGTGAAAGTAGTCAACAAAATTGTATTTTAAGATCAATTAAGTGCAGAGCACTTTGGTGTTTCGGTTTGGTCGCCGGATAGCCTTTTATGTATAAAAATAAAAATAAGGTAAATCATGTCATTCCGCTGGGTGTACGCACAGCCGGAGCAGAAGGAACGCGTGCCCATTTTACAGCAGGCGCTCGGAGTTCCGGAGAAAATAGCCCGATTACTGGCTATCCGTGGCATAGAAAATTATGATAATGCAAAGACTTTTTTCAGACCTACTATAGATCTTCTACACGATCCCTTCATTATGAAGGATATGGAGCAGGGTGCAGAACGGCTTGCTCTGGCTATACGTAAAAGCGAAAAAGTGCTTGTTTACGGCGATTATGACGTAGATGGTACTACAGCTACGTCGTGTTTATACACTTTCCTGAAAGAATTTGGGGTGGAAGCAGATTATTATATCCCGCACAGATTCAAAGAAGGATATGGTATCAATCCAGAGGGAATCCACTACGCAGAAAGCATAGGTGCAAAACTGATAGTCTCAGTCGATTGTGGAATTACTGCCATAAACGAAGCTAAAGAGATTAAAGAAAAAGGGATGGAACTGATTATCTGCGATCACCATACGGTGGGCGATGCCATTCCTGATGCTGTTGCAGTGCTGGATCCTAAGCGCCTTGATTGTGACTATCCATTTGACGGGTTGTCTGGAGCAGGAGTTGGTTTTAAACTCATTCAGGGAACTTTGAAACGTTTGGGGCTTCCTGATTCTATCGCCTACAAATTCCTTGACCTGGTAGCGATTTCAATCGCTTCCGATATAGTCCCTATTATTGATGAAAACCGAATTTTGATGAAGGCCGGACTCCAGATGATCCAAAGTTCTCCAAGAGTTGGTATAAAAGCGCTGATGGAGCTCATCAAAATGCCGGCGGAGGATATCACTACCTCGAAGATTGTATTTTCGATTGGACCCCGAATTAATGCAGCAGGAAGAATGGGTGATGCGACTACTGCGGTTAAACTGATGATCGCGGAATCCTATTCAGAAGCAAAAGCTCTGGCTTATGAACTTGAGTCTATAAACCTGAAACGCAGAGATAAGGATTCTCTGACAATGGAAGAAGCACTTGCCCAGATTGATGACGATCTGGATATGGATGAAATTTCAACTCTAGTTCTCTACAAAGAAGATTGGCATCTGGGAGTGATTGGGATTGTAGCTTCCAGGCTTGTGGATATGTTTCATCGCCCTGCTGTGATGCTTAGTAACGTGGATGGTAAAATCAAAGGCTCAGCCCGAAGTATCAAAGGGTTTAATATTTATGACGCAATGAAGCAGTGTGAAGATCTTCTTGAACAATTTGGAGGACACGAGTTTGCAGCCGGCCTTACACTTGAAGAGAAAAACCTTCCGGAATTTCGTCGCCGCCTGAATCAGATTGCCTATCGCGGACTTTCCGGTTCCAAATTCGACCCGGAACTATCTATTGATTGTAAGCTTGATCTCAAAGAAATCGACATGAAATTCTGGAAGTTGCTGGCTCAGTTCAAACCTTTCGGACCAGCTAATTTACGCCCGACTTTCGTTTCCGAAGGTGTAGAAGCGGTAGGTATTCCTACGGTCGTAGGCAATGGCCATCTGAAAATGAAAGTTAAGCAAAATGGTTCCGGTATTTTTGATACAATAGGCTTTAATATGCACGAATTTCTTCCATCAATAAGGGGAGGAGAAAAGTTCGACATCGCTTATGTGCTGGAAGAAAATTTTTGGAATGGCCGCCGTACTTTGCAGATGCGATTAAAAGATATCCATCTTTCTTAAGATTCTTGTGGATAACTATTGTATGTAGGTGGCAAAGGCGCTATCTTTGCAGCCCTTTCTACGGGACTGTAGCTCAGTTGGTAGAGCAACGGACTGAAAATCCGTGTGTCGCTGGTTCAATTCCTGCCGGTCCCACAGAAACCTAAAGCCTCTTACACTTTGTGTGAGAGGCTTTTTTGTTGAATCGGGTTTTCAATACCCGGCAGCCTGCCCATCAACTCTGGATTCGGAGGCTCCGTAATAAACCCCGGTTTCCAAGTCGCGCATAATGGCCTGAAAACGACCAAAAAAACCTTCTCCAACTCTTACCCGGTGTCCCATTGCTCTGAGATCCCGAACTACTTGTCGGTCAACCGTGCTTTCGAAGGTGACTAAGCCAACGTTTGTGAGATGATCGCTTAGGGCATCCGTTGGTTGAGTAGAGCCGGAATGTGCCCACCGTAGAGCATCACCAGCCTGTTGCATATTCATGCCAAAATCAATCACATTGGTTATTAAGCTTATATGACCCATTGGCTGATACGCTCCTCCCATATTTCCAAGTGTCATGAAAGGCTTGCCATCCTTCATAATAAATCCGGGGATAATAGTATGGAAGGGACGTTTTCCGGGCTCATATACATTTGGATGTTCAGGATCGAGTGAAAATAGTTCGCCCCTGTTCTGAAAACTAAAACCTGTACCTGGAACTACAAAGCCGGTTCCCATTCCACGAAAATTACTTTGAATAAGGGAAACCATATTGCCGTATTGGTCGGCAGTGGTAAGATAAATGGTATCTCCATCTTCGAGAACATCTACTCCGGTTGAGATGTCTTCCCGGGCGGTCTCCCCAATTAGTTTTCTTCTTTCGGCAGCATATTCTTTGGAAAGCAAGGTTTCATAAGGGATTTCGTAAAAGTCAGAATCTGTATAATGCTTGGCACGATCCTCAAACACCAGCTTTTTGGCTTCTATAAACAGGTGAAAGGTTTCTGCGGTGGCAAATCCCGTTTCACTTAATTCATAACCTTCCAGAATATTCAGCATCTGTAGCACAGCTGTTCCCTGTACGTTACCGCCCACCTGATACACATCATAG
>JBLLNP010000008.1:0-162752 GCA_048058975.1 Balneola sp.
GGAACGGTTGATGAAGGCAAGAGAGCGATTGATCTCGGGCTTCACCTTGGAATCGGAGGTGTAGTTACCTTTAAAAACGGCGCAGTAGATAAAACCGTTGCTCAGTTACCATTAGATAAAATGGTCCTCGAAACAGATGCTCCGTACCTCTCACCAACGCCAAAAAGAGGAAAACGTAACGAACCTGCCTTCATGAAATTCACCGCCCAAAAACTCGCGGATATTTTTGAACTGAGTTTGGAGGAAGTGGTTGAGAGGACGAGTGGTGTGGCAAGAGAGTTGTTTGGTATTGTGGGTTAACAATTGATTCTGGCTACGATTCTCTTCATCATGACCATCTCTATGCACTCCCACGCAGAGCATCGGAGCGAGGGGAAGGGAGAATAAATCTGCTCCGGTGATTTTCTCAAATTTTGTAGATAAGAACATGGACCTTCGGATTTATTCAGTGGGATATTCAATGAGCCCACGAAGCATTCGTAGTCGGGAGTTTTTGGTTCTTTTGGCGATCCAAAAGAACATATACAAGTATAACAATAATGTACTTTTGGCTTGATCCAAAAGTACCAAAAGATCAAGACGCTGAAATATTGCCGCATTCAGCTTTCATGAGCTAAATAATTCCGAAGGTCTTCTTTCTCTCTGGACAAATGAGTATGGTTCTCACCTGAGCGGAATTAATTGTCCTTCGGCCACGCTCATTCTAGCTTCATGTTTTCCGGCAATATTTCAGAGGTCGCTTTTTTTAAATTTGTAACAAAACACACAGCGAATCGGTACCAGCTTCAGTTCAAAGCAGGTTAATCAAATCTTCATATCAGATAATTAGCCTTCTAAATCAACAATCAAAAAAGAGGATAGTATGGAAAAGAGAGTGCTGGGATTTTTATTCGTTATGTTTTTGGTCATGTCCTGCGCGGAAGTAGTTGCCATTGATCCGGCGGTTACCGCAGAGCCTTATGGATTCTGGAGTGGTTTGTGGCACGGAATAATTGCTCCGTTTAGTTTTATCGGTAGTCTGTTTAAAGATGATATTGCGGTATATGCAATCAATAATACGGGTGGCTGGTACGATTTTGGTTTTCTGCTAGGAGCAGGGGTATTTTTGGGTGGTGGAAGTAAAGGGGCAAGCAGGAGAAAGAAGAATGGATAATTTTCCATATACTTTTTTAATAATCCTTCCCCAATAACTCAATCACAATTCCTTCCAAATGGATTAAATCTTTTTTCTCAGATAGTAATGAGTCTAGTCGTGTATCGCCCATATTCTGAATACAATAATCAGGAAGCTGGTCTTTGAAGTTCAAGTGAACGAAGGTATCTATAATTCTCTCTTTTAGTCCATGAGGGACATCATATTTTTGCATAATTGATTCCTCCACTCCAATATGAATAATCTCATGTATAATCGTATTACGAGGATTTTCATATTGCTTAAATCCACCTTCAAGGGTTGTAAATAATAGAATGGAGCCCTCTTCGGGATTATAGCCTCCCCCTGGCCCATATAGAGTTAAGGTCACAGTGTAAGTTTCAAAAAACCTGAAATCCCAGTTTCTTTCTGCATTTTTGATTTTGCCAATCAATGATTCCAGTAAGGCAGTTTCACTTACGACTTTTTTATATCCCTTTTCATAGTCAGATTTCTTGTAAACTTTCTCTTTCATAAAGGCAGAAAGAGCTTTGTAGTCTTCATTATTAAGAGTTTTTTCTCTGGATTTAGTTTTTAAGGACTCAATTAAACTGCCTTCCGGAAGGGAGATATCGTAACCGTATTCGTCAAAAAATGAAATATTCTGTATAGTTCTCCAGACATATTCAGTTTCTTGTTCAACGGTGGGTATTAGTATGTCTATTTTTCCAGAATATCCAAATAGAAGTAAAAGACTAAAAATGGCGAAATGATACATTAAGTATGAACTCCCAGTTTTTTTAACTCATCAAACCCATTCAGAAACCCAGGCTCAAGCCTGAGAAACCCATACTCGTATCGGTATGGGCGGTCGGTTCTTAATTTTTGAAACAAGGCAGCTTTATTATGGCGTTGAGCTAAATCACGAAGTGCAGCATCGTATTCTTTAATTGGATGGAGCCTAAGTAACCAGTCTCGGAGAGTGTATTTAAGATTTGCCGCCTTAATTTCTTTAGTTGGGTACAGATTTTCGGTAGGCGGACATTCCAACTTAAAAAAATGGCAAAGTTGTTCGCACACCATCTTGCTGGCATTCAGTTTAGATTGTTCTGAGTACCCTGCTATATGTGGGGTTGCTATGAAAGCTTTATTAGCAAACTCAACATCGAAGTCAGGTTCATTTTCCCAGACATCTATTATGAGTTCTTTAACAGAACCTGAATCCATAGCTTCAGAAATGGCTTTCTCATCAATTACTCCACCCCGGGCCGCATTGATAATTAGTTCAAAATTTCGATCGGATAGTTTTTTTTCATCAAGCCAGTACCTGGTTGCATATTTTCCGGATTCAGAAAGTGAAACATGAAAAGTGAGGATGTCACAATTCAGTACTTCATCCAAAGTGGCGGAGATAAAACCGGGATCACGTTCAGCTCTGGGGGGGTCGTAAAGTACGGTCTTCAACCCGAAATCATGAAGAATCCCGGCAACGGCAGAGCCTGCTTTTCCAACTCCTACAATTCCATAGCTATAATCTCTCAGGTGTTTCTTCTTTTCTTCCTGCCAAAGAAGAAGTCCGGTCATTACATATTCCGCAACGGCTCTGGCATTATTCCCAAGGGCGTCAGCAAAGTGTACCTGATCGGATTTTAAGTACTCAATATCCACATGATCGGTGCCTGAAGAACCCGTTCCAACAAATTTCAGAGAAGAAGGGATGTTTGGGTAGCTTTCGGGAGTTAATTTGGAAACCGTTCTCAGAAGAAGTGCTTCAAAACCACTTGTATCGGGAAGTCCATTATTGGGGTCGTAGGTTGTCAATTCAACCTCATCAGGAAGAAATTCTTCCAATCTGTACAGATTTTGATCGGCAATTACTTTGATCAAAGAAAATCAGGTTAAAGTGAGAAAATAATGCTGAATTGACCTATACTTGGTCTATGAATGCCAAGTATAACATAGTTTCACTTATTCGCAAAAAAAGGGATGGGAAAAGTCTCTCCGGTGATGAAATTAAATACATCGTACAGGCTTATACCAATAGCGATATCGAAGATTATCAGGTAAGTGCATTCCTGATGGCCGGATTTTTGAATGGAATGAATTCAGAAGAATCTGCGGCGCTAACAGAGTCGATGTTAAATTCCGGAATTGTAGTGGACTTATCTTCCATCCCAGGTAAAAAAGTAGATAAACACTCAACTGGAGGAGTTGGAGACAAACTATCCTTAATTCTGGCTCCCGTTGTAGCTGCAGCAGGAGTGCCTGTTCCTATGATTTCGGGTCGGGGACTTGGACATACCGGAGGCACACTGGATAAACTGGAATCCATTCCTGGATTTTATACTGATATGAATCTGGATCGTTATACCGAAATTATAGCCAAACATAATCTGGTGCTAGCGGGACAAACCAAAGAAATTGCTCCAGCCGACAAGAAATTATACGCGCTTCGCGATGTTACGGCTACGGTGGAATTCATTCCCTTTATCGCGGGAAGTATAATGAGTAAAAAACTAGCTGAGGGAATTGATGCACTTGTTTTAGATGTAAAATATGGTTCCGGTGCGTTTATGAAGACAGTAGATGAAGCAATCGAACTTGCAGAAACACTGGTTGGAATCGGGGAGCGCTTCAATAAGAAAACCATTGCCTACCTCACAAATATGAATCAACCTTTGGGCTTTAAAATTGGAAATTGGATGGAAGTTGAAGAATGCATTTATGCACTTCATGGCGATGGCCCTGATGATATTATGAAGTTATCAAACCTTCTTTCAGGTACAATGATTTATTTGGGAGAAAAAGCAGACAGTGTGGAAGAAGGGGTGAAAATAAGTGAGGAAGTCATTACGAACGGTAATGCATTTCAAAAGTGGATTGATATTGTAGAGGAACAGGGAGGAGATTCGTCAGTAATCAAAAACCCCGAGGAATACCCAAAAGCAACCTATCAATTTGATCTTCAAAGCCAATACGATGGGTTTATAACGGCGATTAATTCTTTTGAGATAGGAATGGGATCACTTGAATTGGGTGCCGGACGCAAAAGTATTGATGATATCATTGATCCTGAAGCTGGAATCACCCTGAAAAAGAAAGTTGGTGACAAAATATCTAAAGGTGAAACAATTTTAACCGGATTCACGAACAAGCCTGCCACGATTGAAACTGTGACCGGGCAGTTATACGGGGCGGTTGAAATCAGTGCTGAGCAACCAGAATTGGAACCTTTGGTTACTCATGTTAGCGACAGCGAAGGCACAAGGGCATTTGAGCTTTAGCATGTTGAATTACGATAATAATCAGTTAACTTAGTTCCTGATACAAAAAGGGCATAAAAATACGGTAAAAATCATGTTAAAAAGATTTATTCGCGCTATCAAATCGATGTTCGGTGGGGTTATCAGCTCCATGGAGAACCCAAAATTAATATTAGAACAGAATATTCGCGAGCTGAACGATCAGATTCCTCAGATGAATGAGAATATCGCTACGGTTAAAGCGAATCTTATCATGCTCCAAAAAGAGGTGAAGCGCAACGAAAAACAAATCACAGAGCTTACTTCAAAAATAAAGTCGGCCATTAAAGCGGGACGTGATGATATCGCGGAGGGATACGCGCTTCAATTAGAAAAAGCTAAAGAGACACTTATTCATACTTCTGATCAATTACAATTCGCTGAACGTGCTTATGAAAAAGCATTAAAGGTGAAAAAAGTGTTTATGCGCGAAAAAGACCGCAAAATACAGGAAGCGAAAGAAGCTTTACGTGCCAGCGAGCGTGCAGAGTGGCAGGCAAAAATCGCGGATACTTTAGAGCAGTTCGAAGTGGGTGGAATTGATCAGACTCACGACGAAATGATTTCCCGTATCAATGAAGAAGCCGCTAAAAATGAAGCTCGTATGGAAATCGCTTTGGATAGTATCGATACTCAGACGATGGAAATCGAGGCTAACGCAGAGAAAATCAGAGCACATGAATTGGTAGAACAATTTAAGCTTGAAATGGGGGAATCGTCCGGTTCAATTTCTATTGACGAAGAAACAACCGAAGAAGAAGCTCCTACGAAGTCAGTCGGTACCAAAGAAAAAAGCTAATAAGTTGCTACCATGAGTACCCGAAGTGAACAGGAACGCGAACGCCTTAAAGAAGAATACAAGGATCATTACCGACGTATTAAAGAGGCTAAAGAGCGTTTAAAACAAACCGAGCAGAAAGGAAAGATTGCACAGGCATTGAATAATATGAATGCCGACAATCTACTGGAATCGGTGGATGAGTTTCTGGGTAAAGTAAAAGAAAAAGTAACTAATGTAGAAGCTCGCCTGGATGTAGCGATGGATAGTCTGGATGAGGATGATCCATCAACAGCAGCGGGTAAACTTAAGCAGGAAGAGCTGGATGCTGAAATAAAAAAGCAAAGAGCGAAGCAAACCCTGCAACAAGTGAAGGCAGAAAATGGGTATGCTGTATTCGGAAATTGAAAAACATGCCGAGGAAATTCACGCCGAAAAAACAATAGGAACAAAAAAGGAAGACGCTTCCGGTAACGAAGACACTTCAGAAAAAAGTTAATGTCTGCAGACGAGTTAAATATAAATTATACCAGGGAAGCATTCCTGAACCCGATTAATCTTGGAGTTTTATTGGCTTCCACTTTAGGAGCTTTATTCTTCAGTAATTTGAGCGTGGATGTTTCCAATATTCTTCTCTCTACGGTATTTGGAGTTGAGTTGATGTACCTGGGTGTTGTACCTAAGCTTCCCCGTTTTCGAAAGAAAGTAGAGTTGAAGAAAATTAAGGAGCGTCACGCTTCCAGCAATGAGAAAGATCTATTCCAATCGTTAGACTCAGCCAGCCAAAAACGGTTTTTAGTACTTAAACACCTCGCACAGTTGGTGCAGGAGAATTTTGAAAAACTTCCGTACAGCTCACAAGGGTTGTTGGATAACATCGGCAAAAAGATTGATGAGCTACTCGGAAACTACCTGACGCTGCTCGATCTGATCAAACGATATGAGATTTATCTGAATACAACATTAGAGACCAATCTTAAAGAAGAAGTAGTGCGTCAGATTGAAGAGATAAGAACTATCGAGTCTGAAAAACTAAAGCGGACTAAATCGAGGCGTGTGGCGATCATGCAAAAACGCTTGCAGAAATTTAAAATCGCTAAAGAAAAGTATCTGGTGTGTGAAACTCACTTGGAAACTATTGAGGACGCTGTTCGATATATCTATGAGCAATCTATGACAATGAGTAATCCTGAAGAAATTGGCTTCCAGCTAGATAACCTGCTTACCGAGGTTGATGAAACTTCTCAGCTCATAGACGATCTGGATCAGGATATTCTACCTGAATACACTACCGAATGGGAAACTGAACTCGATTTCGATTCTATTTTGGATGAACTTTCTGATGATGTAACTTCAGAAACACAACCAAAGAAAAGAGTTCAGGAATAAGAATGAGTACAGCTTTTGAAACACTGATTTTGGAAGTAGATGATTCCGGAATTTGTACACTTACCATAAATCGTCCCAAACAATTAAACGCACTTAATAATCAGGTTTTTGAAGAACTTGATATCGCTCTTGATCAAATTGAAAAAGATGAATCTGTTCGTGCACTCATTATTACAGGTTCCGGCGATAAAGCCTTTGTTGCAGGGGCGGATATTAAAGAATTCGCTGATTTCGATTCCAAACAAGCCACTGAGCTATCAAAAAGAGGGCACCGGGTATTTCAAAGAATTGAAGATTTAACTATTCCTGCTATGGCTGCAATAAATGGCTATGCGTTAGGTGGTGGATTTGAGTTAGCGCTTTCCTGCCATCTAAGAATAGCATCTCAAAATGCGCTAGTGGGATTACCGGAAGTTAGTTTGGGATTAATTCCGGGGTATGGAGGCACCCAGCGATTAACAAAAATTGTGGGTCAACCAAAAGCATTGGAACTTATCATGTCTGGCCGTTTCGCAAAAGCAGGTGAGGCATTAACCTTAGGACTTGTAAACGGCGTAGCTGAGGGCGATTTGCTGGAAGAAGCAAAAAAGATGCTTTCGGGAATGATAAAACAAGCACCTCTGGCTGTAAAAAATGCTATATTAGCAGTTAAGGAAGCAGGTAAAGATTCGGGATTCGAATCGGAAGCAAATCTATTTGGAGATTTGTTCTCCACTGCGGATTTTAGGGAGGGAACTTCGGCATTCATTGAAAAGAGAAAGCCAAATTTCTCCGGCAAATAGGAACGAATTAATAGTTAATGAGCGACGAGCCTCCATCGGGTAGCACATCAAATTTTAAAAATACAGGAGCCAAATAGGTATGGAGTGGCTCCTTATCGTTGCAACCATCTTTTTAAGTGGATTTTTCTCGGGATCAGAGATCGCCTTTGTTACGGCTAATAAGCTTAAGCTTGAGGTCGCATCCCGAAAAAACAGCTTCATTGCGAATTCTCTTGAGTTTTTTAAGAGTAATCCCGAAACATTTTTAACTACCACTCTGGTAGGAAATAACATCATAAATGTACTTTATGCTACATTGATGGCCATCTTTTTAGTTGATCCCATTGTTGGATATTCTGAACTGTGGTTCAGTCACAGTCCGACAGACTTCCAGATTCTGCTGGTTCAGACTATTATAGCTTCGGTGCTGATTATGATTTTCGGGGAAATCCTGCCAAAGGCAATTTTTCGTGCTCAGGCAGATGTAATGGTAAGCATAATCGCCATTCCTCTTCGTTTTTGTTATTACTTACTTCGTCCTCTTATAGCTGTCGCAAATAGTTCATCTAATATTCTAATTAAATGGCTCGTTTCTGATGCGGAAGAAGCGGTATCAATATATCGAAGACAGGACGTAGAGCTCATATTTAAAGAACTTCGCGAAAGTGGCGGGAGTGAAGATATCGATCAGGATGATTCGGAAATTCTGCACAATGTACTGGAACTCTCTACTAAACGTGTGAAAGATTCTATGATCCCGCGAATTGAAATTGAGGCCGTAGATAAAAAGACCTCTCTGGATGAAGTCCTCAATTTGTTCATAAAATCTGGTCATTCAAAATTGCCTGTCTATCAGGATTCGATTGATGATGTGGTTGGAGTAGTATTTGCGTACGATCTTTTCAACAAGCCGAAATCTTTAAGCGAGATTATTCGACCGGTAAAGCTGATTCCCTACAGTAAAAAATCGAAAGATCTACTTACTGAATTCCGTCAGTCAAACATGTCGGTAGCGATTGTGCTTGATGAGTACGGGGGGACAGCCGGAATGGTGACCATAGAAGATCTTTTGGAAGAAGTGGTCGGCGACATCCAGGACGAGCATGATGTGGACGATGAAATCATGAAAAAACTGTCGCCGAATACCTTTGTGGTATCAGGAAATGTCGAGATTACCGAGCTTGTTGCAAAGTTTGAGGAAATTAAACTCCCGGTGGAACCTTCCGAGTACGACACCGTAGCGGGCTACATAATAAATTATTTGGGGCGCATTCCTACCGTGAATGAAGAGGTGCTTATAGAAGACAAAAAATTCATAATCAGTAAGGCGACTCAAAGCAGAATTGAAACAGTGAAACTCATTTTAATTGAGTAAAAGAGTTACAAAGTGACAAAGGCGCAAAGCTTTTTTCACTTTGTAACTTTGCTACTCTGAACCTTTGTAACACAAAGAAAAATGTTTGACAATTACCCAGCCTGGTCTCAGGAATTTGCAAGAAAATATTTAAGCCGAACGATTAATACCTTTTTACTGCATGGGAATGTGCATGATCTGGTTCCTCTTAAGACGGAAGAAGGCACAGAGTTTAATCGCCTGAAGACCTTCCTTTCAGATGAGTTTTTTGGAGCACGTGATTATGTGATTTTTTATGATCGTGCTTCGGGTATTTATTTCAGAGATAAAGAATCACAAGCTGACTTTAATCAGGCAGTAGCGGGTCGTGATAGTTTAGTAGGAACGGATTACGCCAACAAAATGCCAAAAGATCCGGTACGGGTGTTCTCTTTGCTCGAACAGTATTTTCGGCTTCGCCTTGATCAAAAGAAAAGTGTGGCGCTGATTATCGATTATGCGGAGACCATCATTCCAATGAGTGATACCGGCTCGACGGGCAATGAAGATCGAACCTCGCTGGTATATTTGTCCCGCTGGGCACACGATCCAATGTTTCTGGCCTCTGATTTTACCACGGTTTTGATTACGGAAAACCTTCCCGATTTGAACAAAACCTTGATTCAAAATCCATATACCACCGAAGTAAAGATTACCATTCCGGGAGAAAAAGAGCGTCTGGATTTCGTAAAATTTGAAACACGAAATGATGATTTTAAAGCGATTTCATCTGTAAAACCAGAGATTATAGCGCAACAAACTGCGGGTTTAAATTATGTTAATATCCGAAGCGTACTTTCAAACGCCCGTGAAAACAAAGATCAAATCACGTTCGAGAGTCTTTCAAAAAACAAGAAAGAACTAATTGAAGCCGAAGCGTATGGCTTATTGGAGTTTGTTGAGAATCCATATTCACTGGACAATGTGGCCGGGCATAAATATGTTAAAGCACATCTTCGTCAGGCCGTAAAAGCACTGAAAGAAGGGCGGCAGGATGTAATGCCAATGGGATATCTGGTATGCGGTCCGGTAGGAACAGGAAAAACATTTTTGGTAACCTGTTTTGCCAGCGAAGTAGGTGTGCCTATGGTAAAGTTGAAAAACTTCAGGAGTCAATGGCAGGGTGTAACAGAAGGAAATCTCGAAAAAATACTATCACTGCTAAAAGCGATGTCTCCTGTTGCGGTTATGATTGATGAAGCCGATGCTTATCTGGGAGATCGTAGCTCAAGTGGAGACAGTGGAGTGTCGAGCAGGGTATTTTCGCAGATTGCTACTTTTATGAGCGATACTGCCAACCGCGGTAAAATTATCTGGTTTTTGATGACCGCCCGGCCCGATTTGATGCCGATAGATCTAAAGCGGCAGGGTAGAGCAGAAGAGCATTTGGCATTGTTTCCACCACACACAAACGAAGAACGTGTGGAACTCTTTAACGCCATGAAAAAGAAAACAGGGCTGCATCTAACCGAAGAATATATCCCCGCCATTATCGAAGAAGGATTCAAAACCTTTTCCGGTGCAGATATGGAAGCGGCACTTACACGCGCGAAATTCCGGGCAGCTGCGGAAGGAAAGAAGAGAGTAACTCCCGAAATTCTGGATTTGGCTCTGAATGATTTCATTCCTCCAACCTATCCTGAAGAAGTAGAACTACAAACTCTGAATGCGGTTCTTGAATGTACTTCAAAAGAGCTTCTTCCCGAACGCTACCGTGAAATGGACAGAAATGAGTTAATGTCTAAAATTGAAGAGCTGAAGTTTAGGGTGGGTTAAGGAACTTTGAATATCGAACAGAGAACTTTGAGCGTAGAAAAAAAGGAATGCTCTTACTTTTCGGTGCTTTTCAAATAGCATGGTTTATAACCATGTTCTTAGGGATTTATTTGACTGTGACTAAAAAAATCAGATTGAAGTTGAATTCTGAGACTTGTTTCCAAAGAATTTATAAAACGCAAACCCACCAATAAGCACTCCAAAGTCAATAAACATTCGATTGATCATTCTTGAGATACTGAAATTGGTATTCGAAAAGAAGGCGATGCTATCCATTAGCAATAGAGTACCCACTACAAAAAGCAGGATTCGCAACTGTCTCTCCTTACAAATTAGTACGGTTAGAATTCCGGTAAATAAACCGGAAAAGATGCTGATTAGGTAATTCATATTGGTTGGGGACATTAGATCATACAACCCAGTCCAATAACCAAAACGAACAAATCCTTCCACAAAAAGATAAGCCCCAAGTACTCCAATAAGAAAGCCTAAGCCCATTCGGGATTTATTCTTTGCTGCTTGTCCGCTATCCATCATTTATTTCGTATTCCGTCTTTATTTACATATCTGCCACTAGCAATCACTTTCAAGCCATCGTAGTTCCAATTATATAAATAACAGGAAGCGTATAACTCCTCATCTCCAACCAATACCGGAATAACTTGCCGTACATATTCATTGGGTTGATTAAATTGCTCTCCTACACCTTCAAAACGATCGAGAAACTCAGCCAATTTTTCCTTATTTCGATCAATCTTATATACCTCGCCATGTACAAGTGTTTGTGAATCGGGTTCGTACAAAGCTCCGGGATAAGAACCGATATCGATAAGCTTTCCAGGAAAAGAACCTTCTCCAATTAGGGTACAGTTTTTTCGGATTAACCGTGCTGGCTCGTTGTTATACATGGACTTGAGTAGTCCATATACAAAGATGTAAGTCACATTCATTTTTATAAATAAAGTACAAATTCGACGATCAATATTTAGTTTTCAAATGCTTAGCGGGTTGAGTAGTTTCTGACACGATTCTTAAATAAGGATTAGATGAGACAACTGGCAGCCATTATGTTTACTGATATTGTGGGGTATTCTGCACTTATGCAGAAGGACGAGGCCGCTGCTGTTAATATTAGAACCAGGCATAGACAGGTTTTTCAGGAACAGCATCAAGCACGTAACGGAACTATCGTGCAGTATTTTGGAGATGGCACCCTGAGTTTTTTTAACAGCGCGGTAGATGCCGTACTTTGTGCTGTAGAATTGCAAAAAGGATTTAATTCTGGAGATATTCAGGTTCCCGTACGAATCGGTATTCACCTCGGGGATATTTTTTATGATGGAACCGAAGTGTTTGGTGATGGGGTTAATGTGGCTTCCAGAATTGAAGGGGTGAGTGAGGCAGGGGCTATTCTGGTATCTGAAAGTGTGAACAGGGAGTTAAAAAATCAGGCTGAGCTAAGTACAGTTTCCATAGGGAATTTCCAATTCAAAAATATTTCGGCTCCTATGGAAGTATTTGCAGTTTCAGGAAGAGGGTTGAAAGTTCCTGAATCCGATAAACTTCCCCAAAAAGACTTTGATGAGAAATCGGTAGCTGTACTTCCTTTCGAAAATCTTAGCCCATCTTCAGAAAATGAATATTTGTGTGATGGTATTACCGAAGAAGTAATCAATGCGTTAACAAAAATTCAGGAACTAAAAGTTACTTCCCGCACCTCCTCTTTTCATTTTAAAGGTAAAAAGCTAAGCCTGAAAGAAATTGGGGAGCAGCTTACCGTTTCAACAATAGTAACCGGGAGTATTCGTCTGGCAGGCAATCAGATGCGGATTTCTGCCCAATTAATTGATGTGACGGAAGATTATAGTTTTTGGTCAGAATCTTTTGATAGGTCCCTGGAAAATATCTTTGCTATTCAGGACGAGGTAAGCCTCATTATTGCCGAAAGGTTAAGGGAGCATCTTGGGGATTTGCACATTGATCAACAACTTGTTGAGCCCCCACAAGTCTCGGTGGATGGATATACGGCATATCTCAAAAGCAGGTACCACATTCTCAAAATGAACCAACGGGATATTGAAACCGGAATGAACATTCTGAAGGAGGTTTTAGAACAGTCACCCGATTACGTATATGCGTGGCTTGGTATGCACATGGGCTACGCGCTGCTTGGTACACTTGGAATTATGAAAGCAGAAGAGGCTTTTGCCAAAGGGCATGTATATCTTTCAAAAGCAATAGAATTGAGTCCTGATTTACCCGAGTGTCAACTGCAAATGGCGTGGATGAGCTTTCTTCAGGATTGGGATTTAGAAGCTACCTATAAACATCTTCAAAAGGTACATGATGGCCGCCCTATGGTTGATTATTATCAAACCATGACTTCAGTGATTATCACAGAAAAGAAATTCGAAGCCGCCAAGCACTATATTGATACTGCGCTTAAACTGGATCCGTTTTCCGATATCACGCATCACTTAAAAGGCTTTGCTTGTTATGTTCAGGAAGATTTTGAACAGGCGATAAATCAGTATCAAAAAAGTATAGAATTGAAGCCCGGAGCAGAAGTTTCTTACATGGAATTAGGGCAATCGTTGATTTTACTTGGAAGAGCTGAAGATGCGCTTGATCATTTTCAGAAAATACCTGAAGGATCTGACCTTTTGATTAAAACAGGTGGCATAACATTGGCAAAGGCTGCTCTGGGGATTGAAGAGGAAGTAATTCTGGGAATTTCTAAGCTTGAAGAATCGCTTCAATCAGAACAGATGGAACGGGCTTTGAATTTCCTTATCCTGATAGAAACCACTTTGGGAAATTACGAGCAGGCGTTAGATTACATAGAGCAGGGGATATCTTACCGACTGCCCATGCTTCTTTATTTGAAGATTGATCCAATGCTCAAGCCGTTAGTGGAATTGACCAGGTTCAAAGAATTAATGAATCCACTTCCTGAATCTGCTTTGGATATTTCTGTACAGGAGAGTAAGTATAAAAAGTCCCTTATTTCTGATGAAGATTTGGTACAATATCGTAAAGAGCTTTCTGTATTAATGAGAGATGAGCAACCTTTTTTGGATCCATTTTTAACCTTAAAAGACTTAGCAGAAAATTTGGGAATTCCAGCAAATCATCTTTCACAGTTATTAAACGATGGGTTTGATCAAAACTTCGCAGAATTTGTTAATTCCTATCGGTTAGATTATTTCAAAAAAGAAATCAGAAAACCGGAAAAACAGAATTTCACTCTTCTTGCTTTGGCCTTCGAGAGTGGTTTTAATTCAAAAACTGTATTCAATAGTTTTTTTAAAAAGGCAACGGGTACCACTCCAAGCAAATATTTGAAATCCGTACTTAAACAATAGGTTCGGATTTACAAACCCGAACGTTCGTGGATCGGAGTAGTCATAAGTTGGTGTCAGAAACTAACACCAACTAAAAATACTTTTGTTATGACTACAATGAACGCCATTCTTACAACAGGCTATGGATCAGCCGATGTACTCAAATACGGAATTGCTGAAAAACCAGGTACGACAAAGGATGAAATCCTTATAAAGATTCATGCCACTTCGGTTACTAACGCTCATACGGCCATCCGAACAGGATATCCACTAATTGGTCGGTTATTCATGGGTTTATTTAAACCTTCAAATCCAATATCAGGAACGGATTTTGCCGGTGAGATAGTAGCTACAGGAAACAACGTGAGGAAATTTAAGGTTGGAGAACGGGTTTTTGGGTCAACTGATATTGAAGGTGGCACCTATGCAGAATATGTAACAGTGTCTCAGCACGGAGTTGTTCTTCCAATGCCTGAAAACCTCAATTACGCCGAAGCTACGGCTATTATAGACGGAGCGACTACTGCATATCCTTTTCTAACTAAACATACGCAAATTAAAAAAGGAAGTAAGGTTCTAATAAATGGAGCATCTGGTAGCATCGGGACGGCTGCTATTCAACTAGCAAAGCATTTCGGGGCAGAAGTGACAGGTGTTTGCAGTACGTCGAATGTTGATATGGTGAAGACCCTGGGAGCAGACTATGTAATTGATTATACCAAAGAAGATTTTACACAGGGTGAAAAGAAATACGACATCATCTTCGATACGGTAGGAAAATCCCATTTTAACGATGCACAGAAGGTACTTACGGAACAAGGTACATATATGAGTCCTGTGCTTGGGTTAAGAATGACTTTCGATATGCTCAGGACCTCACGCTCGAAAAGAAAAAAGGCCATTTTTGCTGCGACCGGATTAATGGCTGAAAAAGCCAAGTTGGAAAATTTTCGAGTAATAAGAGATTTACTTGAACAAGAAGTCATAAGCCCTGTTATAGATAGAATGTACCAATTACCACAAATTGTTGAAGCACACCGCTATGTAGAAAAAGGGCATAAAAAGGGAAACGTTGTGATTAATGTGACAGGTGAAGCAAATGACTGAGTACTGTAAAATGAAAAAACTTGGCAGAATTGCCGGTATTCTTTACCTGATAATAATAGTATGCGGAATTTTTAGTGAAGGATTTGTTCGTTCAACATTAGTAATTCCCGGAGACGCACAGTCTACCGTTGGGAATATTCAAAATGCGGAACTTCTGTTCAGATTCGGATTTGTTAGTGATTTAGTTATGGTAACCGCGGATATATTCATCGCGATTGTTTTTTTCCAGATGTTGAAGCCCGTTCATAAATCACTTTCGGTTACGGCCATGGTATTCAGGTTTGCTCAGGCATTCATTATTGCGATCAACTTACTTCACCATTTTGCCGTGATACTTATACTTAATTCAAAAGAATTGAATTCAGTGTTTACTCCAGATCAATTGAGTGGATTGACGATGTTCTTTTTGCAAACTCATAACTATGGTTATTTATTGAGTGGAGTTTTTTTTGGGGTAAGCTGCATAATTCTAAGCTACCTGATCCGGCATTCAGCATGGTTTCCTTCTATTTTTGGTGTTCTGATTGGATTAGCAGGATTATTATATGTAGCAGATAGTTTTACACAGTTTCTATTCCCTGAACTTTCTTTAATCACAGAACTTTTAGTAATTGCAGGAGCTTTAATTGCTGAAGTCAGTTTTGCTATCTGGCTTACAGTTAAAGGTGCGGTTATGGTACAGAAAAGCATAAAAAAAGCCACTGACTTTTGATCAGTGGCTTTTAAGAATGAATAGAGTGCTTATTCTACAATAAGCTTGCCTTTCATAAGAGCATAATGTCCCGGGAAGGAACAAATGAAATCGTACTCTCCTGCTTCAGAAACTGTGAACTCGATTGTGGTTTCTTCTCCACCACCAATAAGAGCTGTATAAGCAAGTATCTGCTCACTTCCTTCAGGAATGTACTCATTATCACGAGCTTTCATAGCTTCGGTAGCAAAGGTTTTAACATCTGTTCCGGCTGCAAGTAGCACCCAGTTATGGCCCATTGCTGCCTTAGGTAATTTTCCAGTGTGCTTTAAGGTAAGAGTTACTGTTTCACCAGCTTTCACCTTTATTTCAGATAGATTAAACCTCATCTGATCGTTTCCTTCAATTACAATCTCAGTTTTTTGAGTAGTAGTTTCGGGAGCCATATCAGATGTATTGAATGGATTGCTTATAAAAAGCACCATCAGCATTGAAATGAATAAATTCATAATTCCTCTATAAATTTTTTGATGAATATTATATCTCCCAAAGTTGCAATAATAATGTGAAGATTATGTGAATTTTGGAGGGAATTGCTGCTGAAAGCACTTCAACAAATTCCAAAAAAAAGAATGAACCTTTCATAATTCTGTACGACTATATAGTTACTGATGCGGAAAGAAGAAAAACATATTCTGAACGATTACTTGGTTGCAAAATACCAGAGTGGTGATCAAAAGGCCTTGAAGCTTTTAATCAAGCAATTTCATCCAAGGCTTAAACAGCAAATTTTTGCTCAAACCAGAGATCAATCTTCTTTAGACGATTTAGTTCAGGAAAGTTGGTATGCTATAATAAGGGGACTTTCTAGTGTGAATCTCCAAATTAGTTTCGAAGTATGGGCGTTAAGTATAGCCCGAAGAAAAGCCATAGACTGGATCAGGGAGCAACAAAAATCAAGGCAAAAAGCTCAACTCATCTTACAGGAAGAAAAAGCGAAAAGTGTTAACGAAGAAGAAGTGCTTGATATAATACTGGAACGCAAAGCAAGACTTAAACAAGCGATCATAAAGCTTCCTCATTCTCAGAGAATCGTACTAACCATGTTTTATCTGGAGAACTATTCTGTAAAGGAAATATCCGAAATTCTTAGCATTTCAGGTGGAACGGTAAAGTCCAGGTTATTTACAGCACGAGAACATTTAAAAGAAATTTTTAACCCAAACAGGTAGGTGAACGACATGAAAAAAGAAGACATCGATAAATTAATTGAAGAATCTCTAAGTAAAGAAGATGCCCAGTTCTATCATGATCTGGATGAACAAGGAATGTTTCAGCAATGGGGAGGGCTGTATCATGGAAAGTTAGGAAAATGGGCGGCTCTGGTTACCACTTTCCAGGTATTAATTACCATAGTGGCTTTCTGGTTTGGTTACAAATTCTTTACCGTAGAAGACACCATTTTAATGGCTAAATACGGTGTAGGTTTATTAATCGGAGTAATTATGAATGGTCTACTCAAGCAATGGCACTGGATGCAAATGGATAAAAATTCCATTTTACTTGAAATGAAAAGGCTGGAATTTCAGGTGGCAGTTTTAACTGAAAAGTTAGCTGAGAAATAATCGTTTAATTTCATCTCAATCTTACTACATTCAGCCTCACACTCATTCATGTTGATTTGTTGTTATGAAGAAAGAACTGGAGTCTATTCGAAAACGACTCGATGATATTGATCGCTCTATATTAAAAGCTCTTGCCGAGCGGCAGGGACTTGTTAAAGAAGTCTCGTCATTCAAATTGGAAACAAATACCGGAATAAGAGATTTAGAGCGGGAAGAAAAACTGCTTAATAAAATTAGGGATATAGCTACTGAAGTTGGTTTAGACCGTTATTACGCAGAGCATTTGTTCAGAGAGATTATCACCAATTCGGTTCGTTTTCAGACACACTCGCTGGTTGATCATCAAAACAAAAACGGGGCGAATTCTATTCGTGTAAGTTATCAGGGAACAGATGGTGCATATAGTCATCTTGCAGCAGTACGACATTTTACTGAGCGTTTTGAACATGTAGATTGCTACGGATACGACACATTTGAAGAAGCAGCAAGAGCAGTAAAAGATGAACATGTTGACTATGCCGTTCTTCCTATCGAAAACACAACAGCGGGATCTATTAACGACACCTACGACATTCTCGGTAAGTCAGATTTACATATTGTAGGAGAGGAGATTATTAAAGTAGTACACTGTTTGTTAGCTGTAGAACCTGTTGAGGTTTCCCAAATAAGAAGAATACTTTCTCACCCAAAAGCCATTGAGCAATGCACGCATTTCCTCGCCAAGCTACCGAGATGTACTGTAGAATCTTATCTGGATACCGCTATTTCTGCAAAGAAAGTGCTTGAGGATGGTGATTTATCTCAAGCGGCGATAGCGGGAGCTCACGCCGCCGACCATTATGGGTTACACGTAATTGCGCACGATATAGCGAACCAAAAAGAGAACTTCACACGCTTTGTGGTGGTTTCTCCAAAATCAGTTCAGGTCGATTTACAGATTCCTTGTAAAACATCTCTAATGATGGTGACTTCACACAACGAAGGTTCGTTGGTAGATTGCCTGAATGTATTGCATGCGCACGGAATAAATATTTGTAAGTTGGAATCCCGGCCAATTATCCATGAGCCGTTCCGCTACGCTTTTTATATTGATATAGAGTCGAACAGCAACGATCAGGATGTTTCGAAGGCACTGGAAGAACTTGCTAAAGAAGCCGAAGAGGTTAAAGTCTTCGGCTCGTATGCTAAACAGCTTTCTTAGAAACTGATGGTTGCACGCAAGAATGTGCTGTAACTATTTGCAACACCGTCAGCTCTGAAATCTCTGATCCGGTATCTGGCATCAATAGCGAGCTTTTCAGTGGCGAAGAAACGATATCGAATTTCCATTTCATCTGCATTTGCACGGTAGATATTACGAGGTAATAACCACTCACTGTCTGTTTTTGCAAATTCAATCATAATTTCATGCTTTTCAGCAAAATTATTGATACCAACTGAGGCTACAATACTTGTACCATCCTCAAAAGCAGAGTTTAAACTTTGTCCGAATTCACCAGCCACTCTAATAGATCCACCTTTAAGTGCTTCACCCTGAGGGAAATCTAGTGTAATACGAGATGTGAACGCCAGATAATCTACGAGTTCATTTCCTTTGATATAAATTCCTGGTATATACATGAATCCAAATCCTCTTTGGATTACATTATTTTTGACCTCCCGACTTTCAGCTCCGACATAAAAATTGAGATTGTGATCATTTTCAGTAAAATCTAAACCATCGCTGCTGGGGTCATCTAAATCACCTTGATCATACTGGAAAGAAGGATGGTCTTTTGGCTGATATTCAATAATTCCTTCTCCATACCAGCTATTGTTAAGATATCTTTTGTAATAAATACCGTCGGTCCAGTGAACATTATTGCTATTACTCTGGTAGCGGCTATGTGATCTTTTAGCGTTAGTGAGTGTATTTAACGACTTTTGAAAACGACCAACCCTTATCTCGGTAGATTCATTTTGATATTGATAAAAAAACTCATCAAATGTAACAGAGCCCAGAGCTAACCGACCGCTTCCATCAGCGACTAAGGTAGGATTAACGGCTTCAAACTTATAAGAAAGCAAATAAGCTACTCTCGCTGAGAATGAATGATTAGCAGAATGAGTGTACTTTAAACCGGGTCTCAAACGCATTGTATAATTGTCTCCACCCCATCCATGAGCTTCATCTGTGCTTCCAATGTGAGCAAAACGAACGTTTCCATAAACATCCCATTTTTCATTTTCCTGAGCCTGTACCTGAATTAAGCATGGGGTAAAAAATAAAACTAAAAGTAATCTGAATTTCATAAGTAACTTAATGAGTTAAATCTATTTGGCAGAGTAAACCCACTTACAAGAAGCAGCATTCGATCGGAAACAGGACTTCAGAACGATTTTAAAATTTTTTACCTATTCAATAAATTGGTTTAAAAATTATAAAAATAAACACTTATTTATGATAGAAGAAAGGGTTGGTAAGCAACAAAACAAGATTGAAGAATTAAGTATCAGCTAAACTTCTCAATTTAGATTAGTCCTTCCATCATTCCATTCCAGCTCTGAAGGTATTTCCTTTTTGAAATCTGTTGCTGTCCTTATCCATTGTCCATCCTGCCAAACTCGAACAAATCCTTTTTCCAGGGGTTCGTTAGGGTTTTGTTTATCCAGCCGGTGTTGAAGCTCGACCAATAAGCGTAGCTTATTTTTTTGGAGTGATTCGGTATGATGCTTTAACCGATCGGTGAGTCGTTGAATTTCAGAGCCGGCCTGACCCATTTTCTGCTGAACCGCAAGGAGTGCGTGAGATTTAGCCAGTGCCGAAACTCTGTCTTTATAATATTGGATTGCTCCTTTTGTATTCAATTCAATCCGTCTTGATAAATCCTCAACAAGCATTTTAATTTCATTAATATCGGGAGTAGCAATAACTGCGGCTTGTGTTGGAGTAGCAGCTCGAACATCTGCAACAAAGTCTGAGATAGAAAAATCTACTTCGTGGCCTACCGCACTAATTAATGGGATTTCACAAGCGAAAACAGCTCTGGCCACTGCTTCCTCATTAAAAGGCCAGAGGTCTTCCAGAGAACCACCTCCGCGACTTATGATCACTACATCAACACTTTTTTGAGAAGAGAAATATTCAATCCCTTTCACAATTTCGGGAGCGGCATTTACTCCCTGAACACTCGCATGAAAGAGGCTTACCGAAGCCAATGGCCATCTTTTCTCCAGTGTGGAGCGGATGTCCTGGAAAGCAGCGGTGGTTTTGGAGGTTACAACACCAATTCTCGACGGAAACCTTGGAACAGGTTTTTTGTGAATATCATCGAACAAACCTTCGGCTTTGAGTTTGGCTTTTAGTTCTTCAAATGCCTGCTGAAGTTTTCCTATTCCCGCTTGTTGTACCAGGCTTACAATCAACTGGTATCGGCCATGGGGAGCATATAACTGTAAATCACCTCCAACTACAATCTGTTGACCATCCGTTAAACGGATTCCCGCTCGCTGAACAGTACTCCTCCAAATCACACAGGGAAGTTGTGCGCCGGAGTCTTTTAGTGTAAAATAAATATGTCCGTTCGCACTTTGCTTTACATTACTGGCTTCCCCTTCCACCAAAATATCATTGAAATTCTGCTCCAGCAGGCTTTTGATTTTCCCAGTAAGTTCGGTTACTGAAGGTATATCAAAAAGAAAAGGGATTTGCTCTGCCATTATTGCTTTTCTGGTACTTTAGATAGTTATTTAGGGGTAGAGTTAAGTAACGCCAAATGCACACCATGATACGAAAAGCTCTGGCCATTTTTGTACTGATTTTGCTCCCATTTATGGGAATAGGGCAGGAGCAGTCGTTTGACTTTGACTTTGGCGATGAGCTTGAAACAATTTATTTATCTGTTTCTGAAGAAATGGGAGGGACAGAAGCATGGGAGGCACTTCAAACCATATATGCAGAAGGTACCTGGAGATTTCCACACGGAGATGAAATTCCTTTCGTTTTTAAGGTTATGGACCCTGATTTCGATCGTTTTGATTTCAGGATTGAAGAGGAACCCCATACTATTTCCAGATACGGAAGGCGTGGTTGGGTTAATGATCCAAGCAATATAATTGAAGGATACAATCGGTTTGATGAAATAGAACAAATTGTTGCGAGAAATGCCTTTCTGTACGAAAACAATCTTGTTGATTTTCAGAAGAAAGGACTCATTCTTAAGTTTGAAGGTTCGGTTATTATCTCAGGAGAAGAAGTCTGGCTGGTTCGGCTGGAGGGGTTTCCCGATAAGGAAGAATTGTATTATATCTCTAAAGATGATCATAAGCCGTTCATCAAACAAAGTTATTACTACCGGAAAGGAAGAAATGGTGTGGTAAACTACTACATAAAGCGCTATATGAATGTGGACGGTATTGAAATGCCACGCGAAATTCTGGTAACCAGCGAACATTTAAATTTAATCCTGAATTTTTCTTCTTATGTTTTCAATAACAGTATGGATAAGGATGATTTTAAAGATCCCAACGAACCTGATTTTACTACCAATATTTTGAGTTTCAACCAACAAAAAGCACAGGACTATTTGCATTCAGAGATTCCCATTACAAGAAAGATGGGAATAGAGGTGCAAAAGCTTACAACGAATGAGGTAAAGCTAAAAGCACCTATTGCGCTAAACACGAACCATATGAAATCTGCTTTTGGTGGTAGTGTAGATAGCCTGTTCCTTACAGCGGGTTGGTCGTATATCCGGCTGGTGGTAGATCATTTTGACCCATTACCGCTAATTATTGGAAACAAAGCGAGAACTACTTTTCAAAGGCCTATTACGCAAGATTTTAGTGCACAGCTAGTTATTCCTGACAAAAAAGAAGTGGATAAATTTCTGGACGAATACAAACGTTTTGGTAAGGCTCGAATCTCGCTGGAGGCTGTGATAAAAGATGACGGAAAAACCTATGCGGTATTTAAAGGTGACTATGTAGTGGTGAAAGAAGAGTGATTAAGAAACCACCGGCCGCACCATAATCTCAAAGTAATTCAACAACGGGCATGTTTTGGCCATAAAAATGGCATCGTCCAAATCTTTAGCGGCAATGATGGTGTACCCTAAGATTATCTCTTTTGCTTCGATAAATGCCCCGTCTGTTTCTACATTATTGTGATCGAGAATATGTGCGCCAAAGTCTTCTAATCTTTGAGAATCGATGTGTTGATCCCCAAGTTTCTCAATCCAGTTTATATGTTGTTGTATCCGCTCTCGCAATGCATGATCCGAGGTATCAACGCCTTCCTGACCCCGGAAAATTAACATGTATTTCTTCATGTAAAGGCTTTGTTTAAAAATGAATGTAGAGGCTGAACCGCTCTGTAATACCCCATGAGTGCTTCCGCCTGGTTAGATTCATTAATAAACTGAGAAGTTGGCAAAGTTGCCATAGCATAGAATTGCTTGTTTAAAATGTAGTTTGTTCGATCAGTAACAGACTGAAATTCCGGATCAATGCGCTTGTTTTGATCTCCTTTAAGTTCTCCAAAGTGCTTTTTGAATGAAGGATTACTTAGAATGTCCAGAAACTCATCCGTATGAGCGGCGATCAACAAGCGAACATTTTTTAGTACGTCTTTATCCAGTTGGTAAAGTCCACCACCCATGTGTACGAAATCAGTGCCTATCCCAAGGTAGAAGCCGGGCAACTCAGATTTCTTTCCTCCGGGAGAAAGTCCTGCCTTCATCATAGTATTGTAGGGAGTTTTATCTGCCGAAAAACGGATATCCCGGTTAATTCGGAATAAAGCTTTTTTTGCATCAGGGAGTATGGAGGGTTCAATTTCCATCAAACCTGGAATAAGTGATTCCACCAGTTCAATAAAAGGTAGGCGAACATGTTCTTCGTATCGCTTTCGGTTTTTATCAAACCATTCTTTGTTGTTATTAGCAGATAGTTCTTCAAAGTAAGTGATGTATTCCTGTGTGATCATGCATTTAGCTCCAGTGCTTCTTTGGTTAACGGTTTCCAGTGTTGATGGTTAGAGTAAGGTACTTCAAACCAGCCTGCCAGCGGTCCCTTTTTTTGAAAGGATTAAAAGGATGGATTTCAAAATCCTGAGTTTCAGGATCAAACTCTTTTCCAAGTTTAAAAACCATTAGAAATTTTTTGGAAAGAAAAGCGAACACTTTTCTGTTTTGGGTGATTGCAGGCGAGCCCATCATATTACCTGCTTCCACAAAAGGGTAGTTTTCAATTAATTCGATCCGTATCTCTTCAAAAAGTTGTTGTTCCGGCTTCATGGCGTTTTTCTACAATAACAAATAGAAAGATAAAAAGGGGACATAGAGTTAAAGAAAAGTGAGAATCAATAGGAATAGGTGTACTTTATAGGTGCATGGAATCTATGAAGGAAAATATCAGAGTTCAGAAGTTCATCGTAAGCATTGCGGTGTTACTTTTCGTAATTAAGATAGTTGCCTGGTATCTCACTCAATCTGTAGCCATTCTTACTGACGCTCTTGAAAGTATTGTAAATGTAGTAAGCGGGATAATTGGCCTGGTAAGTTTAAGTATAGCTGCGAGGCCAAGAGACCGTAGTCATCCGTATGGACATGGAAAAATCGAGTTCATATCGGCAGGAATTGAGGGGACGCTCATCGCTATTGCAGGTCTCTTCATTATTTATGAAGCAGGAATGAGTTTTATTGACCCTCCTGAACTTGAACAGCTAAACTGGGGCATTGCAATTATCAGTTTCTCAGCATTGGTTAATTACGGATTTGGAACCTGGGCTTACAGGACAGGCAAGCGCAATAATTCTCTGGCGCTGATGGCGAGTGGGAGACATCTCCAAACCGATACCTACACCACACTTGGTATTATCATTGGGCTGTTTCTGCTTTCATTTACTGGTGCGCTCTGGTTGGATGGAGCGGTAGCGATCATATTTGCATTATTCATCATCCGAATGGGATATAAAATTCTGAGAAGAGCCATTGCCGGAATAATGGACGAATCGGATCAGCAATTATTGAAAGAAATGGTAGCCTATCTTCAGGAAAACCGCCACACCAACTGGGTAGATCTACATAATCTAAGAATTGTGAAATACGGAAGTGTACTTCATATCGATTGTCATCTTACCCTGCCCTGGTACTTCACCATAAAACAGGGTCATGATGAAACAGACAAACTGGAAGCTCTGATCCTTGAAAATTTTGGGAGCAGGATTGAGCTCAATATCCATTCCGACTATTGCCACGATTTTTCCTGTCCGTTGTGTGATATCAAAGACTGTGAAGTCCGCAAAGCTCCATTTGAAAATCATGTTCAATGGACAGTGGAAAAGGTGGTTTCAAGAGAGAAGCACAGGTTGTAAGGAATTGTTCTAGAGTCGGTCTTACTCTTTGTTGCGAAGGGTTGAAACCCTTCGCTTGTGAACTGGATTAAACCTGAGTCAATGCCGAAAACATTTAACTCTATATTGATACACGTAGTATTTAGTACGAAAGACCGTATTCCGTATCTGAATTGGAATATTAGAGGTGAAGTTTGTGAATGGATTAAGAAAGAAAGTTGGAATGCAGGAATAAACGTAGATACAGTTAATGGAATAGAAGATCACCTCCATCTGTTAATTAAACTCAAACCCACTCAAAGTACATCTGAAGTTGTGAAATGGATAAAAGGAAGCTCTTCATTTTGGCTCAATCAAAAATATAAATGGGAAGATAAGTTCGCTTGGCAGCAAGGGTATGGGGTTTTTTCTGTAAGTCAGAATGATATAGATCAGGTTAGAGCTTATATCTTCAATCAGGAGAAACACCATAAAGACAGAACGTATGCAAGGGAGATTAAGGAATTAGTAAGAAGAGGTTCAATTACGCCTATTGCGAAGGAATGAATTTCTTCGCTTGTTTACTTAATAGCGTTACGAAGATTTAAGACTCTTCAGGTACACCAGCGAAGGGTTTCAACCCTTCGGTATTAAAGGGCAGTTAAAAGAGAAGTTCAAGAGAGAAGCACAGGTTGTAAACTACTTTCCATTCGAAATATGAGTAAGTATTTCTACTGTGTCTTTTGGAATCATTGGATAGCATCGGCAAATTACACGAGTTAATTCTTTTTGAATTTTGCCCTCTCCTTCTTTTTGAATTAGGGCAGCTAAAACTTGATAAGTAGAAGTGAATTTCTCAACCAATTCATTGTGCTTTGACAATAAAAACCATTCGGGAAGTTCAATACTTACACCATTTAAATATTTAATTGTTTTAGGTGTTTTTTTATTTAGTAAAACGGGGAAATTTTCTTCAACCTTCTGAAGTATTTTGTCAGCAACAGATTGTAATTTATTTTCATCCAATTCTATTACTGAATAGGGACTTTCTTGTTCAGTTATTCCTGTGATTTTTTCAATTTCATGAGCTCCTTTTTCTTGAAAAAAAACTGCTAGGTAGATTGGGTCTAAAAGATAATTCTCAATCGTATATCTTTCGTTTTCACCATGTACTAGTGTATGTTCATTTGGTTTATGAGTCTTATCCCAATCAATAAGTCCATAAACAGTCTTATTACCCGCTTCTCGAAATTTTCTTGTTGTATTTAATACTAGATCAGAATTTCCCTTTCCCATTGGGTTGTCTATGAAATATAAAGGGGAGTTCAAAGAATGACCCTTTCGTTTTAGTGTATCAAATATCTTTCTAAAGTATTCACCATCAGTTTCACTTTCTACAAAAACCTGTTTATGGTTTTTATAATCAATGCTGAGTGTTGGAATAGATCCGGTTAACAATTCTAAAGCTTTTTCTCTACCTATCCATTTGAGTGAGCAGTTACCAATATTATTTAGCTCAAAAATACTTTCATCTGGAGAGAGTGCTACAGTTGATGGTGAATGTGTTGTCAAGATTACTTTTACTCCCAGTTCCAGAACAAAAGTATCATATAAAGTTGAAATCAGAATATTTGTTAATTCCGGATGTAAGTGTGCATCGGGTTCATCTAAAAGAATCAAACTAGGGTAAGCTAAATTCCCTGCGCTATAGCTGGAAATAAAAAGCTTCATAACCAGACCAAAGATAATTTGTTCACCAGATGAAAGTTCTGATACTTCAATAATTTCGCCTGTGGATTTTTTTTGAAGTTTTGGACCAAACGGAATTGCTGGGTCAAAATCTTCTTCTCTAATTCCGATTACTTCATATTCTAGAACTGTCTTTCTAAGAAGGATATTGAACTTTTCCCAAGGGGCTATGCTTTGACTATTGTACTCATCTGGGTTGATTGATTGGTTTTTTTCTTTTTTCCCTTCTTTCCAAAAATATCTTTGTTCATTTAGGTACCTGTTCATACTATAAGCATAGCAAATGTCAGAAAAACTATAATCAAATAAATTTTGGGATTCAAAAAGCCGTTTAGGTAAAGGTACCTTTAAAAAATCGGCCTCTTTTAAAGCAAGTAAGTCTTTTTCTAAATAGGTTGCTATATAAACTCCTAAACTGGTAGTAAAATTGACAGGGATAGAATCTCCTAGGGTTTCAAAAAAATTATAGAAAAATCTCGTCGACTTAAACTCATATCCCGTTTTTTCATGTTTTACTGTTCCTTTTTTTGATTTTATAAAACCACATTTTTCTGGTGATTCAAGAATTAGTTTTCTGTATTCAACCAATTTTTCTCTATCGATATCTAGAGTTTCGTATGTATCCACAATAGATTGAATAAATACTTTAAAATTAATTGGAATTAGTGCCCATATTGAGAATTGTTCTTTTACAGTTCTCTCCCAAAAACTTCTAGTATTGTTGTAAAAGTTACTTGATTCAATCCCTTCAACTTGAATCATTTTTCTCTGTTTTGGAATCAGTGATGCTCTTTTTATGTTTGGATTATTAGCTTCTTTAAAGATATAAAGAAGCTGCGTTTTACCACTTCCATTTTTTCCAGTTATAACAGTAAAGTCCGGCAATTCTTCACTTTCAAAATCTCTTAACGATTTATACTCACCTGTTAATTTTATTTTCATGGCCTCTTCTTTTGTTCTTTGATTCCGAATCAGGGTATATTTGGCAAGCTAATAAATAATAAAGTTATCAATAAACAAATATGCTCCTCAAAAACCTTCGTCCTGTAAGTAAAAACCACAAAGGTGATGAAACCATTGATATTCGAATCACAGATGGCATTATTAAAGAAATTGGAAGTGGATTAAAAGAAGAGAAAGGAGAAGAAAGTCACGATTTTGGAGGAGCCTATGTGAGTCCGGGCTGGATTGATATGCATATTCACTTGCGAGAACCCGGCTATGAGCATAAAGAAACCATAAAAACCGGAACGGATGCTGCGGCTTTTGGTGGGTTTACAGCAGTTGCCTGTATGCCAAATACGAATCCTGCTACTCATACCCGCGATGTGGTTGAATACATCATCAAGAAAGCTGAGAGTACTGCTGTAGATGTACACCCTATTGGTTGTGTGACCAAAGAACGAAAAGGGAAATCCATTGCCGAAATGGCCGATATGAAAGATGGGGGAGCGGTTGCATTTAGTGATGACGGCGATCCGGTGTATGATTCTCAGGTGATGAGAGTTGCACTGGAGTACTCATCTATGTTGGGAATGCCGATTATTAATCACGAAGAGGATTTAGCACTTTCCCGTCCGGGACACATGAATGAAGGAAGAGTTTCAACACGCTTGGGATTAGATGGAACTCCCGGAATTGCAGAAGAAGTAATGATTGCCAGGGATATTTTACTGGCTGAATATACAGGAGGTCATATCCATGTAGCACACATCAGCACCAAAGAAGGGGTGGATCTGGTTCGCAAGGGGAAAGCTAAAGGCGTTAGTGTGACTACCGAAGTGTGTCCTCATCACTTTGATTTAACCGATGAGGAAATTGATCGGCAGAAGTTTGATACAAATTTCAAAATGCACCCGCCCCTTAGAACACAGGAAGATGTGGATGCTATGATCGAAGGTTTGGTGGACGGAACCATTGACGCAATTTGTACCGATCACGCTCCGCATGCCATTGAAGAGAAAGAGGTGGAGTTCATTTACGCTCCGAATGGAATTATTGGACTGGAAACAGCCTGGGCAATTTCAAACATGAGACTTTTCAAAACTAAAAAGCTGGATTTGCAGCAATTGGTAGAAAAGTTGAGCTATAATCCTCGTAAAATTCTGAATCTGGAAGAATTAAGTTTAGAGGAAGGAGCTAAAGCTAACCTGACCTTTTTCAATACCGATGAGGAATGGACTTTTGATAAAAAGAACGTCCGCTCAAAATCCAAGAATTCTCCGTATCTGGATAAAAAACTAACAGGACGTGCAGTTGGGATTTTTAATAAGGGGAAGCTTGTATTAAGTCAGTTAAAATGAGAAAGAATTGGGTATTCCTTTATTTCTCATTCGCAATAATTTGCTCCTGTACATTTAAGGAGGATTCGATAAATGAAAGTTCTTCAATTATTCAATCTGATGTCCAATTAAGAGATAGTATTGAACATGAAATTGATTCTCTTTCAATAGTATATAATAATAAAGCAGCAGAGTTATGGCCACAGCTATACCCTAATAGAATTCCTTTAGCATTTGCTTATTTAGATACAGCTTTAAATTTAGATAGCACTAATATTCCCGCCCATAGCCATAAATTAATTCTTCTTCAGTCAACTGATTCAGTTAAAGCCAGAAACTATTTTTTTGAAATAGAAAAACTATATCCGGAGCTTAATGTTAGTCCGTTCTTTTTAGGTATTATGAACGACTATTATGGTTACTCTGACAAAGCAAGGAAATATTATTTAGAAGTGCTTGAGTACTATAAAAATGTAAATCAGGACTCGCTCAATAATACTGAGGATATTCAATTTTTGGATGGGCTGGCCGAAGTCTATGTGATGCTTGAAGAAAGAGAAAAAGTTGATAGTGTTCTTCAAATAATTGAAAACGAGTTTCCTCTCGAGTTTAAACAGTGGTCAGTATTTTATAATGAGGGATCATTTAGAACCAAAAAAGGAATACTGGATAATTTTACGAATGGTTTTTATGAGTATGAAGATTATGATTTTTCGAAGGAAGTATTTACAGATACAAGCGACATGGTAATCATAGATATTCAACCGAGAGAAAATTAAATGCTTCTCGCCTACGAAACAGCTACTAATATTTGTTCGGTTTCTTTTCAGGATATAGATGGAAACATTGCTGAGAAAAGAATTCAGGGAAGAGGTGTTCATTCCGATCATGTATTTCTTTTTACGCAGGAATTTATGCAGGAACATGAATTTAAAATAGCGGATCTGGATGCTGTATTGGTGAGCAATGGCCCGGGTTCCTACACAGGGCTCAGAATAGCTGCGAGTGCACTCAAAGGATTACTTTTTGGTACAGAGGTCCCGCTTTTTGCTGCAAATACTCTGGCTTCATTCGCTATAGGTGCAGAGGCTTCCGGAGGTACTATTCATTCCATCATAGATGCAAGAAGAACACACGTTTATTATCAGGCTTTTGAATTGGGAGATAAGCTCGTCAAAAAGTCAGAATTGGGAATTGTAGAGATTGCTGAGTTCCAGAAAAAAATTGCATCTGGAGACTGTATTATCGGGACAGGAATACTCAGGCTAGATCAGGAGTTTTTAAAGGACATCAGAACTTTTGGAGAAGAAAAGATCCGAGCCAATTCGCTGCTAAAGCTTCTTACCATACCCAATTCTGGTGAATATTGTATAAAAACCAATCCTGAAGAACTCAACCCAAACTACATAAGTGCAGGACAGGTAAATAATTCGTAGTAAGTAAGTTCTCTGGAACAGCGAGTACTAAGAAGTCTAGTTAGAAAAGATAATCTTAATAAACTCTTTCTTAGACATTTTTCCTGTTTTCATTTTTGCCATGTGCACAAAAATGGTGTTTTTCGGATTCTTAAAAATGTCTAAATACAGACATAGGTTGATTGGTATCGAATTCATTTTCATGGACAAATACCGGGTTGCACAACCTACTGTGAATTCTGTTCTATTTCTAACACTATGCCACCAGAAAGGGGGATTGAAAAGCATGTCGCCTTCCTCCAAAGTGTATTTGTAAAATGGAACGTGAGACATAAAATCATAGCCATCAATAAGCTCCTTAAAAGCATCATCTTCTACTTGTTCCTGCATTTCAGAAACAGCGAATGAAGCATTTTGACTAACACTTGTTTGTAATACAGGCGCATAAGAAGGATGTATGAAATGCCATTCTTTTCGTCCGGCAATATTCAGAAACATATTATCGCCACCTGCGCAGTGCATGGATGACCCGAGTTTCGAAGACCGGGAAATGAACCATTGTACTAATACGTTTTTCTGTGCCTGAATACGATCAATTTCTTCACCAAAACACTTAGTCTGAAAGTCATCGTCTTCCAGAATGCCATAAAAGTTATTTATGTAATGATCTTCATACTCCGGCTTACTGAGAAAGTCTGAGAATGAGCTGGTAACCGTTGAAATATTTTGGCCTACTTTATTTTCAGAATTGATTTCTTTCTTTATTGATTTGACCTCAATATCCCCTTTGGTTTCAATAAAATTATCAATAGTAGCTTCTTCCAGAATAGGTGCATTTTTTAAAAAACCCTTAATTACTATGGGCATGTTTACGTTCTTTCTCCAGTATTGGAAAAAATCTTTGTCGAAGTGTTCAGCCTCTATATAAGGAATAGAAAAAGGTGAAGCGTAAGTTTCCGGGTTTTTCTTTTTAAGCTTAGCCACATTCTTTTCATGCAAACTGCGAAAACGTTTACCAATCCAAGTAGGATTTTCAATTTTTCGCATCACTTTTCCCTTTTCGTTTTTCTTAAGCGAAAAACCGAAAAGAAAATCAGCCATAAGGAGAATTGACCATCTTGTACCACTTAATCCGAACCTTCCCTTTGGTATCTCCGGATTATAGTCCTTCACATTTTCCAGCATTCTGTACCGTCTTTATTTTTTCGGTCTGAATATAAATCCAAAAGAGGAGAAAGTTTAATCGTTAGAAAAATTATTCTCAGAATTCTCTTTCAACATTAACCCAAAGAATCTTTATTTTACCAAGAATTTGAAAAACGGAGTCTATGTCCTGGTTTAAAAGAAAAGACGAAAACATTCAAACTTCTGAAAAGAAGGAAATGCCGGAAGGGGTATGGGTTAAAGTACCCACAACCGGAGAGACCATTCACCGGCGGGAATTGGAAGAGAATTTATTTGTGGATCCGCTGAGTGGCTATCACTTTCGTATTGGTAGTAAAGAGTATTTCAAAATTATTTTTGATGGGGGGAAGTTCAAAGAGGTAGCGAACAACATTATGCCTACCGACCCACTTAATTTTACTGATCGAAAAAAATATACCGACAGACTGGAAGAGTCCCAGAAAAAAACGGGACTGTCTGATGCGGCACGGGTAGGCGTTGGTAAAATGAATGGGATTGAGCTTGTTGTTGGCTGTATGGATTTCGGTTTTATCGGTGGAAGCATGGGCTCGGTAGTTGGTGAGCGACTTGGAGTGGCCATTGATACTGCGCGCGAAAAGAAAATCCCGTTGATTATCATTTCTCAAACAGGTGGTGCTCGAATGATGGAGAGCGTTCTCAGTTTGATGCAAATGGCTAAAACTTCGGCCAAACTAGCTCAATTGGATGAAGAAGGAATTCCATTTATCTCTTATCTCACCAATCCAACCACAGGTGGTGTAACTGCAAGTTTTGCTATGCTTGGGGATTTCAATGTAGCCGAACCTGGAGCTTTAATTGCTTTTGCAGGGCCAAGAGTAGTCCGCCAAACCATTGGAAGGGATTTACCAGATGGATTCCAAACCGCCGAATATTTGCTGGAACATGGTTTCCTCGATTTCATTGTGGATCGAACCAGGATGAAGGAAAAGCTAACACAGCTTTTGAAGCTTATTCTTCATAAGAAGTAAATTCAGGCAATTCTCTTTAAAAAGATTTTCACGTTAATTGTTATTCGTTAATTGTGGAGGCTTAAACGAATAACAATTAACAAATAACGTAAGCATGAGATTCGCAGATTACGCCAAAATTTATGTAACCGCCGCAAAAGGGGGAGATGGATCCACTCATTTTCGAAGGGAGAAGTTTATACCCAAGGGAGGTCCCGACGGCGGAGATGGTGGTAAAGGCGGGAGTATTATTTTAAAAGGAAACGTTCAGCTCAATACTATTCTTGATCTCAGATATAAGAAATACATAAAGGCCAAGCCCGGAGTTGACGGCTCTAAAGCAAAAAAAACAGGAGCCGATGGCCCGAACGTAACTCTGGAAGTTCCGCTTGGCACGGTTGCTTTTGATGCGGATACCCGTGAGCGTTTAGGAGAAATTACTGAAGATGGACAAACTCTAACCATCGCGGAAGGAGGTCAGGGAGGATTAGGGAACTGGCATTTTCGTAGTTCCACCAATCAAACCCCACATTTTTCCCAACCCGGCAAACCCGGAGAAGAACGGGTAGTTGAACTTGAATTGAAGTTAATTGCTGATGTAGGACTAGTAGGTTTTCCAAATGCAGGCAAGAGTACATTGCTCTCAGCACTATCAGAAGCGAAACCTAAGATTGCGGATTATCCTTTTACAACCCTGGAGCCTAATCTTGGGGTAGTGAAATTTGCCGATTACCGCAGTTTTGTAATGGCAGATATTCCCGGAATAATTGAAGAAGCGCATCAGGGAAAAGGACTTGGGATTCAGTTTCTTCGCCACATTGAACGTAACAACGTTTTATTATTTATGGTGAGTGCTGAAACCGATATTGAGTACGAATATAACGCCCTGCTTAAGGAACTTAAATCGTACCGTCCCGACCTGCTAGATAAGCCCCGCATTTTAGCTATTACTAAGATGGACTTAAAACAAGGATTTAAGTTAGAAGAAGAGTTGCATTTTGAGGATGAAATTCCCGTTATTCCTATTTCATCGGCTACCGGACATGGAGTTGATGAACTAAGAGAAACTCTATGGGAACGTATCCAACATGCTCGACAACTCGAATCCGAATCTTAGAACTTTTCTTGCACTCAGTCTGATTTCAGGGTTGGGATCTAAAAGAATCAAACTTTTGGAACAGGCATTTGATGACCCTTCAAAAATATTCAAGCTTTCTAAAACTGAACTACGTAGTGTGGAAACCATTGGAGAGGCTTCCGCGCTTTCCATTCTCTCTTTTGATAAGTGGGATAAAGTTGAGGAGATCATCAAAGCAACAGAAAAAGTTAAAGCTCAGATTATCACTATTGCGGATCCGGAATATCCACCTTTACTAAAACAGATTTACGATCCACCTGCTTTATTCTGGGTTAAGGGAAATCCGGAAGCATTATCAAAACCGGGAATTGGGGTGATTGGTACGCGTCATGCTACTACCTATGGTAAGAAAACAGCCGAGAAATTATCAAAAGAACTGGGAGAACAGGGGCTGTGTATTTTCAGTGGGCTTGCTCATGGAATTGATGCGATAGCGCATAAAGCAGCCTTGGATGTTGGAGCACCAACGGTAGCTGTATTAGGTTCAGGAATTGATAATCTATACCCCAGAGAAAATGCTGATTTAGCGAACCGGATTGTAAAAGAAGGCGGAGCGGTGATTACCGAGTTCTCTCTAGGGACAAATCCGGATGCAGGTAATTTCCCTGTGAGAAACCGAATAGTGAGTGGTATGAGCCTGGGTGTTTTGGTGATTGAATCCGGGATGCAGGGCGGAAGTATGATTACGGCTGAACTTGCTTTGGATCAAAACCGGGAAGTATTTGCGGTGCCACATACGCTCGAAAATCTATCGGGGTCGGGATGCAATTACCTTATAAAGACTGGAGCCGCTAAACTTATTCAAACAGCGGAGGACATTCTCGAAGAACTACCAATAGAACGAGATGAAAAAACTTCATCCACAAAAAAAGAAATCCCTGAGCCCAAACGCTGGAAACAAGAAGACCTGGATGAGCTAAGCCAGAAAGTCTGTCAATTACTGGAACGTGGAGAAGCCCAGATTGACGCTATTGGAGATGAATTGGAAGTGAATACCAGTCAACTGCTGGTAACACTTCTTCAGCTTGAAATGAAAGAACTGGTTGTTCAGAAAGCGGGAAAGATTTTTCAGCTGAGATAAGTTTTCCACATCGTTGACATCAGTTTGAAATTGCTATATCATTGTGGTGCAAAAGGTTTTTCTCATGTTGACTGAGAAAATTAATAGGGAATCCGGTGTAAATCCGGAGCTATCCCCGTAGCTGTAAGCTCGAAAAAGTATTAGCCAAATTTTGCCACTGTCCTTTAAGAGGTGACGGGAAGGCCGCTGATACAGAGTAAGCCAGAAGACCTGCCTGTTTGCACAATTATTCAGGCTTTCGGAGGAAAGGCCGGGAATGTAAACTTGTCGGCTCAAAATACCGCCAACCACGTTTCCACACTTTTTATCGAAAGCTCATCGGTTAACTTAAAATTTAAAACCATGAGCAAAATATACATATTAATAGTAGCAGGCATATTGTTCAGCCTGTCAATTCAAGCGCAAACTTCTCAGCCCGTTGACACTCTGGAATTTGAGGAAGTAGTAGTTACTGCTTCTAAAATCCCAATTTTTCTCAGGGAAACCACCAAGCCTGTCTTGGTAATTGATCAACAAACCATATCAAGAAATACCGGTAAAGATGTAGCACAGCTTTTAAGTGAACAATCTGGTATTTATGTTAATGGAGCATTTAGTAATGGCGGAAAAGATAAAGCGACATATCTGCAGGGGGCATCAACACGATATACACTTTTTTTGATTGATGGATTACCTGTATATGACCCATCAACTATCGGAGGGGTTTTCGATATCCGAAATCTTTCTCTTGATGCCATTGAACGTATCGAAGTGGTTAAGGGAAGTATGAGTACATTGTATGGTTCGGATGCTATTGCCGGAGTAGTAAACATCATTACTAAAGAATCAGCCTCCGAACAAGTAGAGGTTGAAGCATCCAGTTCCCTAGGCAGTTTCGCCACGCATAGAAATCAATTTAGTTTAAGAGGTTCACAAAAGGGAGGAAACTTTTCGTTGGTATATTCCCGGGAGCAATCAGATGGAATTAGTGAAGCAAGAGATACACTTACAAGTGCAGAGCGTAGCATACTTGATGCCCCTGAGTTTGATAAAGATGGCTACACAAAACATACTTTTTCTGCTAAAACTTCAGTGAAGCCTATCTCAGGTTTAACGGTTACACCCCGATTATTAATCAATTCTTTTGACGGTGATTACGACGCAGGCGCTTTTAGTGATGCCACGAATACTTTTGAATCTGTATTTTTCAACCCGGGTTTATCTGTAGAGTTAGGAAGAGAAAGGTACTCTCTTAAAAGTGATTATTCTTACGCGAATACAAACAGAAAAAACATTGCAGCCTTCGGAGGTGAGTTTGAAGGCAGTGTTAATAACTTTGACATATTCGGAACCTATAAGGCTTTGGAAAATCTTCATTTTTTGACAGGCTTCAATTACCAAAATATGGAAATTGGTAGTAATGAGCGCACATCAGATTTATACAGCCCTTATATTACCGCCAGGGTAAGGAATCTATTTGGTTTAAATGCAGAAGCGGGTGTTCGTTTTAATAATCATAGCGAATATGGAAATAATACTACGTTAAGCACATCTTTTTCTTACCAATTTAATGAGGTATTTAAAATCTTAAGTTCTATCGGAACTGGTTTTAAAGCACCTACTTTGGATGAATTATATGGCCCGTTTGGCTCAAATCCGGATTTGGAACCTGAACGAAGTGTTTACTTTAATTTGGGTAACGAACTTAGTTTTGAGGATCAAAGTTTAAGATTCAGTGCGAACTATTTTATTCGTTCAATAGATGATGTGATCATATTTGGAGGACTAGGTTACATTAATCAAGATGAACAAAATGACACCGGAATCGAATTGTTTGCTTCTTATTCACCATTCCCAGAGCTAGAATTAAATATAGCATATGATTATTTGAGTGGCTCTTCTGTTGTGAATGGACAAAAAACAGACAACTTACTTCGTCGCCCAAAATCAAAATTGATTTTCAACACCACAATAGTGCCATTTTCTGGCCTGACCGTTTCTCTGCAAAGCAGTTATTTGGGAGAGCGGGACGATATCTACTTTAAACCGGATTTTACTTCAGAAATAGTAACACTTGAGGAAGTATTTCTTCTAAACGGTAATGCATCCTACAGGTTTTTTGAAGATAGGATCACCGTGTTTGGAGATATAAAGAATATGCTTAATACCGATTATTCAGAAGTATATGGATTTAACACAACCGGGCTTGTCTGGAATTTAGGTTTGAAATTAAATCTGAAATAAAAAAGGGGCTTAAAGCCCCTTCTTCTAATTCTTCTTACTTTTCAAAAATAGCCAACCCAAAATAGCAGGGTTCAACGGAGCAGGCATACATAGTAACTTTAACTTTATATCTTCCAGATTCTGATGGCTCGAAGAAGAATAACGGGTAGTCGTCTTCTTCTATATCTTTATCAAGTTCCGTTCCTTCATCATCGTAAAGATACATGTCCAGGTCTTCACAATCTTCATCGCAAAATCCTTCAAATAGATACTCTTTTGACGAATCAAGATAAAAAGACCAGGTATTATCATCCGATTCCTGAATCATTCCAATGATATAGTTCTTTACTACATAACCCATTTCAAGATTTTCTTCATAGGAATCCTGAATCTGAGTCCAAATAACTTCAGTGTAAGATTGCGCCTGCACTGAAATGCTAGCAAGAGAGATTCCTAAGATGCCTAAACATAGCTTTTTAATGTCCATAGTATTACCCCGTATTGGTTAGTTTTTATTTTAGGTTTTAAACCCCTAAATCTTTTAAAATAGAATCAATTACAAAATCTAAAGAAGCATCTGTTTCATAATATTTATCGGTGCTTTCCAGAGTTGTATTTACACTGCAATAGAATTTGATTTTAGGTTCGGTGCCGGAAGGTCTCGCAGAAATAATCCCGCCATCTTCGGTGATAAACTGCAGAACATTTGACTTGGGAAGATCAATAGGAGTAACTTCACCAGTTTCCAGATTCTTCTCTTCCTGACTTTGATAATCTTTAAGCATTACTACTTTTGAACCTCCAAGCGTACCGGGAGTGTTACTTCTGAAGTCTTTCATCATTTGCTGGATTTCTTCTGCCCCTGCTTTCCCCTTTTTGGTTACCGAAACCAGTCTTTCCTTAAAAAAGCCATGTTCAACATACATTTCAAGTAGAGCCTCAAACAAACTACTGCCTTTATCTTTATAGTAAGCTGCCATTTCTGCAATAATCACAGCGGAAACCACCGCGTCTTTGTCACGTACATGTTCACCGATCAGGTAACCATAGCTTTCTTCGCCACCAGCGATAAATTCTTTTTTACCCTCAAGCCCGCTCATCAATTCGCCGATATATTTGAATCCGGTGAGAGTGTTGTAACAATCAACACCATAAGATTCAGCGATCCTGTCAATCAGGTAAGAAGTAACTACTGTTTTAACGATATACTGGTTTCCCGTGAGCTTGCCGGCATTTTTCCAGGCAGTAAGCATGTAGTTAATAATCAGCGTTGCGGTCATATTTCCGTTGAAAAGAGTCCATTCCTCTTTATCATTCTTAACTGCAATTCCAATCCGGTCCGCATCTGGATCGGTAGCCATAACCAGTTCGGCACCAATTTCTTTGGCCTTTGCCATAGCCATACTAAGAGCTTCCTGTTCTTCAGGATTTGGATAAATCACGGTCGGAAAATTTCCGTCAACTACCATCTGCTCTTCAACAAGTGTCACGTTTTCAAAACCGTAAGCTTTCAGTGCAGGGGGTATGGAAACTCCACCGGTACCATGAATGGGAGAAAATACAATACTGATATCTTTTTGCCTTTTGATAGCATCTCTTGAAACGGAAAGCTTAACCAACTCATCCAGATATAGTTTATCTATGTCTTTTCCGATTATCTGAATGTTATCAGGGTTTCCTTCAAACCTAACTTCTTCAACCTTGGTGATTTTCTGAACTTCTTCCATCACCATTTTATCGTAGGGAGCCACAAACTGGCCACCATCTGAGCCGTAAGCCTTAAAGCCATTATATTCTTTTGGATTATGAGAAGCGGTTAAAACAACACCACTTTGGCATCCTAACACACGAATGGCAAAGGAAAGTTCTGGAGTGGGGCGAAGAGCTTCAAAGAAATAAACATGAATTCCATTTGCAGAAAACACATCTGCGACCACTTTGGCAAGAGTGTCTGAGTTGTTTCGGCAATCGTAGGCAATGGCGACTTTTATCTGCTCATTAGGATATGTTTTCTTAAGAAAATTACTTAACCCCTGAGTAGCTGTACCAAAGGTGTATTTATTAACCCTGTTTGAACCAACTCCCATTATTCCACGAAGCCCTCCGGTTCCAAACTCCAGATCTTTGTAAAAGGCATCGGTTAATTCAGTGAATTGCTCTTGTTCAAGCATTTCACGAATAGCTGTTTTTGTTTGTACGTCATAACCGCCATTCAACCAGGTATTAATTTTGTCTTTTACTGAAGATTCCAGTGCACTCATAGTCAGGAATTAGGGATTCAAATTATGGGATACGAATATATAAATTTATGAGCTATATAAGGAGCAGGAGTAGACGCATTCAAAGAATAGCTGCTTTCTTTCAAGAAGGATCATGCGTAAAGACGTAAAAAAATATTGATCTCAAAATCCCATGATGGTTTTTTTCTAAGATTGGGGTTATTATAAGCAGGATAAATCATAAGGGATTTCAATAAAAAAATAAAGTTAGCAATGATGAGACTTAAAGCCAGATTAGTTGTTATAACAATTATTGGAACATTCGCATTTTTAAGTATAGACTCCTTTGCACAGTCAACAGAAAAAAAATCAAAGGAAGAACTGGAAGCTCTTTACTGGGCACGAATTGACAGTTCCAGGATGAATTTTACTCAGGCGGATGTGGATTTCATGACGAATATGATTGGTCATCATGCCCAGGCTTTAATTATGTCTGATCTTGCTCCGAAAAATGACGCTAGCTCTGAGATTCAGGTGCTGGCTGCAAGAATCATAAACGCGCAAAAAGATGAAATTGCCACCATGCAAACCTGGCTTCGGGACAGAAAACAGCCTGTACCGGAAGTACATATAGATGGTTTGATGCTGATGATTCATGGCGTAGAAGGAGGCCATCACGACCACATGAAAATGGAAGGTATGTTATCTCAGGAACAGCTTGTCGAGCTTTCAGAAGCGAAAGGAGAAGACTTTGATAGGTTATTTTTAACCTATATGATTCAACATCACCAGGGAGCAGTGTCTATGGTAAAAACATTAATATCTACGGATGGAGCAGTACAAGATGAAGGTGCCTTCCGTTTAGCTACCGATATTAATGTAGATCAAATCACAGAAATTGAGCGAATGAAATTAATGCTCAGAAATATGGAACTTGATAGTTTCTAAACCACCTTTTCGAAATTCAAATCAATAACGTATAAAAATAAGTATGAAAAACTATTCTACTAAAAATTTATCCATGCTAACGCTTCTTGCAGTTTTGGTAACAGCATATGGTTGTTCGCCAAAAGGTCCTGCTGTACAGGCAGATTTTACTGCTCCGGAAGTAGCACCTCTCAGTGAAGCTACTATTCCAACTCCAGACCCTCGACAAGGTTTAGGTGCCGGGCTGTTCGACGCAGAAGAAGCAATCTGGAACCTGGAAATGCTTTCAACAACCACGCCGCCAGAGAACTTTGTTGGTGTGACAAACTCTGATCTCGCTTTCAAGGGTAAATATGCTATTCAGGGTAACTACAATGGGGTTATCATCTGGGATATTTCTAATCCTATGGAACCTGTATTGGTAAAAGATTACTTGTGTCCAGCCTCTCAGAGTGATGTTTCTGTGTATGGAAACCTTCTTTTTGTTTCTGGGGAAGGATTCAGCGGACGCCTTGATTGCGGTACTCAGGGAGTTCAGGAAGCGGTAAGTGAAGAACGACTCCGTGGTATTCGAATTTTTGACATCACTGATATCGAAAATCCTGAGTACATCTCAAATGTACAAACATGCCGTGGTTCTCATACCCACTCAGTGCTAAAAGATCCTGATGATGATGACAATGTATATGTTTATGTTTCAGGATCAGCTCCTGTTCGTTCTAATGAAGAATTACCGGGATGTTCAACGGATGAAGATGATCCAAACTCTGCGCTATTCAGAATCGAAGTAATCAAAGTTCCTCTTGATAGTCCGTCCGAAGCTGCGATTGTAAGTTCTCCAAGAATTTTTGAAGATTTAACAAAAGCTCCTCAGCATGGGTTAACTCAGGCTGAAAAAGAACGATATAACGAGCTTTATAATGAAGGACGCTTCCCATTTGTAATTAAAACGATTGTAGGACCATTCCTACAGGTAGGGAATGACAATTTTGTTAAAGCACAGTTGGCAAGAATAGTTGAAGAGCGCGGTGGAGAAGGCGAGCCTACTGCCGCTGATAGCACCTACCTTAGAGAAAACATGCAGGCTATTGTGGATGAACTCCAAGGAGTATCAGAAAGTACCGGCGATGAGCCAGGCCCTGATCAGTGCCATGATATTACTTTATATCCTGAGATAGGTTTAGCAGGTGGTGCATGTGAAGGATATGGTTTGCTTCTCGATATTACTGATCCTGTGAATCCTGTAAGAATTGATGCTGTTGCTGATTCGAATTTCTCTTATTGGCATTCCGCTACCTTTACCAATGATGGAAGTGCAATCCTGTTCACCGACGAATGGGGCGGCGGCGGCGGAGCTAAATGCCAGGATACCGATCCTTATGAGTGGGGTGCTAACGCGATCTTTACCATTTCGGATGATAACCAGCTCGAGTTCCAAAGCTATTACAAAATTCCGGGCGTTCAGTCTGCTACAGAAAACTGTGTAGCACACAACGGTTCTATGATTCCAATTCCTGGACGTGATATTATGGTACAATCCTGGTATCAGGGTGGTATTTCTGTATTCGACTGGACAGACCCAAAAAATCCTGTAGAAATAGCTTTCCACGATCGAGGTCCTGTTTCTGCGGAAAGAATGCAATCTGGTGGAAGTTGGTCTGTGTACTGGTATAATGGAGTGATTATAAACTCCGAAATAGCCAGAGGATTAGATATTTTCGATCTTAAGCCTAGTCCATTTTTAACTGAAAATGAGATAGCAGCTTCAAAAACTGTGAAACTGGAGTATCTAAATGCTCAGGGACATCCGATGTTCAAGTGGCCATCTACTCCCGCATTAGCTAAGGCTTATGTTGATCAGTTAGATCGGGACAAAGGACTGGATGCAGCAAGCATAACTGCTGTTCGCCAGGGACTCGCAAATGCTGATGCTACTTCAGGTAAAGCAAAAACAAAAATCCTGTCTCAACTTGCTGATGAAGTAAGTGAAATGGCCGGAATGGCAAAAGACTCTGATAAAGTGAGTATGCTTGCCAATACGCTTAAAGATCTGGCTTCCATGTAATCAGATTTGAAGAAACTTAAAACCGTTCACTTATTAGTGAACGGTTTTATTTTTTATAGAGAGTAATTCGAAAGGCAAACCTATTTCTGAATTTAAAACCAATCAATAACCTACCATTACAAGTATGAAAAACTATTCAATTAAACACCTGTCAGTGCTCACGCTGCTTGCTGTACTGTTTACAGCTTATGGTTGTGCGCCTAAAGGTCCTGCTGTTCAGGCCGATTTTACCGCGCCTGAAGTAGCTCCTTTAAGTGAGGTTAACCACCCAACCCCTGATCCCCGTGTAGGCCTTGGTGCCGGACTTTTTGATGCAGAGGAAGCTATCTGGAATCTGGAAATGGTATCAACAACTCCACCACCAGAGGCTTTTGTTGGTGTAACAAGTTCAGATTTAGCATTTAAAGGGAAATATGCGATTCAGGGAAATTACAATGGAATGATCGTTTGGGATATCTCTAATCCCGAGGAACCCGTTCTGGTAAAAGATTACGTATGCCCGGCTTCACAAAGTGATGTTTCTGTGTATGGAAACCTGCTTTTTGTTTCAGGAGAAGGATACAGCGGTCGTTTAGATTGTGGAACCGAAGGTGTTCAGGAAGCGGTGAGTGACGAGCGTCTAAGAGGTATCCGTATTTTTGATATCACAAATATCGAAGACCCAAAGTATATTGCTAATGTTCAGACTTGTCGCGGTTCTCATACTCATTCTGTATTAAAAGACCCTGAAGATGATGAGAATGTGTATGTATATGTTTCTGGTTCTGCGTCTGTTCGTCCGGAAGAAGAACTTCCAGGTTGCTCAAACTTTGCTCCAGAGGACGATCCAAACTCTGCGCTATTCAGAATTGAGGTAATTAAAGTGCCTCTCGATAATCCAACTGCTGCAGCTATTGTAAGCTCACCAAGAATTTTTGAAGACCTTAAAGCTCCTCCAACTCACGGTTTAGCACCTGCCGATCTGGAAGCAATTCGTATCGCAAAAGAGAATGGTGCTTTCATGTATGAAAGAGGTGGACAGGAAAGGTCATTATCAAATGGTTTTGCAGGACGTTTGCTCCGTAATATTGCTCAGGAACGTGCTGGTGAAGGTGCTACTCCAAATGCTGCTGATACCCTTTATCTCCGAGAGAATGCCACAGCTATGATTAATGAAATGTTCGGAGAACCCAGCAGTAATGACCGTGGCCCGGATCAATGTCACGATATCACACTCTACCCTGAAATAGGATTGGCTGGTGGTGCCTGTGAAGGATATGGATTATTACTCGACATCTCAGATCCTGTAAATCCAAGAAGAATTGACGCGGTAGCGGATTCAAACTTCTCATACTGGCATTCTGCTACGTTCACCAATGATGGTAGTGCCGTACTCTTTACAGATGAGTGGGGTGGTGGTGGACAGCCTAAGTGCCGCGAAACTGATCCTTATGAGTGGGGAGCGAATGCCATTTTTACTATCGAAGATGGAAAGCTGAAATTTCAGAGTTATTATAAATTGTCTGCCCCACAAACTGTTATGGAAAACTGTGTGGCACATAACGGTTCTATGATTCCGGTTCCCGGGCGTGATATAATGGTACAATCCTGGTATCAGGGTGGGATTTCCATTTTTGATTGGACAGACAAGCAAAACCCTGTTGAAATTGCGTTCCACGATCGTGGCCCGGTTCGAGCGGATAGAATGGGTAATGGCGGAAGCTGGTCAGTCTATTGGTATAATGGAGTGATTGTAAACTCAGAGATTTCACGTGGATTGGATATTTTTGAACTTAAGCCAAGTCCATATTTAACAGAAAATGAAATAGCTGCGGCAAATACTGTTAAGCTGGATTATCTGAATGCTCAAGGAAATCCAAAGTTCAAATGGCCATCTACTCCTGCACTAGCTAAGGCTTATGTTGATCAGTTAGACCGGGATAAGGGACTTGATGCAGTAAGTATTACAGCTGTTCGTCAAGGGCTTGCAAACGCTGATGCCACCTCAGGTAAAGCAAAAACAAAAATCTTGTCTCAACTCGCTGACGAAGTAAGTAGTATGGCAGGTATGGCAAAAGACTCTGATAAAGTAAGTATGCTTGCTAATACACTTAAAGATCTGGCTTCTATGTAATCAGTTCTTAGTAGAATGTTTAAAGCCGTTTGCTGAAAAGTGAACGGCTTTTTTTGTAGGTCAAAATAGATGGAAATAATTACAGGCTTTTAAAACCTCGTCAGTCTATGAATCACCTCTTTGTGCTCTGGAAATGCCTGAATAAGAGACTTTCGTTCGGCTAATTCAAAGTCTTCGAAATCAAAACCGGGTGAAACAGTACAACCGGTCAGGCAATAGGTATTGGGATCTTCAACTTCGGAGGCAAACCAGGTATTCTTCGGTACTGTAAACTGAGGTCGTTCAAGATTTTCCAAATCTAGACCAAGCCGCTGAAATGAATAGTCTCCGGATTCGTCAATCATATGAATTGTAAGTGGAGATCCTTCATAGAAATGCCACATTTCGTCCTGCTTTATGCGATGGAAAGCAGAAAAGTTGTCCGAGGTAAGCAGAAAGTAAATTCCTGTGCTAAAATTTCGGTCTCCGGTAAAGTCTTCCGGTGTACTTCCCTTCTTGATGATGCCCTCACTCCGATAGGTTTCTTTGTAGAAACCACCTTCAACATGTTCTTGCAGATCAAGCTTTTCTACTAATTCTTTTACTCTGGAGTGCATAGCAATATTCTAAACTTTATTTCAGTAAAAAAGGTCATTCCGAACTTGTTTCGGAATCTTACGATTTGGTTCGAAGTTAATAAACCAATCAAAGATCCTGAAACAAGTTCAGGATGACCAGTAAAAAGATAGATTATATTTTTAATTCCCCTCTTTAAAATCCTGGCTGATGAGAATCGGTTTTCCGAAACCAAGCGCTTCAAGGCGATCCATTTGTGTTTTAGCGTCTCCAACCACCAGGTAAATCATTCTACTCGGATTGGCATACTCATTAGCCAACTCTGAAATACGATCGATAGTGATGTCTTTCACAATTTGCTCACGCTCTTTTACATAATTGGGAGACCAACCATAATCACTGATGTCTTCCAGCATATTCAGCTTCGCCCCTAAAGTTTCGAAGCGGCGAGCATTACTTTTTAGCAGAAAGCTTTTCGTAGTTTCCAAATCCTGTTCGGTAAAGGTGTCAGGGTAATTTTCGAGAATCTCTTTAACTAATGCGGCAGACTCATAGGTAACGTTGGTCCGAACACCGCTACTAATAGTGAAAGGTCCCGGTAACTCCGAACCACTAAAACCAGATCCAATACCATAGGTATATCCTTTTCCTTCACGTAGTTCCTGAGTGAATCGGGAAGCAAAACCACCACCTCCAAGAATGTAATTCATTACGGTAGCAGGGTAGTAGTCTTCATCGGTCTCAGGCATTGCAAGATATCCGAAACGAATGACGGATTGTTTGGCATCAGGCACATCATAGAAATAAACCATCGATTGGTCAGGTGCTTCAGGGAATGAAAGCTCAGGCAATTGTACATTTTTAGATTCCCATTTTTCAGCGATACCTGCCAAAGAGGCAACTACTTCCCTTGGAGTAACCGATCCAACTACCATAAAACTAGCCAGATTTGGAGAGAAGTTTGCTTCATAGTAAGCTTTCAAGTCATCGATAGTTATAGATTCCAGGCTCTCTGTAGTTCCAATCGGGTTGTTTGAAAGGATATTATCCTCTCCGTAAAGTAGTTTGTTATAAGTATTAGTTGCAATGCTGTTTGGATTAGCACTTTGAGCAGCGATCTGGCTTAACGTGCTTTGCTTTGCAAGCTCAAATTCCGTTTCATCCCAACGGGGTTCCATCAGCATTTCTTCCACTAATTTCATAGTTCGGGCATAGTTTCTGGAAAGCGTATTCCCGGTTATGCTGATACTTTGCTGACCTGAGTTTATGTTGATGTTAGCACCCAGCTCATCAATCGCTTCTTCAAGCTCTTCAGGAGTCTTAGTAGCAGTACCTCGAGTCATTGTCTGTGCCACCAGGTTCGCTACTCCTACTTTCTCAGGATCATCGAGCAGCAAACCGCCATCAATCTTTAGTTCAAACTGGACGAGGGGAAGCTCATTATTTTGAGTTCCGTAAACGGCCATTCCATTTGATAACTCGCGCTGCCATACATCAGGAACTGTAACATCCGGAGCTTCACCATACGGAGGCTCTATGCTTCTATCGAAACTGGAAGCAGTACGTTCATATTCGGTTTCTTCAAGAAGTGTAAAAGACTCGTTTGCACCGCTTTCTGCAATTACTTCTTCCACAACTTCGGCAGGTTCAGATTCTTCCAGAGCTAACTCGGTTTGTCCTTGTGGCACAAAGCTGGTAGCTATAAAGTTTTTACCTTTAACATACTGCTCATACACCCGCATCACATCTTCTTTAGTTACAGCCAGCGTTTTTTTGATGTCTTCATTGATGTAGCCGGGATCATCTGCGAAAATATTGTATTGTGCCAGATTAAAGGCCTTACCAAGTACGCTTGATAACCCATTATAAAATTGAGTTTCTATTCCGGCTTTAATTCTATTTAGGTCATTATCTGTAAAACCCTCTTCCTCAAAGCGTTCTAAACCTTCATAAATTGCAGCTTCTACTTCATCCAGGTCGGTATTTGGGAAGGCTCGAACAAGTAAGTAAATCTCTCCGGCTAATTCTGAGTTATTATTAAACAGACCCACATTCGAAGTAAGCTCCTTTTCATCTATTAGTACTTTGTTAAGTGGTGCTTTTTTCCCGGAAGCAAGTAACTGGGTTAAAATATTCAAAGCGTAAGAATCAGGATGGTATAAATCTACTCCCGGCCAAACCATTCGAAGTTCTGGGAGTCGGGCAAAATTATCTTCGTAATATAGTTTTTTGGTTTCTGAAAGAGTTACGGGTCTGTCTTCTAAAGGAGTGATCTCTTCACCTCGTGGAATTTCATCAAAGTATTTATGAACCCATTCTTTGGCTTGATCTACATCAAAATCCCCTGCAATTACCAATGTAGCATTATTTGGAACGTACCATTTGTTGTAAAACTCTTTTACATCGGCAAGAGTAGCGTTCTGAAGATCTTCCAAAGATCCAATCACCTGCCAGTTGTAAGGGTGATCTACCGGGTACATATTTTTCCCAATCACATAATTGGCATGGCCATAAGGCTGATTATCCACTCCCTGACGTTTTTCATTTTTTACAACCTGCTTTTCTTTTTCCACAACGGCTTCGGTAACTGTGTTGATAAAGAAGCCAAGCTTGTCTGCTTCGGCCCAGATCATTTTTTCAAGGGCATCATTCGGTACTGTCTGGAAGTAGTTGGTACGATCTCTGCTTGTTGAACCATTTGCACCAGAACCACCAATTCGGCTACTCATTTTATCCAAACCGCCTTTACCCAGGTTTTCTGATTCGAGGAAGAGTAAATGCTCGAATAAGTGGGCAAATCCGGTACGGCCTTCTTTCTCACGGGCCGAGCCTACATGAAAAGTAAGTGCTACCGCGGTAACAGGATCTGAATTATCCTGATGAAAAATAACTTCGAGACCATTGTCCAGGGTGATTTTCTCATAATCAACAGAAAACTCCTGCTCACCTGAACCGGAACAAGCAGTAATAAAAAAAGAAATTAAAACGATGGATAAGAACGAGGATATAATTTTCTTCATAATCAGTGTTTGTTAAAAATGACCAGCTATTGACGAAAGATACCGGGTGTAAGTTACCTGATTTGTTAAAGAATGCATCAAGAAAAAAAATAAAGTGATATAGCCTTATGGCACGATGTTTGTATATTAAAGCATGATTAAAGTAGGTGATACCATAATCTCTGATGATATAGCAACTGCGAAGTTTGCTTGCGACCTGCCAAGGTGCAAAGGGGCTTGTTGTGTGGTAGGTGATGCGGGTGCTCCGGTTGCAAAAGATGAGATTCCAATTCTGCATAAAGCATACAGGGAATTGAAGAATGAACTAAATCCAGAAGCGGTAGAAGTGGCCGAGAGGGAAGGGGTAGTAATCGGGAGCGAGAAAACAGGCTATGAAATTGCTTGCGTTGGAAATGCAGAATGTATTTTTGTGAAATACGATGAAAATGAGATTGCCTACTGTGCCATTCAAAAAGCCTATTTCGAAGGTAGATTTAACTGGGAGAAGCCGCTTAGTTGTCACCTCTTTCCGGTACGATTAAAGAAAATAGCAGGATTTGACTACGCGAATTTTGAGTATGTACCCAAAATTTGTTCTCCTGCATGTGAGAAGGCAGAAAGAGAGAATACGTATCTGGCGGAATTTTTAGAAAGGCCGTTAGTAAGAAGATATGGACAGGACTGGTACGATGAATTTATTGCAGCATGTGAATATGTAAGGTCGAAAGAGGGGTAGGAAGTGCTTCGGAATCAGCAGAGTCAAAATATAAGCCAGAAGCTTCAGCAAGGTTTACAGCAGAAACTGTCTCCACAGCAACTTCAATATATCAAGTTACTTCAGCTTCCTACTATTGCTCTGGAACAACGCATCAAAGAAGAAATAGAGATGAACCCTGTTCTGGAAGAACTGGGTATTATGGAGCAATATGAGGAAAGGTTAGAGACCGAAGATCCCAAAGAAGAAAAAGAGGAAGCACTCGAAAGCCTGGAAGAACACGAAGTGGACTGGGACGAATTTGACGAAAACACTGAGTACGATGGGGAGAATTATTCAGCTCCCAGGAATCCGGACATTGAAGAATGGAAAGATCTTCCCAATCCTTATAACGAGTCGCTGCTTGAGGAACTTGAAAATCAGGTTGGGTTACTCGATTTAACGGAAGAAGAGCAATTGATAGCCGACCAGATTCTGGGGTCTTTGGATGAAGATGGCTATTTTCGAAGAGATTTAATAGCAGTAGCGGATAACATCGCTTTTAATCATGGTATTTACCTGGAAGAAGAAGATGTAGATCGGGTTCGCAAGCAAATTCAATTACTCGATCCGATTGGGATTGCCTCTACAAGTTTGAAGGATTGTTTATTGGTTCAGCTTAAAGAAGCAGATAAAGATTTACCCGGAAGGGAATTAGCGATTAAAATAATACAAAACGCATGGTCAGCTTTTGAAAAGAAGCATTTCGATAAACTCATACAGAAGTTTACTATTGATGAAGAGGATTTAAAAGAAGCTTTTGAGGCTATTCGTCATATGGATCCACGTCCAGGTGCAGTTAGTAGTGGGATGGAAGATACCCAAAATTATATTGAACCTGATTTCGAAGTGTATTGGCGGGGAGCTAATCAAAATGAACACGGAAAGGGAGAGTTTGTGATTCAGTTGAATCAAAGAAATGCACCTACTTTAAGGATATCACCTGAGTACAGACAGATGTGGGACGAGATCAAAGCCAAAAAACAAAAGGCGGATGAGCAGACTCAGAGATTTATGAAAGGAAAGATTGATTCAGCGAACTGGTTTATAGAGTCCATCAAGCAACGACAAAATACACTCATGAATACCATGAAAACCATGGTGGCTTTACAGGAAGATTTTTTCAAATTCGGGGATGGCTTGAAGCCCATGATTCTGAAAGATGTAGCCGAACGAATTGGCATGGATATTTCCACGGTTTCTCGGGTTGTAAATGGAAAGTATGTTCAGACTAATTATGGTGTTTATGAACTGAAGTACTTCTTCAACGAAGGGCTGGAAACCGAAAGCGGAGAAGAAGTCTCGAACCGGGAAGTGAAAAATATTCTTCAAACCATTATTGATAACGAAGACAAGAGAAATCCGTTAAGTGATCAGGCGCTAGCCGAAGCTCTGAACGAAAAAGGATACAAAGTCGCCCGCCGCACGGTAAGCAAATACAGAGAGCAACTGAATGAACCAGTGGCAAGGTTAAGAAAGCAGATTATTTAATATTAGAGCACGAAAAGTAGCTCAAGTACATCCATCAGGTAGTCGTTGCTCAGTATAAAAACCAGCAAAGCAATATTTGCTAAAGTATGCAGCCCGAAGGTGTAAAGAATATAACCGGCTCTTTTTTGTGCAAGGTATTTTGAACTGTTAAAAGCGGTGAGGAGGAACCCCATCAGCCAGTTCAATACAAATATAATTCCAAGAATGATGATTACAGCTCTACTTCCACCAGAAAGAAGCAGGATGAGCATTATGCTTACGAGTAAGAAGTCTATATGAAAAATCCAGGTATATAAATTCAGAGCCTGGCTAAAGTGAGTCATAGATTTACTTGGGAGATACAACCAGAATAATCCTACCAGTTGAAGTAGAATTGAAATCATCATTGTTACTGCAAAAACTGAAAAGTAATTCTCACCAAAAAAAGCAGCCTGTGGTAGGAAATAAAAAAGAGCATCAAGTCCTTTTGGAGAAATCAAAAATGCACTTAAAATATAGAATACCAGTCCTGTGAATGCTGCATGTTGAAAAACCAGAAAAGTACCACTAAGGAAAGAACGCTCACGGTATCTCATTACATCATCCACAAAAAAGCGATGAGCTGAAAAGAACCTAAAAATTAAAGGTTTATAGGTCTGAGATAGTAGAATATGTATTCCGAGGCTTACCCAGATAAGTACAAAAACTAATACCGGCCAGTTAAATCCGGGTTTGGGAGTATTCTTTTTAGGTAAAGGGAGAGTGAATGCCCCGGATTCATTTAAGCTGACCAAAGATTCCCGAAGTGGAAAGTAATCAGATAAAGCTTCGTCCAGCCAGTTTCCATCTAAAAAAAGTAGTACAGGCTTTTTGTTAATTAGCTTATGAAAAAGATGTAGGTCGTTTTTTTCATAAGGCTTGGAAAGCAGAAAAGAAGGTGAACTTTCAGAAATTGAGTCTCCTGCGATCTGGGTGATAGAAAAATCTACAGCATTGAAATTACCAGAAGTTATTTCGTAGAATTCCCTGTTCGTAATAGTTCTTAACTCTTCCTTAATTGCACTAAATTCTGTGATGAATTCTGCATTAAACGACTGGCTGAATGAGTAGAGCCCGTACGCGATCACATTTTCATACTCGGCGTATTGAAGAATCAGGCGTTGATACTCCTGGATGAATTCTTCTTTCCCTTTTTTGATATCCTCAGCAATCAAAAACTGGTTATCAAAGCGGATTAATACACGAAATGGGTATGAAGAAAGAGAATCCAAAGTAGCGGGCTCAACAGGATGTGTAACCTCAATGTAAGAGATCCCAAGTTCCTCAAATTCAGCAAGCCTGGTTGAGAGTTCATTTAGAGGGGTATTATTCTGCCAGGATACACCCAGATTGGTTCGGGAAGTTTCCTGTGCGAAAGTAAACCCTGAAGGAATACCCGCAATCAAGGCAAGAAGTAAAATGAAGATCGTAGAATATGTTCTTCTGCTTCTCACTTAGGCTTCTACAGCAGCTCCGTAAAATTCAGTGATGGTTGTTTTTCGAATTGGCTTTGCAATCAAGGTAGCAGAGGTACAGTCGGCAACCTCCACTTCAACATAGTCTCCCTTTTGGAAATCTTTGCGATCAAATACCGCTATTTTGTTTGTATCGGTTCTTCCGCTTACCTGGTCTTCTGATTTTTTACTGGTGCCTTCTACTAAAACCAGATGTCGCATACCGATTTCGTCGAGATTTCGCTCTTTCTGAATGTTCATTTGCTGACTTATAATTTCGGACAAGCGACGCTTTTTAATGTCTTCCGGTACATCATCCTCAAACTTTCTGTAGGCTAGTGTTCTTTCCCGTTCTGAATACGCAAACATATAAGCAAGGTCGAATCCAACTTCCTTCATCAGAGTCATGGTTCCCTGATGTTCTTCTTCAGTCTCACCACAGAATCCCGCGATTATATCCGTTGACAAAGAAACTCCGGGGATAATATCACGCATTTTTTGAGTAAGAGAGAGATACTGTTCCCGGGTATAAGGTCTGCGCATACGTTCCAGCATGGTATCACTTCCTGCCTGAGCGGGAATGTGGATGTAATTACAAAGATTTGGCCGTTCGGCAATCAAATACAGTAAATCATCCGGAAAATCTTTAGGATGGGGTGATGAAAACCGGAATCTGATTTCAGGATTTATAAGGCTGGCGGCATCCATCAACCTAGTGAATGTATTTTCTCCGTCTTTATAGGAGTTTACATTCTGACCAAGAAGAGTGACTTCTTTGTAGCCCTCATCACTTAATTGCCTAATTTCTTTGAGAATACTATCCATTGGGCGGCTTCTTTCTCTTCCTCTTGTAAAAGGGACTACACAAAAAGAACACATATTGTCGCAACCGCGCATAATAGAAACAAAGGAGGAAACTCCATTTCCGGTAGTACGAACCGGAGCAATGTCGGCATAGGTTTCTTCCAAAGAAAGAAGCACATTCACGGCTTTTCGTCCATCATCAACCTCAGCAAGGAGGCGGGGAATATCACGATACGCATCCGGGCCGACTACAATATCAACCAGATGTTCTTCTTCAATAATCCGGTCTTTGATACGCTCTGCCATACAGCCAAGCACACCAACGGTAAGTTCAGAGTTCGTTTTCTTGATGGTCCGGAGTTCCTTAAGTCGGTTCCAGACCTTGGTTTCAGCATTTTCCCGGATGGAACAGGTATTTACCAGAATCACATCTGCTGATTCCGGGTTGGGTGCTACAGTCATACCATCTTCAATCAGGATCGAATTCACAATCTCTGAATCTGCGAAGTTCATCTGGCAGCCATAGGTTTCAATAAAGAATTTTTTGTTGCTCACAGTCTTCTTTTCTAAAATAAATTCTAATTCGGCCAGGTATCCGGGTGATTTCGCCAGTTTGCGAGATGCTCAAGATCGTCACTGGTAACAAAACCATTTTCAACAGCCACATCAACAAGTGTGGTATAATCTGTAAGATTGTAAACGGGTACCCGTACTTTCTCAAAATTTTCCACTGATCGATCAAACCCATAATTGAAAATAGAAATAATAGCCTGAACGTCAGCTCCAACAAATTGTAATGCGTTAATAACCGAAATGGCTGATCCCCCGGTTGAAATCAAATCCTCAATAACAACGGTAGGCTGACCCTTTGCAACGCCACCTTCAATCTGATTTCCCATCCCGTACGCTTTGGCTTTTGCTCTTACGTATGCCATTGGTTTATCCAGGATATCTGCAACCCATGCAGCATGAGGTATTCCTGCAGTCGCTGTTCCGGTGATAACTTCGGTTTTAGGAAATTCTTTAGTAATGATATCCGCTAATTTTGCTGCGATCTTTTTTCTGATTTCCGGGTGTTGAAGGGTTAACCTGTTATCACAATAAATGGGCGAGTGCCAACCTGATGCCCATGTGAAAGGTTCATTCGGGCGTAGAATAACTGCATTTATATCAAGTAAATGTGCTGCCAGCTCGCGTGCAAATGCGGTGTCAATAATCATGCGTTCTGTAAATCTTTTAATCTGACGTTGTCTTGTTCGCTTTATTTATGCCAACCCAAAAAAATTGGGGAAGGCAAAAATAACACTTTTTAAGCAGATAAACGCATAAAAACCGGCAAGTAAGTCATCCAGCAAAATACCTGCTCCGCCGCCAATTTTTTGTATCTGGTGGATGCCAAGAGGTTTCCAGATATCGAATAAACGGAAAAGGGAAAAACCTAAGCTAAGTATCAGGATATCAGTGACTAAATTTCCTGAAAGAGGAATACTTGTGAAAACCAAAGCCTGTCCGGCAAATTCATCAATGACTAGTTTTCCGGGATCTTCACCCCATTCTTCTTCGCAGGTGTTACTAACGGTAAGTGTTAGTATGCTCGCAAGTACAATTACTAAAATCGGGCCGATTAATTCATTGGAACTTAGTATAAAGTACATAAGGCAAGTCGTAACAAGGCTTCCGGCAGTTCCGGGTGCAACAGGGGAATACCCTGATCCAAAACCTGAGCCAATAAACAGTTTAAGCTGTTTCATCAATCTTCAGACTTAAACACCATGCGATTCACAACAACGTATTCTACCCCGGAATAAATAGTTACCGAAGTCACAAAGATCATTAAGTAGAGTAGTATATCTGTTTGCAGAAGTAAACGAATCCAATCGCCAAGAAAGAAATCAACATTTTGGAAAAGCCCTACCACCAAACCTATATACAAAAATACCATCTGAATGGTTGTTTTCGCTTTGGCTGTAAAGCGGGTAACCATGGGTTGCTCTTTGCGATTCGTGTAAATTCTGAAAATAGTAATCGCGATATCACGAAAAATGATAAGCCCTATCGCCCACCAGGGGAATTGCTCTACATCAATAAAGGGAAGCACAATAAACCCACTAAAGGTGAGGAATTTATCAGCTAATGGGTCAAGAAAAATTCCAAGTTTACTTTGAACCTGGAATTTTCTGGCATAGTATCCATCAAAATAGTCGGTTACAGCGGCTATTATATACACCACTAAACCTAAAGCTTTCAGGAGAAACTCATCCTGAAACCATAGCAATAAAAAAATGGGGGAAAGTATAATCCGTATTGAACTGAGAATATTCGGAATCCGGTGCATCGCCGAAGATAGGAATTATTTTACAATGAGAAATTTTAAACAGCATATCTTTGCAGAATGTTGGCATTTGGGCAACATTATTTGGAATTTCTTAACCATGAAAGCACAACTCATCTCGATCGGTAACGAGCTTCTTATTGGCGATACAGTAAATACAAATGCTTCCTGGATGGGGCAATTTTTGAACGAATTAGGAATCGAGGTTTCCCGTGTTCATACCATTTCCGATGATGGGGATATCATCAAAGAAACTGTGAAAAAAGTATGCTGGAAGCCGATTTAGTTATTACAACCGGAGGTTTGGGTCCAACTCACGATGACATTACCAAAACCTGTATTGCAGAATTATTTGGTGCAAAACTGATTAAGGATGAATCGGTAGATATTTATATAAAGGAGTTGTTCAAAAGTAGAAATATTCCCTTTTCGGAATCGAATAGCTGGCAGGCGATGGTACCTGATAATTGTGAAGTTCTTTTCAATAAAGCCGGGACAGCTCCCGGAATGTGGTTTCACGAAAATAATTGCTACTTAGCCGTGTTACCGGGCGTACCCTACGAGATGAAATACCTGATGAAACGCAGAGTGGCTTCTAAGCTTCGCGAAGTATCTACTGCAATAGGGTATATTCATACCGAATATCTTAAAATAGCAGGGATTGGGGAAAGCACTCTAAGTGATACTATTTTGGGGAATCTTTCTTCTTATCTGAATGATCATGTTTCGCTAGCTTTTCTACCTTCATTTGGTCAGGTAACACTCCGGATAACCGGAAAAGGGGAAACCAAAGAACAAGCTATTGAGCGCTCTGAAAAGCTGATACATTTCATCAAAGAAAAAGCCGGTACGTTTATATATGGTTATTCTAAAGAAGCAACGCTAAGCGAATCGGTGGGAGAATTACTGAAATTTAAGGGCTTGAAGATTGCCACTGCTGAAAGTTGTACCGGAGGACTAATTGCTACACAGATAACTGATACCCCAGGAAGTAGTGAGTATATGTTGGGGGGAATAGTTTCGTACGCAAATGAGGTAAAAGTGAATCAGCTTGGTGTAAATCAGGAAGATCTGGATTCGGTTGGAGCCGTGAGCAAAGAAATTGCCCTTCAAATGGCAAAAGGAGTTGTCGAAAAACTAGGAAGTGATATCGGTATTTCAACAACGGGAGTTGCAGGACCGGGTGGAGGGACCAAAGAGAAACCTGTTGGTACTGTTTGGATTGGAGTTTTCGGACTTGGGCAACATTTTGCTGTTAAGGCGTTTTTTACAAAAGACAGAACGGCAAACCGCGAACGAACAGCAGTTGTAGCTTTGGAGATTATCCGGCGCTTACTTTCCGGAATAGAAGAGCTACCTTATGCACTAAAAAAAGAACTCGCTTGATCAGATCAGCACTTTTAGTGGTTTTTATAGTTTTGATGGGAGTGTTTTCTCAGCTACAGGCACAGGTAGCTTCTGATTCACTGCAAACCGATTCTTTATCTGTTGATACATCTGCCGTTGATACATTAACAACAGTGCAAACAGTTAAACCTGAAGATGAAAAACCAAAAGGTCCTGAGAATATAGTGCCGTGGAAACAATTTAAACCATCAGGACAAAGCTTTGTGGCTGATGATAGTTTATTGCGCTGGCAAATCTGGCCAAATTGGGGAGACTATTATGCCTATAGAAAAGACGTGATTTCATTCCGGCAGGGGACGATTGGAAGATTGGACGCGTTTCAAATTTCAGGATTCAGTCAGGATGAGCAAACACTTAGCCTGGAAGGGATAAATCTTTCAAACCCTATTACCGGACTTGTGAATTACAACTATGTGCCGCATCACAAAATCGGGAGTTTTCATGAGAAGTTGTCGGCCGGGTATCATTCCGATATCGAGCTAAAAAAATACTACATCCTTGAACCCATCAGCTATCTGAATTATGATGAAGCGAAGTTCAATTACCGGAACCTGGAGTTTATGGTAACCCAGAATTTTTCGGAGCGAACCAACATCGAGCTTTCATTCTGGGATAGAAGAGACGGAGATAATTATCCGCGAAATGAGGTAATAGGGAATCAGATTGTGGCACGGGGATATCATTATCTGAATCAAAACATCCAACTTCGTACGCTGTATCTCAGAAACCAATTCGATCTTCAGGAGCCTTTCGGATATGTGGTTGATGACCCGTTAACTTTTTCTTTTGATCAATTTATCTCCACTCCAAAAGTAAGTAACGCTTCTTCTAAAACTAGTCGCAGAGACTGGTTAACGGGGATTTACTCCCGCCCGGATAGTAATTCCGTAGAGAATATGGGACTGGAATTTACCCTTACAAAAAACGAATTCGAGCTGCCCTCCTCTGCAACTGATACACTGAACTGGGACTTAAGAAGTTATTCTGCCAGGACATTTAAAGTTTTTGGAAACCAACGTTTTTCGTTAAAACTGGAAGGGGAAGGTGGGTTTCATTCTTTCAATGAAACCCGAAACATTACTCGGGTTAATTGGTCTGATTTCAGATTAAGTGCGGAAGCGCAAACCAATCTGGATGAAAACCTGCAAGTGTTTGGCTTAGGAACGCTATTGCAAAGAGGAGATGGATTTAACGGAACGGAAATTGGTGGGGGGGCAAAACTAACAGTTAATAAACTGGAAATAGTGGTGAGCGGAGCATTATTTAGTCGAATGCCTACCATCCAGGAATTGTATTGGACAGGAGTTAATTTTTCAGGGAATGAGGCTCTGAAAAATGAGAATGGGATATCAGTGTATGGGCAGTCCAGTATTCAATTAACAGAACAGATAAGACTGGGAGCTTCAGGAAGAATCAAACAATCAAATAACGATGTTTTCCTGGGAAATGATTCCACACTTGTGAACTCAGGAGATATTTCATCCATCTCAGGAACCGTATTTGGAAGTTTTGAGAATCACCGGTTCGAAATTGAAAGTTCTGCCACTTTTGATGCTCTGAATAATATCAGCCCCGAAGCTTCGTCAACACCTCTTGGGTACAACGAGCAGAAAGTCTGGATTCGGAATAATGCTTTTATCAAAGGTTATGCATTCGATCGGGCTACTTATGTTAAACTGGGAGTACGAACTACATTATCTCCGCTTCCGTACGGTAGCAAGTTTTTTAATACAGAACTGCAGTACTGGCAGGCAAATAGTACAGAAGTTGACATCCCTGCTTTTTTCCGATTAGATGCCGAACTTTCTGCCCGCGTACGTGCTATGATGATTGTAATGAGATGGGAAAATGCACTTGATGGAATTGGTCAGTTAGGCTACTTTGAGGCGGCTACTTTTCCCATGAACTCACGACGATTAATTGTAGGAATCAGGGCCCAATTCAGAAACTAATATGAGCTTTAAATATATCATTAAAGAAGGTTTTGCCGGAATCCGGCGCGCTAAGCTGGCTGCAACAACCTCAATTTTTTCGTTATTCATCGCAATTTTTCTGCTCGGGATTCTCTCAAGGGTAGGATATAACGTATATGTTCAGGCGATGTCTATCAAAGACCTTATTGAGGTAGAAGTGTTTTTATTTGATGTGGATGAACGCACCAAAGAGGAGATTGAGCGAAGATTGAATGAGGAGGAAATTGTTCTTGAAGCAACATATATCTCTAAAGACAGTGCCTCAGCAATTATGAAACGGGAATTTGGGCCCGGTGTGGAAGAACTTGTTGAACTGAATTTTCTTCCGGCTTCATTCAAACTTAAAGTAGATACTGAAGCAGGAGTTTCTCAGATTGAGACGCTGGTCTCAAGTATTCAGAACCTGCGCGGAGTAGATGAGGTGCAGTATAATGAAGGATTATTACGCATCATGGAATCTAATCTGAATATGTTTTCTCTGGTAGGAGGCGGAATCGGGTTATTGATTTTACTCGCTTCTGTGATTTTGGTATATAATACCATCCGCCTGACCATTTATGCTAAGCGGGAGCTTATTCGGGCGATGAAACTTGTAGGAGCTACCAACAGCTTTATCCGCAGTCCGTTTATTATTGAAGGAGTGCTTCAGGGGGTTATTGCCGGGTTAATGGCGGTAATTTCTGTGTTTTTTGTCTTCGAATTTGCAATTCAACTGTATCTTCCTGAAATGGGTTTACTTTCCTGGCCATTCGGTCGCTGGTATTTCTTAACCGGAGCTATGTTCGGGCTATCTGTATTGATGGGTTGGTGGGGAAGCCGCCTAGCCGCCCGTAAGTTTATCGAAGAGACGTATATCTCGGGGTGAGTTCGCTATTCGTTATTTGTTAATGGTTATTTGTGAGATGGTTCCAGATGGTATCACAAATAACCATTAACCATTAACGAACGAGCCCTTCTTCAATCCTTCCTTTCTCTTGTTGCAAGCTTCAGTATCCTCGCAGGTTCCATAGAAGTGGAGAGAGTGGGATTCAATATTCATCCTGTGGATTTTCCCCAGCATATCCTGAATCTCTCCGATTCTTGGATCGCAAAATTCGAGCACATGTCCACATTCGTTGCAAATAATGTGATCGTGTTGCTGGTAAGCGTAGGCACGCTCATAGTAGTATTGACTTTTCCCGAACTGTTGTTTCTGAACAAGTCCACATTCCACCAATAAGTCAAGGGTGTTGTAAACTGTTGCCCTACTAACTCTTGTTCCACCTTCCTGCATACGGAAGAAAATATCATCGGCATCAAAATGCCCATCGGCTCTGTATATTTCTTCCAGTACCATGAAACGTTCGGGGGTTTGTCTCTGGTTACCCTCTTTGAGGTAGGTGCGGAAAATCTCTTTAACAAGCTGAATAGTATCTTCGTGTGCTGGATGTGCCATGGAGTCAAATTTGTTTGGCTAAATATAAGACTTGTTAAGGTGCTTTTGAAACTCATGCTTTTGATCAGAAGAATATTATATTCAATCGGAATAAAACGGAATAAATTTTTTAGCTCATGCCAATTATAGTGCCATTTGAGACCATTAGTGATCTCTTTACAAATCTGAAAAAAAAATACGTTGGTAATAATAAAGCAGCTTTCCATCATAAATTAGATCCAAACGGAAATTATGAACCTGTATATTGGGATCAGGTTGCCGAAGATGTACATGCAATTGCTGCTTATATGTTTGAACAAGGTATTGAGCATGGCGACCGGGTAGCGATTTTAAGTGAAAACCGTTACGAATGGGTAGTTGTTGATTTAGCCATTCAGATTTTAGGTGCGATCAATGTTTCATTATATACCACCCTTCCACCCAATCAGTGCGAGTACATTCTTCAGGATTCAGAATCTAAGCTGTTCTTTGTTTCAACCGGAATCCAGCTAAAAAAAGCGATAGAGGTATTCGATAATTGTGAAGACCTTACCCAAATAGTAGCTTTTGATGTTCCAAAAGTAGAGAAATTCATGGAGCCGGATCATGTTACGCTTTTCGAAAATGTTCTCGCGGAAGGAGCCAAACTATATCCTAAACATAAAGAAGCCATTGATAAACGGGCTGCAAAGGTTAAGCCCGAAGATATTTCAACACTGATTTATACCTCAGGAACTACCGGAAGACCAAAAGGCGCAATGCTTACTCATAATAATTTAGTGAGTAATGTGAAGGCTGCAACCCAGCATATTTATTGGGATGATAAAGATAGGTTACTTTCCTTCTTACCACTTTGTCATTCTTTTGAACGCACAGGAGGGTATTACGCGATTATTTCATGTGGCGCGGAAATCTACTACGCTGAAAGTGTGGATACGGTATCCAAGAATATGCCAGAAGTTAAGCCAACGGTGATGATCAGTGTTCCGAGGTTGTTTGAGAAGATTTATAACCTGATTGTTAAAAGTGTGGAGGAAGGCAGTGATGCCAAGAAAAAGATTTTCAATTGGGCGGTAGAAGTCGGTCGTAAGTATTCAGATGGGAAAAGAGGTTTTGTATCTGTTCAGAAAGTAATTGCCGACAAGCTTGTATTTGATAAGTTAAAACAGCGAACAGGTGGTCAGATCAGACTTTTTGTTGCAGGAGGGGCAGCACTTCCGCCTGATATCGACATGTTCTTTCGTTGCGCCGGACTAACCATTTTACAAGGCTATGGACTAACGGAAACTTCGCCTGTAATGGCTGCTAACAAACCGGGAAAGGAAGTAGTTGGAGTGGTTGGACAGGTAATTCCGGGAGTTACTGTTGGAATTCAGGATTTGAATAGTGGTAAAATCATTGCAGAAATAAGCGGTGAGGATTATCCAACAGAACTGACTTCAGAAGCGGGGGAGATTCTTTGTAAAGGTCCGAATGTGATGAAAGGATACTGGAAGAATGAAGAAGCCACTAAGGAAATGATTGATGAGGATGGCTGGCTGCATACAGGGGATGTTGGTCGCTTTGTGAACGGAAATCTTCAAATCACCGACCGTATTAAACATATGATTGTGAATGCCGGAGGAAAAAATATTTACCCGGGCCCGATTGAGGATATGTTCAAATCCAGTAAGTGGATAGATCAGTTGGTTGTGGTGGGAGAGGCTCAGAATTTTATGGGAGCTTTAATCGTTCCTGATTTCGATGCGATTAAGAAATACGCCCGTGATAATGGAATTGCAAATGGGTCTATTGAGGATTTAATTCAACAAGAGGAAATAATTGATCTCTTTAAGAAAGAGATGAGGGCTTTCTCTAAAGAATTAGCTTCACACGAAAAAATCAGAGATTTCCGGTTACTTCCAAATGAGTTTACGGTAGAAACCGGGGAAATAACCCCGACGCTTAAAGTAAAACGTCGGGTAATTGCAGAAAAATATGCCGATCAAATTGCCGACATTTTCAAAGATGATAAAGACTAAACGTCTCCGTTCTTCCGGGCTTCTCTGAACGACTGAACCGCTTTGTAAATAAATACTAGACACATTAGAAACATTGCAGTCTGGGCATAAATGGCCAGAGGTCGTGCAACTTCTGCTCCCTGGATGATGTCAATAACTCCGGGGATTCCCCGGGCAGAGCCTAAAGCACCGAGAAGTGCTAATCCCGCGGCTCCGTGCATTGCGTGTTTTCTGAAATTCTCATTTTTAGCAACGAAACCCAAAATGATGAAAATGATTCCGAAGAACATTGGGATCAGCGCAGTAATGCTTTCTTGTCCGGTTCCGAAGTAAGAAGCCAATCCAAGAACAGAGAGTAAAATGCCGAGTGAAAGAGTAAGATTTTGCATAGGTCTAATTAGAAAGTTGTTTTTTGGTTTTATTGATAATTCTTTTGACTCGAATACTGTTTACAAAAATGTCCCAATAACCCTCTCGACTTGCACTTCTTATAAAAAGAACAGACGCCTTTTCATCAGGTTGGATGATAATGGAAACATCATCACGGTACCCAAAAACAGGAATTCTGAAAACAGCATCAATTTTAAGTTCTACTGGGTTAACATCAATCGTTTCAGCTCCAAGAACTTCCAGAGCTTTATTAACAGCAGCAAAAGTTTGTGTCGAATCTGATTCCAAAACAAATGCCTTTCTCATACAGTTCGGAGATGAAGGGCATTCCGGCAATGGGTTTTTAATATCTGGCATACTGAAAGAAGATGAAGAATCGGAGTTACAGTTACTGAGTAAAAGCCCAATCAAAAGGGTTATCAAAATCGGATTACTTATTTTCAAACCTTAATCAAAGCTCCAACATTTCAAAACATTCGTCAACAGATTGTACTACTGAAAATAAAGCAACGGCTTCATCCCGGATAAAATCTTCAGACAATGCTCCTTTAACAAACTGCATCAGCCCATCAAAATATCCATCAATATTAATTAAAAAGATAGGTTTTCTGTGGATGCCCAATTGCCTCCACGTAAGGATTTCAAAAAATTCATCTAGGGTTCCAAAACCACCAGGAAGAACTACAAAGGCATCAGAAAGGCTTTCCATGAGCGCTTTTCGGGTGTGCATATCCTGGGTTTCGTGGAGTTTGGTTAATCCAAGATGAGCAACTTCTTTTTCCTTCAAATGGGTAGGAATAACTCCAATTACATCTCCACCTTTTTCAAGCGCTCCATCAGCAACAATTCCCATCATTCCTACTTTTCCTCCCCCATAAACTATAGACCAGTTTCGGCTTGCAATTCCTTCACCTAACAGACGGGCTTGTCTACTTATGTTTTCATTTCCGGGCTTTCTGGAACCACAATAGACGCAAATGTTTTTCATTGTACCAGGTTAAACATCCGACTTAATACCGCATCGAGTTTTTCAACAAAATAAAGTACATCTGCCTCTGTATTATTCTTACCAAAGCTAACCCTTATACTGGACTTAGCAGCTGCTTCCTTTACTCCAAGTCCCATTAATACATGAGAAGGTTCTACAGCTCCCGAAGTGCAGGCAGAGCCATTTGATACACAAATACCTTCAATATCAAGGTTCAGCAGAAGCATTTCGCCATCTACACCGTGTCCCTGGTCATCGGTAAAAGAAAGATTGATGATGTGCGGTACTTTATTTTCGCTCCCCCCATTTATTGAATAGCTGCAACTGGTAAGTTTTTTGTCTATTGAAGAGAGCAGAACTTCCCGGAGGTGTTGATACTTCAAGGTATTATCCTCCATTTCCGAAACTGACAGTTCAAGGGCTTTAGCAAATCCTACAACTCCCGGAACATTGATTGTACCTCCACGTCTACGTCGCTCCTGAGATCCTCCGGTCATCCAGGGAATCCATCGCGATCCGTTTCTCACATACATAATGCCTACCCCTTTAGGCCCGTAAATTTTATGTGCGCTTCCGCTTAGGAAGTCTAATCTCAGGTCTTTAACATCTACGGGAACTTTGCCCAGGCTTTGGACGGTATCAGAATGAAAAGGGATGTTCCGGTTTCTGCATAATTCAGCAATTTCTTTAATTTGATTGATGCATCCGATCTCATTATTTACGTGCATCAGGCTTACAAATGCAGTCTGATCCGTAATTACATCTTCAACATTTCGTGCTGAAACTCTCCCACATTCTTCGTTTCCTACATAAACCGGCTTGAAACCGGTCATTTTAGACATTTCAATGGGATGTAAAACGGCGTGATGCTCAAGGTGAGAGGTAACTACTTCTTTTTTATCTCCAGAAACAGCAAGTACTCCTTTGATGACAGCATTATCACTTTCAGTTCCTCCGCTAGTAAAAATAATTTCCGAAGGCTCGGCATTTATTAAATAAGCAATTTTTTCCCGTGCGTCTTCCACGACCACTTTTGCCTGCTGACCCAGATGATGAGCAGAATTGGCATTACCAAAGTTCTCGGTCATGTATGGAAGCATAGCTTCTAATACGCGTTCATCGAGAGGAGTGGTCGCAGCATGATCGAGGTAAAGAGTTTTCATTCACTGATTTTTTATTAGCCCCAAAAATACTGAAAGGATGTTTGAAAGTCAGTGTTGGAGAATAAATTCATTATAACTTCATTAAAGTGCATGACTTTATGTGAGATAAAGACATAAATTTATTCTTCAAAACTCTGAATTAATTTCAACGATGAGATTTATAAAAATAGGCGTCCCATTAGTCCTTTTGATTTTCGGATTTTCAAACTCAACAATTGCACAGTTAGGAACAACTGCTCTTCCTTTTTTGGAGATTAATAATAACGCAAGGAGTATGGGCATGGGTGGGGCCACTGTAGCTTTAAACAATAGCTCAGGTGGTTTACATCTTAACCCTGCAACATTTGGTAAAAATGGGATGCTTCAGATTTATTCTCCATTCGATCCCGGCAATGAGTATGGGTTCTTTACAACCCGCTGGCTTCCCGATTTCAATGTAGAAGATCTTTATTTACGAAATCCAAGAGTTATTATTGGTTTTGATAAGTTCTCGATTGGCTATCAATTCACTTACTTGAACCTGGGAGAACAAGTACTTTCTGATGAAACTAATATGCTTATAAATACTTTTAATTCTTATGAGTACGTGCATACGCTTTCGTTTTCAATGCCAGTCGGTAAATATTTTTCGTTAGGATTTGGAGTAAACGATTTCAAGAGTAGTCTCGCTACAGGAGTTATGATTAATGGAAATGAAGTAGAAGCTGCAACCGGATTAACTTATGACTTTGGAGCATACTTTGAATATCCGTTAGATTATGAATTGGTAACAATTACCCCTTCACTAGGTTGGTCATTGACTGATTTCGGTTACCCGATAAGATATAGTCCTGGCACACAGAAAGACCCTTTACCAATGACTATGAGAGGGGGATTTGGTTTACGAATGAACTCGAATGCAGAATTTCGTGGGTTAACACTAATTAGTCTGGGCATTTATGGTTCTTTAGAAAAACTAATGGTTAGAAAAGAAGAAAAGACAGAAACACGGAATGGAGAAACAATTATTACCTATGAACCACTTGGACCGGTCGAAGCTTTGTTTCGATCCTGGGGACCTTTAGAGAGATTCAATGGACAGGAAACTATAAGTTTAAACGTGTGGGATCAATTCATGAGACAATCCGGGTTGGAATATACACTTCTCGAAATCTTTAGTATAAGGATAGGTAAATATTACGAACACCCTGATAATGGAAACAGGGTTTATGACACGATTGGATTCGGTATCAATTTAAAATACCTCAGTTTCGATTACGCGCGTATGGACTTGGATGAAAACGGAAGTCCGTTAAATGGTACAGAATTTTATGAGTTATCAATTAACATTCCGCTGGATAGATTACTCGGAAAATAAAAAAAGCCTCATCATCGATGAGGCTTTTTTTAAGAAAAGGTAAATACTTATTTCAACAGCACAAACTTACGTGTTTGAGTAAATCCTCCTGCCTGCATTCTGTATATATAAACTCCACTAGCCAGGTCTTGTGCGTTCCATTGAATAGAATGAGATCCGGCTGGATACAACTCGTTTACAATGGTAGCTACTTTTTGACCAAGTATCGAGTACACACTTATCTCTACTTTTGAAGCTTCACTCAACTGAAATGGAATGTTAGTTGAAGGGTTGAATGGATTCGGATAGTTCTGAGACAGGCTGAATCTGTCTGGAGTGTTCGGTTCTTCATCGTTAGAGACTATTACTGTAGAGTATAGTACAGCTCCTGATTCAGCATCCAGGTAAACAACAAGTGAGTCTTCGTGGTACTCTTCTGTTTCACTGTCAAATGCCCAGGCATAATATTCTGCACGCCAGGTAATTGGTGCAGTAGGAGTTGGATTAGGAGGATAATCCCAATACTGGTGGAGAAGCTGTAGTTCAGACTCCCAGTACCAATCCAGTTCCGATTCTTCCATTGAAGTTCTGAATGCCAATGCTCCCTCCGCGTCAATCAATTTTGCAGCTGAATCACTATCAATATGAGTGAAAGGAAGAGGAGTCATATCACTAAATACGACTTCTTCTTCTAGATCTTCTTCACCCAGTATCTCAGCAATGAAAACATCGAATTCTGTTACATTCAGTACATATACGGAATCTTTAGTACCGTCATATACAAATATCTCCCAGCTAAACGCATACCCATCTGGTTGAATAGTTATAACAGGTAGAGGACCGTTATCTTCCATAGCTGCAGTTACTTTTGCTTTGAAAGAATCTGGTACTTTTTTCTTAGCCTCCTTTAAAACAATCTCAATATTAGTGTAGTGGGTCAAACCTCCCATTATATCTACTTCATTTGGAAGGGCATTTATTAAAGAATCGGCGAGTTCAACTGCTTCATCAAATGTGATATGAGAGCCGAACTTCTCTCCGTAGATTTCAGAATCACTGTAAATGATTTCTCCCGTAGCAATATCCAGATAAATCACGAAGTATCCTTCTACATAATTATTAGTGAAAGGATCAAAGCTGTAGCCATAGTATTCAGCCGCCCACATTACCGGGACTTCAGTAATTAGAGTGTCTTCATTTAGTTCCCAGAAGTCATTTAAAGCTTCAAGTTCAACTTCCCAGAAACTGTAAGGCCCACTAAACTCATAACGGAATTCCCAACCACCGTTTTCTTCGATGATAGTCATTGCAGAGTCACTATCAATGTACATCTCAGGTAGTGGTTCTATATCAGAGAAACTTACTGAGTCCGGTAGATCCGCTTCTGCCTCGCCAACATAGCCTTCAAATTCTATTCCATATTCAGAAACGGAAAGAACGAAAGCAGAATCTTTTACCGCATCATATCCATAGATGTCCCACTCAAGCTGAAGTCCATTTGGCTCACTTAAAAATGGGAATGGAAAGTCAGGGAAGTCTCCACCATCGTGTTCACTGCGTTCTGCAATCATTTTATCGATCGCTGTTGAAAATTTGAATTCAGAATTATCAGCAGTTTTTTCCACAGTTCCGCCACCGTCTTCAAATAGTCCGACTGAAGCCCAGAATGTGCCACCTCCGATAATTACCGGGTCGTTATCCATTTCAGCTATAAAAGGCTGGGCTAGATCAATCGCTTCAGAAAATGTAATTAGTGATTCTTCGCCAAACCCTCCAATGAAGGAATCAGTATAGATGACATCACCGGTTTCCATATCTAAATATACCACGAGGTAGCCTTCTTCAAGGAGCCCGGTTTCAGGGTTATAGGTGAAGCCATAGTACCTACCAGACCACATTACGGGGAGATCGGCAATCAATGTATCTTCGCGTACATCCCAATAATTATTTAGTGCTTGCAGCTCCATGCTCCAAACGCTGAACAGTTCATCACTAAAGTAATTACGGAATTCCCAACCACCATTCTCTTCAATAATGGTTGCAGCAGAATCACTATCTATAAACGTAGATGGGAGAGGAGCTATATCTGAGAAGCTTACAGTATCAGGTAGTTCTGCTTCTTCTTCTCCTATGTAGCCTAAAAATTCGGTTCCAAAAGGAGTAGCTATAATTGAAAAAGCGGAATCTTTCACACTGTCATATCCATAAAGAGTCCATTCAAATTGAAGACCGGAAGGATTAGTAAGAATATCGAATATGTCTTCTATTGTTTGGTGATCATTTGCTTCAGCAGTTTCTGCTGGCCGTAAAAGGTGTGCCATTTTCTGCATCGCGCTTGATTTAAAGGCTACACTATCATCTTCATGGTCATCTTCACCTTCCAGAATTCCAATGGAGGCGTAAAAGGTAGCTCCACCAACAAGAACTGGATTATTATCCAGTTCACCAAGAACTGGTTGCGCTAATTCAACGGCATCAGCAAAGCTGATTGGAACCAATTCGAAAACTCTAAGGTCGATTCCTGAAAGTGTATCCGTTGGGGCTGTAGTAGAATTTACAGTGATGAAATCAGGAACTTGGTCATCATTCGGGTCGTAGTAGTAAAATTCAGGAATAAAGAACTCATCTCCTTCATTGTCTACACCTTCTCCAAAAAAGTTTAACCCCAATGGATAGTAATCGCCTTCCCGAACTCCGGAAACGCTGTATTCACCGGTTTCTTTATCAACAAATGCAGCATAGACTGGTTCTAATTCATCGTCATCACATTCTTCACCTTCACAGTTATCCGGGCCGAAATCAAGTGGATTTGAACTCAAAGCCAGTATTATATCCTCAAACGGATGCTCAATGATGATTTTTTCAAGTACAGGTTGAGGTAAGGTGCCTTCAACCACAAACTGACCACGGGTGGGGGCAGTAGTAAACTGAAAAAGAGCAGGGCTTTCTAAAATAAAACCGTCTTTACTTACTGCGTTAACTAAGAACCCAATATAGTCTGTATTCTCTGAAAGATTAACATAGTAAGTAACAGATAAGCTATCCTCGCTCAGTTTAAAATTTGTGTATTGAACAGAATCCTCTGGCGATAAAAAGAAAAATACACCGGCACCAAGACTGTCTCCGGCAAAAAAATCAGGATCAAATTTTTGATCAAAAGTGAGGATTACCGAGTCGGTTTCTACCCCGAAAGCTCCATCAGCAGGATAAGTGCTGACTAAATTTAGATTTTGTGCATAGGCTGCACCACCAAGAATGCTCAAAGAGCACAATAGTAACAAAAACTTCATGCGACTACCTTATAAATTGGTTAAAATTGAAAATGCTTTTAAAAGTGCGAATTTTTTACTCAAAAAGCATTAAAATGATTGGGCTACAACAGAATACGAAGAAATATGCTCATTGTAGCCTCTTCTCAGTAAGACCTATTTAAAACCAAATCCTTACAAAAAAAATGGCAAAACTCACTCTCAACGACATCAATGTAAAAGGAAAGAAAGTACTTATGCGCGTAGATTTTAACGTGCCGATTATTGATGGAAAAATAACAGATGACAATCGCGTAGTTCAGGCACTTCCGTCAATAAATCATATTATTGAAGAGGGAGGGTTGTTGATTTTAGCCAGCCATTTAGGGCGACCCAAAGGCGAGCCAGATTCTGAGTTTTCGTTAAAACCCGTGGCTGAACATTTAGCCGGGTTGGTAGATACAAAAGTGCATTTTGCAGAAGACTGTGTAGGAGAAAAAGCTTCATCAGTAATCGAGGCAGCTGATTTTGGTGAAATCGTGGTGCTTGAAAATGTTCGTTTCCACAAAGAAGAAACCGATAACGATGAGATTTTTGCGGGACGGTTGGCAAGTCATGCTGATGTTTTTGTAAATGATGCCTTCGGAAGTAGTCACCGTGCACATGCTTCTGTAGCCGGAGTAACAGAGCATTTACAACCGGCTGTATCGGGCTACTTACTTGAAAAAGAGATTAAATATTTAAGTGATAGCGTGAATGACCCGGTTCGCCCTTTTGTGGCGATTCTTGGTGGGGCTAAAGTTTCGGATAAAATCCCTGTGATCGAGGCACTTCTTAATAAAGTGGATACCATCATTATTGGGGGAGGTATGGCATATACCTTTTTGGTTGCAAACGGAAAATCGGTTGGAAATTCCCTGTTACAGGAAGAAATGGTTCAGACGGCAAAAAGCCTGATGGAAAAAGCAAAGGAAAAAGGAGTGAACCTTATGCTTCCCTTCGACTTTGTAATTGCTGATGATTTTAGCAATGATGCCAACCAGGAAGTGGTGGATGAGGATAACATAAAAGACGATTGGCAGGCGCTTGACATCGGCCCGCAATCAGCGATAGCTTTTGGGAATGCTATTAAAGCTGCAAAAACAGTACTATGGAATGGGCCAATGGGCGTGTTTGAGATGCCAAGTTTTGCGGAAGGAACTAATGCGGTGGCGCATTCGCTTGTTGAGGCAACTCAATTTGGAGCAACTACAATTATTGGTGGTGGAGATTCAGCCTCAGCAATAAAAAATGCAGGTTTAAGTGATCAGGTTTCTCACGTTTCTACCGGAGGAGGAGCTAGTCTGGAATACCTGGAAGGAAAAGAGTTGCCGGGAGTTACTTCGCTAACTGAGAAGTGAAAGATTATGAAGGTATTTCTCTGTTCTTTAAAAGCTTTACTCTTATTGTTCTTAATTACACTGTCAGTTTCAGCACAGCCTAAAAGGTTTGGGGAGATCAATGCATTAGATTTCTCTTCTTATGATCCGGAGTATGATAGTACTGCTTCTGCCGTAGTGTTGTTTGTAAAGGGAAAAGTTGAATTCGATGCTGATTACAACTGCATTTTAGAATATCATAAACGAATCAAAATTCTTACAGACGATGGATTTGACTACGGAGATATTGAAATACCATTTTTTAAAGATCGGGATCAGAACGTATATAATATAAAAGCTTCCACTTACACTTTGAATGAAAATGGGACTATAGAAGAAACAAAGCTTGGAAGAAAAGATATTTTCGAAAACGAAATAAGGGAAGATGTTTACTTGAAAAAATTTACAATGCCGGATTTATCTCCTGGTGTAATTATTGAATTCTCCTATAAAAAGAGAATGGGGAATCCGTTTTATTTACCTGACTGGAGATTTCATGATTATATTCCCGTACAGTGGAGTGAGATTGATATGATTATTCCTTCTTCACTAAGCTATAAAATGATTTTTAAGGGGAAAGACTCTCTCTATATTAAAAATATTACGAAACTAGCAGGACATGTAAATAATGTTCGAGCTCAAAGATTTCAACTAGCAAAAAAAGATTTGCCGCCAGTAGAGTCTTTGCCCTTTTTAATTAACAGAGAGGATCATATATCTGAGGTTTTTACACAGCTTAATAGGGTTCAGATTCCTGGTATAAATCCACAGAATTATTTCAACAGTTGGGAAAAAATAGCTAAGGAGCTTAACTCTCGAGGGGATTTTGGCAAGCAAAAACCCAATGCGGATATAAAGGATAAAGTAAAAGAGCTCATAAGTGAAAAAAACAGTGAATTAGAAAAAGTTCAAGCGATTTATGATTTCTTAGTCCGGAATTTTGAATGGGATGGTTTTTATAGATTAGTAACTGAAAAAGGAATCAGGGATACTTTTAAAGACCAAAAGGGTAACACAGGCGATCTCAATTTTCTACTTGTTGAAATGCTCAGGGAAGCCGGTATTAAAGCAAACCCCGGATTGCTAAGCACAAGAGATAACGGTACTGTACTAACAGACTACCCAATAGTAACTCAATTTAACATGTTGGTTGCTGTTGTAGAGCTTGGAAACAGCGCTTTTATAGTTGATGTTTCTTCCGGAGAACGCTCTATTCGTTTCCCTCATCCTGAAATTTTATACCGAAACGCTTTTGTGATTCGGGAAGACGACTCATTTGGATGGCTTACTACCGTTCCTATTGATAATTCTTATGAACGAATGAGTATGGAGTATTCATTATCAGATTCCTCAAGGTTAAAAATGAAGGTTAAAGCGAATTTGAAAGGAGCTTTTTCAGAACAAATTCGTGGAGAAGTAAAAACCATTAACTTTAACTCTTACTGGGAAGATAAGTATCAGGAATTACCTGGTTTTGAGATAGACTCATCAAATTTTGAGAATCTTGAAAACCTCTCAGAAAATATTAGCTACGAAGCCTCATTTTCCTTCGAAAAAGGAGATAATCTTTCGTTAGATCAGGGCTTAATTTACTTAGAGCCTTTTTTGTTTAAAAAAATGTCGGAAAACCCATTTAAAAAGCAGAACAGGAGATTTCCAGTCGAATTTCTTTATCCTTACTCAGAACAACTAATGGTAAGGGTTGAAATTCCTGAAGGATATACTGTTGATGAACTTCCCGAGACAAGGCAGGTTCAGTTGCCAAATGGAGATGGATATTATAGATTTATGAGCAGTATATCCGGCAATATTTTAACCTTTGTGTCAACCACAAATATAGGTTCGGTTTACTATAGCCCGGACGATTATCATGCGATAAAAGAACTATTTCAGACGAAGGTAGATGCTACCAATGCGGTGGTAGTACTAAAAAAAGAAGGCTCAAAATAATTTTGAGCCTTTATTAGGTAAAAAAGGTTTTGGATCACATCGCCTGATACTCGGCTAATACTTCCTGCATCTGAAACGTATGGCGTTGGCTGTGCGCTGAGATAACCAGCATTAACTGAACCATATCAGCTTTTCCAATAGGAAGGTCGCCTTTGTAGTTTCTGAGATTGGCGTCAGAATTTTTGATGAAATCAATCAGTTTAGCGCGTGATGCTTCCAGGGCATTAAGCATATCTGCTTTAGAATTCCAGCGACCTGAAGGCTCAAATTGAGGGGCCGTGGTAACTTTTGTTCCACGATTTGCCAACCTACCTATAAGCATTCCATCAGCTCCGGATAAATCTTCATCGTTAGGTTCAGACTGTGCTACGATACCCATAGCCATTCCTGTGAAGGCTTCTTCTGTTGTTAGAATATGCTCAAGACAATTAGCCACAGACCAGCCACCAGCTTCCGGAGTATAGTTCCAGGCTTCATCAGATAAAGAGCTAACTACATCCACGATATTCTGGTGCGTAGCATTTAAATATTTGATGGCAAATTCCTTATCCGCCTCCGAAGTTTGTGCAAAAGCAGAGCCTATAAAAAAGCTAAGAGCGAAAAGTAATGGTACGTTTTTCATTATTCCCTTATTGATTAATGTGATGTGTACTATAGTAACAAATTGAAGGCAAAGAAGGGGACGGAATTTTTAAAATAAAAAAGAGACGTTAAAAAACGCCTCTTCTCACCTACGTATTATTTTGGTCAGTCAACCATGTCTAAGCGAAATCAGTTAGTTGGAAACCAAACGTACTCTCCGGCTTTGTTTATGTAGCCATATTGTTCCTCAATCTCATTTTCAACCGAGATGAAAATGGTGACTCTTGCAAGTCCATTATAAAATGGTTCCACTTCATCAAACTTAGGGCTGGTAATTTGATTTCCGGAAGTATCTATAAAAGTCCATTTACCGTTAACAAATACGGGCGCTCGTTCTTCGCTAAAAGACCTTACTTCGTCAAATTGCTCTGGGATTACAAAACTGCCACTTTTATCTATAAAGCCAAATTGATTGCTATTTTTTCTGGCAGGAGCAAGCCCATTCCCAAATTTTCCAGCGCTTATGAACTGAGGAGAGATTTCTACTTCGCCATTCGAAGTAATAAATCCCCAACGATCGCTTACCCGAACCGCTGCCAGTTTATTGGAGAAAGGGAGCGCTTCAGAGTATTTAAGCTCAACCACGGTGTTTCCGGAACGATCTATATAACCGAACAAATCATCATCCCTAACCAGAGCTCTTCCATCAGCGAACTGGTTTTCGTCAATCCGATCCAGATCATCTGGCATATTTACTGATTCGATTTCTTTTCCATTTTCATCGATGTACAGATACTCAGAATAGTCGATGCTTCGTACGAAGGCACGTCCGTCTGAGTACCCACTTGCTTCTCTGAATCGTGGGTTAACAACAAAACCTCCTTTTGTATTGATGTAGCCCCATCTACCATCAAGCCGTACTGCAGCTTTACCCTCCGAAAAGCTTCGGATTTCCTGAAAATCTTCCTCAATAACAAAATCACCATTTTTATCTATGAATTTCCATCTCCAGTTGTCACGTACACGCGCAAGCCCATCTGAGAATTCGTAAGCATTTTGCAAATCCGGCTCGATAACAATCGCGCCCTTTTCATTAATATACCCCCATTCTCCATTTACAAGAACCGGGTATAGTTTCACAGAGGTATCTTCATCTCCATTTCCGGTAATGTCATTAACAATATTACATGAAGTGGAAAAAAAGAATAGAAGGCTGAATAGTATAAGCGAACGTTTCATAATTCTGTATTTATCTAGTTGGGTACCAAATATATTCTCCGGCCTTATTCACATAGCCGAAGCGTGGATTTTCATTATTTCCGATCTGAACTCGGGCAATTCCGTCGTTAAAACTCTCTGCTGCAAAGAAAGGCTCTTTAATTACGATAAGCCCGGATTTCCGATTAATATAGAACCAGTCTCCGCTTAAGCGAACGGCACTCATGTCTTCAGAAAAAGATTTTACTTCGGCAAACTGATAAGGGATATCAACTACTCCTGATTTATCAATGAATCCGATGTAATCATCATTGCGAACCCAGGCTAAACCCTGAGAAAAGATTCCGGCCTCTTCAAAATTTGGGGTGATGACAGGGTTTCCGGTTTTATCTATATATCCCCAACCTTCGGTAGTTTGGATTGGTGCGAGTCCATCAGAGAATTGCCCGGCCGCGGTGATCTGGAAATCCGGCTTGATGCTTTCAGCTCCAGTCTGATCAATATAAACCCAGCCTTCAAAAGTTTCTACAGCTGCTACATCTTCCGAGAAAGGCTGGGCATCACTAAATATCAAATCTATAGCAATGTTTCCATTGGTTGAAACATATCCCCAAAGGCCATCAGAGCGAACGGCTGCGAGTCCCTCAGAAAAAGCGCCAGCGAAATCGAAGTCAGGTGCTATTACAAATTCACCACTTGTATCTATGAACCCATAAGATTGTCCCGGTTGCTGAGCGGGAGCGAGTTCCCCGGAGAAATCTCCAGCTACGCTAAAAGAAACCGGGATGGCAAGGGCTTTGGTTTCCTCAGAAACATAGCCCCAGTTTGTTCCTTGCCTTACGGCTGCATATCCATCCGAGAAAGCTCTTGCTTCATCAAAATTTGGTTCTATGACCATATTTCCGGATGTGTTTATATATCCCCACTTTCCATTTAATAGTACAGGATGAAGTGTTTCGGAGGCGTCATCGTTGTCTCCCTTAAATCCATCAACAACAGCACAACCTGAAAGGGCAAACAGGCTTAAGAGAGAGATGATCAGGGCAATTGTTTGTAGCTTTTTGTTCATAATTGAATGTTAGTTTGTTTTTGCGAGCTCTGATAAATATCAGAGTAAAGCAATCTCACAAAGATTGCCGCGGTCGCGTTATGCTCGCTCGCAAAACACATATTTATTTAATTAATGTCATTTTCTTTGTTTGGCTCCCATTCTGTGTTTCAATTTTATACAAATAAACTCCACTTGGTAAAGAGGAAGCATCAAAGGTTAAAGTATGTTCACCGGCCTGCATTATTCGGTCGGTAAGAGTTTGGATGCGTCGTCCTTTCACATCATAAACCTTAACAGAAACGGCTCCTGATGCTGGTAAAACAAACGAAATATTCGTTGTGGGATTAAACGGATTCGGATAGTTCTGATGAAGGGTAAACTTCTGAGGTTTTCCATTTGCTTCGGTACCAACAGGTAATGGGTCAATAAAACCTAAATCCTGAAACTCACCCTGAAGTACGGTTTCCGTCTCTGAGACTTCCAGTCCAAACCAATTATTCAGAATAGAAGTATAGATTGAACGATAGTCTGTACTGAATACAGGGTCACCGGAATTATCCAGATCAGTCAGATTTGCATGATCTCCGTAAAGACCGCCGTTTACAGGGCCGAAAATCATGACCGGAGCTGAAGACCCATGATCTGTTCCCTGTGAAGAGTTTTCATCAAGAGTTCTGCCAAATTCTGAGAATGTCATCGTTAGTGCCCGATCTTGTTGACCGTCTTGCTGCAAATCAGCATAGAAAGCATTTACAGAATCAGCGATATCTGCAAGAAGATTGGCATGTCCACCCATGGTGCTGCCTTGGTTATTATGTGTATCGAATCCGCCTTTAGAAACCAAAAAGACTTTAGTTTGAAGTCCGCCACGAATTAGACGAGCAACTACAGAAAGGCTACGGGCAAGGCCTGAGTTTGGGTATTCTCCGAGGTTGGATGAAAGATCAGCTGCGTTCTGAATAGCTTCAAGATATTTGAATGAGGAGTTCGCAATCTTTCGTGCAAATGAAAGAGATCGGCCGAATTCATTGGCGGGCACATTTTCTTCACTATAAAATCCGCCTTGTTCGAGGAATTGAGCAAACTGAGAAGCTCCTCCAAATGTTACACCAAGGTTTCCGAACTCACTTTGAAACAGATTTGCAGATCCTCCGATTCGTACTCCAAGTGGAAACTCGGGAGGATTAGCTATAAAATCAGGATTGTCTTCAACCAGGAACCTTCCTGCCCATCCTGTACCTAAATTTACATTCTCATCACTGCCGGAAGTCCAAATATCGGTTGATCGGGCATGTGAGCGATTAGGGTTTTGATAGCCCACATTATGAATTACCGACATATTACCATCTCCCCAAAGTGGCTGAAGAGAAGCCATCGCAGGATGCATACCGATATCATCACTTAGTAAAATGGATTCTTCTTTGCTGATGGCAATAGTTGGTCGTTTTTGATAGTACACATCGTTTTCTACTGGTACGATGGTGTTCAATCCATCATTTCCACCACCAAGTTGAATCAGAATAAGAACCCGGTTGTTATCGGCCGCCATTAATCGGTTCAGAAACTTAGTTCTGGCCATCGCATTTACAGAAAGTCCGCCCAGCATAAATCCGGAACCCAGAGCTCCGATTCCAAGCGTACTCAGGAAGCTACGACGAGTCCAGTTTTGGTGATCATGCTCATGAGCCTGGCCATGTTCGAGGCTACTGCCATGACGATTATTATTTAAATTTGGTTTTTTATGGTTGTGATGATCGCACATACTGGTCTCCCTTAAATAAGTTGATAAGCTGGTAACTGGATGAGATAGGAAATGTATTGCCGTAAGTTCTCGGCAAAGGTATCCTGATAGTAGAGATTGTCATCCGAATCGGTGTTAGCGGTCCATTCGTACCAGGGGATGTTTCCCAGCAGTATTTTCGCCAGATTGATTTTATAGTCAGGGAAACCGGACACATCAGGTGCTAAATCAGGGTTTCCCGCGAATCCTTCTTCAACTTCTCTTATACCTACCTGATCAAGTGGGAGCGAAAGAACATGTTCTGCTATGTCTTCGGCCAGACTGAAAGGATTGGATGGATCAGAAACTTTCTCAGCTATCCTAATTGGATCATATTGATTCCCGGCTCCATCATATCCATAAATTAAATCAGTAAGGTTATCCCAACGCGAAGGCATTAGATTTGTATTCAGCCAGGTGTAATGCCCCGGGGTGCCGTCAGAATCAGGAGGGTTATAACCCGACCACCCGAATACGGTTTCAGGTCGGAGTAATTCTTCATTCAATTCCTGCATTCTCAATCGAATATATTCTTTGATCTCTGCATTTGGAGCAATTTCCAGTTGTCGAAGAAAACTCATAAAAACTTCAATGGGACTTTTAATACGAGCGCCCATGAAGCGTTCTTCATAAAAGTGTGCACTGCTAAGCAGATTTTTGAGAATATCCGCAATGTTGAAGTTTACACTAATGCAGTAGTCAGCTAGATTCTGAATGGCGGCATTGTCCGGTTCCGCACTTACAAAATAGACATACAGTTTGCGACACAAAAACCAGGCGACTTCATTTGGTTTTTCATCAAAAATTAAATCCACAACTCCGTCCAAATCAAAAGTATTTGTTTGACCGAGTATGGTTTTGGAACCTGCATCGTGACGCGAAGCATCAAAATATCCTGATAAAGTGGCATTGTTTACCCCCCAACCTGTAACCGCTCTTGCTACTTCTGCAACATCATTTTCGGTATAATTCGGAGTACCATTTTTATCGTGCGTGCCAAGAGCGAACAACTCCAGAAGTTCACGTGCAAAGTCTTCATTTGGTTGTCCGGCGCTGTTGTTGTAGTTGTTGAGATAGTACACCATCGCGGAATTCTTACTCATATCACGGATCAGCTCTTTAAAATTTCCAAAGCCTTTCTGTTGAATCAACTTCATGTATTTGTACATGTGGCTGGCATAACTACCCGGTGCTTTCCCGGGCAAGTCGTTCATGTTTTGATACGAAACAGCAAAATGATTACTCCAGAAAAGCATCATTCGCTCCATCAATCCGCCATTGTACATACGATCCATCCATCGGAACTGGATATCATACATATCAAGGATATCCCCGGAATTACCTGAATTGTACCAGGATGGATCATCGGGCAGTATAGCGGCTGCGGCTTCATCAACAATGGTATTTACCGCGTTTTCGGCTGAACCAAGTGCCCGAAGGCGGTTAAGGTCGCTAATCTTATTTCCGAAATGAGTTCTTCGGGTTAAATGGGCGGCCTGAGCTTTTCCCCATGTTCCCTGGTAACTGTTTAAACTTGATGAAATTCTTTGATCGAATAGAGAAGTCGAATTCATAAAACTGCTCAAAAATTTAGAATTCTGATTGCACAAATTGATATCAATAAGAGGAAGGCAACCTAATATCTGTTACAGTTAAGATTTGAAAGCCTTCTATTTCGGTTGCAGAAAGAAGTTCCTTCAGTTCATAAAATTTTAATATTTCTTTTTTTATTTGTATTCAAAAAATTATTTTCGCTAATAAACTCAACAATTTATAGATATCATGAAAAAAGCCCTGCTCTTCATTTGGTTGATTCTCCCTTTTCTATCTTATGCTCAAACGTATAAATTCGGAGATATCCCTCGGGAACATTTAGAAATGGAAGTTTATCAAAAAGACTCATCAGCTAATGCTGTGGTTCTCTTTTCTAAAGGTGAGGCTCGGCTAGAGTACTACAATGACAAATTTCATTTAACAATCTACAGGCATATTCGAACTAAAATCTTAACAGATGAAGGACTTGATGAAGGTGAGATCAGCTTCAGGTTCAGAGATAGAGACTCAGATTTTCCACAAAGAGTGAAAGACATTAAAGCCGTTTCCTATACACTCTCTGAAACTGGCGATGTAATAAAAGAATCAGTAGGAAGAAAAGACCGTTTTGAGGAAGAAGTGACTGAAAATGTTTCAGAAATTAAATTTCAAATCCCAGGGTTGAAAAAGGGGAGCATTTTTGAATATCAGTATGAGCTTACTTCTAATAACCCATTAGATTTTCCATCATGGATTTTTCAGGATAATATTCCTGTTATATGGAGCGAATATTCTGCAAGAGTTCCCGAGTGGTTTAGGTTTTTAACAGTGAGCCGAGGATATCATGACTTCTTTGTAAATGAGCAGGAAAGGTATAATGATAGAGTTAACATAAACAGCAGGACAGGATTAGATTTTCTGGATTTTGAGGGCACAGAGTATCATTATGTAATGAAAGATTTGCCAGCTATTGCTGATGAGCCATATATGAAAACCTCGATGGACTATCTTTCCCATATTCGTTTCCAGCTTTCATCTATTCAGTTTCCCCAGGCCCTTGAAGAATCATATCTAGACACCTGGCCTGAATTGATCAGCGGACTTATTAAAGATGGTGATTACGGGCGAAGAATTAAGCTAAGTTCACAGATGAAGTCTGATTTGGATGAAGTGCTAACTAATGCCAATACAGACTTAGAAAAAATGATAGCAATCTATAATCATGTTTCTACTCATATGGATTGGGATGAGAAATACAGATTATACGTATTTGATGATCTTTCGAAGATTTATGAAGAAGGAACCGGCAATGGTTCGGCGATAAACCTTATTCTGATTGCTATGTTAAGAGAAGCTGGTTTAGAAGCACATCCATTAATTACCAGTACAAGAACTAATGGTGAAATCATCAGTTTGTTTCCAATAATAGGTCAGTTTAATCACACAGTAGCATATGTTCAGTTTGATGGTTCCTATTACTTGTTAGATGCAAAGAATGAGCTCAGACCCTACAATTTGCTTCCGTCAGAAGTGTTAAATGGAAGTGGGCTGATTATTTACGAAGGGCAGGAAATTTGGGTGCCCTTAGAAAATCAGGTTCCTAATGCCAGTACCAATATTCTCAGGGTTCTGGTAAAAGAAAATGGTTATGTCGGCTCTTTAAGCTCACGAAGTCAAGGTTTTTACGCTGTTGAACTAAGAAATGAACTGGACTTTACCGAGCTTAAAAAGAGTGTGAAAGATGAGGTTTTTGATCTCGATGAAACACATTTTCAGATTGATAGTGTTTCCATTACAAACGATCAACTGGATGAAAACTTCCAGTTTAATGCAGAGTTTACTTTCACTGATTCAACTGCATCTGATTTTTATACATCAACCCAATGTTATTGGGGAGGGTAAAAGAATCCCCTTTCAAAAATAAGAATAGAACATTTCCGGTAGATTTCAACTACCCTTTTAGCGAGACGATTACAATGAATATTCAAGTTCCGGAAAATTGGAAAATCGATGAAGTACCTGAATCTGTACTTTATCAGTTACCTGATCAGGCCGGAGAGTTTAGGAGGCTGGTTCAGAATAGTGGTACCGTGATTTCATTGAGTTACAGGTATGTGATAAATAAGACCAGGTTTTTACCTGATGAGTATGAAAATCTAAAGGCTTTTTATGATGGAATGGTTGATAAACTTTCCCAAAACATCGTTCTAAAAAAAGCATCCTGATATGAAGAATATTTTATTAATCTTAGTAAGCACAATAATACTGAGTTGCTCTGGCTCAAAGAATACAATTGATCTTGGCTATGGAGATTACTCAGAAAATAATTTTATGCTAATGTTGGGTGCAAATTCAACTGTACGGGCCAGTGAAACAACTTTAGATGTGTTAAGCCCTTCGAAAGCTGTTTACAAAGTGAAAAAAGCAGTAACTATCTACGATAAAGAAGATAAAGACCTGGCTACGGTTGTTTTAGATTATGGAGATTTTAAAACAATCAATTATCTGAAAGCAAATATTATTAATAAAAACGGACAAGTTGTTCGTTCTTATAGCCTTAATGATGCGACTGATTACAGCACAGCCTGGGGTTCCACTTTTTTTTCAGATGTACGGTTAAAAGTTCTTGAAATGCCCTATAGTGTTTTTCCTTATACCGTCGAATTTGAGTACCAGCAAACCTATTCAGGATTATTGAACTTACCAGATTGGCGCCCTCAGATAATTGGCCAAAGTGTAGAATCCGCGTCATTTATATTAATTGACAGAGGCAACTCCGGAGTCAGGTATTTCAATAAAAACCTGGACACAGAACCAGAGCAGGTAGCAATTTCTGGGGCTGATGCGATCGTTTGGAAAGTGGAAAAGCTTATGCCGGTAGAACGTGAATCTATGGGCCCTCCATCATCTGAAATATTACCACAAGTATTAGTAGCTCCTGGAACTTTTGAAATGGAAAATTCTGTAGGAAATGCTTCTAGCTGGAACGCTTTTGGGAAATGGTATTACGAGCTTGGTAAAGATACCCGTGAGTTGCCAGCGGAAGCTAAACAGGAAGTGGATGCGTTAATTGCAGGAATAGGTACGGAAGAAGAAAAAGTTAAGATTTTGTTTGATCACCTCCAGGAAAAATCAAGATATGTTAGTATTCAGCTGGGGATAGGAGGATGGAAACCATTTTCTGCTGAATATGTGTACAACAATAGCTATGGGGACTGTAAAGCTCTTACTAATTACATGCACGCCATGCTGGATTATGCTGGTATAAAAGCTGAAAGTGTATTGATTTACCGGGGAGTTAATGAGGGAAATATGAATGTGGATTTTCCAAGTAACCAGTTTAATCACGTAATCCTGAAAGTAACACTAGAAAACGGAGAAATAATTTGGCTCGAGTGCACCAGTAAATATTATCCCCCAAATCATATTGGTCCGGATAATGAAGGAAAGAATGCATTACTGATTACTGAAAATGGTGGTGAAGTAATTCAGACTCCCAAGCATCCTTATAACAAAAATTCCAGCGAGAGGTATTGGAACTTCAAGGTGCTGGAAAATGGGAGAGCTAATATCCAGGCATATGTAAAAGAACAAGGTTTACCACAGGATTTTTTACTCATGGAGATTTTACCTGTTTCAGAGAAAGAGAGAATTGAATGGCTGGAGGAAAATTTGGAGGCAGATAACAGCAAAATTATAGATTACAATTTCAGCGGAATTACAGATTCAGATGAATTTGCACACTACGAATACACTGCTGAGCTAGGTGACTATGTGCGCACTTCCAGTAAGCGGCTATATATACCTGTGAATAAAATGAATCGCTGGAGATTTTCAATCCCTGAATATGAGGAAAGAGAATATGCGTTAAATCTACCCTATTCATTTGTTGAGTCCGACTCAATCATTTTTGAAACTCCTAAGGGATTTTCAGTTGAAGCATCTCCAAAGAATGTTAATCTAACGCATTCTTTTGGTGAGTTTACTGCTTTTTTCGAAATTAAAAGCGATAACGAAATTATCTATAAAAGACGTTTTGCTATCAAAGAAAACATTATAAGTCCGGAAAACTATTCTTCGGTAAAAAAGTTTTTTGATGAAGTCAAATACGCCGATCGGCAGCAATTAGTCTTAGTTAAAAAAGAAGAGTAGGAACCAACCCCAAAACAATTAACAGTTTCAAAACTCAGAATTAGCTACCATTGAGTTTAAACTGAACCTATATGCATACCAAAGATTATCCCTTAGCTGTACGATATCTCGTCAGAATTATGCTCATTTTTGCTGTTATTACGGTTTTGAGTATTACCAAACAGCTTTTGGTGCCTCTATCATTTAGTATTTTCCTTGCCTACCTGCTTTACCCAGGAGCCAGGTGGTTTGAAAATAAGGGAGTCCCAAGAATCGCAACGAATTTTATAATGATCCTCAGCTTTATGGCTATCATTTTTGGAGCGATCTGGATTACTATTCAGCTTTTTGGAAGTTTCAGTAACGACCTTCCTCAACTGCGCGAACAACTTGCAGGAAATCTTAAGTCAATGCAGAACTGGGTTACTGAAGTACTGGGCATTTCTTCTGATCAGCAAAAAAACATTATAACTACTGCCGGGCTGAGTGGAGATTATTTTTCATCTATAATCGAAGCTGGAAAGAACACACTAATTGCGCTCGCTTTGATCCCCGTATATACTTTTTTGTTGCTCTTTTACAGGGATAAATTCAGAGATTTCATTTATATGATGGTGAAAGAAGAAAATCAGGATAATGCACAAAGTATAATCAGTAAAGCAGCTTATGTAGTGCCTAAGTACCTGAAAGGATTATTAGTTGTTTGTGTGATTCTGATTTTTTTGAATTCCGCTGGGTTTTATGTGATAGGAGTAAAGTACCCATTACTACTTGGACTAGTTGCAGCCATTTTTAATCTTATACCTTACTTAGGTACGGTTTTGGGATATGGAATCGTAGCCATTTTTGTATTGGGAGTTCAATCACCGGCTGTTGCCGGAGCTGTGGTTATCCAGTTTTTCATTGTTCAATTTATCGAGAATAATATCCTTACACCGAATATCACAGGCTCGTATGTTCGAATAAATCCTTTGGTAATTATTTTTTCGTTAATTGCAGGCGGTCTTGTTTGGAATCTTCCCGGTATGTTTTTGGTGATTCCTACTCTGGGAATGTTGAAGATTTTTTGTGAGAGCATTGAAGAATTCAAACCTTATGCATTTTTGTTGGGAACTCAAGGGACAGAAAAACATTCCATTACGTTAAAATCTGTCCGAAAAAGATTTGGATGGGCTGAAGATTAGGCTTCAGGAAAAAAATCATTAAGTAATACTTAATGAAAAATTGTATAAAATTTTTTTTGTAAGGATTTATGTTGGGGATAGTCTTACCTTGCAAAACAAACACTAATTAGACAGCAGGATACGTAATGAGTTCACTAAATAAAGTAATGTTAATCGGACGTCTGGGTCAGGATCCGGAAGTTCGCTACACACAATCAAACACAGCCGTTGCAACACTTAATATCGCTACCAGCGAGCGTTATAAGGATGGAAATGGAGAATACCAGGAAAAAACCGAGTGGCATCGGGTAGTAGCCTGGGGCAGACTTGCTGAGATTTGCCAGCAGTATTTGCACAAAGGCTCCTTGGTATATATCGAAGGCCCGCTCCAAACCCGCCAGTGGGAGGATAACCAGGGGCAAAAGCGATACACTACTGAAATAAAGGCTCTTCAGATGACCATGCTTGATAGCAAAGGAAGTGGTGGAGGAACCCAAGGCGCGGGAGCTCCAGCTCAAGCTGGAAGCGATAATACCCAGAACAAGCCAATGTCCAGTAATGTAGAGCTGGGAAGTAATTTTGATGATATGGACGACGATTTACCGTTCTAGAATCAAATGGTTATATTAAAAAGCGGTGAGAGCCTGGTTCTCATCGCTTTTTTTATTTTGTAGCTTGGCAACACCTGAGTAAATTCAACCAAAACTGTATAACATACCTTGGCATCTATAAGCGAGCCTGACATCATTATCGAACAAGCATCTGCATATTTCGGTTTTTTACTAGCCACCGGAGAACCAGATTTTTTTGTAATTGGAATCCAACTCATTATCATGATTTTGGGTCTTATTTTTTCAGCTGTATTCTCAGGCTCAGAAGTGGCTTTTTTTTCATTGAGCAATCGTCTTGAAGTACTAAAACAGGATGAAAATCCACATACCGCCGATGACCGTATTCTGATTATGTTGGATAAACCCCGTCGTTTACTAGCTACTATTTTAATTGGAAATACATTCGCCAATATCTTGGCCTCAGTAATGGCAGCTGTTATAACTGGGAGTTTGCTATCTATAATTGGTTTATCAGAAATACTTGTATATGCAATTCAAGTTGTGGTATTAACTTTTGTAATATTAATTCTAAGTGAAATAACCCCAAAGATTATCGCAATTAATAATCCGCTCCAGATTTCCAGAAGAGTAAGTGGGTTTATTTACGTGCTTTTTATTCTTCTTAAGCCTATTGCTAAAATCCTGGCGGAAAGTGCAGTCACTCTGGAACGGTATCTTCCTAAACCTACCAACAAAATGACCACGGACGATATCAAAACGATGGCGGAAGTAAGTGAAAAAGAGGGTTCCATTAAGGAGGATGAGCGTGAGATTATCGAGAACGTGATTGAGTTTGGTATAACATCTGTTAGAGAAATAATGACTTCCAGGGTAAATGTGGTCGGAGTTTCAGTTAATGATTCTTTAAAAAGTGTTTTAGCTCTGATCAAAGATCAAAGTTTTTCAAGGATGCCTCTTTACGAAAATGATCTTGATACTATTCTTGGGGTGATTTATGCAAAAGATGTGCTGCCATATCTGAACATAGATGATGAAGAACCCTCTCTTAATTGGAAAACCATTTCCCGTAAAGCACTCTTCATTCCGGCCACCAAAAAGCTGGACGATTTACTTAGGGACTTTCAAAAAGAGAAAACCCACATGGCTATTGTGGTAGATGAATACGGAGGAACGGAAGGCTTGGTAACTATGGACGATATTCTGGAAGAAATTGTAGGCGATATCGTAGATGATGAAGGAGAGGAGCCGAGTTTATACACCCGTTTCAAAAGCGGCATTTACATTTTTGATGCTCAGATCGATTTGGATGATATGGAAGATATTCTTGAGTGTGAGCTTACCTCCGAAGAAGATGAATATGAAACTCTAGGTGGGCTTATCTATCATCTTACCGAAAGTTTACCCACTGTAGGAGAGAGGGTTCAGTTTAAAAATCTGGAGCTTACTGTTCACTCTGTTCAAAATAACCGAATAAAAAAAGTGAGAGTTAAAGTGGATGAACCTAAAGCATCTGTTTCTGAAAAAGAGGCAGAGTAATGGTTTCCATTAAAGAGTATTTCAGTTTGTCGCCTTATAACACTATGGGCATTAAAGCTATGACCCGATTTTTTATTGAGGTTCGTTCCGTTGAGGAATTAAAAGAAGCGCTAGCATTTGTCGAAGAGAAAAGCAGCTCAATGTTAGTACTTGGTGGAGGTAGTAATGTTCTTTTTGTAACAGATTTCGATGGCTTGGTGATTCTTAACAGGATCAAAGGAATAGAAGTGATATCTGAAGATGAAAGCCATATTACACTTAAATGTGGAGCTGGTGAAAACTGGCATCAACTGGTTTTAGATTCTGTTAAGAAAGGATATGGAGGCATAGAAAACCTGTCACTTATTCCCGGAACTGTAGGAGCCGCCCCAATTCAGAATATTGGTGCCTACGGGGTTGAACTAAAAGATGTGTTCGAACGCCTCGAAGCTTTTGATATAGAAGAACAAGAGCTGAAAACTTTCACGAAAGAAGAATGTGCTTTTGGTTATCGTGATAGCATTTTCAAAAAAGAATTAAAAGGAAAGGTGATCATAACTTCGGTAACGCTGAGACTTTCCAAAAAACCGGAGTTAAATTTCAGTTATTCAAGCCTAAAGGAAAAACTGGAAGAGAAAGGGATCACCAATCCATCAATAAAAGATATCAGCGATGCCGTTATTGAAGTCCGCCAAAGCAAACTTCCTGATCCTGATGAGATTGGAAACACGGGAAGTTTCTTCAAAAATCCGGTCATTTCTGTTTTTCAGTTTGATGAACTCAAAGCCAAATATCCATCACTACCAAGCTATCCTGTTTCAGAGGGACAGGTAAAAGTTCCGGCTGGTTGGCTTATCGAACAGGCTGGCTGGAAGGGAAAAAGAATTGGGGATGCAGGGGTACATGACAAGCAGGCTTTAGTATTGGTTAATCATGGGAATGCAACGGGAGAAGAAATCTGGAGTCTTGCAAACCAAATTATAGAATCCGTTGATCAAACATTTGATATTCGCTTAATGCCGGAGGTGAATATTTTAGGCTAGAGCATTAAGTTTTGGAACCGTTTGCAAAATAATTTCATTAGCATAGTTAGTAATTAATTTTTGAATTCGAAGAATATGAAACTCACAAAATATATCTATTTGTTAATTGCCGCTTTGATTATCAACTCAGCGTGCGTCTCACTTCAGGTTAGCCCTGTTTCAGGAAACAAGCGTGTATATGGATATTCCTGGGAACAGGAAAAACAGATTGGGAAAGAGGCTGATGGAGAAATCATTGCTCAGTATGGTTTATATGATAACCCTGAGCTTGCGGAGTACGTTGATCGTCTTGGACAGGAGCTTCTGGAAGTGAGTCATTTTAACCGAGAGGACACTCCGGAACAATACCGAAATACCGAGTTTACTTTCAGAGTATTAAATAGTCCCGTAGTAAATGCGTTCGCTCTTCCAGGTGGATATGTGTATGTAACCCGTGGTTTGCTTGGGCATTTGGATAACGAGGCACAGTTAATGGTGGTGCTTGGACACGAAATTGGACATGTGGCGGCACGACATGCTTCTCAGCGAGCAGCGGAGCAGCAATTAGGTCAATTAGCAATAATCGGTGGTGCAGTGCTGGGGCAGTCATTCGGGCTTGATGGGGGAAATATTCTTCAGCTTAGCAGCCAAACAGCTCAGCTTCTGTTCTTAAGTTATAGCAGAGATGACGAACGGGAATCAGATCGGTTGGGAGTAGAGTACTCCGCAATGGAAGGCTATGAGGCGGCCGAAGGAGGAGCATTCTTTACCTCTTTAAAACGGATTTCTGAGAAAGCGGGATACAGTATTCCTTCACATTTGTCTTCACACCCTGATCCGGGTGAAAGAGAAGAAAATATCCCAAGATTAGCAGCGGAATGGGAAGAAAAGGGATTTGAGCAATCGATCGTGCATAAAGAAGAATTCATGAGCATGATTGATGGGTTGATGTATGGTGAAAATCCACGTGAAGGTTTTGAGCGAGATGGAATTTTTTATCACCCTGATTTAGCGTTCGAATTTCCGGTGCCGGAAGGTTTTGTGGTTTTCAATCAGCCTAGTGCTGTTATTCTGGTAAATGAGGCTCAGGATGCAATTGTCCAGTTTTCGATAAGTTCCGGAAGTGAAAGCCCGGAAGCGGCTGTAAAAGCTTTTTTGAATCAGGAAGGAATTACAACTGTTGAGCAGGAGGCCATGAATGTAAATGGATATACCGGGTATTCTGCGGAAGCCACAGCTCAAACCGAGGATGGCTCATCACTGACGATTGATGTATCAGCCGTTGCTTATAATGGAAATATATATCAGTTCTTGAGTTATACTACCACTTCTCAGTTTGGTGAATACAGGAGCAAATTTGCTTCGGTTGTTTCCGGTTTTGAAGAGGTAAACGACCCTGATATCTTGAATATCAAACCGGTTAGATTGAATCTTGTGAGGGCAGAAAGATCAGCCCCTTTTTCAGAGTTGCTTCCGGCAAATCTTCCTATGAATATCGAGCCTTTAGACATAGCAATTATAAATCAGGTTCAGCTTAATGATATCATCCAGAGAGGAACAGTATTGAAGATTCCGGTTCAGTAAGAAAAAAAGAGAGCACCTTTTCGGGATGCTCTCTGTGTCAGTTAAAAGTAGATCAAGCGATCTTTATAAGGATTTTTTTAGAAGGAAAATCCAACAAGGATATAGAACTGTTTCGAATATGCATTATAAACTACACTGCCTGAAACGGGTACTGTAAAGGTGTCGGAAATCACCAGCTCCTTACCAGTGGTAGCACCGATATTTACAACTCCGAAATCATCGGTGAAATTTGTGTGCCATCCGTTTCCTGCTCCTAAAAATAAAGAAGTAGCATCATCGACAGAGTACCCTGCTTCAAAATACATGTCACCACCAATTGAGCCGGCAGTTACAGCTTCTGCTGGGATATAGTTTGCAGCTAGAGAAAAATTATCTATTTCAAAACCAGCATTTATTTCTATAGCATGACTTTCTCCATCTTCGAATGAAGAACCTGGATAATAATAATCAGTTAAACCGAGATAAAGACCAAAGTCAAATGTATAACCGAGATACAAGTCCATTTCTTGAAATTTATTGGCAAAATCCTGAGAACCCCAGGCTCCAATTGCAAATCCACCAGTTGAGACTTCGAAGGAGGGTTGATAAGAAGGGCCTGAAAAAGCTACCCCGCGAAACACATAAGTACTATAAAGATCTACTCCAGTACTTACTTCTACTTTCTGGGCTTTTGTTGTGTCACTTGCAGATAGCATAAGCACTACTGCAAGTGCTAATAAAGAAGATATTTTTTTTAATGTTTTCATTGTTAATCCTTAGTTGAGTGAGTGTGAGACTGTACTAAAAGCTTGTACAGATTTTTGAGAGAGATAGAGATTCCGTACCCGGGAGAAGAAGCTTCCCCCGGTTAAGTACAGAAGTTTGATGATAGTTTGAGTTGAGTAAAGTGTTTAGGCGATAACCTTAGGCTCGAATTCAGGATAAGCCTCAGCATCATGCTCGTGAAGATCGAGCCCCATTTCTTCGAGATGTCCGTTAACACGCAACGGAAGAATCATATCAATTCCTTTGAATACAAGATAGCTTACAGGGAATGTCCATAGAAATGCAGCGGCGATTCCCAACAGCTGTACACCAACAATGCTCATATTGAACATGTCTCCGGTGTTAAATAATCCGGCTGCCAATGTTCCCCAGGCACCACAAACACCGTGAACGGAAACCGCACCAACCGCGTCATCTACTTTTTTGTCGATAAAAATCATAGAGTAATGAACAATAATTCCCGCAATAGCTCCAGCAAGAATTGCGAATCCTGGAGTAAGATTTGCACAGCCTGCAGTGATACCTACAAGACCAGCCAGCACGCCATTTAAGGTAACAGCACCGTCAGGTTTTCCACCTGATACCCAGGAGATAAACATCGCTGCAGTTGCTCCGGCACCTGCAGCTAAGAACGTATTTAGTGCAATAAGAGCGATTGAAGTATCTCCTGTAGTTGTAGAACCTGCATTAAACCCGAACCAGCCTAACCAAAGAATAAACACCCCAAGTGCGGCAAGAGGTAAACTGTGACCTTTGATAATCTGAGGTTTTCCATTTATATATTTACCTGCACGAGGACCGACAACAATAGCGCCGGCAAGAGCAGCCCATCCTCCTACAGAATGTACAACGGTTGATCCGGCAAAATCGATAAATCCGAGACCTTCGAGCCAGCCGCTTCCGTTAAACAAGCTGCCCCATGCCCATGAACCAAAAACAGGGTAAATAAAAGCGGTAATCAGAAGCGAGAATATGAGATAAGCGTTAAACGCGGTACGCTCTGCTACAGCTCCCGAAACGATAGTAGCAGCAGTTGCAGCAAAAACGGCCTGAAAGAAAAAGAAAGTGTAAGACCATTCAACGGAATAATCTCCAATTTCCATCAACAAAAAGCCATCTGTTCCAATCCAACCGCCGGCTGTTGTTCCAAACATAATACCAAAGCCAACAAGGAAAAACGCAAGGCTTCCCGCTCCCACATCCATTACGTTTTTCATAATGATGTTAATAGCATTCTTAGCACGTGTAAACCCTGTTTCAACTAAAGCAAAACCAGCCTGCATAAAGAATACCAGACAAGCAGCGATTATAGTCCAGACGTAATTTAAGTTATCCTGTACTATTTCTGCAGTAAGATCCTGGGCCTGTACCGAGTGAGCAGCCAGAAGTGCAATAATGGTTAAAAGTAGTTTTTTAAGAAACTTCATTTTTTAAATGGTTAGTTAGTGATGAGTGCAGTGAGTGAAATTCTACACAATTCTAAATTAGTTAGGCTTTATAGAATTTCAAACGAAAAAAATTAAATAAATTTTACAATTATCATGAATAAATATTGTAGAAGCGCTTTTTTGAATTAATCGTAAATATGAAAGCGGTTTCCTGAATCAGGAATATTTTTTTTGAAAGGCTTTCTATGACTCAGAAAAGAGGGGTGGAGTCAAAGCTTTTTATAAAATTCATGTTTCATAAGTCTTATCTTTGTGCGCGAATAAATTCACTTCAGGAAAAAGACTACTATGATTTCAAGATACGCCAGAAAGGAAATGTCTGATATATGGACCGAACAAAATCAGTTTCAGGCCTGGCTTGAAGTAGAGTTAGCTGCCTGTTGGGCATGGGCTAAGCTTGGTACTATCCCAATGGAGGATGTAGATAAGCTGTATGAGAAAGCTTCATTCGATCTGGATAGGATTAAAGAAATTGAAGAACAAACCCGGCACGATGTGGTAGCTTTTACCAGAGCAGTTTCAGAAACGCTTGGTGAAGAAAAAAAATGGATTCATTTCGGACTCACATCCACAGATGTGGTTGATACGGCATGGGGAGTGCGGTTAAAACAAGCTAACAAACTGCTTCTTGCAGACCTTGAACGAATCATTGCTGTTCTGAAAGAGAAAGCGAAGAAGCACAAATACACGGTAATGATGGGGCGTACTCACGGGATTCACGCAGAACCCACAACTTTTGGATTAAAATGCGCGCTTTGGTATGCCGAGATGAACCGGAATCTTGAACGTTTCAAAAAAGCAGCCGCGGATGTTGAATTCGGAAAGCTATCCGGTTCGGTAGGAACTTTTGCAAACATTCCGCCTGAGGTCGAAGAGTTTACATGCGAGAAACTGGGATTAACTCCGGCTCCAATTTCAACCCAGACCCTGCAACGAGATCGACACGCTCACTATGTTTCCACCTTGGCTTTGATAGGCTCGACTTTGGAAAAGATGGCGGTGGAAGTCCGGCACCTGCAGCGCAGTGAAGTTCGTGAAGCTGAAGAAGCATTCCGAAAAGGACAAAAGGGCTCCTCTTCTATGCCTCATAAACGAAACCCGATTAGTTCAGAAAATATATCGGGATGCGCTCGTGTACTTCGGGGCTATATGGTAACCGCATTCGAGAATATTCCACTCTGGCACGAGCGGGATATTTCGCATTCTTCTGCTGAGCGAATCATTCTTCCCGATGCGACCATTCTGCTGGATTACATGTTGAGCCGTTTCGCGAATGTAATAGAAAATTTGGTAGTGTTTGAAGAGAATATGGAGGCGAACATCTGGAAAACACACGGATTAGTATTCTCCCAGCGTGTACTAAATAAATTAATTGAAAAAGGAATTGTACGTGAAGAAGCCTACGATGCAGTACAGCCTTTAGCAATGCAATCCTGGGAAAGTCAGGTTCCTTTTAAGCCGTTGATTGAAGGTGATAATTACATCACTTCAAAATTAAACCAGGAAGAGATCGACGATGCTTTTGATCTTAACCACCACACCCGCAATGTGGATGTTATTTTTGAGAGGGTGGGGTTGAGCTAAAAGAACTTAGGGTTTTCAAGAGCTGAGTTCTTTTCACTTTACCAGTTTCCGTTCGAGGAATTTCTTCTATTATTTTCAACTCTTTAGGAAGCTTGAAATCAACTAATTCATGTTTTAACTGATCACGGATTTCTTCCAGGTTTGGAGTTTTTCCATTCGAAAGCGTAATAAAGGCAGTTACTTTCTGTCCCCACTCTTCGTCCGGTATTCCAAGCACCACTACTTCTTTAATGGAAGGCAACTTTTGAATAGCTTCTTCTACTTCAACGGGGTTAACATTTTCTCCTCCAGAGATAATTAAATCCGTCCGGCGCGACTCAATAAAAACCATATCAAAGGTATTACGGTGGCCGTAATCTCCAGTGTTAAACCACCCTTTTTCATCAAAACGGTCTTTGTTGTCTTCTTTGTGATAGTAACCGTCAAACACCTGAGGACCTTTTAACCAGATAGTACCGGATTGGTTTCTTCCTAATACTTTCCCGTTGTCATCCCGAATCTGAAGTTCATTGGGAGGAAATGGTTTTCCAACGCTTTTCATGGGGATGTAAGCTCCGGAAGGGGCTAAGGTTGGATTCGCGGCAATTTGCGCACAGGTTTCCGTCATGCCATAAGATGAAACGACCGGAATGCCTCGTTCCACCCCTTTTTGAAGCAAAGTTGATGGGGTAGGGCCTCCACCAAGGAGAATTGCTTTAAAGTCGCGATGGGTTTTGAATAATGGATCATTTAGTAATCGCTTAAGCATGGTTGGCACTAAAGAAGCCGCTTGAAAACGGGTATTCTCTGCAAGAAACTCTTTGATCATTTCCTCATGAAACACATCCATTCGATAAATTGCGGTTCTGTAAATAAGTGATCGCAGAATGATGGAAATTCCACCAACGTGATTAAGCGGAAGACACAACAACCAGAAATGATTTAAATCCGGCTTAAAGTTCTTAGCTGAAGATTTAGCTGCCGCAAACATCTGTTTACGCTTTAGAGGTACAACCTTAGGTTTAGCTGAGGTGCCGGAGGTAAAGAAATATCCGAATACTTCAGAGTCTTTGATTTTAGATTCATCAGGAAGTTTTAAATCTCTGATGTCGAAGGTGAATGCATTCAGAAAGAAATTTTCATCCATGTGAATCACATCATCACCCATAAGCCGTTTTCGATTTTTCGAATCACAAAAAATCAGGCTTGGACTAAGCTCCAGAATCTGGGCTTCCAGTTCTTTTTGAGGGAGCTTTGGGTTTAGCGGAATGAACGGAATCCCTAGTTTCCAGCAAGCAGCAATAGAAAAGATCAACATATCAGATGATTCTGAAAGAAATGCTACCGGCCATTTTAATGAATCCGATTTTTGTTCAACCATATCCTGAAAAAAAGCGGTGAACCGATCCAGGTCGCTGTAAGTAAACATGCCATGTTGAGAGGTAAGAAAAACCAACTCGGGATCCGTTTTCTTAAATTCAAAAATATGTAGGCGCGATTTAAACACTTATACTTCTTCCAAAAAAGTTAAATCTACAGGATTTCCAATACCCGCTTTTTCAGGAATGTGATAGGAGCCATTCGTAATCAATTCTGTTTCTGTTCCCTGTTCGTTCAATAACGAGCCAGTTGCCAAACCATGAGCAAAAGTTGGTGTTCCTAACCCGGAAGCCAAAACTGCCGAAATGTTCCTTCCAATTATCCCGTCTAAACTTGTAGTGAATACAATTTCCATATTATGAGTCCCCGCAAGCTCTTTTGTTACGGTTATGTTTTCAAAAAGCCCCATTAACGCAGGTTTTATAATGATAAGATCACAATAATTCTGCTCTATTAGTGCTTTTGCTCTTGTTTTGTTCCCTAGAGATTCATCAGCGGCTATTTTTATTTCAGTTCTTTCCTTAACCCAATTCAAAGCTTCGATGTCTTCTGCCGAAACAGGTTGTTCACAATATTCAATACTCAGATCCTCAATTGAATTAAGATTCTGAACTGCTGTTTTTTTATCCCAAGCCTGGTTGGCATCTATTCGTAATTTGATGTCAGGATATGTTTTTCTGATGAATTTGAGAACGGATTTTTCTTTACTGAAATCATTTCCCACTTTCAGCTTAAGTGTTTCAAAACCTTCCTTTTTCTTTTTGTTGATTTGGGAGATGATTTCCTCCTCAGATTGAATTCCGATGGCCGCATTGCACTTTATTGATGGCTTTTTTAATCCAAAAAGGAATTCAGAAAGTGACTTGTTTACTTTTTTTGCCTGAAAGTCATGCCATAGTGTGTCTAACCCAAAACTTAAAGACGGAAAGCCGTGAATTTGATCAAGTACGTTTATGATCTGCCTGCCATCGCCACTTAAAAAAGCCTGCTCCAGGTATTTTTTATTTTGCTGAAGGACAACCATGACCTCATCAAGAGACTCAGTTGAAAAACCGGGTAGTGGAGCAACTTCACCGAAAGACTGAATTCCATCAAACTCAAAAAAGAGGACTATTCCTTTGCGAGTCGAAAATGTACCTGATGAGGTTTTAAATGGTTTTTTGAATGGAGTGCTATATCTAAAATATCGAAGCATCAGTTCAGGATGATTCCCAATGTGAATAAGATTCCAAAGAGCGCCATGAAACGAGCCGTCCGTTCAAGCAGCCCATTTAGTTTTTTCTTATCGGTTTCTGTCCAGACTTTGTGAGCCTGGGATAAAGCAATAGGAAGCACAATAAAAGGCAGAAAAATCCATACCTCATAACCTAATCTGAAAAAAAAGTGAAGCGGGATCGCATAAGCCAGTAAAAGCATAAGGGTATATTCCCACTTTAAAGCGCTCTCTCCAAAAAGCACGCCTAAGGTTCTTTTTCCGGCTTTTGCATCCTGTTCGACATCCCTGAGATTGTTGATTACAAGAATATTGGTACACAAAGCGCCTACCGCTAATGATGCCCAAAAAGTGGACTCAGACCATTGTAATGCATTTACATAATAAGTCGTCATTACTGCGACAATTCCGAAAAAAATAAATACAAAAACATCACCCAGGCCATTATATCCTAAAGGATAAGGTCCGCCGGTATAAAGAACCCCGAATAATAAAGAGAGCAAGCCAATCATCAGTACCATCCATCCGCCAATCCAAACCAAATATAATCCAAAGAGGAAGGCGAGTAACATTGAAATGATAGTCGCGTTCAGCATTGTTTTTGGGGGGATGAGTCCGGCGGCAGTAGCACGTTGAAATCCGATACGTTCATCGGTGTCAGCTCCTTTCACAAAATCGAAATAATCGTTTGCGAAATTTGTTCCAATTTGAATCAGGAATGCGCATAGTAAAGCAATACCAGTGGTGCTAAAAGAAAGTACCTGATCATTCCATGCAATCCCGGCCCCAACTAGTACCGGAGTGAAAGCTGCTGCCAGAGTTTTTGGGCGGGCGGCCTCTACCCAGATGTTGATTTTTTTATGAGACAAATCCGAAAGTTTTTTTGCAGTGGAGTGTGGATAAATCCATAACAAAGATAAGATATTTGAGTTCCCCTGAAAATGATTAGACAAATGAAAAAAGAACTTAATTTTGTTAAGTAACGATAAGTTTATGAGGTTGGGTTAAAAAATTATTTAAGTGAAAGCGCTTTTTTGCCTGTAAATTTTAAATGTGGATAATTTTTAATCTAATTTAATTGAGTGTTATTGGAAAAGTGCTTTATATTTACGCTCAAATTTTTTCATAAACCTAACAAACCAAACCAAACAACATGCCGAAGTCTAAACTTGAATACATCTGGCTTGACGGATATAAACCAACGCAAAGCCTTAGAAGCAAAACTAAAATCGTTTCAGATTTTTCAGGAAAATTAGAGGATTGTCCGGAGTGGTCTTTTGACGGAAGTTCAACTCAGCAGGCAGAAGGTGGAAGCTCTGATTGTTTGCTTAAGCCTGTAGCTATTTACCCGGATCCGGAAGTAAAAAATGGATATCTGGTAATGACCGAAGTTCTTAACGCAGATGGTACGCCACATGAAACTAATGGCCGTGCAACGATAGAAGATCAAGACGATGATTTTTGGTTCGGTTTCGAGCAGGAATATTTCCTAATGGATTTGGAAACAAAATTACCACTTGGTTTCCCGGTTAATGGATATCCAGGTCCTCAAGGTCCTTACTACTGTGGTGTTGGGGGCCAGAACGCATACGGAAGAGCGTTTAAAGATGAGCATTTAGACATTTGCCTTGAAGTGGGTCTTAATGTGGAAGGAACCAATGGAGAGGTTGCCGCCGGCCAGTGGGAATGGCAGATTTTCGCGAAAGGTGCACAATCAGCTGGTGACCAAATCTGGGTTGCCCGATTCCTTATGGAAAGACTTTCTGAGAAGTACGGCCTTTACATCGAGTACCATCCGAAACCACTTGGTAAAACGGACTGGAATGGGTCAGGTATGCATGCCAACTTCTCCAACGAATACATAAGAACTGCCGGATCTAAAGAGAAGATTGAGAAAGTGTGTGAAGCTTTCCGTGATGTGGTAGATGAGCATATTGCGGTTTATGGTGCTCACAATGAAGAGCGTTTAACCGGAGCTCACGAAACTGCTGCGATCGATCAATTCTCATATGGAGTTTCTGACCGCGGCGCTTCTATTCGTATTCCGGTATATACTGTAACTCATGGCTGGAGCGGATATCTGGAAGACAGACGACCAGCTTCTAATGCTGACCCATATAAAGTTGCGGCACGAATTATCAAAACAGTTAAGACTGTAACAGGATAATTTTTCACTCCTCATCGAAGTAGTTTAAACCCAGTGCATTTTTATGTGCTGGGTTTTTTATTATTCAAAGAAAATGAAAGAAATTAGCTGGCGAGAGTTTGAACAGGTTGAACTAAGAGTGGGAACAATCGTTCAGGTTGAGGATTTTCCTGAGGCCAGGAAATTAGCGTATAAACTCACTATTGATTTTGGACAAGAAATAGGGATAAAAAAATCCTCCGCTCAAATCACCCACCATTATACGAAAGAGGAGTTAGTAGGAAAGCAGATTATCGGAGTAGTTAATTTCCCGGTAAAGCAAATCGGGCCGTTTATGTCAGAGTGTTTAGTGACCGGTTTTTATGATGAAGAAGGCCATGTAGTGCTTGCAATCCCGGAAAAGAAATTACCTGAAGGATCAAAACTTGGTTAGGGAAAAGAATTATTTGTGGCTTCTTATCGTTTAAAATACTCCTTAATTTCTGGAAACTTTTCTTCTGAACAGACTGTAAAAGTATTCGTTTTTTTCAATTAAATGGTGCTATGAAAATCTCATTCTTTCTTGTTTTATCATGTTTTTTTGCTCTTGAGACTGTAGCTCAGGAAGTTTCTGATTATCTGTCAGAAAATATTTCTTCGTTCACACTTCTGGTTCAAGGAATCAATAAAGCGGAAGGTGAATTGAGAATTGCAATGTTTAACTCAAAAGACGATTACACAAAAGAACCTGTGTATGCGGTCGTGCTTCCGGTTGCTGATGAGAAAGTAGAATGGAGAGTTCCGGATTTACCCTTTGGAGAATATGCCATTGCTGTTTATCACGATAAAAATACGAACGGAAAGCTGGATACCAATTTTCTTGGCATTCCTAAAGAAGATTACGGTTTTTCGAACAACGCTCGTGGCAAGTTTGGACCTGCATCCTGGGAAGATGCAAAATTCAGTGTTTCAGAGAGTACGTTTACCCATCAAATAATTATCAATTAGACTGTAACCCAAACTTTTCTTACTCGTAGTCGCATCCCAACTTAAAAAGAGGATATGAGCTACTTTCTTAAATCGGTTTTAATTGCTCTTCAAAACATTAGAGCCAACCCGCTACACACGTTTCTTTCAACCCTGGGGATTATAATTGGAGTAGCTGCTTTGGTTGGAATCCTGGCACTCGGAGATGGTTTGGAACAAACCGGTAGGGAGCAACTCAGGAATACAACTTCTCTTAATATTTTGAACATTTCTTCTAATCAAACAAAAGTTGTTGATGGAATCAGGCTTAGCATTGAAGAGCCCCCAAAATTTGAATTTGCGCATGCCCAATACCTGTCTCAAGAATACTCCGAGAAAGCTTTGATTGAATTTGTAGTAACCGAAACGGGAGAAATAAGCTATCAGGATTCGACAATGGCGATTTACCTACAGGGTAATATGGAACACGGGTTAGAGTTTGCTCAGGACTCACTTTTTGCTGGAAGATATATCTCAATAGAAGATGTATCGGAAGGGCGAAAGATAGCAGTTATTACCTATCAGGTTGCTGATAAACTAACATCCGGAGAACCTTCAGATGCAATCGGAAACTCATTCAACTTTAAAAGTGAAGATTTTGAAATTGTAGGGATTTTAAGTCAGAAAGAACTCGATTTCCCAAGAGTATATGTCCCTGTAACAACATTAATTGAATTTACTGATAACTATCCGAGGTTTTCTTTTAAGGTGGAAAAGGCAGAGGAAATCCCGGAACTGGAGGCCGAGATTGAAACATGGCTGGATTCTACTTTTGATGAAGGGAGTGAAGCATTCGGAATAATGTCAAATAAAGCTAGGGTTGAACAGTTCTCTAAAGGTATTCTTCTATTTAAGCTTATTATGGGAGCAATTACAGGAATTTCTGTTCTTGTAGGAGGAATTGGAGTAATGAATGTGCTCCTTATTTCAGTAACAGAAAGGACAAAAGAAATCGGGATTCGAAAAGCTACAGGAGCTAAGAAGAAAGACATCGTTCTCCAGTTTATGGCAGAGTCAGTAACGATTTCTTTTGTAGGTTGCGTAGCGGGATGGGTAATTGGAATTCTTGGAATCTTCACCTTTGTCCCTATAGTAAATGCACTTACAGATATTCAGTTTAATGCAGCTCTTGGCTTTGGAACTATCTTGGTAATTCTTGCAATTGCTATGTTAGTTGGTGTTTTATTTGGAACCTATCCGGCCTGGAGAGCATCTCAGCTGGATCCTATTGACGCAATTCGGCATGAGTAACTGAAGGTTAATCCTGATTTACTTTTACATCAGCATTCCGTGTTTTTATAATCATTCTGCCGTCTCCATTTCCAACTTTACCGGAAATGATAAGTTCGTTATCGGATTTAGATATCTGTTGAGAGTCAATGGATAGTGAAGAATCAAAGGTTCCATATCTCGTTTCTACTTCAATAAAACCGGAATACTTCTTTTTGAGATTGAGGTTCACATTTCCATATTCAGATTCAATCATTAAAAATTTCAGATCGTTTAAAGCTTCTACCGAAATGTTATTCGATCTATTCACAATTTGAAGATTAGCTCCTTTAAAGTTCTTGACAGTAACCGGCATATATTCTCCCTCAATTGTCAAATCTTCAGCTAAATCATCAATTTGGATTGCCGCTGATTTATTATTTATCCTTGCTTTGCCTCCTATCTTTTGAAGATCAATTTTCAGGTATTGTCCGTCAATAAATGTATCCTCTGAAATATTTTTTAAAGTAATAGTTGCTGACTTACCTGAAATCTCAACTCCTTTCACGCCGCTGATATTGGAAGCTTCAACATGCGTATATTCTCCACTCAAAGAAAAAGAATGTGAGCCATCTAAAATGACATTTCCGCTTTTGTTGCTCATCATAATATCACCATCGATATTTGTAAGCTCGTACTTCATATATGCACCTGATAATCGCATATCTCCCGTAATATCGAAAGCATTTAGCGTCCCACTTCTGTTCGATATATCAACTGTACCCTCAATTTTGGAGATATTCATTTTAGAGTATTCTGTACTCATGCTCACATTCCCGGAGATATCTCTAACATCTACAGTTGCGGATCGGTTCGAGACCATAATTTCACCCTCTATACCTATCAACACTACATCTCCATACTCATTGTTTACAGAAACAACTTGTTTGGAGTTTTGAATACTAACCCTTCCACTTCTGTTTGTGATTGAAATTCCCTGTACAAAATCAGAAGCTTTCACTTTCGAGTATCGGGTTTGAAGTTGAACTACAACATCCTCTGGTAATGAAATCTGGAGTGAGTGAGTTTCGGTTTTATGGTTTACACGCTTGCCGGTTTGTTTAGGAAAATCGATAACCAATCTTGCTTCTCCTCCATTATCTATGAATTCAGGATCAAAATTTTCAAAGAAATGATTATAAGCTTCTTCGTTTCCCTCAAACTCATATTCATAGGTAAGTGATTCAGTATCTGAGCCTGTAAGAGTAATCTCCATTCCGGCATCAATCATTATAAATAAGTTTGTGACTCCTTTAAAATCGAAAGTTCCCTTCTTAGTATTACTCTTACTTTCATCATATAATGTGTTTAAATTCGAAAGGGTAGCTAGTTTTTTATCGGTTACGGTTTGTGAAAACAGGTTTATGGAAATGAAGCTAAAAGTTAGCAGGATAATAAATTGACGATTCATGATTGTGTGTCCTCGTTAAGTAAAAGTTCTTTATAAAAATCTAGTTTAGTAGCGTATAGTCTTTTCAGGTTGCTTCTCTTTACTGGTGTTTCTCCATTAATGAGCATGTCTTCTTTTATTTCATCAATCAGCCGATCTATTCCTTCAATAGCTAAGGCAGTTGATTCGAGGGAAGATTTATTGGGCTCTGTGGCCTGATCTATTAATAATGGGGGGAGTTCCCGAAGTTTATTCGTTGCAGTATTAAGCGTTTCATAGACCTGTTGATCAGAGTCTTTTTGTTGAGCGGAATTGAGGAAAAAACTTCCGGCAGAGTAGATGCCTATTAAAGCGAATCCTAGGAGAATAGCCGCTGCATTTCCTACCCAAAAACTTCGCCAATGCAGATTCAGAATAGTTGGTACTTTTGGACTATCTAACCGCTGTGAAATACTCTTCCACATTACTTCTTTTTCTTCTGAAGTTGGTTGTTCGGACGGATTGTAGAATGAATTATCCATATTAGATCAGGTTTTGAAGTTCTTTTTTTGCTCGATGTAATATTGTTCTGGAAGCCCCTTCTTTAATAGAAAGGATTTCACTTATATGTTCATGTGTATAACCCTCAGCTACGTGAAGAAGAAATACGATTCTTTTTAAAGGTTGTAATTGCTTCAATGCTGTTTTGGTTTTAATCCAGTTCTCAGAGTCCTCTATATCGGATATAAAGTTTTCAGAATCATTTAGATAAGTGCTTTCTGAGAACTCAGTAAATTCAAAATCAGACCTTCTATCCATTTTCATTTCGTTAATTGCAATTGTAAACAACCAAGTTTTGAATCTGGATTGCATCTTAAAAGTATTAAGTCTTGTAAATGCTTTTATGAAAGCACGCTGTGTCCAATCCTGAACTTCTTGCCGGTTTTCACTGAATTGAAGCAAAAATCGGAATAGCTGATCTACGTACTGTTGATACAAGTGGCGGAAGGCATTTTAATTGCCTTTTATCGCACTATTCACCAATTCTTGTTCTTCCTTTTTTGATATCAACAGTTTCAGTTTTAATTCTTTGATGCAGAATACCTTCAAAATGTTACACAATCACGAATATTTATTTTACACCTTTCGGTCACATCAAGATGTGAGAAAGTAAGGGAGATATTATTCGTTAATTAGCCAACGAGTTCACAAAACAGGAGGAACTATGAAAAGGCTAATAATAATTACATTCATCACAGTATTTACAGCAACCACAGCTATGGCTCAAAGAAGCCGTGTTCATCAGATAAATTATTCTTATGAAAACTATAATAATGAGCTAAGGGAAATACAGAAATTTGATCATCAGTCTGATAAGTTTTCATTTGCACTTATGACGGGTGACAGTTGGGCTGCCAGAAAGAACAAGGCTAAAATTATACGATTCATGGAAGCCGAGATTTGGGATACACGCAGAGAGTTAGACGAACTTTCAAATTATTCCAATCATTATTCAAAAAGAGATGGATACGAAACATACCGTGGTAGAAATGGTGGGGTGTATTCAAAGAACAAAGGGAGAAAAGCGACTCGATATGAGGAGCGACTTCTTCTGGATAGACTAGAGAAACAAATAAGAATCAAAAATAGATTCGAGGATACCGAATTAATGGGATTCAGGAGAGACGAACTGATAAACAAGAGAGTGCATCGCCAATTGATGTACAGGTTTAGAGATACAATGACAGAGGGATTAGAGAAAGAGAGAAGAGACAGTAGAGGGTAGGAGTAACCCCGCACATCACAGATGTGCGGGGTTTTTTATTACTCAGCAAAAACTGCAGTTCCACTTACTGAAACCATCAACATGCTGCCGTTAGCGCCAATCGTTTCATAATCGATATCAATACCAATTATTGCGTTTGCACCAACTCTGTTCGCTTTTTCTTCAAGTTCGGTGAATGCAATCCTACGGGCTTCCTGTAGTTCCCGTTCATAGGAGGCAGATCTTCCACCAACAATATCACGGATTCCCGCAAAAATATCCTTAAAGATATTTGCCCCAAGAATTGCTTCTCCCGTAACTACGCCCAGATATTTTTTAACTTCTCTGCTTTCCAGATTATTGGTTGTAGTCATTAACATAGTATTGCCCTTTTTAAATTAGTATTTAACGTTTGTTATTCAACACAGCACACTTCTACTGCTTGTTATGGAAAATGTTACTTCAAATCTAAGGCACAAAAAAAGCCTTTCAGAAAACTGAAAGGCTTAGTAACTAAAATCCTTAAGGCTTAGTAACGGTTTCCACCGCCACCATTGCCACCTCGGAAGTTATTTCTTCTGGGTCTTTCTTCCCGTGGTCGAGCTTCGTTTACCTTAACGGAACGGCCATCAATTTCAGCTCCGTCAAGCTGCTCAATTGCAGCATTGCCTTCGGCGTCATTGTCCATTTCAACAAATCCAAAGCCTTTTGAGCGGCCTGAATATTTGTCTGTAATTACTTTTGCAGAACTTACTTCTCCGTAAGCCTCAAAAACTTCTCGTAAATTGTCATCGGTCACCCCATAGCTAAGGTTTCCTACATAAATGTTCATGTCTACTAAATCTGGTTAAAAGAAAACGGAGAGAATAAGAACCCAGAGCTATAGGTCGAAATTGAATCTCTAGTCTGATTACATTACCAATCCAATTCAAAAGTACGTTAATTAAATGGTATAGCCAATTATTTATTATCAGGCTGTATTTAATTATTCTTGCGAAGAAAAGTAATGCTATAAGCCGGAGCAAATTCATTTCCTTCTCTGTTGAAATAAGTCCAGAGATACTTGTTCTCTTCTATAAACTCCAGTGTCTCAAGTTGAGGTACTCCATCCATGTGTCCGCCATACGCCATGAAAGTATTCAACATTTTGTATGGGCTTTCAAATACGGTGGTATAGTCGAAAAAGTCCATTGCCATATCAATTGAAGTGCCATATCCACGGATTTTCTTTTCACCAGGATGCCAAAACCAGGTTATTTCTCCTACAAGTTTTAGCGTATCTGTTTCAGTAAAGTAAAGCTTGGAGACCACCGATTTTTGTCCAATCCCCCACTCAAATGTTTGGTGAGTATTGTCTGATTCCCAAACTCCTCCAATCAAGTGATCAAAGTATTGGAGGGGATTTGAAGTGGTATCCTGAGACACTTCCTGGGCCTTAATTGGAGAATAGATTGTTGCAAATAAAAAAATTAGGGAGAGTATAAATGCGCGCTTCAATTTAGATTCTCCGTTTTTTTTCTTGATTCCACAGCCATTCCTTCGTGGTATTCTTTTAGCTGGATTGCAATGCCTTTATCTTCCATACCAAGCATTCTTAGAGCCAATAAACCGGCATTTTGAGCTTTCCCAATTGCGACAGTGGCAACGGGAATCCCATTGGGCATCTGAACGATAGAATAGAGGCTATCGAGTCCACCCAGGGCAGAAGTTTGAATCGGTACACCAATAACTGGAAGTGTTGTATGACTGGCTAACATTCCGGGAAGGTGAGCCGCACCACCAGCCCCTGCAATAATTATTTTGATGCCCCGGTCGCGGGCTTCTTTACCATAATTGGTCATATCATCCGGTGTGCGGTGTGCTGAGACCACTCTCTTTTCTAATGATATTCCAAATTGTTCAAGGATATCTGCAGCTTGTTTCATGGTAGGCCAGTCACTATCGCTGCCCATTACTACACCAACTATCGGGGATTTGCTCATTCAATTGTTATTTGATTAAGTGTTCCGTAAAGGTACAAAATCTATTTGAGCAAAATCATTTTCCCTGTTCGTGTTCCGAATTTTGTTTTAAAGGAATACAGATAAACACCGGAACTCAGATCGGAAGCATTAAAATTCAGGCTGTGTTTTCCTGAGATTTGTGCGCTTATTTCTTTTTGGTAAATAAGAGCCCCGGAAACTGAATAAACCTGGAAAAGAACATACGACTTGTCAGGCAGCTCATATTCTATTTGTGTAGATGGGTTGAAAGGATTAGGGTAATTTCCTGTTACGCTGAACTCATTGGGTAATTCAGGATCGAGCTCACCACTTGTTGCTGCCTCAGAGGTAATTTCCAATCTTAGGCTGCTATTCAGATTTGAATTACTAAAAAGAATCTTATCAAACCCAGAAGAAAGAATCTCAAAATGGTGACCTGAATCTAAGTTGGTAAGTTTAATATTCAGATGCTCAGGGATATTGATTTTCTTCTTTACCCTAAAGTAAAGGGATTCTGATGGGGAGTTATTTCTGATCGAAAGAGGAATCTCAAACTTTTCAATAAGTCTGAAGGGAAGAGAAAACTGGCTTTGAGATACCTTATCGTTCAGTTTACCAGTCATTGAAACATGAGTGGTAGATAAAGAGGGAAGATCAGGAAGATCCCATAAATCCCAACCAGCAGTAAAAGACTCAGAGAACGTGAGTACAAGCTCATCTGCATATTTGTGTTGCTCATCACTAAGTTCAAGAACGATATATGATTTATTGATAGGGGCTTGTTTCAGGAAGTCAGCGGCTTCAATTCTGGAAGAATAAGGAATAGTAAGATCGCTGGCTGTTGAGTCTTTAACAAAGATTCCCTGCCATGCAGCAACCGAATCGCCCAAAGAAGTGGTGGTAACATAATTGCTGATCGAAGGATCATAAATATAACCCACATTGCTTACCAGTTGGCCACCGTTTACTGTAATCTCGGAGAAATCAATAGCAGAATCAAAAGGATTTCCAATCAAATTCCATTTATCACCTGAGGTATGAAGGTCTATGGTAACATCGGAAGTTGGAACTGTACCCGTACCTCGCAATGTGACGGGTAGTGAGGAGCTTTCAGCATTTTCGTTATCAAAGAAGTAGATAATAAAGCCATTGCCATTTTCAAGAGAGTCGGAGAGTGAATTTGGAGCAATCCATTCAGTACCGTTCCAGGATGTATAAAAATTCTTATCGTGCCCATCTCCAAAACCCTGAATGGGGGAGAAAGCTGTTAAATCTGATATAGGCATTTTGGTAGTTGGCGCGGCCATCATTCTCCAGCCTGCATCTCCTGAGATTTCAACAAAAGGAAGAAAGGAATCCCCATTGATTTTTGTGCCAGGTGAGAATAATGAGTTATCATCTGTATCCGCCGTTGAGTGTGAGACTAAACTATCTCCGGTTATATCAGGATTTAGGGTGATTGAAACTCCACTTTCATCGCCCGGATATTCCAAAAAAGTGATCACATCATTAGCCGGTGACTTGATAGATAGTTTATCTCCCGAGTTATTCAAACTTAGCGATGAAGTAGAAGCCCCCTGAACTGTTGCTCCACCGAAATCGCCAGTAAAGCTGTCCTGCCCAAAAACAACTAAGGCCTGACCCGGTAGTAAGTTTGTTCCGGAAGGAATTACATGTCGGTCGGCTGTATTATCAGCAATAATCCAGTTATCCAAAGAAATTGTAGTATCGGCGGAATTAATGATTTCAAGGAATTCATCGGATACACTCCCAACGCTTCCATTGTTATTTGCGTCGCCATTTGAACCATCAGGATTAAAATGAATTTCGTTTATGGTTAAAGATGGATAATCAGGAAAAGTAACCGTTGAAAAACTTCTTGGAATAAGGTCTCTGAAAGCTTCGATAACGTGAATATGACCTTGTAGCGATCTACGAATATTTTGCACCTGTTCAACATGGAAAAAGAAACCGGTATTATTTACTGGTTGGTCATCGGCGGGATTTGTGGAGCCATTGATGTATCTGCCTTGCACGTTAGTTGTTCCCGCCAGCGTACATAACGATCCATCTCCGGTCATTGCAGCGTCTATATTGTTAGCAATGAGGCTATCACGGACCGTTTGAAGAGAAGGCTGAGGATCATCGCTTCTTCCATTAGATAAAAATACATCTTCACAGCTGGAATTCGCATGCCCATGGAGATTGATTGCATACACATTGTTTGAAAGTTCTTTCATGGATTCATGTGCGATCTGAAAAGCCGTACTGTCGTAATGAGCCATATCTGAAACCTTATACTTTTCTGAGGTTTGAGTGTCATTACAAACGGTAGTGGTTCCGTCACTAACAGCAGCTTCATCATTGGCACACCGGTGTGTTCCAGCCATAACTAACAAACGGCCTCCTAAATACTGAAACATATTTACACCTTCTTGTGGAGTGAAGGAGTCATGAATTGGGTGAGGTACTGCTATAATAGCGTCGCGCTGGTAGTCAGGATCAGATGCAAATAATCCCCATCCCAGAGAAACAGGGTATTTTTCCCGGATAAGGTAATATTCCCGGTTTATGAAAGAAGTGTCAGTTAAAAGCACCATTTCGTAGTCTGGGAAATTAGCAGATAAACTGTCTTCTGCCTGGCTGTATGACTCAGCCACAAACAAATCCATCATTCGCTTCCATTGTTTCAGTTGAGTAGTGTCAGGAACTACAAAACCTTCTGAGTCTTCAGCGGGAATAAGATTTTGTTCATAGTTAATGAATTCGCCCATCAGGTTTCCATTCACAGAAATAATTTGGGCCTGAAGAGAACCTGAGATCAAGAAAGCAAAAAAGAGGAAACATCCCCGAAAAGTAATCATCCCGAAAAATTAGTTGAGTAAAGATTTCAGGAATTCTAACAAGATTACACGAGAAGTGGAAGCACGTTTACTTTTTGTTTACTAAATCTCAATCTTTTTGGTAAGGTTTTTTGCTTTCTGATAGGTTTCCTCCAAATCATCCCCCAACAAAGTATAGTGCGCCATTTTACGCCCTATTTTACTTTGAACTTTACCATACACATGAAGATGACCGTCTTCTGCAGCAAGAGCTTCTGAAATATGATCAGTTTGAGCAGATCGATTATGAGTTCCCAGAAGATTAATCATAACAGCCGCGGGTTTTGTCATTTGGGTTGATCCAAGCGGGAGTCCCAATACAGAACGAACATGATTCTCAAACTGAGAAGCAATACACCCCTCAATGGTATAATGCCCGGAGTTGTGTGGGCGTGGAGCAGATTCATTCAACAATACCTCTCCGTTTTCGGTCAGGAAAAACTCAAAAGCAAAAATCCCTTTTCCATCAATTGCTTCCATAGCTTTTATTGCTAACTCCTGAGCTCGCTTTTGATACTTCTCTTCAATCGGAGCAGGGGAAACTACGGCAACGTTAATGTGATTTTCCTGTTCTGTTTCGCAACAGGGATATACAACAGTCCCTGTTTCATTTCGTGCAACCTGAACCGCTAATTCTTTAGTAAATGGAACAAAGGCTTCTGCAAGAATATCGTGACCTTTTGCACCACCGAGCTTATCGAATCCTGCTTTCGCGGTTTCCAGGTCTTTTGCGATAGCATTCCCATATCCATCATACCCACCCTTGGAGGATTTCAACATAAACGGCCAGCCATATTCTTCTGCAAACTCGGTCATATCCTGTTCTGATCGAACCAACTTATAAGGAGTAACAGGAATTCCTGCCGCTTCAAAAGTCTGCTTTTCGATAAGTTTGTTTTCAATTAAAGCAAAGCTCTCGGGGGATGGAAAAATGGGAGTTCCACTTTTTTCCTGAACTTGTTTTAGTAAATCTGAGCTGATGAACTCATTTTCCAGGGTAACAACATCACACTCTTTCGCAAAAGCGACCATATCATCAATAGAATCGAACGAACCGGAATAGGAGAAAGAAGTCATAAATTGAACGGGCTCATCTTCCTTTCGATCAGAGAACACAGCAACCTGGATTCCAAACCGGAAGGCCTGGAGGGCACTCATTCGTGCTAATTGTCCGGCACCGAGAAAACCGAGTTTAGTTGTTGCTTTTATTGAGTTTTTCAAGGGTAAATTGATTTTATTTAGTCTCAAAAGTTAAAGAATGTAGGATTTAGAATATAGGAGGAATTATGAATAGGAACCCCGCACAAAGTTTTAAAGATTTATTGGTATGGCAAAAAGCACACAATTTTGTGTTAAATGCTTATAAGCTAAGCGAAGAATTTCCAAAAACAGAAATTTATGGTCTCACCTCTCAATTTAGAAGAGCAGCCATATCAATAGCTGCGAATATCGCAGAAGGTTTTAAGAAGAGGGGTAATAAAGACAAAGCTAGGTTCTATAATATTGCACAGGGATCACTAGAGGAGTGCCAATATTATTTAATTCTTATTGAAGATTTAGGTTACGGTAAAACACAAAGATTGACTGGCGATTTGACAGAAGTAAGTAAAATGTTGGAGTCCTATCGAAAGAATATTCTGAATTCTTAATCCTGTATTCTATTTGTTAAATGAATGCGTAATTTAGGAAGCAGAATATCAGAGAAAAAACACTACAGATGGACATCGAAGAAAAGCTCAAACAGATTAAATCCAGGTTTCAGGAAGTAAACACCGCCATGAGCGACCCTTCTGTGTTTGATAAACCGGATAGATACACCCAGCTTACTAAAGAGCGAAGCGAGCTTGAGGAATTGGTTGAAGATTATGACAAATGGGTAGATTTGAAAAACCGACTGGATGGAAATAAAGAGTTGATTGATGCAAATGAAGATGCAGAAATCACTGAAATGGCTCGGGAAGAGAACAAAGAGATTGTAGTAGAACTCGAACAGCTTGAAGAAGCTATTAAGATAAAATTGGTGCCCAAAGATCCGGAAGATTCGAAAAACGCGATTGTAGAAATCCGGGCAGGAACAGGTGGAGATGAAGCGGCAATTTTTGCAGGAGATTTGTTCGATATGTACAATCGGTACGCTTCTATTGAAGGATGGAAACTAAGTTTGATGAGCATCAACGAATCTGAGAAAGGCGGATATAAAGAGATCGTGTTTTCCCTGGAGGGGAACGAGGTATTCGGGAAGATGAAATATGAGTCGGGAGTACACCGTGTGCAACGAGTACCTGCAACGGAAAGTCAGGGCAGGGTACACACTTCGGCGGCTACGGTTGCCGTTCTTCCTGAAGTGGAAGAAGTGGATATTCACATTAATGTAAGTGATCTCAGAATCGATACCTTCAGGGCGAGTGGGGCGGGAGGTCAGCACGTTAATAAGACTGATTCGGCGATTCGTATTACCCACGAGCCAACTGGGATTGTGGTTGAATGTCAGGAAGAGCGCTCTCAGCATCAGAACAAAGAAAAAGCAATGACCATGCTTCGTGCAAAGATGTACGATATTGAGCTGGAGCAAAAACAAAAGGAGAGAGCCGCAGAACGCAAAAGTCAGGTTTCTACGGGAGACCGTTCTGCTAAAATCCGTACCTATAATTATCCGCAAGGGAGATGTACCGATCATCGCATCAACTTAACACTATATAATTTGGATGCGATTATGAAAGGGGAAATCGGAGAAGTGATTAAAGCTCTCCGTGTACAAGATAACCTCGAAAAAATGCAGGAATTGGCGGGATAAAAAAAGCCCGATTCCTTTCGAAACCGGGCTTTTATTCACTCACTCCAATCAACTAAGAAAGGATTCTTGGTGCGGCACTTAATATTTCAGCGCTGCAATTATTTTTAAATTTCTCAAAGTTCGTAATGAACATCTGAGCAAGTTGTTTCGCTTTTTTGTCGTACTCATGTGCATTTTCCCATGTATAACGTGGAATCAGAAGTTTTGAAGGCACATCTTCTACCTGTATAGGAACCTGGAATCCAAAAATTGGATCTTTAACGTATTCCACATCTTCTAATCCTCCGTCAATTGCTTCGGAGAGCATTTTACGAGTGTATTTAAGCTTCATTCGCCCACCAACGCCAGATGGACCACCAGTCCAACCTGTGTTTACAAGCCATACTTTAGAACCATGTTTACGGATTTTTTCAGCAAGTAATTCTGCATATACAGATGGATGTAACGGCATGAACGGAGAACCGAAGCAGGCAGAGAAAGTTGCTTGCGGCTCAGTTACACCGCGCTCGGTTCCAGCAACTTTTGCTGTATAACCACTGATAAAGTGATACATAGCTTGTTCCGGTGTTAAGCGACTGATCGGAGGCAATACACCAAAAGCATCGCAAGTAAGAAAAATGATGTTCTCAGGATGACCACCTTTACCGGTAGCACTCGCATTTGGAATGAATTTCAGGGGATAAGAGCATCGGGTGTTTTGGGTTAAGCTCACGTCCTTGAAGTCAGGCTCTCGGTTATCATCCAGGATCACATTCTCTAAAATGGTACCCGGCATTTTTGTGGTAGCGTAAATCAAAGGCTCATTTTCTTCCGTCAGATTGATGGTTTTGGCATAACAACCACCTTCGAAATTGAAGATTCCGTCATCATTCCATCCATGCTCATCGTCACCAATAAGTGTTTTATCCGGATCGGCAGAAAGTGTGGTTTTACCGGTACCGGAAAGACCAAAGAAAACAGCTGTTTTACCATTTTCATCATGGTTAGCAGAACAATGCATTGCCATTACCCCTTTTTTGGGAAGCAGGTAATTCATAATGGAAAAGATTCCTTTTTTAACCTCACCAGAATACATTGTACCACCAATTAAGATGATTTTCTTCGCCATATTCACAAGGATAAAGGTACTACTTCTGGTTCCGTCAATCGCAGGGTCGGCTTCGAAGAACGGAGCGGCCATTACGGTAAATTCAGGGATATGCTCCGCCAATTCTTCGTCAGAAGGGTTGATGAACATGTTGTCAGTAAATAGCGCATGATAAGCTACTTCAGAAACAACACGAACTTTAAGCCTGTTCTTCTCATCAGCGCCACAGAATACATCTTTCACAAAAAGTCGCTTACTTGACAGGTATTCCTGCACTTTAGAGAAGAGATTGTCAAAAACTTTCTCGGTAGTAGGCTGGTTAATCGGACCCCAATCAATTTCGTCCATTATATCCGGTTGCTCTACAACAAATTTATCATTTGGTGAACGCCCGGTAAACTTTCCGGTATGAACTAGTAGCGCATGATCTTTGGTAAGAATAGCCTCTCCGTGAAGAATAGCATGTTCATAAAGTTCCGACGGGTTCAGGTTCCAGTACACCTCTTTGTTGTTTTCTAGGCCTAAGTAATCCAAGCCAATATGGCTCCTTGGATGTACATCGTAGTCAGCTTTCATAGCTCCTGTTTGTATTGGGTTATAAGGTCCTTTTAAGATAAGCATCTGAATATCGATTTTAACCTCAGAGAGTGAGATTGATTGTGAGTTAAACCTTTTTTGGGACTTCAGGAAAACACTTTCTTTATTAATGTGTGATCCTGAAGTCGCTTAAAAATCCTTACCCCAAATGAAGATTTTATGAAAAAGAAAAGCCGGTTAAATAGATTTGGAAAATTAATAAAATATGCACGTTGTTAAACTTTGTGCGAGGCTCATAAAAATATCAATACGATTTGGAAAAGCGGTTCCATAGGGAAATTTGAAGTCTTCCGATAAACCAAAAATAAATCATAAAGAATTAATCGTTTTCAGACCAAGCGGTATAACCACCTTCAAGATTTTTCACATCTTTAAAACCAAGTTCCTTAGTCATAATCTCTGAAGCGGCAGAACTCCTACCTCCTGATCGGCAATACACAACATAGGTTTTATCGGTATCCAGTTCAGCGATTTTAGTTTTAAAATCCGCTCCTCTGAAATCAATTTGAATGGCGTTAGGAATCATACCTTCGCTTACTTCTTCATCTGTGCGAACATCAAGGATTACTACATCAGAATCTGGTTGAGTGTACTCGGCATTAAATTCTGAAACAGTAATATTCTCATAGTCAGTTACTGTTTGAGTTTGAGCAGGAGGCTCAGGAGTTGATTCTTTCTGAGCACAAGATATTGGAAGGATGAAGAGAAGTAAAAGACTTAGTTTTTTCATAACTATTGATATGTTTTTTGCTATTTGATCAAGGTAAACCGTTTTGTTTCAGAAAACGCTCCCGCTTCTAGTCTATAAAAGTAAATTCCTGAAGAAAGATTTGTGGCGTCAAAACTCATTTCATGTACTCCTGTTGTTCGTTGCTCATCCACCAACACAGCGATAGTTCTTCCTAAGGCATCAAAAATGGTAAGGGTGACATCCTCAGGCTTATCCAACTCGAAAGAAATAGTGGTAGTCGGGTTGAATGGATTAGGATAGTTTTGGTGGAGTTTAATCGACACCGGAGTTAGCTCAGGCTCTTCATTCGAAATTGGGAGTTTTTTAAGCGTAACAAAATTCGAACCAGCGCTATTAGAAATCAAGAGCTCTTTTTTTGTAAGAACATAAAACGGGTTAGATAACTGAGTGATATAGATTCCTGTTATATCATAATCGAACGTATAAATTTCAGAAAACAGATCTGCCAACTGATTCCAAGCGAATAATTTTTTTCCAACCCCCATATAAAATTCAGTAGAGCCTAAGGAGTCAAAATAATTAATGTAAATTCTGGAAGTATCAGAATAGATTTCTCTCCAATTTTTCCCACTATTTAATGACTGCAGCAATTGATAGTTAGAAAAAGATGATAATTCACCATTGATTCTGAACCTTTGTTCAGTTGTAGCCAATATAGAAGTACTATCTTGTGAGAATGAGAGCGACCCTATGCTATTCCAATCAAATTGATCATTTAAAAAATTAATATTCATTCCGAGGTCAGGAGTTACAAAGAGCGAATCATTTCTGGTTAAGTATATCTTCTCAGGTTGATAAGGATCGATTTCAAGAAAATTGTAATCGAAAAAACGAACGCTATCCGAAGCACCATAAAAACACTTGTAATTTTCAAAACAGACAGGCTCCTCGGGGATTGCTTTTACCAATATGGGATAACCATACTGCTCAGAAGGAAGGCTATCATCTTCTAGGATTATAATAGAACTATTCGATTCATAGTTCTTTACAACAAATGATAATGTGTCGTTTTTACCATAGCTAATTCTGTTCCCCCAATGATGACCTGAGTAAAAGAAAGATTCGTTGTATCCGTTTATATGCGAATAAATATTCTGGTAACTCCCATCCCTGTTTAAAATCCAAAATGGTTTACGAATATCATTATCCAGAAAGAAATAATCTTCTACATATTTTTCACCTATATCATTGAATAAGATTGGGAACCTTCTTACAGATTCAAAAATTACAGAATCAGTGTTTGGAGAGGTTTCGAAATGAGTAACATGATCCGTCCAGAAAGAACAACACTCATCTGATGGGATAAACGTTCTAAAAAACAAATGAGTCGTTTCGGTAGAATCTTCCATTCCTTTTAGTTCGTGGAAGTATTTCTCTTGCGCAGTTAATGAAATCGGGAATAGTAAAAGAAGTGTGAGAAGCTTTTTCATGACTATTTAATTAAGCTGAATTTCTTTGTTTCCGAAAACGCTCCCACTTCTAGTCGATAAAAGTAAATTCCTGAAGAAAGAGTGGATGCATCAAAACTCATTTCATGTACCCCTGTGGTTCGTTGCTCATCTACCAACACAGCGATCGTTCTTCCTAAGGCATCAAAAATGGTAAGAGTGACATTCTCAGGCTTATCCAACTCGAAAGAAATAGTTGTAGTTGGGTTGAACGGATTGGGATAGTTTTGGTGAAGTTTTATGGAAGAGGGAGTTTCTTTTAGTTCTTCATTAGAAACAGGAAGTTTTTTGAGAGAGGTAACCGCTTTCGTTTCTGTATTTACTTCAAAAAGTTCATCGGTGGTAAGAACGTAAAGAATATCGGAGTTTGGCTTTTTATAGAGGCCTGTGATTCGGTAATCCATTTCTGCTATCAATTCAAAAGAAGAACCAAAATTAGAGGATTTAAAAACCGTACTGGAATCTGCAATGAAAATGTTACCAGTTTGTTTTGAGTCAGTTACAAGATATTGGAGTTGAGTTAACTCGTCTGGAAGATTCAGCTCTTTCCAAGAGTCTGTTCTTCCAAAATCATCAGATTTCTTCAGTAGCAAGCGATTCGTATCATTTTTAGAAACCTGAACTATCGAATATAAAATGCTTGAATCTTCATCAAATGCGAGCGTCTTGAAGTAACCAGGTTCATTAACAAGTTGGAAATCAGTTGAGTGATGCTCGCTGATCATCAGCTGTCCAGCATAATTTCGCGAATAGAAAATGGAGTCTATATTGGGGTGTATTCTTTCGACTTTATAATCGATACCAATAGAATCTATAAGTTGATTGAAATCCTCTTCATTTTCACCATAATAAATTGATTTCGGAGAAAAAAAGGTGTCATTGATACTGATTTTAAATGACTGATTTAATAAAGCTGAGTTGTAATAAATACTGTCGTTTTTATTAGAGAGAGTAAAGGCTGATTTCCCCAAAAATAAAGTCTCAAATAAAGGATTAACCTTAATGATACAAGCCGAGTAAATTAGGGCTGATCTACCCGAATAATCCAATAATTCCCGCTCTCCACAATCACCAGATCCCTTTTCAATGATCCAGTTATTGTAGTTGTTGTTATAGAAATCATATGAATATATTTTTTGATCCCCACACAAATTATAGCATCCGCCTGAACCACCTGGAGAGTTAAACAGTATTGTATCAATTTTGTTATTAGTTTCGAAGTGATACACATCCTGGTCCTCTGAATAATGATTCTCTTTTGAGTCTCCGCAGTTAAGCTGATATTCTTCAAATTTGTACATCCGATAAAACAAATGGGTAGTCCCTGTAGAATCTTCCATTCCTTTTAGTTCGTGGAAGTATTTTTCCTGAGCAGAGAGGCAGATTGGGAAAACTAAAAGAAGAAGTAAAAGCTTTCTCATGACTATTTAATTAAAGTAAATCTCTTTATTTCAGAAAACGCTCCCGCATCCAGTCGGTAAAAGTAAATTCCTGAAGAAAGAGTGGAGGCATCAAAACTCATTTCATGTACCCCTGTTGTTAGTTGTTTATCTACCAACACAGTCATCATTCTTCCTAAGGCATCAAAAATGGTAAGAGTGACATTCTCAGGCTTATCCAACTCGAAAGAAATAGTGGTAGTCGGGTTGAACGGATTGGGATAGTTTTGGTGCAGTTTTATGGAAGAGGGAGTTTCTTTAGGTTCTTCATTAGAAACAGGAAGTTTTTTGAGAGAGGTAACCGCTTTCGTTTCTGTATTTACTTCAAAAAGTTCATCGGTTGTAAGAACGTAAAGAACATCGGAGTTGGGCTTTTTGTAGAGGCCTTTTATTGTGTAATCAAATACGACTAACTGATCAAAAGAGACACCAAAATTATTTGAAAGATATATTGAGGAAGAATCTGAAATTAATAGTTCGCCAGAATCCCCAGGATCAGTTTCAACAAACTGTAGTAGCCCTAAGCTACTAGGCAAATTCAAGGATATCCAGGAATCGTTTCTACCGTAATCTTCTGATTTAGAAAGCTTTCTGGTAGTATCAAAATGTAAGGCGTAAACAATTGAAGGACTTGAATCGAATCGAAGAGTAGAAGTATTTAGACTTGGGATTATTACTTCAAAGGATGAAGCTTTGAGAGAATCGGATATACTTTTTGCATAATACATGGAATCAACTATCGGATGAATAGCCAATAAGTCAAAACCTATTTTTATGCTATCGATAAAATCAAAATAATCGCCTGAACCGTCTTCATAGCCCTCATAATCTTTCTCTTCAAAAAATGGCCAATTTTCTGGACCTGATGGAAGTCGTACATAGGAATCTACAGTTATTGAATACACCAGAATGGAGTTCTTGTCATTTTCTTGATGTATTCCATATTGATCCCATTGAATGTTCCGGCTCATAGGGTTACGTTTGATGAAACAAGAAAAATAAAAGGGAAAGTATTTCTCTGAAAAACTTTCTAAAGAGTTGTAGCATTCCCAACTTGAGTTATAGATTCTTTTTTTAGGATCGTTATTCAAAAAGGTGTAGCTCCTAACTGAAGTTCCATCATAAATACCTGGTATACACCACTCACTCCAACCACTTCGGATTGCTATTGAATCACTTAAGATTGATGTGTCAAAGTGATGGATATTATTATTTTTACCTTTTGCGACGTAGCTATCGTTAGCTTCGCTACATTGAAAAGAAGTTTCCTCATACATCCTATAAAACAAATGCGTAGTCCCGGTAGAATCTTCCATGCCTTTTAGTTCGTGGAAGTATTTCTCTTGAGCAGTTAATGAAATCGGGAATAGCAAAAGAAGGATGAGAAGCTTTTTCATAGCAACAGGCTCTTGGTTTATCGGAACATACAAAAAGAGCCTGTCTAAGTCATATTAACTTTCAATCTCATTGCTAAAGTTTATATCATCAGCTATGAGTCGCTTTTATTCATATCTCAATTCTGCTGTAAAAATCCTATCAGAATATGACGGGAAAACTCCTTTTTCGTTGTTCCTTAAACAGTTCTTTTCAAAGAATAAGAAATATGGTTCCAGAGACCGGAGGCTTATCTCGGATTATTGCTACCAGTATTTCAGGCTGAGTAGGGCCTTCACCAATAAAACTATGGAAGAGCGACTTTTGATTGGACGCTTTTTATGTAGTACATCTGCAAACCATATGTTGGAAGTTCACAGACCGGAATGGAATGAAGCCGCGGGTTTGGCTAAAGAAGCTAAATTCAAAATGCTCGGAGTAGATGGAGAAACACTATGGGATCAGCAATTTCCATGGAAGGATGAGTTAAGCAATGGGATAGACTTTAAAGCATTTGCAGAATCTCATTTTTTAAAACCCGACGTTTTTCTACGAATCCGTCCCGGAAAAAAAGACACCGTTAAGTTGAAGCTTAAGGGACATCATATTCAGTTCAAGGAAATCGCGGAAAACTCCCTTTCAGTCGAATCGAATTCAAAGTTGGATGAAGTTCTTGGAATCGACAAGGAAGTTGTCGTTCAGGATTTTAGTTCGCAAAGGGTAGGAACATTTCTTTCAGATGTTTTTTTAGAGGAGAATGTAAGGGTCTGGGATTGCTGTGCAGCGAGTGGAGGTAAGTCCATTATGGCTTACGATATGAATCCAACCATCCAACTTACGGTTTCTGATGTTAGGGAATCGATTCTGCATAATTTAAAAAACAGGTTTGAAACGGCCGGAATTGCGAATTATGATAGCTTTCAGGTTGATCTATCCCAACCTCAATCTATTCTCAATACTCCTTTTGATGTAATTATTGCAGATGTCCCATGCACGGGAAGCGGAACATGGGGCAGAACTCCGGAACAGCTATATTATTTTGAGGAACCAAAGATTGAGGAATATGCCAGTCTTCAAAAAAAGATTGTATCTAATGCACTTCCGCATCTAAAAAAGGTGGATATCTGGCCTATATTACTTGTTCTGTCTTTAAAAAGGAGAACGAAGAGAACGTGGAGTACTTAATGGAGGAATTTGAGCTGGAGAGAATTGGTCAGGAGCTACTTCTTGGCTACGATCGAAAAGCAGATTCTATGTTTGTTTCGGTATTAAGAAAAGCTGTTAGCTAATAGCTAAAAGCTTGCAACTAAAATACTATCTCACTCTCAACTTTAATATCTTTACGCTCTTTAACTCTCGACAGAAAATATTACTGAATGAGCACGATTGCGCACGAACGTTTTGAGGCCGTGATTGGCCTTGAGGTCCACGCCCAGCTATTAACAAAAAGTAAAGCTTTTGCACCTGTTGCTGCTATTTATGGAGAAGCACCTAATACACAGGTTACCCCGCTTTGCTTAGGACATCCGGGAACACTTCCGGTTGTTAATGAAAATCTGGTTCGTTACATCATTAAGATGGGATTGGCCACGAATTGTGGTATTGCTCCCAAATCCATTTTCGCCAGAAAGAATTATTTCTATCCTGATTTACCGAAAGGCTATCAAATCTCTCAGTTCGATACTCCGATTTGCCATGATGGCTACGTTGATATTGAATTGGAAGACTACAACAAGCGAATTGGTCTGACAAGAATTCACATGGAAGAAGATGCCGGGAAGTCTATTCACGATCAGGACCCCTACAACACACTTGTGGATTTAAACAGAGCAGGCACACCATTGATTGAGATTGTGTCTGAGCCGGATTTACGAACTCCTCAGGAAGCTTATGCGTACCTAACAAAGATTAAGCAGATTGTCCAATACCTTGAGATTTGTGATGGTAATATGGAAGAGGGGAGCTTACGTTGTGATGCAAACGTTTCTGTACGTCCACGTGGTCAGGAGAAATTCGGAACCCGGACTGAGCTCAAAAACATGAACTCTTTTCGCAATGTTGAAAAAGCAATTGAGTATGAAATTTATCGCCAGATTGAATTGATTGAAGGTGGGGGAGAAGTAGTACAACAAACAAGGCTTTGGGATACTTCCAAAATGCAATCCCGACCAATGCGTTCTAAAGAGGAAGCTCATGATTATCGTTATTTCCCGGAGCCGGATCTTCCGCCGATCATTGTAACGTCGGAGATGCTGGATGAAATAAAAGCAGAGTTACCCGAACTCGCTGATGTACGCCAAAAGCGGTTTGTAAAAGAATTTGGAATGAGTGAGGTAGATGCGGTAACAATAACAGAAAGCAGGTACTTGGCCGATTATTTTGAGTCGGTAGCAGAATATTCCGGTAATGCGAAGGCTGCTTCAAATATCGTTTTGAGCGAAGTGCTTAGGGTACTAAATGAGCAAAGTATCGATATTGGCGAGTTCTCAATCACTCCCCAAAAACTTTCAGAACTCATTAAACTGAAAGAAGAAGACAAGATTAATTCTTCAGCCATGCAGGCAATCTTCAATGAAATGTTGAATTCGGATCAATCTGCTGAAGAACTAGCTAAGGAAATGAACTTAATTCAGGTTTCTGATTCTGGATTTCTCGAAGAACTGGTTGATGAAATCATTGCTAATAATCCCGATGAAGTTCAGCGCTATAAAGAAGGAAAAAAACAATTAATGGGCTTTTTTGTCGGTCAGGCAATGAAAGCATCACAAGGAAAAGCAAATCCCAAAATGGTTACCCAAATGGTTTCCAAAAAACTGGAAGGGTAAAATTACGACTATGAAACAATTTATTTGGACAGCACTAATCGCTGTATTATTTGGAACTGCGTGTTCTGCAGAGCAGGAAAAAGAAATCAAGCCAACACAGTTTTCGGTACAACTTTCAGTTGCAGATTCGATAGATCAGACCGGAGATTTTTCAGGTTTTGAAGTACTTGTATTCAGCCGCACAAATCCTTCTGCTGCTGCAGACACCGTATTTTATGGAACTACTGACAGCACCGGTTCTTTGAAAGGTGTCATTACTATTGAACAAGAGGGAGCTTTCCCTGTTCAGATAACTAGGAATGGAGTTAATCTGGGGGCTCTCAGGATATTATTGGCAGGTGGAGATACGGTACATGTAAAAGGAGAATTTCCGGAATTCGAACAAACATACAGTGTGGATTCCCGGGAAGCTCGTGCAATGAAACAGTATGAGAGGGTGAACAATGGGTATCAACGAACCAATCGCTTTATTTTTGCAGGCCAGATAGCAGACTCGCTGATTCCTGTTGAACTTCAGAAATGGGTGGATTTGTTTTGGTTGGTACACCAGGATCAAAAAGGAACATTTGCCTCTAAATTTGCATTAGAAAGTACCATAGATTTGCTTAGCCGCTTTGATCAAGCTCAGATGTTTGAAAAACTCAATCAATCCTTTGAAGAAGATCTGGCTTTTGGACTGGCAATTACGGTTGGTAAACAATATGTAGCCGGGCTTAAGGGGCTTGAGGCTTCAGTTGCATATATGGATTCGGTCAAAGACTTAACTAAAAATAAAGAAATTCATCAAGCGATAGAGCAGTCAGTTATCAAACTTTATTTTGATAGTGCCCGTGTAGAACTGGCACGAGAATTATTTTCAGAGTTCGAATCTGACTATATCAAAAAAGAGGAAGAACCTTCATTCTGGTATAAAAATATGCGGTTCGAACTTACCTATCTGGCTCCAGGTATGGAACTTCCTCCTTTCGAGATCATTACTACAGAAGGAGATACCGTGAACAACCAAAGTATGATGGGAACGGCTTATATCCTGGAATTCACCTTGATGGCAAACACATTATACCAGCAACAGTACGATGAAGCAACGGTGATTTATCAGCTATATAACCCTCAAGGACTCGAGTACTACACCATACCTTTTGACCAAAGTTCAAATACAATCATTGCTTTCTTCCAGGAAAGAGATCGGTTCTGGGAGTTGGCTGATCCTCCTTCGTTTAACAAAAAAGATTTTGTGGAAGATTTCAATGTACAATATTTCCCCACTCGGATTCTGGTTGATAAGGAAGGTAATATTGTAAGAAAATTTGTGGGAGAAGAATTCGAAGATATGATCCCATCCATCACTGAAACTTTAAAAAAGTAAATCAAAAACTATGCGTCGATTTTTAATAGCCGGAAACTGGAAAATGAATTGTGGTCCTTCTGATGCAGCGGGGCTTCTGGAAGGATTAAAAGAGCAAAAATCTGAAGTGTCGGAAGATGTGGATGTGTTGGTGTGTCCTCCTTTTGTATCGCTTTCAATGTCAGTGAATTATCTGCATGATACAGATATTCAGGTTGGGGCTCAGAATTTTCATTTCGAAGATAACGGAGCTTATACAGGTGAGATAAGTGCGACTATGCTCACAGAGGCAGGGTGTGCGTATGTAATTATCGGGCATTCTGAGCGCAGACAATATTTCGGCGAAAGTGATGAATCAGTAAACAAGAAAACACGAAAAGCACTCGAAGGTGAGTTAGTTCCGGTGGTTTGTGTCGGTGAATCTCTTGAGCAACGTAAAGAAGGAATACATTTTGATTTGGTGAAAGACCAGGTAACCGCCGCTTTTTCCGGAATAAATGAAATAGATGCGCTTGATGTGGTAATCGCCTACGAACCTATCTGGGCCATTGGAACCGGTGAGACGGCATCTCCCGAACAGGCTCAGGAAATGCACGCACACATTCGGTCAGTTTTAACAGGTTTGTATGATGAAGAGACTGCGGAAGGAATACGTATTCTTTACGGCGGAAGTATGAAACCCGGCAACGCGGAAGAATTGCTTGGTCAGAAAGATGTAGATGGTGGATTGATTGGTGGTGCAAGCCTGGATGCTAAGGGCTTTGCTGAGATCATTACCATAGCTGAGAAATTATCATAAATACACCAATGAAGTCATTCTGAGCATTCTTTCGAAGGATCTGCACAAATTTTAAAGTTAAAAAATTTGTGCAGACTCTTCGCTTCGCTCTGAGTGACTTACAATTTTTAGTTTAAATGCCAATCAACGTACTACTAATAGGAAGCGGCGGTCGTGAACATGCACTTGCCTGGGGAATAGCTAAATCAGCCAAACTTGGAAAGCTATTTACTGCGCCAGGAAATCCAGGAACATCCGAGTTGGGCGACAATGTAGTACTTGATGTTTCTGACCATGAAGCTGTCTGGGGCTTTATCCAAACAAATTCCGTTGATCTTACCGTAGTAGGTCCCGAACAACCTTTGGTTGATGGAATTGCAGATTTTCTTGAGGAGAAAGGGCATTCTGTATTTGGACCAAAGAAACAGGCCGCGATGTTGGAAGGAAGTAAAGAGTTCGCCAAAGACTTCATGAAGCGGCATTCGATTCCAACCGCGAAATACGAAGTATTTAGTAAGGATGAGTTTGATAAAGCCGCGGAATACATCAAACAAGAAGGGAAGTATCCGGTTGTATTAAAAGCAGATGGATTGGCTGCCGGCAAAGGAGTGTTGATCCCGGAATCCGAAGAAGAAGCATTGGAAGCTCTGGAAGAATTAAAAAGCGGGTCATTGAGTGGTGCGGCATCGCGGTTAGTAATCGAAGAATTTATGGAAGGTGAAGAGGCTTCAGTATTCGCGATTTGTGATGGAGATTCCTTTAAAGTGATCGGCAATGCCCAGGATCATAAACGAGTGGGAGAAAGAGATACCGGCCTGAATACTGGCGGAATGGGAGCATATTCTCCTGCACCCATTGCCACACCCGAAATACTTAAAATCACTGAAAAGGAGATCATCAAGCCAACTATTGATGGAATGAAAGCGGAAGGCTATCCGTACCAGGGATTTTTATATGTAGGTTTGATGATAACTTCTGAAGGGCCAAAGGTAGTGGAATATAATTGCCGTTTTGGTGATCCTGAATGTCAGGTGATTATTCCCAGAATGAAATCAGATTTACTTGAAGTAATCTATTCCTGCACACAGGGAGAACTTGGAGCAACAGAAATAGAATTCGACAACCAATATCGTTGCACGGTTGTACTTACTTCAGGCGGTTATCCGGAAGCCTATGAGAAAGGAAAAGAGATCACCGGAGTAGAGAATGTACAAGTTGCGTTGGTGTTTCATGCCGGAACAAAAAAAGAAGCCGGGAAATTGTTAACAAACGGCGGGCGTGTGTTGAATGTGGTTGGTTCCGGGAATACATTGCAAGAAGCGATAGTCAGCACTTATTCAGAAGTTGAAAAAATCCACTTTGAGAAAGTCTATTTCCGGCGCGATATTGGAGCGAAAGGATTAAAACACCTCGGATAATAAAGTTTGAATATCAAGGGGACAAATACAAGTAAGAAACAGAGTCCCTTCCTGAGACCTGCCTATCGGTCAGGTAGGGGGGATTTCCCCGAAGGGATGCCTTCGGCAAGGGCGGTGTGTCTATTGGCAATTAATCTTTTTATTTCTTTCTCTTTGTCAGCCCAACAAAGTTCTGTTTCACAAAAAATCATCTATACAGGGCTTGATAATCCAACCTCCATTTACGCAACACAGCAGCATCTTTTTGTTGTGGAATCAGGTAAGCACCGAATTTTGAAGTTAGATCATAACGGAAAAATTATTGAAACTCTGGGTGGACTGGGTACTGGAGACTATGAGTTTGATACTCCTATTGATATTGACGCCACAAACGGACTTAAGATTTATGTTTCTGACTACCGGAACAATCGGGTTCAGGTTTTTGATAGAAGATTTCAATATTTGACCACCATTACCGCTTCAAGAGAACAACGAAAAATCAGGCCAACTCAACTGGTTGTGAACGATTTTGGAGAACTTTTTCTCTACGATGAGGCATCCAAAGCTATTTTGAAATACGATGAGAATGGGAGTTTAAGAAATCAATTTAGTTTTACTGGACCAGTAACAGAAATATCAGAATTCGAAAATGGGATTGATATCTTTCAAATTAGTACAAATACCTCAGTTGAAATGTCTTGGAATGGTATTTTTAGCCCAAAATTTATAGTTGAATACTTACTTATGGACTATGTTGTGGTTTCAAGGACTGATAATTATGAATTTAAACTATTTCCTACTTCAATAGTGAGAAGATCGTTAAGTGAATAGTATTTTTGATCCATCGGTTTCCTTCAAAGAAAAAGCGCTCCAAATCTTTGAATTCCAGAAAGAGTATAATCCTGTCTTTGGGAAGTTTTGTAAAGCACTTGGAATACATCAGGTAAAAGAAGTTGAAGAAATACCGTTACTCCCGATCCAAGCTTTTAAAGACGCAGAACTTAGAACAATCAAAGAGCAACATAAAACTTCAGACCTCTTTTTCGAAAGCAGTGGCACCAGCGGGATGAACCGGAGTCGGCATTATGTTTCTGACTCCGAGCTATACAAAACATCGATCATCAAAGGAATGGAGCAGTTCTACAACCTGGATGAATATGTGATTTTGGCTTACACACCCGGTTATAATTCCAATCCCCGTTCTTCATTGATCTGGATGTTGAATGTGCTGATAGAAATGGATAAAACAGGTTTAAGTCGGTTTTTGGACTTAGGTAAACCATTAGATACTGAACTTCTTACTGAGATTAAATCCAGAGGCAAAAAAGTAATGCTCTTTGGAGCAGCGTTTGGTTTGCTGGATCTGATTGAACGGGGAAAAATACAGCTCCCCAAAGACTCGATCGTAATGGAAACAGGCGGAATGAAAACTCACCGCCGTGAGATTTCTAAAGCGGATTTACACGATCAATTAGCTCAGGGATTTAACCTCCCGAAAGAAAACATTCATTCTGAATACGGAATGACGGAGTTGTTAAGTCAGGCTTACAGCTTGGGAAGCGAGTGGTTTAAAGCAGTTCCCTGGATGAAAATCTCCATCCGAAATCCTCAAAATCCGATGGAAGAGATGCCTGTTGGAGAAGAGGGGCTTCTGGGCGTGATTGATCTTTCTAATATCTTTTCCTGTTCATTTATTTTAACAGGAGATAAAGGAGTTCAAAAAGAAAATGGTGAGTTTCAGGTGTTAGGAAGATGGAACCCACAAAACCTAAGAGGCTGTAATTTTTTAATTGATCAGGATTGAAATCAATGATCAATTAAAAATTATACAATTAAGAATTAAATATTTACACCTTTGTCATCCTGAGGATACTTCCGAAGGATCTGCAAAGTTTATTGAAAGCTGAGATCAAATTGCGAAGATTCTTCGCTCTCGCTTAGAATGACTCAATATGATGAATATCCAAAACCACATATCTAAAATAGCACAGGCAGCACGAAATTGGCTTCAACCAGATAATCTGGAACTAAAAAAAGCTATTGAGCAAACGGTTGATGAAGGACTATTCAGTTTTGAAGACATCAAATTTCAGATCAGAGCTTTAAAACAGAATATCGATTCCGGTCAGGTTGAAGAATGGGCAATGAGAGCAGGACTAGGGGAACCCAAGAATTCTATTGGGAGAAAAGTACTGTGCCTACATGCAGGAAATATCCCCTTGGTTGGATTTCAGGATGCATTAGGAACTATTCTATCCGGCACGGATTACTATGGAAAGCTGTCAAAAAAAGACCCGTACTTGATGCCAACTTTTATGAAAGAGGTAGAGAAATCAGGAATTGAAACCTCTATCAGATATTCAACGAATCTGAATGAGTTTCAGGGCATAAAGGTGGATAAAGTATTATTTGCAGGTTCCTCAGAATCCGTTCCAAAAGTAAATGAAGAACTTAACAGGCTGGGTTTAATTGCTTCAGAAACTGAACTCGTGATTCGAACGGCAAAATTCTCAATGGCGTATATCACCAATGAAGAATCGGAAGTGATCAAAGACTTGGTAGAAGCCATTTTCAGGTATGGGGGACAGGGATGCAGGTCGGTTGCAGTAGTGGTAAGTCCAATTCGTTTTAATAATCTGAAATGCCATTTCCAGGACTATATCGAATCGTTCTGGTTGAAGGACCCACAGCATAAAAAGCCCTCAGAGGCTTTGGCTTACCAATTTGCATACAATAAAGCCATTGATCGACCACAAGCCTGGCTGGATGACTTCCTGATCCAGGAAAGCGAAGACTTCCCAGAGTTGGATTTCACCTTGCATTGGGTTCAGGGAGATGTGGAAAAGTTGAAAGAGTTAAAAGAAAAGTTTGGCACAGCAGTACAAACAGTGTACACCGCTGGAGAGAAAGTGGAAGGATTGGAGACTGAATTTTTAAGTAAAGCTCAAACGCCAGACCTATGGTGGAAACCGGATGGGGTTGGGGTAATTTAAAAATTAATTTAGTTTCCAGTTTGAGGTTTTTCTCATGACCTTTGAACCATCTCCAATGAAATAGAATAAGTTGTTACCTAAGGGTCTTACGAAATAGTATTTCCCATCAACTTCAAATTTTTCAATAATACTTAGATCATCTTTATTCAAAGCAATGAAAGTAGAATTAGCTCCCGATAAAAATCTTTGTGTACCTACAGAATAGAGGGAGTTAATATCATTATTAAATGAAAGATCATATAAACTACCATATTCTAAAGTTGAAACACGGTTCAGCTCTACATTATTATCAATATCATATTTTACTATATCTTCTCTTGATAAATAATAAATAACAGTTGTACTTCCCCCTTCAAAAAGGAAATCTCGCACAATATCGGCTTCAAGTATTTGGGTAACTTTAGTAAAATTTTTGGGGTCTATTTGTATAACTTCACCTCTATCAAATCCAATTCCTTCATTTAAAAAACCATTACATAATAGTAAAGAGTTTTCTTCATTATCAGATATAACCAAATAAGAGATTGTAGTGCAAGGGTCAGCTGTTTTATTCCTGAGTTCTACTTCTTCTTTCAATTCTGAAATATCTTCATTCCATCTTTGTAGTACTACGGTGGGGTTTCCATCTTCTCCAAATTTTGAGAAGCCTAAAAGGACTTCATTACTCGTTTTTAGATAATTTATACTAAAGTAATCCAGCATTTCTGGATCACTATAACTCCCAATATAAGCCAGGGATTCTCTGTTATACATTTCAAAGCGTATTTCTGTATCATTTGAATAATAAATAATATTATCACCTACTGATAACCCGCCTACTAAGTCATTAGTTTTTGTATTAGATAAACCTGTTATGGAGTAGTCTTGTAAATTAATGATTTTACTACCTTGAAAAATAAAACCATTGGCTACAGTTAATGCATCATTTTCTCTATCAGGACCTAAGCTTAATCCAATATTTTTGACAATATCGAAATCCTTTTGAAAACTCATATTAGAAGTAGAATAACTTGAGTTGTAAGTTCTTGCTCTGAAATAATAGACTTTTGAAGTGTCAAGGTTATTAATTGTATAACTATTCGTTGTCTTTGATAAGCTTCCAGAGGAGTTAAAAACTAAATTATCAGTACTCCATTCAAAATGATATAAATGTACAGGACTATTTTCGCTTGGGATATTTCCATCTCGCCAACTAATGATTGCGCTATTATTTTGATCAATTTCTAATTGATAACTGACAGGTGGTCTCATGTGTAATACAATTTCAACTCTTTCTGAAGGTGAACCTTCAATATCTTTTTCGGAGTTTAAGGGAGCAATAAAAAATTGAAAAAGTGAAACAGAGTTATCATGTCTAGCTAGTTTACCAATTTGACCTGACTCAGTAAGTGTATCTAAAGAAACTAGTTCTGAAAAGGGGTGGTTACAGCAATTAGTTACTCCTGCCCTTTGATAGATGATAAACTTATCTTCGAAGCTAGATCCGTCATCAAATAAAATTTCAATTTGAGCCTCATTTAAAACTTTGACTTCAAAATTGTTTGGCAAATTATAATCAATTGAATTTGCATTTTTATTGCTGATACGTTTATAAACTTTTTCGTTAGTATAAATCAAGCTAGATATTTGAAGGTCAATCGAGTACGCTTCATATAAGTCTATGAATGAATACTCGTCCACAGATTTATCTAGGGTATCCACAACAATCCAACCAGAAGAATTTGGGTTTCTTTTTTCAATTAAAATTTTGTCAGAATAAAAATTACCAGCAAAAGAGCTAACTGTAATTTCGTTACCATTAGTTGTTACTTCTAGGTCAATAATGCTGCCAAATGAAAGTTTTTGAAAGAGACCTGGTAAATTTTCTTTTGAACCATCAGAATGGTATGCGGAGATTTTATAGTAAGTATTAACAGCTAAGTTTTTTGAAGAATCTGTATAAGAAGTAGCATTTGAAAGCAGAGTGTCTATAACGATAAAATTATCATTTGTATTAAAGGATTTGCTGATGATAAATCCTTCTTCAAATTCAGAATCATCATTCCAATTAAGAGAAACAGTTTTGTCTGGGTTGATTGACACGGAAAGATTTGAAATGTCTGGAATGAAATCAGATGAAACTGGATCATTCTCATTATCTCTTTCAAACTCTGGAGCGGTACTACAAGATAACCCTAGAAAAAGTAGTAATATTAACAAACAGGTGTTCTGCATTTTATTTTGTTTATACTTCCTTAATCATGAACGTAAATATTTCTCCATTGTTCTTTTACTTCGAAGATTCGAAAATTTGATTCTAGATACTGAATAACCCCATAGTTACTTCTTACATCTATAAGTAGATTCTTATCATTTAAATAAATAAAGTCATCTTTAAATTGATAAGCTGAATCATACTTATAGTAATCTATGACATTATGTCCTTCAGGTGTATGTTCAATAATGTAAACTCCATCATATACTTGACCTAATGAATAATCTGCTGAATGATATAGTCCAGTGATAGAACTAGGATAGTTATTAATTGTAATTCCCACACTATCAATTATTTGACCTGAATTTAAATCGTATCTCACAATTCCATTCCTGTATTCATGATAACTGGAAGTAAATAGTAAAGTGTCCATTAAAAGAGACGAAGAAATAACTTGATCGAATGATGAAATTAGATTTGAATTAAAGGTATATGAGTCTTCATATTGAATAGTTCCATCTTTAAATATGTATTTTTGTAAAGAGGCATTGGTATTAAGGCGCTTAAAAAAAAGGAAAAGAGAATTAGAATTATAGTTTGTATAAAAATTACCCAAAAGATTATCATAGATGGTTTGAACAGCTCCATTTTGGAGTTCAAGTTCAAGAATTTTATGATTAATACCACCATTTATCGGATTACGAATCTGGGTACTTAGAAAAATATTTTCGCCATCTGGTGAGAATACCAAATCTCGGGCATAATCTAAGTTTTCAATAGATAATGTCTTGACTAAGCTCTTACTGTTAGTATTATAAAGGTAAATTTTATCCTCATTGCCTCTCCAGTCATATAGCGCAAATGTTTCTCCTGTTTTGTTCATCTTAATGTACTCAACATTCTTTTCAGTTGGAGTTGGGATACGGGTAGAAGAAAAATTATCAAGGTTAAAGAAATAAAGGTGATCCGCTTGGTTTTCGCTTATTCCAGCACAATAAACAAGTTGATTCGTAGAAGGTGAATATTGAAAACTATATAGCCAATTTTCTGAATGATAGATTTTATCAACAAAAGAGAATCCTAATTTGTAATAAATAGGATAAGGAGACGAGTCATCACTTAAAGTAGCTTTCAGAACATAACTATAATTGTTATTTTTGTTTAGATTGGAATCAATAAATATGGAGTCTCCACGCGCTAGAATTCCAATTAGATTCAATTCATTATCATTTGTGCTTCGATATATCTCAATGTTCCTGTCTATTGGGAATTTCTCTCTTACTAATAACTGCAGTTCAGTGTCACTTTTAGTGAAAACAGAATCGATTTCAGGGGGTGGGATATTAGTTAAATCAAGAATATCTGATTTAGAAATAGGACTTAAAGTTTGATTTACATAACCAACTACTGAACTTGAAATTAGATCACCTTGTTCAAATGTACTTTGAATAGAAAATGAACTTCTATTCTCTGGGATCAAGTAGGTTGTTTCGTTTCCATTTATCTGAATGTTCAATTCAAATCCTTGCTCAAATTCGGAATTGTCCTCCCATGCAACAAAAAGTGAATCCACTCCGATGAGACTTTGGATTACATTAGTAGGTCCTGTAGCATTTACGCTACTCGATTTTGAAGCCTCAAGGGTTGTATCAGATTGAAATATTTTAAAAGGAGTAATAAAAAATTCTTGAATAAACCCATCTTGTGGGATTTTGATTTGGGTTGATGTTGCAGTGCTGGAAACGACCTTGAGAAATTTAGTTTCATCTTTTAAATCGGACTTCCTGGTTATTATATAACCATCGTGAAGAGATAAATTATCACTCCAAGTTAGTTCAATTTCATTCTCAGACTTTGATACCGAAAAACTACTTATTTCACCAAAATAAATTTCAATTTCTTGAGCTTGTGATTCTTTTTTGTCCACCACAGCTACTACTTTGTAAACAGTTGGAAAAGCTAGACTTTCTGAGGAATCAACATAAGAGGTGGAGTTAGCAGGAAGTTCTTCAATCAAAGAAAAAGAAGTATCTCCTAAAGCTTTGTAAACTTTATAACTGGTTTCGAATGAACTATTGTCTGCCCATTGTATACGAATAGAGTTCTGATTTATAATTGAATAGTTTGCATTTGTTGGAGGGTCGGGTAGGAAGTTATTACTTCCAAAGTCATTCTCATTATCTCTCTCAAACTCTGGGGCAGTACTACAAGAAAATGCTGAAAAAAGAAGGCTTGATACTATCAGGAAGCCAATGATTCTCATTTCGTACTTAAATTAACTTTCAGGTTTGCATTATTTATTACCCCGGCAACTCCGTATTCCTGAGATAGGTAAAACTCCAGTTTTTTTGGCTTTCGGTAACCGCCTTTTGGATCACTTCTGAATGCATCAAAAATATTAAATGCATAAATAATAAGGGTACTGCCGAGTAAAATTCTTCGTTGGTTGTCAAGTTTGGTAACTACATCCTGTTGATTTTCAGTCAGGTTTCCCAGAATAAATGCCTGTTCTTCATCTACGGCATTATTGTATTGGTCTCTGAGAGAAAAAAATAGTTGTTCCTCATCATTGTATTCCTGAGTCTTTTTAATAGTAGCCGATAACAATCCAACATTTAACGCTGTAAGACCAAAGCCTTTCAAATATTGTCTCTTATAAACCTGACTTACCCCTGGAAACACAGACAGCATTATCGACACAATTTCAGAAGGCCTTCTGTAATGCTCGTAGATGGACAGACCTGGAGAAAGAGGAAATTTCACATTTTTTGAGCCGAAATCAGGATTCGTTATCGTTAGCTCTAAATTTTGGAAGGGGGAGTCAAAAGTAATGAACTCAGTTCCCAGTAATTCTCTTCCTAAGTACACCTCAGAATCATGGTCAACCACTAGCATAAAGTTTGTTCCGAAATACTTCTGAGAGGCCAGATTGCCATTTAAGGCATCTTTCGAAAGATCGTTTGTTTTAAACGTATAGCTTATTACACGAGTTGAGTCTTTATAAACAAGACGATAAGTAGTAGTTTTAACATCAAAAGGTGGATAGACTTCCACAACATGGGTACCCGTAACCAGCTCTATTGAATCTCCTGCTGCAACTGTTTGTTGGGTTAGAATATCCCGGTCTATAACAACTACAACAGAGTCGATATTTAACTCGAACTTGAGGAAGCCAGTTTCCTGGGCTAATAAATTGGAATGTGGCCATATGATAAGAATGGAGAAAAAAGTACAAAAAGGTATAATATTCTTTTGTTGTAACAGCATTAGGTAAATGAAAATTTTAATCTGGTATTATATTTACATCGTGTAAGGTATCAGCAATCCAACCTGATCGATTAAAATTATAGTGCAACGGATAGTACAATGGATTGGATGAATATGTTTCTCGTTTGAGTATAGAGCTTATAACGTAGGGCTGCTCAGTATTAATTTGATTAATCAAAAACTCAGTATTTTCTCCTGTAAAGTTAAATTCTCTGACTGGAGACTGACTTTCATAAATAATAAAGGAGGAATCGGAATACACTTCAGCATTCCAAAGTGAAAACATAATGCTATCAAAGGCAACAGGTGAGTCAAATGTACTAAGTGAGTCGCGATCTTCGAATGAGAGCAACGCACTATTATTAGTATTATCAAAAACTTTGAAAGTATAATAGGGTGAAAAAATAGAATTTATTTCAACATAATTTGAGTTAAATATTGCATTCGAAAGCCTGTAATAAAGCATGTTTACAATTTCATCACTTGCAAAAGTAAATCTAACGCTTCCATAGGTAGAGGTTAGTTCTTTGGCTCCAATCTTGATAAAGTTTTCATTCTCTTTTTTAAATAACTCAATGCTTATCCCATCAAAATTATCAAAGCCCCAATTAAAATATATATATGGTTCTTCTAAGAAAGGAGATAAAGAAGCATCAATTGTATAAGATTGCTTTATAGGTATTTCAAGAAAGGCAGGAGCTGAAAAAACAGTATCAGCGCTATTTTTTTTATAGAAACTCTCAATCCTATATATAACACCAAATGCAATGGGGTTAATTTGGTCACTATATGAATATGTTCCAAATCTGCTAAAATCGGAAACATAATTTATCGAGCTGTAATTTAAAGTATCCGAATAAGACGTAGATATCTTAAAACCGGATATTTCACTTCCTAAACCATCTGATAATTCCCAATAAATAAGTATAGAATTTAGATTCCTGTTTAGTTCGTAACTTATATTTTCAGGATTATTGGGGATATAATTTTTGGATTCCGGATCAAGGTTATTTTCAGGGGTAAAAAAAGGAGTTTCTTTACATGAGATGCTTACCAATATCAATATGAGTATATATCGCATCATATTAAAAATCGATATTTAGGGAGACTTTCGGATAAGGAGAATTATCGTGATACGAGAATTGGGGTTGAACACTGATATTCCCGGGATAACCGTCTTTTGGTTTTCTTAGCCCGTCAAGGGTGGTCAATGCATACCATGTTACAGCGCCTAAAGTAAAAGCAGTAATTCTGGTATTTAATTCATCCATTTCATTAAGTGTCCCTTGTATTTCTTCTCTTAAAGCAACAACTCGCTGTGAATTATTAGAGGTAAGATATTCTCTATTCAATGATTGAAATAAATTATTTTTCCTGTTATAGTCTGAATTGGAAAGTAAAGCAGCTCCAGTTAAAAGAATTAATCCCGAGTACGTCAAAGCAGCCTTTTTGTATTGTTTATTAGATAGATAAGAATACCCGGGTATAAGTTTTTTACCGAAAGGCAATGGATTCGGGTTTTCATTAAATCTGGCAACAGAAATATATTTCTGAGGATCAATTTTCAAGGTTCTTTTCAGAGAACCATGAACCGGGTGTATAATATGAATTTTGTATTTGCCGGGATTAAGAAAGAGCTCGGTGTACTCGGTGCCAACATAATCACCATCAAGAAAAATTTCTGATTCGGCATCTGTAACTACATTTACATTTTGCTGATTTTCAAGTATTTGGTAGGATGAAGCAGTTGGCCTAGTCATAAATGATGAGAGTACGATTCTCCGTGATGTAGTTCTTGAGTCAACAATAGTTACTGAGGTAGTGAAATCATTTATATTCCTCCATACAATTCTTAACTCGTGCCTGCCAACCGGCAATAAAATGCTGTCTCCTGAGGTCAGGTAAAAGCTGTTTTTAAAATCATCATCAACAACAAGGTAGAAATTTTCGAGATTGGTACTGATTTTAAGCCAGTTTTTTAACGGAGGATTTTCCGAAGTTTGAGCCTGCACAAAACTGTATTGGCTAAGGCTTATCAGAATAAGAAGCGATATTTTAGCTAAAATCTTCATTCGAGATAAGCCAAGAATAGTGTTATTTTATGAATTATTTAAGAATAGACAATTCATAAGAAAAATAAAACGATAAAGCATAAATGCACCCCTACAATCCTGAGAAGATCGAGCCTAAATGGCAAAAGTACTGGATCGAAAATAAGACCTTCAAAACTCCAACTGATAAATCAAAACCAAAATTCTACGTACTGGATATGTTTCCATATCCTAGTGGAGCAGGGTTGCATGTAGGTCACCCGGAAGGGTATACAGCTACCGATATCATTGCCCGTTACAAGAGAATGAAAGGATTCAATGTACTTCATCCAATCGGATGGGATGCCTTTGGATTACCGGCGGAACAATATGCGGTGAAAACAGGAACCCATCCCAAAATCACTACTGAAAAGAATATCAATCGGTTTAGAGAGCAACTACAGGCTATCGGCTTTAGCTATGACTGGGACCGGGAAGTGAACACTACCGACCCGAACTATTTCAAATGGACACAGTGGATTTTCCTTCAGCTTTTTAAAAAAGGATTAGCATACGAGGATGAAGTTGCGGTGAACTGGTGTCCGGAATTAGGTACTGTGCTTGCCAACGAAGAAGTAATTGATGGCAAAAGTGAAGTGGGTGGCTATCCGGTGATCCGTAAGCCTATGCGTCAGTGGGTATTAAAAATCACTGCCTATGCAGAGCGATTATTACAGGATTTAGATGATCTTGATTGGCCGGAATCCCTGAAAGATATGCAGCGCAACTGGATTGGGAAGTCGGTGGGAGCGGAAATCGATTTTATGATAGAAGGTGCAGATGAAAAGCTTCGGGTTTATACTACCCGACCTGATACGATTTTTGGAGCCACCTACATGGTAATCGCACCTGAACATCACTTGGTTTCAAAGATTACAACAGAAGCACAGAAAGATGCAGTTGCGGAATACCAGGCTTCGGCTGCGTTGAAATCAGATTTAGATCGACAGGAACTTAACAAGGAGAAAACCGGGGTTTTTACTGGTGCTTATGCCATCAATCCTGCAAACGGAAAACAAATTCCAATCTGGATTGCGGATTACGTATTGGTGAGTTATGGAACCGGGGCCATCATGGCTGTTCCGGGTCAGGATGAGCGCGACTGGGAATTTGCGGAGAAATTTGATCTACCGATCGTAAGAACCGTTCAACCCGAAGATGGTTTTGAAGGAAAAGCTTATACCGGACAAGGAGTTGCGATCAATAGTGATTTCCTAAACGGACTTGAAATCGAACCAGCAAAGAAGAAAATCATTGACTGGCTGGAAGAGCAGGGAGCAGGAACAAAAGCAGTGAACTATAAGCTGCGTGATTGGCTGTTTTCACGTCAGCGTTATTGGGGCGAGCCGTTCCCAATTATCCATGTGGATGGAGAAGCTAAGGCTATTTCGGAAAGTGAGCTTCCTCTGGTACTTCCGGAAGTTGATAAATATCAACCGACAGGAGATGGAGAGCCACCATTAGCCAATGCTACTGAATGGGTGAACACCACCGATCCTGAAACAAGGAAACCGGCGCTTAGAGAAACCAACACGATGCCTCAATGGGCAGGTTCCTGCTGGTATTATTTAAGATATATCTCTCCGGATTGGGATGGAGGTCCTGTTGATCCTGATTATGAAAAATACTGGATGCCTGTCGATTTATATGTAGGAGGAGCGGAGCATGCAGTACTTCATTTGCTCTATGCCCGATTCTGGCACAAAGTACTGTTTGATTTGGGAGTAGTTTCAACGAAAGAGCCGTTCCAAAAACTGGTGAATCAAGGCATGATTCTTGGTGAGATGGAATACACTTCTCAGGATGGAAGTAAACTATCAGAAGATGAAGTAGAAAAAAGAGGAGACGGTTTTTATCAAAAGGGAACAGAGAAGAAAGTAGAAGCCCGGGCTCATAAGATGAGCAAAAGTAGAGGAAATGTGATTAATCCTGATCATGTGATCGAGCAGTTTGGCGCCGATTCATTACGGCTTTACGAAATGTTTATGGGACCATTAGAGCAGGTAAAACCATGGAGTACGAAAGGTGTTGATGGGGTAAACCGCTTCTTAAATCGAGTATGGAGATTGTTAGTTGAGGAGAGTTCAGGAAAGCTAAAAGAAACTGTAGGAGAAATTGAACCTACAAAAGAGCAGTTAAAAGCACTTCATGAAGCAATCAAAAAAGTAACCGAAGACATTGAAGAAATGCGCTTTAACACAGCTATTTCTGCGATGATGATTTTTGTGAATGAGGCCAATCAATGGGCTACTTTACCGATATCTGTGGCAAAACCATTTGTTCAATTACTTTCTCCTTACGCTCCACACCTTGCCGAAGAGCTTTGGGAAAAGCTAGGTGGGTCTGATTCTTTAGCATATACCAATTGGCCTTCATTTAATGAAGAGTACCTCAAAGCCGATGAAATAATGTATCCTGTACAGGTAAATGGAAAAGTGCGTGCAGATATCTATGTGCCTGCTGATAAAGCTAAAGACAAAGATTTTGTGCTTAATCTCGCTAAAACCGATGGGAATGTTTCAAAATACCTGAGTGAAGGAAATCTGGTAAAAGAGATATTTGTACCAGGACGGATTGTGAATTTAGTAGTGAAATAAAAAAGCCCGGCTCATTTGACCGGGCTTCACTTATTAATCTGATAATTTCTATCTATTTTCTACCGGAGTCCAGTTCAGGTTCTTTTCACCTACATAAAGCGCTCTTGGGCGTATCAATCTATTATTTGCAGCCTGCTCCATAAAGTGGCCAGTCCAGCCAGAAATCCGGCTCATGGTGAAGATACAGGTGTAAAGATCAGGTTGAATACCGATTGAGAAGTACACAGTCGCAGAAAAGAAATCCACATTCGGATCAATATTCTTTTCTGATTTCATTGTGTTTAGCATATCCATCGACCAGCGGTAAAGCTCTTCATGCCCGGTTTCTTCAGAAAGAGCTTTAGCCATTTTCTGAAGATGTCGACCACGGGGATCAAAGGTTTTATACACACGGTGACCGAAGCCCATGATTTTTTCCTTTTTTTCTAATTTTGCTTTGGTGAAGGCTACCGCATCGGCATCTTTACCTTGTTTCTCCAGTTCAAGCAAGGTATTCATCACCGCTGTATTAGCGCCACCATGTAGAGGTCCTTTTAAAGCTCCGGTTGCTGCAGTAACTGCAGAATACATATCGCTCATAGTTGCACAAACCGTGCGGCACGTGAAAGTTGATGCGTTCATCCCATGTTCTGCGTGGAGAATCAGACATAAATCCATGGTTTTTTCTGCATGTTCCCCAGGAAGTTCACCATTTAACATGTAAAGAAAATTTCTTGCGGTACTTCCTTCTTTCAGAGGAGCAACAACTTCTTTACCATGCCTGATTCGATCGTAAGCAGCTATGATGGTGGGGATTTTAGCCGTTAATGCAATAGCCTGCTGCATAAATAATTCGCTGTCAAACTTTCCTTTAGTAGGATCAAAATCTGCAAGCATAGAAACTGCAGATTGCAGCACAGCCATAGGCTCAGCTTCTTTGTTTGTATTGGATAAATAATCCAGAACAACGGCAGGGATCCCTCGCTCTTTTATAAGAGCATTTTCCAGTTCTTTTAATTCATCAGCATTAGGAAGTCGATCGTTCCACAGAAGAAAACATACTTCTTCAAAAGTGGCATTTTCCGCAAGTGTATCAATATTGTATCCACTATATATGAGTTCGCCAACAGCTCCATCAATAAAACTCTTAGTTGTTGAGAACGCTACAATACCGTCAAGTCCCTTGTTAATGTGTGGATATTGATTCTCATCAAAGCCTGTGTGTAGGTCTTTCGACATTTGTACTTCCTTTTAAATTGTATTAGAGTTGTTAGCGGTCTTTTATGACCAATTCCTTCTGTTCCACCAACAAATATTTTTTGGAGAAAATTTCTTCTCAAGAAAATCGAGAAGGGAAATAAAGGTAATGAAACACTGGGAATTTTATAAATACAAAAAGTTCAATAATACACAGCTTGCACTTTCCTGATAATGAACAACTGTTTCATAAAGAATGTGTGAAGTTACGACTTATTTTTTAGTTCAGATTTAGATTCTTCCCAATACATATCCATTTCTTCAAGAGAAGAGTCTTTAAGAGATTTGCCCTGCTCTTTCAGTTTCTCTTCCACATACCTAAAGCGTTCTTCAAATTTCCTGTTCGTTTTACGAAGGCTGTCCTCAGCAACTAAATCAAAGAACCGGGCTACATTCACCAAAGAGAAAAGAACATCGCCAAACTCCTCCGCCGATTTTTCAGCATCGTTTTCTTCCAGTACCTCCTTAAACTCACCAATTTCCTCTTCAAGCTTATTCCAGGCTTGTTTCCATTCCGGCCAATCAAATCCCACGTTAGCTGCTTTTTCCTGCATCCGTTGAGCTCTGATTAATGCAGGCAGGTGATGAGGTAAACCATCCAATGTTGATTTTTTCCCCTCTTTAAGTTTGATATTTTCCCAATTCTCAGCTACTTGATCTTCACCTTCCACTACCGTTTCTCCAAATACATGTGGGTGGCGTCGGATTAACTTATCCATGAGCGTATAAATGACATCACCAATCTCAAAAGTCTTGGTTTCACCAGCCATGTTACTATGAAAAACCACATGAAGTAGCAAATCTCCCAGTTCCTTTTTGAATTCATCAAAGTCGTTATTATCGAGCGCCTCTATGGCTTCATAGGCTTCTTCGATAAGATTATCCTTGATAGAGTAGTGTGTTTGTTTGCGATCCCATGGACATTCCTTTCTCAGAATTGCAACGAGTTCCACAAGATCTTCAAACTTCCGGCTTGGCTTCATATTTTAATTCAAAATGAAAGATTTAAAATTAAAGATTGATGAAGGTACCTAATCTTTAATTTTAAATTTTGAATCTTTAATCAGGCTAAGTTTTTCTCTTTTTCTTTTTGGCCGCAGGGAAGAGGATATTATTTAGAATTAAGCGGTAACCCGGACTGTTGGGATGAAGCGCTAAGTCTGTTGGAGGATCATTTACGAGATGGGTGTAATCTTCGGGATCGTGCCCGGCATAAAATGTATAGGTTCCATTTCCGAAATTCCCATGCAGGTATTTAACCTGATTGCGCCCAGGCGATTCTGCCAGTACTACAACCGATGATTTTACTTTTTCACTTCTGAAGGCAGTAGTTTGACCATAAAAGCCACGTACACTGCTTACATGATTCTGAGTTAACATGGTAGGAACCGGATCCCATTTTGCAGAAAACTCGAATAATGTAAAGAAGTCCAGGCTTTCGTCAATTTCACGAATTGATACGGGAACATCAATATCAGCATGTTCATATTCATAGGGGTCAAGGCTTATCTCAAAGTCTTTAAAGGCAAAAGTCTGGCTATAATCCAGGCTTTCTTTCGCGTTGGGATCCACCGGATCTCCATCAAACTGACTTGCTGCAATGTCTATCCCCTGAGAGGCAAGAGCGATATCGAAGGTGTCGGTTCCTGAACACATTGCAAAAAGGAATCCCCCATTTCCAACATACTTTTTGATTTCCCGTGCTACCTGTTTCTTCTGATCGCTTACTTTTGAAAACCCAAGTTCTTTAGCCATTGCTTCCATTTGACGGACCTGGGTTATATACCAGGGAGTGCTTCGATATCTGGCCCAGAATTTTCCATATTGACCTGTGAAATCTTCATGGTGAAGGTGCAGCCAGTCATATTCCTGAAGTTTACCCTCCAATACTTCGATATCCCATATTTTATCGTATTCAACTTCAGCGTAACTAAGCGCAAGGGTTACCGCATCATCCCAAGGAAGTGCCTGATCAGGGGTATAAACTGCTATTCTGGGAGCTTTTTCCAGATTTACAACGGAAGTATTTGATCCCGGAGATTCTACGGTGGAAATAATAGAAGTAGCCTCAGAAGAACTGATAAGCTGAAGTTGTACGTTTCTTAGCCGTGCCTTCCGTACAATATCATTATCAACAACAGCCATAAATGAACCGCCGCGATAATTGAGCAGCCACTTTGCTGGGTAGCCATCCGAAATATGATTGAAAATGACTCCATATGCTTTCAGGTGATCAGTTTGGGTTGCATCCATAGGAATGAGTACCTGCTGTTGAGCAAGTGAATTCGTGCTAATTAGTAGTCCGAATAAAAAAGTAAAGACAGCGTTCTTCATATCAGGAGGTTGCTTTTGGGAGTTCATTCAAGCGTTTTCTGGCAAAAGGTGCATAAAAGCCTTGAGGGTATTCCAGAATAAGTTCTTCGTAGTTTTGAATTACATTTTCAAGAACTACATCATGTGATAGTTCTGCCCCATTCTGAAGCAATGTAAGGGCTTCATCAGAAGCTTTAGCGCGTTCCCATAAAAGCCGTTCTTTTATGGAGGTGGAAGTTGAGTTCCCAAGGAAGCCTGAAAGACTGGACAGAAACTCAACAGAATTCGCATCGCTTATCTTTGACAATAGAACGAAAGAATCGTCTTTAAAAGGAGTAGGAGTTTCGGAATTAGCAATCGCAAGAAATTGCTGCCGAGCCCGGTCTTCGTTCCCTGTTTTCGAATTAAAGTGTGCATCAGCAAACTCAGTTAAATAAGAACCTGTTGTATCCGCAGCTAAACCTTCCTGAACCCAAAGCCGTAGTTCGAGAGCATCATTAGCGTAATAAGAAGTGTTTTGACGCCCAAGAGTTTTTAACTGGATTTTGGCGAATTCGAAGTCGCCGGCATAAAAGTCGGTAAGTGCAAGAAAGTATCTGGTTTTTTCAGCCAGATCACCAACTTCAGCTTTTTTATTACTTCGGGTAAGTGCAATGCGAGCAGAGGTATATTCTTTTTGAGCAAGATAAATTCTTCCGTCCAGATAGCTGGCTTCCGGAGTATCATACATATTTGGAAGGCTTTTCAATCTTTTCGTTACTTCTTTAGCAGCTTCAAGGTCGAAGATAAAATCGAGGGTTAATTCTGCTTTCTTCAAATAAACCTGATCGAGCCTGCTGTAGGTTTGGGTTTGGGAGATCAGTTCATCCAGTATTTCTGAAGCCGAAGTAAAAAACTGTTCCCGTTTGTTCTCGAAATCAAGGCTATAATCATCAAGATACTTTGCCCATTGAGTATAAACGTTCACTTTCTCTTCCTCAGAACGCCATTTGATCTCCCCAAAAGAGTTTTCTGAATAGTAATCGAATGCGGATAGTGCGAGTTCAAACTCATTATTCTCGGTTAGCTTTCGTCCGACATTAAATAGCGTAAAATTGTAATTCGAAGTCCTTTCCTCAAATTCCTTAGCCGAACTAAATGCTCTTCGGTACAACTTATTTTCGAGGAGTAACCAAATCTGAAGCTCATAAAATGCGGAGTAAGAAGGATCATTAAGATTCATTTCGTCGAGTGAATCTCCGAGTTCGAGAATGGCTATGTCGTAAAGTATAGGATCGTTGTATCGCAAAAGCATGCGCTGGATTCCGGAACTTTGTTGAGGATTTTGTCTAACCAGATTCAACCATTCTCCAATCGCATTCTCATATTCACCGGCCTGCATGTAAGCATTTGGAATATCCGACATAAACAATTGAGCATTATTAAATACTACACGTCCTTTTCTGTACACCTCAATCGCTTTGGCATACTCCCGGCGGTCCATCATTGCATTTGCAGTGTTAAGATAAAGCTGTAATTGATTCGGATATCGGAGAAGGTTTTGTTCCCAAATAGTATATGCCTTCGTGGTGTCACCTGTAAGATGATGGAGTTGACCTGACAGGATATTGGATTCCGGAACATTTCGATTAAAGGTGATATTCCGTTCTACCAAATTCAGAGCCGTTTCATAGGCCTTAAGTTGAATATGACACTCAACCAAACGCTCAAAAAAAAGAAAAATCTCGGGATTTTGAGAATGAATCTGCTCAAGAATTGGCAGGGCATCTTCATATCTCTGCTGTTGAATCAAACGGTTTGCAATTTGAAACTCATTATTCGATTGAGCTTCAACAACCGGAGATATAGTCATCAACAATAAAACATTGAATAAGAGAAAGAAATTTTTCATATCGATAAGGTGGGAATTACCACCGAGTTCAGTATTTCAGGCTGGATTTTTTTCAGTTCACGATAAAATCGATTTAATGGAAAGCCAACCACGTTATAATAGTCACCTTCAATACGTTCTACAAATACAGAACCCCAATCATCCTGAATTCCGTACGATCCTGCTTTATCCATAGGGCTGCCGGAAGCAACATAGGATTTGATTTCGTTTTGAGTTAACGTGCTAAACCACACTTTGGTTTCTTCATAAAAACTAAGAGAAGTAATAATTTGTTTCTGCTCATTATTAACTACTAAACTTACCCCTGTGAACACAGAGTGCTGTTGTCCACTTAACTCAGAGAGCATGGAAATGGCGTCTTTTTGATTCAGAGGTTTACCAAGTATAACCCCGTCCTTAACTACAATAGTATCAGCTCCTATAACAAGAGTGTTTTCCATTTTTCGGGAAATATCTTCAGCTTTTTTAAGTGATAAATCTTTCACGATTTCGATGGGGTCGTCTGATGTGATAATTTCCTCAATAGAACTGGGAATGATTTCAAATATCAGCCCCATTTGATTGAGCAATTTTTTCCGTCTGGGACTTTGTGATGCAAGAACAATTTTTAGCATATAGATAGCGACTCATCTTTTGGAGTTACCGGATAAATAAATAACTTATCACACGTTTCAAACCCAAATTACGTTAAGGATTTTAAAAATTTAGTATGGCAAAAGGAAAGCAAAGAAGTGCAGACGACAAACCCATGTTTTTTTCAGCATTTAATTATCGCTTGATAGGTGTGGCTATTTTGCTGATTGTTGGTGGTTTCGCTGCCATGCTGGCCGAAAACGAAGTACATGGCTTCATTTCACTCTACATTTCACCCATTGTAATACTCGCGGGATTCATTGTGGTAATTTTTGCTATCATGAAACACGACAGGGTTGAACCCGGAGATACGGACAAGGAAGCAGCCGCTTAAACGTGCTAGATCGTTTAGTAAATATCTTTTTCCTTTTTTCACTGGTATTCATTTTTATTCTCTCCGCTACTGCAGAAGATCACCTAAGAATAACACTGGCGCTGGCACTTGCGCTGGCGAGTGCCTTCATTGCCTTCATATTAAACTGGCTTACACTTGATGGATTTACTTCTGCCGTACTTTTCGGGTTGATAGCTTATGGTCTGGGTGGATTGTTAGGAGCAGTTGTTGTTCTGGCATTTTTCATATCCAGTTCCTTGCTTTCTAAGGATATGATTAGCGAAGAGTCTTTGTTGGATAAAAAATTCCGAAGAGACGGGCTTCAGGTATGGTCTAACGGATTTTGGTTCACTCTTTGGATTATCATCTGGTTTCTAAGCAAAGAGGAGGCCTTTTTAATTGCTGGAATTGCCAGCATGGCTTTCGCTACTGCCGATACCTGGGCGTCTGAAGTGGGAGGCCACAGGGTAAAGGGTAAAACGTGGCTGGTTACTAATTTTCAAACAGTGAAACCCGGTACCGATGGAGGAATTAGCTTGGTGGGAACATTAGCTTCTCTGGTTGGTGCTTTTTTTATAGGAACTTTATTTTGGTTTATTGAACCAGTAAGCGGAGTAAAAAGCTTCTTTCTGGTATCGCTGGCAGGATTCATTGGTAGCTTCATCGATTCATGGCTTGGAGCTAAATTTCAGGGAAGGATGCTTCACAAAAGACTAAAAGATATTTTTGCTCGTCAAATTACGTATGTTGACAACAATTTGGTAAACTGGTTGGCTTCTGGATCTTCATCCACGATCGCTTTACTCACGTTTTTAATTTTAGGACATTAGGCTAATAAAACACAAAAACTATGTGGTATAAAAAATTACACTGGCAAATTATTATCGGACTTATTCTCGGTTTAATTTGGGGATTAGTTTCCAGCGTTGTTGGTTTAAATGACTTCACTACCGACTTTATTAAACCATTTGGAACCATTTTCATAAACTTGTTAAAGTTAATCGCGGTTCCTTTAGTTCTGGCTTCGCTGATTGCAGGAGTAACAAGTTTAAATGATACCACCAAGCTTTCCAGAATGGGTGGGAAAACCGTATTGATATATCTTTGTACTACCGTTTTTGCGATAACAATAGGGCTTGTTGCAGTTAACATCATTAAACCAGGTTCTGCATTGCCCGAAGAAACGAAAATTAGCCTTCAGGAAACTTATAGCGGTTCCATTGAAGAGCGTAGTCGATCGGCTGAGGAAGTAATGAATCGAGGCCCGTTGGATTTTATAGTAGACATAGTACCCGAAAACTTTTTTGCAGCAGCCTCTGAAAACTCATTAATGCTTCAGGTGGTATTTGTAGCAATTTTGCTGGGAATTGGAATTATCCAGATTGGAGGAGAGAAGGGGCAATTTCTTGTCAACTTTTTTGATAGCTTGAATGATGTAATCATCAAAATCGTGGATTTAATAATGAAGACCGCACCTTATGGTGTGTTCGCATTAATGGCTTCCCTTATTGTTGATTTAGCCGGAGATGACCTTTCTAAAGCACTTGAATTATTGGGCGCATTAGGCTGGTATTCTCTTACTGTTATAATCGCACTGGTAATTCATGTACTGCTTGTTTACAGCACGTTATTTAAAATTTTCAGTAAAGAAATGAAGCTTTCAGGCTTCTTTAGGGCCATTCGTCCGGCCATGTTACTTGGATTTAGTACCAGTTCGAGCTCTGCCACACTACCTGTAACTATGGAGCGCGTAGAAAAGAATCTGGGCGTGGACGAAGAAGTGGCAAGTTTTGTTCTGCCGGTTGGTGCTACGATCAACATGGATGGAACAAGCTTATACCAAGCGGTGGCAGCAGTATTTATTGCTCAGGCCTTAGGCATGGATTTAACAATAGGCCAGCAATTAATGATTATTCTAACAGCTACGGCGGCCTCTGTAGGAGCTGCCGGAGTACCCGGTGCAGGAATTGTAATGCTTGTGGTTGTTCTGGAAGCCATACAGGTTCCTACTGCCGGAATTGCACTTATACTGGGGGTAGATCGAATTCTTGATATGTGTAGAACAACAGTTAATATAACCGGAGACGCCGCTGTAGCCCTTACGGTTGCATCTACAGAGGGTAAATTGCACGAACCTGTTTTGGAAGATTAAATTTCTCCGAAAATCAAAGTTTAACGTGCCATTGTACCATGAAATCAGTTTATTGAGTGGTCGCTCAAATGCAAAAGTCCCTATGGTTCAAGAGCTACTATCAAGAGTACTTAGTATAAAACAACATATCGCCTTTTTTCTACTGCTATTGCTTAGCAGTGGAATTGTTTTTTCCCAGTCGGTATTGCTACCGGCGGATGTTGTTATTGTCTCGGTAAATTCTACCGGAGACTCCTTTGATTTTATTCCTTTAGTAAGTCTGGAGGAGGGAACCGTTCTTTGGTTTTCGAATGGAACATGGAACGCTCAATCTCTGAGTCTTGAAGGAGGAGATGAGATCGAGGTAACGTTGAAGTCAGACATTGAAGCTGGAACTAATATTCACATAAACGAGATTGAAGATCCTCGTGTTCAGGTTAGCGGCCATTTGGACTTTAGAGGTGATGGAGATCGTATATTTGCCTATCAAAAAGACGGAGGAGTGGCGCGTGTTATTTACGGAATAGGCTGGGGACATATTGATATCTGGAATCCGGAATCTGAAATCGGATCAGAAATTCCGGTAAGTATATCAAAAGAAAATAATGCGTTTCTTCAATTGGGAAATCTTCAGAACTATCAGTATTACCTGAGAAACGGAGCTAGCGGAACACCTGCTATGCTAGCCTCTTTTGTAGGTGATGCGGCAAAGTGGAGAGGAAAAAATAATACCCCATACAGTTCTTTGGGTACAGCTTTCAGGATTTTAAGACCTCCTGTTGTTCTTTTTGACGAAAGTATTTCTACTGCAAAAGAAAGCGAATCTATCATTTTAAACGTGGCTATTTTCGAACACGATGGCTCGAGGCTAACTGTTGATGCGGTTTTTAATGACTTTAATAGTACAGCCGATACGAACGATGTGAGTAAATTCAAAAAGCATACATTCAATTTTACCGGACTGATTGGAGATGCAGTTTATGCGGTAGAAGTACCAATTTCTGATGACCAGATTTATGAAAGCACGGAGAACGCTTTCTTTGAGCTTCAAAACCTATCCAAGGGCGAGCTGGGAGATTTTGTTACGCATGTGGCTTTTATTCCAGACAATGAAACCCCAAAAGTTCGTATAGCAGGGCTTTCTTATTCCGGAGAGCCGGATTCAGATTTTATAGAAATACATAGCAACGAGCGAATCGAAGCAGACTTATCGGGATGGAAGCTGGAAAGCCGTGGAGAGATTTACGAGTTTCCATATGGAAGTTATATTTCTCCTCTTCAAACGATAAGGATTGTTCATCCTGAATCGAACATTGGGGATAAAAAAGCTTCATTCTGGCTCAGGCGAAGTCAAGGTACGGTAGAACTGAAAAATGAAGTAGATGAATTAGTGTCTGATTTAGATTACAGATTAACTCAGCGTGCCGAGGATCGGATTAGTAGCAGGGGAGTTTCTGTCGCTGACGTAGTTTCAGGAGATCAGGCAGCGGCATTAACTATTTCAAATGAGGAAAAAACCAACCAGCAACTACAGGAGGAAAAAGCAAGGCAGTCCGGATGGTATATAGTAAAGGAGATGCGACCATCTTCTTCCACATCAAATGAAAAAGAATTTTTTATCTGGAGCGAAGAATCAGGCGCGTTTAGAAAAGTAGATATGCTCAATGATCAGGGGGCTGAGCAAAGAACCTTGTGGAGCTATTACACTGAAGAAGAGCTAAAAAAAGAACCAATAGTTGATAGCCTGTATCAAGAAAATGAGAAAGAAGTATCTTTACTTCCAGAAGATTGGGCAGTCACTTTATCAGCAACAGATTCAGATGAAGATGGAGTTATAAATGGGGTGGAAGGATTTAATTTTATAACAAATCCTTCTTCCGAAGAAATTAGTGTTAGCCACCTGATATCATCACTGGAAACTTCCTTATTTGAAGGGGCAATATATCCGTATATATATCTTTGGGGGGATGACGGACTTGGATGGATGAATGTTAAAAAGTTGGGTATCAATGATCGAATTCCAGCTAATTCTTCTTTTTGGATTAGAGCTGATTCTGTATTTCAGCAGACAGATATTTCTATTCAGGTTCAGCCATATATAGAGACGGTTGAGGTGAATGAGGAGATATTTGCCGCAGATTCTGAACTAAAAATCTCTCTGGGAACTACTGACTTCGTTAAATCAATTTCTATTTTCTTCTCAGAAGAGGTTGAAGGAATCAAAAGGGATGTAATTGAACCGGGATTAGAACCTGAATTACGTACTTCAGATGACGAGTTTTTATTTTTTGGAGCCGGATCGGGTTCTAATTGGAATTCAGAAATATATCTTGAAAGTATTCAGGATCAGAAGATGGTATTTCCATTGAATTTTGAGACCTCTGAAAGTGGTATTTTTAAATTATCCATACAAAAATTTGATGGATTCCCGGCTGATTGGAAAATTACTTTATTAGATGAAACCTCACAGAAGGAGTACGATTTAACTACAAACTGGCAGTTGGAGTTTGAGCATCTTAATGCTCCAAAAAATGATTCTGAGGAAATAAATACATTATATATCGGGGAAGAAGCAGAGCCTGTAGCAAATGAAATTGAGCATAGGTTTCTGTTGATAATTACTCCTCCTGAGGCCCAGGGAGCTTTCGACGTAATTCCGGAAGTGGTGTCACTTCACCAAAACTATCCGAATCCTTTTAATCCGGTTACAACTATTTCTTTTTATCTACCGGAACCGGTTCCGGTTAAGCTTTCTGTGTTTAATGTGGTTGGGCAACCTGTGGCTGTGCTTACTGAAGGTACGTTAGGTTCAGGTGATCATGAATTTGAATGGGATGCGTCCGGCCTGCCAAGTGGTATGTACATCTATCAACTTGAAGTTGGTACGAAAGTAATGACACGGAAAATGACCTTAGTTAAGTAAACATCAATCAAAAACACACATTATTTCTCAACACTATGCAATTCAAGAATATTCAAGGCATTGATGTACCCGAAATCGGCCTTGGAACCTTTGGGTTAATCGGAAAACAGGGAGAACAGGTAATCAAAATGGCACTGAACATAGGATACCGCCATATTGATACTGCTCAGGAGTATAAAAACGAGAGGGAAGTCGGTAATGCGATTAAACAATCGCACTTAAAAAGAGACGAGCTTTTTGTTACCACTAAGATTGATCGAAATAATCTCGATCCGGATAAGCTTTTAAAAAGCGCTGAACAGTCGCTATTGGATTTAGATATTTCTTACGTTGATTTGCTGCTGATTCATTGGCCAAATCCGGAGTATGATATCGAAAAGACTATGGAGGCGATGCTTTCTTTTAGGGATCAGGGGAAAGCTTTAAACATTGGAGTTAGTAATTTTCCTATGAAGCTTCTCAAAGAAGTGAATGAGGAATTGGCTGCTCCCATTTTCTGCAACCAAGTGGAATATCATCCTTTATTAGGTCAGTTCGACTTACTGGATTATGCGGCAGATCAGGATTTATTAGTTACAGCGTATAGTCCAATTGGTCAGGGCAAGCTGGTGGATCATCCATTGCTTAGCGAAATTGGTGAGAAATATGGAAAGTCTGCAACTCAGATTTCTTTACGATGGCTCATCGAACAGGAGCAGGTTGTTGCTATTCCAAAGGCATCGTCCAGAGAGCATTTAGAGGAGAATCTTGATATCTACGATTTCGTTTTAGAGGATGATGATTTTTATGCTATTGATGATCTGGATAAAACGTTCAGGATAATAAATCCGGATTTTGCTCCTGAATGGGATTAAGCCCCTTTAAGTCTCACTTCTGCAAGAGCAATCACTTTACCATCTTGATTGATTAGCTGTAGTTTTCTGAAGCGATCTCCATCATTTTCTTTTGAAGCTGATATAACATCTCCTTCCAAACCCTCATGTATGTAAATGATATCCAGGCGTTCCACTTTTTGTGCTTCTTCGAGGGTTAGACACTCTAACATCCAGTTAATGTAAGTGGCATTGTTTACATGAAGATTCATGTCCAGATCTGATCTGCGAACATTAAACTCGATTATACCCTGAGTCGATGAAACAGGAGAAAGCCGATTAGATTTTACATCCAAAACATGATCTCTTTTTGCAAGACGAGTATTTAAAACCTCTCGAGGCATACGCATTGGCCTGCGGGTTTTTATGTTGATCATCATCCAATAACTAAGGCAGCAACCGAGTTCTTCACCATTTTGATTAAGAATACGGTAATTGCGGTAAGCACGAAGTGCGTCACCTGCAGCAGGCCAGGTTTCGATTGTAATGGTTTCTCTCCATTCCGGATATTTATTCATTTTGATATCCATTCGATGAAGCACCCAGGTAAGATCCTGCTCCTGTAAATCTGTGATATCAAAATTAAGTTCTTTGGCGTTGTTTCCCGCAACCTCCTGAAAGAGATCGCAAATTGCTTTAAGAGTAGCATTCCCGGAGGTATCTACCTCATTGGCACGGATTGTAAATTGCTCAGTATAAAAAGTGTATGTTTCTGACATGAAAGGTTTTTCAGAAACATACAAAAAACCCCTCTTTAGAAAGAAGGGTTTTAGAAATTCAGGATTTAATTCTCGACATCACGCCAATACGTCCGGCCCATAACCTGATATCGTCCAGAATGATATAAATGGAGGGGAGAACTACCAGTGTTACCACAGTTGAAAATGTTAAGCCGCCTACAATCGCACGAGCCATTGGGAAGTAAGGAGGTCCGTCTCCACCAATTTGAGTATTTCCAATGCAGAGAGGAATCAAGCCAAGTACAGTAGTTCCGGCAGTCATAAGAATTGGTCTCATTCGGTCTTTGCCCCCCTGAACTACAGCTTCACGACGACTCATACCTTCACTGCGAAGATGAAGAATGTGATCTATGAGTACAATTCCATTATTTACCACAATTCCCATTAAGATCAGGATACCTATGGTTGCCATCAGATCAAAAGTTGTTCCCGTAATAAAGAAGAACCAGAAGATTCCAACTACGCCGTAAAGAATGCAAGTAAGAATACTGGTTGGATAAATGAGAGACTCGAAAAGAGCCGCCATCACCAGGTAAATAAGGAAAAAGGCGATCATGATATTGAAAAGCATCACATTCAGCGCTTCAGAATCGTTGTCAAAGCTGCGCCCATAGCTCCAGCGATATCCCGCTGGATAAACGATTTGATCCATGATTGTGGAAATTTTCTTTCGGGCTTTATCAAACTCAATACCATCCAGATTGATATTAATACCTAAAGAAGTCTTCCGGTTTTCCCGAAAGATTCTTCCAGGTCCCTGAGATTCTTCGAAATCAACTAATGAAGCCAGCTTCACGGTTTGATTCGGATTGATGGCTATTGGAAGTTCCATCAAATCATTTACCGTCTGACGGTCTGAGTTCTGAAGTGAAAGAACCACATCAATTTCTGATTGAGGTCCACGGATTCTTCTAAGCGTTTGCCCACGAACGGAACTGGAAACTGCCTGGGCTATGTCGGAAGAGGTGAGTCCGAAGTTGCGAGCTCTTTCATGATCTATTGCGAGGCGAACTTCATCTTTTCCAATTTCTGCCTCTGATTTCACATCACTGAAACCATCCACCTGACTCATCCGCCATTCAACCTGTTCTGCAAGTTCTTTTAAAACTTCCATAGATTCACCTTGCACAAAAACCCGAACACCTTCGGTATTGCTTCTGCTTCTGAACTCAAAGGCCGGTTCCCCAATGGTAACCAAAGGAAGATTTTCTTCAATTTCTTTTTTGATGAGCTCTACAGATTTTATCGCCTCGTCATCACCAGTAAGAATAATTGTAGAATTTGCGAACTCAGGTTCATAATAAGTGTAAACCGATTCGATCTCGAACTTCTCTTGGTTGTCGTACAGGTATTTTTCAATTTTATCAACTGCCTGCTTTACCCGATCTAAGGTATAAGATCCATTCAGGTTGTATCGAAGTCCGAGTTCCCGTTGTTCGGTACGAGGAAACATATCCACATTAAGTTGAGAAGCGGGAATAACCACACTTAGAAATAATCCAACCACACCAAGCACTGATACCCATCTGCGATCAATAAACCATCCCAGGAAGGCAGCATATTTATCCGAAAACTTATCAATAATGGTTCTCTTTCTTTGCTCTGGAACTTTAAGTTTTGATGTAAGCAAAGGAATTACTGTTAACGAAATGAGTAAAGAAGCGATCAAAGATATAATAATTGGCATCCCAATATAGTACATGTAAGGAGCTATAAAGCTCTCGTTCACAATATTAGGGAGGAAAACTACAACAGAGGTTAAGGTTCCGGCAGTAACGGCAATTCCTACTTCACGTGCACCAAAAATAGCCGCTTTAGAAGCTTTTGTTCCTTTCCGTTGGTGACGATGAATATTCTCTGTAACTACAACAGCATTATCCACTAACATCCCGACTGCAAGCATCAAGCCCATCATCGATAGGATATTCAGAGAAATATCAAGAAAATAAAAGAAGCCAAGCGTCACAATCAGTGAAAATGGTACCGCAGTAGCCACTATTAATGTTGTTCCAACCTGTCGAAGGAAGAAGAAAAGCATAAAAATTGAAAGTCCGGCTCCAAGTACACCGGCGCTGAAAAGTTCTCTCAGAGAACTTAAAATTCCTTCAGCCTGATTATGCATTTCATAGATTATGATTCCCTGCATTTCAGGTAGCTTATTAATCTCTTCAATTTCCTCGAGAACGCGATCTACAGTAGCAACGGTATTTGCAGTAGATTCTTTAACGATATCTAGCCCGATAGCATATTTCATGTCCAAATGCCGGGCGTAATTCCGAATAGGCTCTACATATTTTACTTCGGCGATATCTTTAACACGTAAATTGTTCTCGCCAATAATCAGGTTTTCGATGTCCTCTACCCCTCGTAATTCCCCTATAGGCCGGACGTTGTACCTAAGGCCATTGTCGGTGATTTTTCCGGCTGTGGTAGAGAAGTTAGCCCGGCTTAATGTGGAAGTGAGTTGATTAAGATCCACATTGTAGCTAAGGATTCTGTCCGTCAATAATTCAATTCTGATTTCCTTTTTTTCCACCCCATACAAGGTAACCTGGCCTACTCCCTCAATGCGTTCGATGCGCTGCTTCAGGTTTCGGTTCAGGAGATCATATGCATCAGAAAGATCTCGTTCACTGGATATCCGGAGCTGAAGTGTGTTTCCTCCACCGTCCTGAAATTTGAAGATATTGTAGTATTCAAAATCATCAGGAAGTTGATTTCGAACACTCTCAATTTTTTCTTTAATCTCAATGGCTTTCAGGTTGATGTCTGAGCCTTGCTTGAACATTACCTGAATGCCGCCATTATTTTCCCCGGCATTTGAGTTTATGCGCTCAAGCCCGCTAATGGTAGCTAAAGCCTCTTCCATTGGCCGTATTACCTGTTCTTCAATTTCCTCGGGAGAAGCATTAGGGTAGGGCACCTGTACGAAAGCTCCGGGAAAACTGATATCCGGGAAATATTCCAAAGGAACAAGCCGGGTGGCAATTAGCCCAACCACTACCAGGCTTACAAAAACCATCATAGTGGTTACGGGGCGTTTTACAGATAGCTCAGTTAAACTCATAATCAGGCCTCAGTTGTTTCAGGTTCAACATTGTACGTTTTATGATCCATGATGGAATACATAACCGGAATCACGACCAATGTTAACAGGGTTGAGACCAATAATCCCCCAATTACAGTGATTCCCATTGGAGCACGTAGTTCTGCTCCGTCTCCAAAACCAATCGCCAGTGGGAGTAATCCCAGGGTAGTGGTTAGGGTAGTCATTAATATCGGTCGAAGCCTTGATCTAGCACCTTCCATTATGGCTTCATATTTGTCCATTCCACGTTCTCGTAGTTGGTTGATTAAATCAATCAATACGATGGCGTTATTTACTACAATTCCGGCAAGCAGTATCAATCCTATGAATACCACAACGCTGATTGTTGTTCCTGTAAAAAATAGTGCCAGAATTGCTCCCACAAGGGCAAGCGGAATGGTGAAAAGGATGATAAACGGATGCAACAGAGATTCAAACTGAGAAGCCATTACCAGATATACTAAAAAGATTGCTAACGAAAGAGCAAAAAGGAGTGACTGGAAAGAATCCGCCATTTCTTCATTCTGCCCAGCTACGCGAGCATATATTCCGGTTGGTTTGGCAGTATCATTTATAATTTGTTGTACCTCAGCTGCAGCATCTCCTAAATCTCCATACTTAAGGTTTGCGGAAATAATACCAACTCGCTGTTGTGATACTCTGCGGATCTCGCCAGGACCATTTGCGACTCTAACAGTAGCAATAGCGCTTAGAGGAATCGGGCGCTCACTGCCCGGATTCACAATTATTTGCTGAATTTCTTCTGCTGATGACCGATCCTGTTGACGAGCGCGAACCAGTACATCAATCTTGCGATCTCTCCATGAATATCGGGTAGCCACATCTCCGCGAACATTACTTACTATTCGGTCCGCTACTTCGTGTACCTGTAACCCTAAGGCGGCCGCTCTATCCCGGTCAAACAAAATCTGGATTTCCGGACTTCCTATTTCCATAGAATTTTTGATGTCGGCGAAACGCCCATTTTCTTCCATCTTACGGGTTATTTGGTCGCTTACTGCTTTAAGCTTATCCAAATCAAATCCGCTGATTTCTACTTCAACAGGCGTAGAGAAAGTAAAAAGGGAAGGTCGGGCAAATTTGTACTGAAGTCCTGGTATTTGAGACAATGAATTTCTCATGGAGCTCATAGTTCGTTCTTCTTCAGCTGAACTGGCCCCTGAAGCAAGAAGAACGTTTAATTCTCCCCAATTTTCGCCACCTTCATCAGGGTTCGCATCCATTCTGTTTCCTGTTCCGGCAACTGCAAAGGTAGAACGAACACCTTCTCTTGATCTGGTAGCCTCCTGTACTGCTCTTAGTGCGTCATCTGTTTCTTCAATTGGTGTGCCAGGAGGAAGTTTGAATTCAACAGCAAATTCACCTTGCGAAAGTTGAGGGATTAACTCGATTCCAATTTTAGGGATTAATGCAAGTGAGCCCCCAAATGCTCCAAGTGCAATCAAAATTACAATGAAGCGATGATTCAAAGAAGTAGTTAATAAACCATTATATGCTTTTTCGACTCCGGAATAAGCTTTATCAAATAGATATAGAGGGATAGCAAACAGTTTCGAAAATACCCATGCGATCGCGGCGATTACATATCGGATTCCTTTGGTGATTACAGATGGAATCGTATAGAAAAGAAACAGTCGTATAGCTCTCATCACTCTTCCGAAACCAGTACGGGGTTCTTTTAAGGTAAGAGGAGCCTGTTCTTTTTTACCACTGCTTAACGATGACATCATCGGAATAAGTGTAACTGCAACTACCAGAGATGCAAGTAATGAAAAAGTAACGGTTAACGCCTGATCACGGAAAAGTTGTCCGGCTATTCCATCTACAAAAACAAGAGGAAAGAAAACGGCTACGGTAGTAAGAGTGGAAGCAATTACTGCAGTCCCAACTTCTCCTGCGCCATCCTGGGCAGCCTGAAGTACACTTTTACCCATACCTTTATGTCTGGCTATATTCTCAAGAACTACAATGGAGTTATCCACCAGCATACCAATACCCAGCGCGATACCTCCAAGACTCATAATATTCAGTGTGATGTCGTTACCGTACATCAAATTAAAGGTGGCTATAATAGAAACGGGAATTGAAACAGAGATGATCACCGTGCTCCAGAAGTCTCTGAGGAAAAAGAACAGAACCAATACTGCTAAAATACCTCCGATAATCCCCGCATTTTTGACCTCGTTTACAGCAGAAGAAATGAAAATAGACTGGTCATAGACCTTTTCAAGTTTCATTCCATCTGGAAGCATTCCCCGAATACGATTTAATCGTTCTTCAACCACCTCGGCCACTGCTACAGTGTTTCCATCGCCTTCTTTATAAACTGCTACTTCTACAGCTTCCATACCGTTTAAACGAGTGATAGCTTCACGCTCTTTATAGGCTTGAACAACGTCGGCTACATCTTTTAGGTAAATAGTATTATCGTTTGCGGTGGAAACGATCACGTTTCGGATTTGCTCGAGATTTTGAAATTCATTCAGCGTTCGAACTAAATACTGCTGAGTTCCTTCTTCGAGCCGCCCACCGGAGAGATTGATGTTCTCGGCTCCGAGAATAGAGGTTACGGTTTCAATAGGAATGTTTAGATAGGAGAGACGTTGCTGATCAATATTTACCTGAATTTCTTCTTCAAGTCCACCACTGATTTTTACCGAAGCCACACCTGTGGTCGATTCCAGATTTTTCTTTAAAAGTTCTTCTCCGATGATTCGGAGTTGTTTGAGGCGCGCAATCGCGTTGGGATCATTAATATCCTGCTCTTCCAGAGAAGCATAATCTATAGCAATGTTTCCATCTTCATCTGACGGTTTTGAGTTGTCGTAGTACAGCGCGTAACGCATTACGGGATCCAGAGTTGGATCAAAACGAAGGGTTACCGGTTTTTTTGCCTGAAGAGGAAGTTGAATGGCATCAAGTTTACTGATTACATCAAGATTGGCGAAGTCCATTTCGGTACCCCAAGCAAACTCAAGTACTACATCAGATTGCCCTGTTCTTGAAATGGAGCGTACCTTTTTAACCCCTTTCACAACACCAACAGCTTCTTCAATCGGTTTTGTAATCAGGTTTTCAATTTCAACGGGTGCTGCACCTTCAAACTCAGTACGGATAGTAAGTGTTGGATAACTTAGATCCGGTAACAGGTTTACATTTAATCGCCCAAGGGAAACGATCCCGAATAAAAGAATAGCAACCGTAAACATACTTATGGTCACTTTTCTTTTTATGGAGAAATCGATCAGTTTCATAATTATTTCTCCTTTTTATTAAAGTCGTACAATATTTACACGGGTACTATCTGTTAGGCTTCCTTGTCCGGTGGTTACTACGATTTCGCCATCATCAAGTCCATCGATTACTTCAATGCTGTTTCCATTCACATACCCGGTACGAATTACTTTTCTGAACGCGAGAGAGTCTTTGATTACAAACACAGATTGTGTTTCGTCCTCAGAGATAACAGCGGCTTTAGGGATCATTTTTGTGTTAGTACGAGTATCATACACAATTTTAACACGTCCAAACATTCCTGGACGAAGTACATCCTGATTATCATCCAAATAAACGGTTACCTTGAATGTTCCTGTTTGAGGATCGATAGTGGGACTGATTCTTTCTACTTTTCCGGTAAACACGCGGCCAGGAATTGCATCGGCAATTAGTTCGGCTCTTTGACCTGCTTTTATTTTAGAACGCTCGTGTTCCGGGATGAACAGGTTAGCCTGAATAGGATCGAAGTCGGTTACTTCAAATACCTGCTGATCGGTGCCGATCATATTTCCAACTTTAATAAAACGCTCGGAAATAACACCACTTATAGGACTTTTAATAGATGTGTACTCATAATTTAATTGAGCCAGCTCGTAGGCCGATTTCTGAGACTCATATTCAAAACGAGAGTTATCATAGACCTCAGCGCTAATCAGACTTTTCTCAAATAGTTCTTTATTTCTTTGATATTCATTATAAAGACGATCCATGGTCGCTTTTGCACGTTCCTTTTCAATTCGGTACTGATCATCTTCAATTTTGGCGATTACCTGCCCGGAACGAACATTATCACCTTCTTCGGCCATAATTTGCTGAACGATACCCCGAACTTTAGAAACTACTGTGGCCTCTCCAACAGCTTCGAGGGTAGCGGTATTCGAATAATAAGCTGATATATCACCACGGCTAACATCATTCACCTCAACCGGAATTACCAGTGTGGAGTCATTGTCTTCATTGTTATTATTGTCTTGATTGTTTCCATTTCCGCAAGCTTGAAGGGCTGTAATTGATAGTGCGGAAGCGAGTATAAAGTATCCGAAGCGTTTGGTATTCATTCCGAAAAATAGATTGGTTTATTGTTTCAAGAGGGTCGTTACGACCTGCTTTTCACAATGTTTCGGAAGTGTAAAAATTAAAGAGCAGGGTGCTGCTCGCTTTATTCTTTATAAAGAGATACAGTTTGCAGAAGTACATCCTCCTGTACTTGAAAAGTATTTTTTATTTTAATAATCCTTCGTGATTTGATTCCTTCTTCCAGAACTTGTTTATATAACTTGTTTGCTTCGTCTAAAGTCAGGGGTCCGTTTTCGATGGAGTCGAGTGTTCCATCTGCATTAGTATCGGATAGAATAGACTCTTCGTTTGTAAGATGATTGTAAATGATAAAAAGATTAGTGGCATTTTCGGAGCCTATTATATAGGTCTTAATTGTGTATCGAGTGTCATCGATGATAAATTCATAGGTTCTCAGGGAAACCCTTTCTTCATAATTTCCATCTGCCCGGGCAAGATTTATCCCAATCGTATAAATTTCATTTGCCTCTATTAAACTAACAGTACCTTTCAGGATATTGTCAATGAAACCATCCTGATTTAAATCTCTAGCCTTTAATACAGTTTCACCCAGCTCATTAATTTGGGTAAGATAATTTACTCCTTCTCCGCTTTTTGTATTAATGCTGGTTATCTGATACCGCTCATTTCCAAGAGTAAAAGAGTAAACGTTTTTTCTGGCTACATCTTTTTGTGTGGTACAAGCGATACCAGTAAAGATGAAAGCGAATAGCAGAACTTGAGTTTTCATTACCGGAGTGTTAGTTGAAACTCTATTCTTTATATACCCAAACCCAACTGTAAAGACAATTAGAATTTTAAAGCGGGGTATTATTTATTGAACGCGTAGCTGACTTTTTCAATGAAACCAAAACTCGGAATTAGGTGGTTTTTTAAATGAGTTGGGATGCAATCAATTAGTTATGAAAACCAAATTTTTTCTTCTTTACATACCGTTAAGGAAATCAGTTTGAGATGAGATTATTAAGAGAGTTCTAGTGAAAAAAAATATACATTAAATTATCTGATTTTACGTTAATAATTAGTAGAATATTTTCAATATTAATAGTTAATAATTTATGATATTTGATTACATACGAGATTAAATATGTTTTAAAGTGTGGATAACTTTTTGTCAAGAGAGATAGGAAGTTAGATTAGATAAATCTGCATTCTTAATACTAAAATACCCGTTTATTCTAAACAGTGGGATTTTAGGTTTTATTAAAATGCAGAGAAAATTTACACAAAATATATAATTAATTTTCTGTTAACTGATCTTTATCAAATTTGAAATTTACTTAATGTGGATAAGTATTGAAGATTGTGGAAAAGAAATCAAGATTTAATTTGTGAGCGTAGCTAAGCTCGTATATATTTGTTGGCACTTCTTTAGGAGAAACGGCTCCGACTTACAAGGGGTAAGACGGTATCTCATCTACGAAGACTAACACGAATTTTTTTAGAAGTACGCCAATGAAATTTACACGCTTTTATACTAAGCCAGAATGGTCATCTCCCTACGACGGGCTTAACTTTGTTGAGAGAACATCAGAAATTAAGAATCCGGACGGCTCCCAGGTTTTCCACATGGAAAATGTTTCGGTTCCCGAGTCATGGTCTCAGGTTGCTACTGATGTTATAGCTCAGAAATATTTTAGAAAAGCGGGAGTGCCTGTTGCTCTCAAAAAGGTAGCTGAAAAGGGAGTACCAGTCTGGTTGCAGAAGTCTGTCGCTGATGAAAAGGAATTAAAAAAGCTACCTGAAGGAAAGCGTTTTTCTCACGAAATAGATAGTCGTCAGGTCTTCAGTCGATTGGCGGGCTGTTGGACCTACTGGGGATGGAAGCATGACTATTTTAATACCGAAGAAGATGCAAAAGTATTTTATGATGAGCTTTGCTATATGCTGGCCAGCCAAATGGCAGCGCCAAACAGTCCGCAATGGTTTAACACGGGATTGAACTGGGCGTACGGAATTAACGGTCCGGCGCAGGGTCACCATTACGTAGATGCTAACACAGGCAAGCTTACCCGTTCTAAAGATTCTTACACACATCCTCAGCCACATGCGTGCTTTATTCAAAGTGTGAGTGATGATTTGGTGAATGAAGGCGGAATTATGGATTTATGGGTACGTGAAGCTCGTCTATTTAAATATGGTTCCGGAACGGGAAGTAATTTTTCTTCTATTCGTGGTGAAAATGAACCGTTGAGCGGTGGTGGAAAATCCTCGGGATTAATGAGCTTCCTCAAAATTGGGGATCGTGCAGCCGGAGCTATCAAGTCTGGTGGTACTACCCGTCGGGCAGCAAAAATGGTTACGCTTGATCTCGATCACCCGGATATTGAAGAGTACATCAACTGGAAGGTGAAGGAAGAGCAAAAGGTAGCTGCGTTGGTGGCAGGCTCTAAAATCACCCAAAAGCACCTTAAAGATATTATTCGTCTCTGCCATACTCCTGTTGAAATTGAAGGACGCACTTTCAACGGTGCGATGAGCCGCGACCCGCTTAAAAACAAAGAGCTTGGTAAAGTGATTCGCCAGGCAAAGCGCGATCAGGTTCCTTTGAATTATATCGAACGCGTGATGCAACTTGCAGCACAGGGGTATAAAGACCTTGAGTTCGAAACATACGACACTGATTGGAACTCAGAAGCTTACGCTACTGTAGCCGGACAGAATTCAAATAACTCTGTACGTGTTCCAAACGCGTTTATGAAAGCGGTTAAAGATGATTCTGAATGGAATCTTTACTGGAGAATTGAAAAGGAAAAAGCATCTCAGGAAGGCCGTGAGCCGAAGCCATGCAAAACCATGCAGGCATCCGAAATGTGGGATCAGATAGCTTATGCTGCCTGGGCTTCTGCCGATCCGGGAACTCAGTATCATGATACCATCAACGAATGGCATACTTGTCCTGAAGATGGCGAAATCCGTGCAAGTAATCCTTGTTCTGAGTACATGTTCCTGGATAATACCGCATGTAATCTCGCCTCTTTGAACCTGATGAAATACTTTAAAGACGAGGCTTGTACCACGTTTGATGTGGAATCTCTTCGGTTTGCTTCCCGCATCTGGACTACTGTTCTCGAGATTTCTGTATTGATGGCTCAATTCCCGTCTAAAGAAATTGCTGAACTTTCTTATGTATTCCGAACGCTCGGTCTAGGCTATGCCAACATAGGTGCAGCCTTGATGGTACAGGGAATTCCTTACGACAGTGCTGAAGGTGTTGCAACAGCGGGTGCATTGACTGCGATCATGCACATGAAAGCGTATGAAACCAGTGCAGAACTTGCAGGAGAGCTTGGTGCATTCAAAGGATATGAGAAAAACAAAGAGCACATGCTCCGAGTACTTCGCAACCACAAACGTGCAGCTTACAACGTTGATCCGGAAGAATATGAAGGCCTGACTGTTAAGCCACTAGGAATAGATGCCTCTATCTGTCCTGATTACCTTCTTAAGGCAGCTCAGGAAACTTCAGATGCTGCTGTTTCACTAGGCGAAAAACACGGGTACCGCAATGCTCAGGTTACAGTACTTGCACCAACCGGAACTATTGGATTGGTGATGGATTGTGATACTACTGGTGTTGAACCTGACTTCGCTCTTGTGAAATTCAAAAAACTAGCTGGTGGTGGTTACTTCAAAATCATCAACCAGAGTGTTCCAAAGGCGTTGAAAACCTTAGGATACAGTGCTAAAGAATCAGAAGAAATTATCAATTACGCGAAGGGCTACGCTACGCTTGAAGGATGTCCTCATATCAATCCTGAGTCGTTGAAAGCGAAAGGATTTACCGATGATAAAATTGAGGCGATCAATGCAGCGCTTCCAAGTAGCTTCGATATTAAGTTTGCATTCAATCAGTTTACACTTGGTGAAGATTTCTGCAAGGAAGTTCTCGGAATTACCGAAGAGCAGCTTTCTGATTTCACCTTCGATATGCTTCGTCACCTAGGATTCAGTAAAGATCAAATACAGGATGCGAACGATTATGTGTGTGGAACCATGACCGTGGAAGGTGCACCTCATCTGAAAGATGAGCACCTTGCGGTATTTGATTGCGCAAACAAATGCGGACGTATCGGTACAAGATATATTTCTGCTGAAGGACACATCAAAATGATGGCAGCAGCTCAGCCATTCCTTTCCGGCGCGATTTCAAAAACCATCAACCTCCCAAATGAAGCTACCGTTGAAGATATGAAAGCGGCCTATATGCTTTCCTGGGAGATGATGTTGAAGGCAAATGCATTGTACCGTGATGGTTCTAAACTCAGCCAGCCACTGAACAGTATGGCCGATGTATTTGAAGAGCTGGATGAAGAGGAAGAGGTGGTTGATCAGGAAACGGCTGTTGCTCAGGATAAAGTGGTAGAAGTGGCTGAGAAAATCATTCACAAATACCTTGCTCGCCGCCAGCGACTCCCATTCCGTCGAGAAGGATACACTCAGAAAGTAAAAATCGGTGGACAAAGTGTTTATTTAAGAACCGGTGAGTACGAAAACGGCCAGCTTGGAGAAATCTTTATTGATATGCATCGCGAAGGAGCGGCCTTCAGAAGTTTACTGAACTGTTTTGCGATTTCGATTTCATTGGGACTTCAGCATGGGGTGCCACTCGAAGAGTTTGTGGATGCCTTCGTATTCACTAAGTTCGAGCCAAGTGGTATGGTAAACGGAAACCCACATGTGAAAATGAGTACCTCGGTAATCGATTACATTTTCCGTGAACTGGCGGTAACTTATCTCGGCAGAGAAGATTTAGCACATGTGCCTGCGGATCAGATTCACACCCGCGATCTTCGTCCGATGGAAGAAGATGTAGCTGTAGCTCCTTCTGCACCCACTCCGGTTGTAGCAAAAGTACCGGAAGTAGTGGAGAAGGTAATTGCAGAAACAACAGCTACAGCTCAAGTTGTAAAGGCGGAAAAGGCAGGTAGTTACGAAAGTGACTATGAAAAAGCCAAGCAATTAGGTTACACCGGCGATGCCTGCCCGGAATGCGGCAGCATGACCATGGTTCGAAACGGAACCTGTATGAAGTGTATCACCTGTGGTTCTACCTCAGGCTGTAGTTAAATAACTTCGTCATTGCAATCCCGCGAATAGCGGGAGAAGCAATCTCGCTGTTATTTCCCACGATTTTCTTTCATGGAGAAACAGGATAAACCCCGATCAGTTGATTACTGATTGGGGTTTTTAATTTGAAGCCAGAAATGTAGTTAACCTCTCGGCTGTATCTTCCAAAGCCACATTTACAGCAACGGCTTCTGTTCGTTTTAGGAAGTCATTTACAGTCACATCATCTTTCTGCTTTGTGGATTGATACTCTTTCGTTGAAATAGCGGTGAATGGAATAATGCCGGTTCTGATGTCTAACAGAACCAATTCTACAGTAGCATAAGCTTTCGACCGGTTTGCCCTAAAGGCACGGTATTCTTCATAGATATCGCTGTTTATTCGATAGATTACCAGCAAGGGAGATTGTAACCTTACAGCAGCTTCCCTTAAAATCGGGATAGTGGGATTTTGGGGAGTAAGAAGAGAAGGAAGGACAGAAACTGAGCTAATTTTTTCTGAAGACAATATTCTGTTGGATAGAGTATCCACGTAAGACTGTTGAAGTTTCAGATATGCCTCCGATCTCCAGTATCCATATCCATAAATAGAAGAATTTTGACCAGTGGGCCCTGAGAATTTTATAAGTGCTAATTTGGCATCATCAGGAATAACAATTTTACTTGAAAGAATGGTATCTATCGCTGCCTGGGAAATGACCGACTGATCTGAACTAAATAATGATCGGGCGAGTACGGGTTCGCCAGACCCGGGGTAACCGGCGTATGTTCCGGTTCCCATTGTGGTACAGTTTGCAAATAGGAATATTGCAATTGCGCTGAGAGAGAGTAGCTTTTTCATTCGATAAAGGGTTTGTTAAGCCCTAAAGAACATCGGGATGTTCATTTTGTTCCCGGAATAGTCCTGATTTTCTCATGTAATGAGTAGCTAGTGTATTCCTCAGATCATTCCATATAAGTCAAAAAGAAGATACTTGTAGTATTAAGCTGGATGTGTATTGGCTTTTTTATTTGCAGGGTATCAATTTTTAATCGATCTCAAAAGCGAGACGATTTTCAATTACAAAATCTGGAGAATTGATCACAAGAATCTTCTTAAACAATAAAATTTTGTAAAGTAAAACAGCTGCTTCTGGCGCATTGAAACAAATGGGTAAATCAATGGTATGGTACGCGACTAGTAATTTTAACCGAACTCAAACTTTATGAAACAGACTCTAATCGCAGTACTAATTATTTCTGGAATTGGCTGCCACACGAGATTTTCAAAGCTTGACTATTATTTTCCCGATAATATTGAGCTTAAATCTGAGTACAGGACAATGGAAGAACACAACCAGTTCATGTCGGATAAGGAATGGCCATACATTCTTAAAGTGGAAGGTTCAAATAGCTCACTGCTTTATTATGGTTCCTGGCATACAAACGATCCTGATGATCCTCAAATATCAGAAATTGAGCAGCTTTGGAATGAGTTGAAACCAACAGTGGCGGTAACTGAAAATCGGTTAGGGTTTATTATCGGATCAGAGCAAAGTGACATTAAAAGTTATGCGGAATTTGCTATGGCTTCTATACTAGGGAGT
>JBLLNP010000009.1:0-165266 GCA_048058975.1 Balneola sp.
GCATTTTTAATTGTTTTGATCTTCATTTCCAGTACTCAGTTAAAGGCTCAGCTTTCAGAAGAAGACATGGCCAAGATAGCCCAGGACCCTATTGCAAACTTAATTAGTGTTCCATTTAATTATAGTTTTAATCCTGAATATGGTCCGCTGGGAGGGGATCAACAAATACTAAAAATATCACCTGTCATACCATTTGCAAATGGCAAGGTGATTACAAGGGTGGTAATACCATATGTAGATCAACCACAACTTTTACCTTTTGGTGAATCTAAGTCAGGGTTTAGCGATGTAAATCTATCTGTATTTTACACTTCAAAAGAAGGAGACTTTGCATACGGTATTGGACCCATCATAAATTTACCAACTGCTAAACAAGGTTTGGGATCCGGAGAGTTAGGAATAGGACCTTCTGTAGTTTTAGTTTACAAAAAGCATAATTGGGTAGCAGGAATTCTTATGAATCTTACTACTTCTTTGGAAAGTGCTGGTAAGACGTCTCACCTGAGTCAGATATTTATTAACTATAACCTATCAAAAGGATATTATTTGACTTCTTCACCAGCTATTACTGCTAATTTTGACGCCATTCAAAGAAATGTATGGACAATTCCTCTAGGTATGGGAGCTGGTAAGATAGTTCAAGTTGGAGCTTTACCATTAAATCTTCAAGTTGGAGCATATTATAATGTAGAGCGTCCAACTTTCGCTAATGAATGGTCGCTTAAGGCTTCAGCTACTGTACTGTTACCAACAGCTTTATTTAAACGATGACCTCTCAAGGTGGGCTAAACAAACCCATTCTTATTAATTAGTAAACATAAAAGAGCCTCATATGATATGAGGCTCTTTTTTTATGGCTGATTGAAAAAAATCGACTCTATAAATGCTAATAAAAGCCTTTTTCAACACTGAGTAAATGATATATGAATAGTCTCGTTGGGAAAATGAAAAGGTACGTTGGGAGTTTGTGAGTATATGAACTGGTATTCACTCCATAGATTTGGTCATAATCTTTAACAATAATACCAACGTTATGAAATACACTATAACACTTCTTTTTTTGATACTCTCTGGATTGATGGGATTAGCAAAAGCACAACAATCTGATCAACCAAACTTTCTGATCATTGTTGCTGACGACATGGGATTCTCCGATATGGGAGCATTCGGAGGAGATATCAGAACTCCTAACTTAGATGAACTGGCCTATGAAGGAGTGAGGTTCACCAATTTTTATGTGGCCCCGACCTGTTCTCCAACACGATCCATGCTCTTAACGGGGATTGATAATCATCTGAATGGATTAGGAAACATGTATGAGAAAACGGCATCAAATCAACTGGATAAGCCAGGCTACGAAGGTCATTTAAAGACAGACATTCCTACTCTGCCCGAGATACTCAGAGATAACGGTTATCATACTTACATGGCTGGTAAATGGCACCTTGGGAAGTCTAAAGAACATCTTCCCGGAGCACGTGGATTTGAGCGTTCGTTTTCGATGTTATCAGGTGGGGGTAGCTATTGGGATTTCAAAGGTCCGGATACTCATATCGAAAAGAATCATTACTCAGAAGATGGAGAATATCTCCACAAACTGCCTAAAAATTACTACGCCACTACCACCTACACCGATAAGATCATTGAGTACATTGATTCAAACAAAGGAGATGGTAAACCATTTTTTGCTTACCTGGCTCATCAGGCTCCACATGATCCTCTTTCAGTTCCAAATAGCTATCTCCGAAAATATAAAGGAGCATTTGATAAGGGCTGGGATCATCTTAGAGACGAAAGAATGGAGCGGATGGTTGAGATGGGAATACTCAAAGAGAAAGTAGAACTGGGAGAACGCTTTTGGTATATCCCCAATTTTGATGACCTAAAACCTGCCACACAGGTTGTAGTGGCTAGAAAAATGGAAATCTATGCTGCAGTAGTAGAATATATGGATAAGGAAATAGGAAGGCTTGTTTCGTACCTGGAGGATAACGGAATGAAAAAAAACACATACATCCTATTTTTCTCTGACAATGGTCCGGAAACAAGTGATAAAGCGAATACTTATAAAAATTACCCAGCCACTGAAAATGCCAACTGGATGGCTAGTACTTATACCCATGGTTTTCAGAATTGGGGTAGAAAAGGTTCCTGGACAGCATATGGACCTTCATGGGCTCAGGTATCAGCTGCTCCATTTGCAGGAGCAAAGGTTACAACCTATGAAGGAGGTATCAGATCTCCACTCGTAGTTGTAACACCTGAGAATAAATCAGCTGGCTCAATCAATTCTGAAGCCCTTATTCATGTAAAAGATATTGCTCCGACATTTCTTGAGTTAGCTGGGATTAACATGGAGCAGTTTAGTATGCAAGGCATTTCATGGGTAAATATGCTTTCTGGAAGAGAACAATCACCTCGAACAGAAGAGGATTACATCGCGATTGAGTTAATGAATAATAAGGCAGTTAGAAAAGGAAACTGGAAAATAGTTCAAATGGCAATTCCTTTCGGAACAGGCGAATGGGAGCTATATAATATCGAAAGAGATCCAGGCGAAAGAGTCAATTTAGCCACTGAAAGACCTGACAAACTGAATGAACTGCTGATTCATTGGGAAGAATATAGAACTCAAAACAATGTAATTGAAGCAAATCGCACCTCATTTGATGGTCTTGAAGAACTTTTACCTCCGCGTCCACCAGTGTATGATCCTGAGTTTGGAAGAGGTTCAGAGACTGTTCCTGAAATTGATAACAAAAAATAGCCCAATCAGAATATTCAAATAAATAAAGCCATGAAAAAATTACTTCTAATACCAATTTTTGCACTCTTTTTGAGCACAGTATATGCTCAAATAGATGGGGCCCGAACGTATTGGGCTATGCCTAAGAACCTTAACATACTAAGTGCTCATAAAATAAGCGCTAATGTGAATGCTTCGGTAAATAATCTAAGCTTTGTTACTCCTCAGGTAACAGCATCAAACAATCTGTATTTACTCACCTATACAAGAAGTCAGCCTATATTCGGTAGAACGTTTTATTCAACATTGTTTCTGCCAGCCGGAGATATTACAGCTACCATAAATGCAGATATTCAAGGCCCGGGTGCAATTTCTAACACCATGTATCAACATGGGTTAGGTGACTTGATTTGGTCCAATACTGTTAATCTTGTTGGAGCTCCGGGTTTGATGATTAAAGACTTCCTTCGCCATGAAAATCCAACATTGGTTTATTTTCAAACGGCAGTAACATTTCCAACCGGTCAATACAATGGAGATGAACTGTTAAACCTGGGTAGTAACCAGTATAAGTTTAAAGTTGGGTTACCTATGGTTCAACGAATAGGACCATGGGTTGATGGAAAGAAAACTACTCTTGAAGTTTTCCCATCCTATACTTTTATAACTAAGAATGATGATTTACAAGGACAGGAAGTTGAACAGGAAGGAATGTTCATTGTCGAGTCTCATTTAACCCGTGATATAACTAAGGCAGCTTTTCTTTCTTTGGATTATTCTTTGATACTAGGTGGCAGCTCTGATTTTAAAAATAAAGAGACTGGTGCGCTTATTAGTTCTCAGGAAGGTCAGGAAGCTCATTTGATTGGTTTAACAGCTAGTTTTAGAGTAGCAGATCAGCTAAACCTGTTTATTAGCCACAGCCAGACCTTTTCTTCAGGAAATGATAATGTTTCACTTGAAGGTGGGCTTTTAAAACTCACACTGAGTTACAGTTTCCACGACTTTCAACAAAAATTCAACGATTACATCAATAGTAACTGATCGAAATAAACAACAATGAGAAAAACTATGAAATATTTATTGATCCGAATTCTATTTGTAAGCTCTTTATTTGGATTACTTTCATGCACTAGCATGAAAGTATCCGGAGAGTTGCTGAACTCTCAAAATGAGCACAACTATTCAACTTTTGAAGTGGTAACTCCGGTTAACCTATCTGATAAAGTAAGTACAACTAATAAAACACTAATCGAAGAATCCATTATTTCAGAAGTAGTAAATCAATTGAATCTTAGCTATGATAATAGTGCTGAACTTACCATTAACTACTTTGTAATTGTAAATCCCCAGAAAGACATAGATGCGTATGTGAATTACTATGGAAACAGAAGGTGGGGATATACAACAGTTACAGAAAATGTCAGAGAATATACCGAAGGTTCACTGATTATTGATGTAATAGATAAAAGAAAAGAAACGATTATCTGGCATGGAGTAGCAACCGATATTCTAAAGGAGAAGCAAAGTGATCTTTCAATTCAGATTCAGGAAGCTTCTCAAAAATTAATTTCTAGCTATAAAGAAGACATAACAAACAAAAACTCTTAAGAAGACCTGATCATGAAGCTTTTAAAAACCAGACTTGACGCTACCCTAAGCATACTACTTTGCCTGCTGATAGCATCTTGCGGACAAGTCCCCGACAAGAGTAAAACAATCGAAGTGCCGGATGGGATGGTTTTAATTCCTGAAGGCATCTTTACTATGGGTGGTAAAAGTGAACAAGCCGGACCTGATGAATTCCCAAGACATACAGTAATGGTAAGCTCTTTTTTCTTAGACAAGGATGAAGTGACTAATGCTGAGTTCCAGGAATTTGTTGAAGCTACTGGATATGTAACTACTGCTGAACAAGCTATAGACTGGGAAGAAATGAAAAAACAACTTCCGGCTGAGGTGGTTAAACCTGCTGATTCATTATTACAACCTGGTTCTTTGGTATTTTCAAAAACGGATCAACCAGTTTCGTTAAATAATCCGGCACAATGGTGGAAGTGGACGATAGGGGCAAACTGGAGACAACCAGAAGGGCCTGGTAGTTCGATAGAAAATAGATTGAATCATCCGGTGGTACATGTTTCCTGGGATGATGCAAATGCCTATGCAAAATGGGCAGGCAAACGACTGCCAACTGAAGCAGAATGGGAGTGGGCAGCCAGTGGGGGGCTCAAAGATGCAAAATATCCCTGGGGGAATGGAAGTATTGATGAAGCTTACATAGTTTCTAATTTCTGGCAGGGTGAGTTTCCTTACAATAATCTTAAGATGGACGGTTTTGAAGGAGCAGCACCGGTACAATCTTTTTCACCAAACGGTTTTGGATTGTATGATATGGCTGGAAACGTTTGGGAATGGTGCAGCGATAAATATCGGGCAGATGCATATGAAGCAAACTACACTTCTGGCATGGTATCAAACCCAACAGGTCCGATGGTCTCTTATGATCCCAATGAACCATTTGTTGAAAAGTATGTAATTCGGGGAGGGTCCTTTCTATGTAATGACAGTTATTGTAGTGGATACAGGGTTTCAAGAAGAATGAGGGCCAGCCGTGATTCCGGGTACAACCATACAGGGTTCAGGTTGGCCACGTCTATACAACCCTAACTCAGCCCAAAATAATTATGAACTCACGATTTATTTTTAATGCAATAAGCGTAATTCAGTTTTTTATTCTAAACAATAAAGTACAAGATGCAATAGTGTACATTTCCGAATTAGCTTCTTTTATGCGAAGAATAATGGAAAACTCGAAAAAGCCAATTATTCCAATTGAAGATGCAATAAAGACATTAAACGAGTATTTAAATCTGGAGTTAAAAAGGTTAGATAATGGTTTTGATTATCAACTGAGAAATGAGTTAAAAAGCAAAGAAGTTTGGATTCCGTCTATGTTGCTTCAGCCGTTTGTTGAAGATGTAATTTTACATGGTTTTAAAGCATTAGGTAAAAAGGGTAAGTTGTCTATTTGCTTTTCGGAATGCGGAAATATGATCAAATTAACTATTATCGATAATGGATTGAGAAGAAAAGGAGTAGATATTTTTACGAGAAAAGATAAAAGCCAAAATTTCACACTAAAAAATATCGAAATACAAAATAAATCAGTAGGAAGGAGAACTCAGATAGAAATAATGTTCCCAAATGATTATTAAAGGAAAGGAAAATTAATTAGAAAGCCTGCTCAATAAATGTTCTTTTCGCCTAACCGATACATCCACCTCTGATCCATCATCCATAATAACATACCCACCTTTTCCTTTAACATATTTTGTTATATGATTCAGATTGATCATATGAGACTTATGTACTCGGAAAAAATTACATTGCTCAAGAAGAGACTCATATTCTTTAAGAGGTTTTGAGACTATAATTTTTTTGCCGTCTATAGTGAAATAAGTGGAATAAGATCGGTCAGCTTCACACCGAACAATTTCATCTGAATTTATAAAATCGATACCATCTGAAGTTGGCAGGGCAATTTTTTTGGGAACTTCTTTGGATGTGGAATTTGATTTAAATACTTCAAATTTTTCAGAAAGCTGTTGTTGGGGCTCTTTGTTCTCTTTTCGTAAAGCACATTTATGTACAGCTTCTTGAAGTTCTTTAATATTTATTGGTTTTAAAATGTAATCTAATGCCGCAAATTTGATAGCATTAATAGCATAAAGGTCATGAGCAGTTGCAAACACTACATCAAAGGAAGGCTCTTCAAAATGTTCAAGTAAGGTAAAGCCATTGCCTCCGGGCATTTCTACGTCAAGGAAAACGAGATCCGGGTTATTATCATTAATTATCGAAATTGCCTCTTCCACAGAACTTGCTTTACCAATTATCGAAACATCAGGACAGAAGTTGGTTAGCATCTTCTCCATAGTTCCACGGTGCTTGGCCTCATCATCTACAATTAATGTTGTGATCATAGCAGTTCTTTGGTTTTAATTAAACCTGAGAATAACACTTTTCCATTATGTATTCCACACATTCAATTAGTAAAAAAACGGTCGGAAGATGAGGGCACACGTTGGGGAGTCTCAAGAGGTAAATAGGAAGTTCTAAATGTCAGTTTTGAATCAGATTGTTCAAATTCTTGAAAACAAAACTAATGATTATGAAAAGAATTTATCTGATTACCACATTAATACTTTTAAGTACTCAAGTCTATTCACAAACTGGGTTCGAGTTTTTTGGAGTTAGTTTTTCAGAGTTTCAAAGGGTAGGGTTCTCTGAAAACGAAGGCATTCAAAGAGGAGATCAATTACAAGTTAGCTATGATGAGTTTTTTATCTTCGGCAAAATACCAGCGGTAAATAAACCAAATACCAAGCTGGTTGTTGAGACTTCCTATAATCTAAAATCATTTCAATACGATTATTTTAATCTTAACGGAGCTAATATTAGGCCCGATGAACTACATGATATCAGACTGAAACTGACATATCTTCAAAACTTCAATGAAAAATGGTCATTAGTTACATTAATTATCCCAGGTTATAGTTCAGATTTTGAAGAGAAAATCTCACGGGAGGATTATCTATTTCGTGGTGGCTTAATTATCAACTACAAGCTCAATCGCCAAATAAGAGTAGGACTAGGAGGTATGAGATCTTATGTATTTGGTGAAGAAGAAGTACTTCCTGTGATTAGCCTGAACTATTCTGGTTTTTATGAAAAACTTAAGGTTGAACTTTTATTTCCAAATGCGAAGACTACTTACCAAATGACTCCAAGGTTTAAGTTAGGCATTAAGTCTCAATCTGATGGTAGTCAATACAATTATAGGGATATCACAAATACAAATGATTTAGAATCTGATTATGTAAAGTTTTCTCAAACAAATATTGGCCCTACAATGGAAATTCAAAGAGGTACAATTCTTTTCAAGATTGATACTGGAATCACAGTAAACAGAAAGGTTTCAATATATACAGACTCAAATGATAGTATGGCTGATATTTCACCAGATGCGGGTGTATTCTTAAAAGTTGGAATTTCATATCAGATAAAAGGCCGATAGTGAAGTTTTTAAAAGAAAAAGATCATATTACTTTTCTATTTACGATTTGTGGCCTTCTATTGCTGCATTCAGTCTTCAATTACGGTTCATGGTATAGAGAAGTAATAAATATTCTTCTGGTTGTTATCCTTTTACTTGCTTCAAGTAAAAGTCTTAAAACAGTAACGTTTATTATACTTAGTGGTATAGCATGTTTAAATTTTTTACTTCATTGGATTTATCTAGAAAGCCTTACAATTGAAGTCCAAATTATATCAAATTCACTCTCTATTCTTTTCTTTATAGTACTTGTCTATTTGGTTCTCAAAGACTTGGTAAAAGAGAAAGTTGTAAATGCAAATGTATTATGTGAGGCAATTTCTATATACCTGATACTTGGGATACTATGGGCATTTATTTTTAAACTCATATCAGTAGTTGATCCAGTTTCTCTTTCGATTACAAAATCTGATGATCTTATAGAGTACCTGTATTTTAGTTTTTCATCACTTACTACTTTGGGTTTTGGAGATATATTACCTGTCTCTCCACTTACAAGAACTCTTGCTTACTTTGAAGCAATTGTTGGTCAGGTATACTTAACCATATTAATAGCCAGACTAGTAGCAATTAATCTTTCGAATATAGGAAAGTAACTTCTTGAAATTGAATTAGGTTATTATTTCAGAACTTTAGTCACCCAAGCACGACTAACCTCAAACTTCCTTGCTAATTCGGCCCGGCTTTTAACCTTGCCGGAGTCCAATAATTTCCTGTATAACTTTGCTTGAGTAGCTCGGGTTTTCTTTCGATTGGTCGTCTCAGGCAGGTTAACATATTTTCGTGTTAACTCCGTGTTCGCATGATCGAAAAAAGGGAGTGATTTTTGGAGTTTTTTGAGGTCAATTTCAAAACGAGCGCCGTTAGAACCGCCTCTTATGACCCTAACAGGCCATTTTATTTCGAATAGTATTCGCAGGTTTGCAACTTCCGGGGAGCTTAGAAACAAAGGACAAATTAGTGCATGCTGGTTTGTCCTTTTTTATTTCTATCACTCAAAAGTAGTCCCTATCAATTAAAGATAGAAAGTTAATAAGTTGGCGTTGTTGGTTAAGCTTCTTTCTAAATGATTCGATCTTCTCTTATTACCAACCTAATTTCATACTGGTTATTCCTATTAGAGGTGTCAAAAAAAATATCCGGGGTAGGGAAATCTGGAAAACTAATCGCTTTTCGTGAATCAGAACGTTTGAATAACAACATATTGGATCAATCATGCATTGAAATACATTTATACAATTATCATAAAACGATGAATGAATTCCAGCTAACAAATAATAATTCATTCATAGCAATGCCAGTGAGTTTCTGATCCGGTTCTTAAAACTAAAAACACCGGCTGAATATAACCCCATCTAAAATCAGCCCGAACATATCCCTTAAAATCTAAGAGGTACTATAAAGATTTTTATTTACTTTTTGAACGGAGAATACGTTAAACTAACTATGAAATAGCTTCAGAATAATTCAATAATGTAGAGTACATGCCGGTCATAGATCTTCTGGAAACCTTTCAGATTTTTATAATTATTCAGTGTATTACATTTTGTGTGTATCTGTTTACCGTAAAGTCGGATTATTCTATAAGCAATAAACTCCTTGGTTTATTTTTGATCGTGCTCTCATTACAAATGGCTTCCAATATTTTTATCTCGACCGGAAACTCCTTTTTTTATCGTTCTTCTTTATCTCTCAGGTTTTTATTTGGACCGCTTTTCTTCCTGTATGTGAGTAGTATTATCACTAAAGATCAGAAACTGACCAAGTACGATTTTTTTCATTTAGTACCATTTATCTCTGTAGTATTTGTGTTAAGTATAAATATTCGGGTTGACAGGGTTTACTTTCTGGCCTTTACTTATTTCTTTTTGGTGGGATATCTGGTGTTTACGTATTACGTGATTCATACCTACAAAAAAGTGTTAGCCGAAACCCGCTCTTCTTCGTCAGATACCTCACTAAAATGGATTCAGCTTTTACTGTCATTTCAGGCACTGGTAATTATTCTTGATCTGGTAAACAACTTCAATTCCAGGATTGAAGGATGGCCGGTAATGGAAATACTCATGGTGGAGATGGTCATTATACTTTGCATGGTTAATGTGATGATCTTTTTTGGATTAAAGCATCCGAATTTATTTACCGTTATAAATACCGAAGAAAGACTGATTGTTAAAGATCAGAAAGAAAAATATGCATCATCTGCGCTTAAAGATGATGATCTGGTCCGGATAAAAGAAAAGCTCTCTATGTTGATGGAGAATGAAAAACCGTATCTGGATCCCGAATTAACATTAACCGATTTGGCTGAAAAGATATCGCTGTCCAACCGTGAACTATCACAGGTTATTAACACACAATTCGATAGAAACTTTTCTGAGTTTATAAATTCCTACCGGGTTGAAGAGGCGATCAGAATTTTCGAAAAAAATGACGATCCCAAAAAAACGATTCTGGAAATCATTTTTGAAGTCGGCTTTAATTCAAAATCAAGTTTCTATACGGCCTTCAAAAAACAAACCAACACCACCCCAAAAATTTATCTTGCAAAAATCAGATCTGAAAAGAAATGATTTTGGTTCTGTACTCAGAATCACAAACACTAAAACGGAAAAAAGATACCCGTCTTTCATGAAAAATTAGTCCAAAATCAGGAATAAAGACTACTCTCAGGTTCGTTCTGCTGATATTCCACTTCAATCACAAACTATCATCTATACGTTGAAGAATTTAATTTTAGCAGCAGTATTATGTGCGCTTTCAGCATCTTCTCATGCACAAAGAGTTGAAACCTTGGTACCCGGTCCGTCTAGTTTTGATGATGGATTAGCGGTCGATGCTTCCGGCTTTATTTATGCCTCACGCTATTATGGAACTACAGTAACAAAGATATCGCCAACGGGCGAGACTTCGGTTTTCAGTTCTGGATTTGGGAGTCCAAATGCAATAGCATTTGATAATGAAGGAAACCTGATAGTTCCGAATGCTACAGGAAATAAAGTTCACAGGGTGTTCAAGGACGGTACAAAAGAAGTAATTGTGGCAAATATCCAAAACCCGACAGGAATAGCAGTAGACAGTATTGGGAATATTTTTATATCACAATATTCATTATCGAGAATATCAAAACTGGATACAGCTGGAACACTTACCACTTTTTTAACAGGCGGAAAGCTGAATGGCCCGGTAACATTAATCTTTGATGAACAGGAGGACTTGTTTATAGGGAATTTCAATGATGGAAAAATCCTGAAATACTCCTTCGAAAATGATGAAGTTTCTGAAATTGCAGATATTCCGGGATGGTTGGGTAGCTTTACATTAACAGACAGTACTATCTACGCCACGGCATTTGAAAACCATAGCATTTACAAAATCAATAAAGATGGAAGTAAACAAAGTATTTTTTCAGGTAATGGTGTAAGGGGGAAAAGAGATGGTAACTTAAGCAGAGCCAGATTCGATGGTCCAAATGGAATAGTTGCTTCTAATACCGGAGATACGCTCTTTATATCCGATTTTGGAAGCCGTTCTCTGAGAATGATAACCGGAATTATTCCTAACAATCCGAAAATCAGAATTGATAGTGTGCTGAGCTTTGGTGAAGTAGGTATATCAATGGTTGTAACAGACACAATGATTATTCAAAACCCTGGAAACGATACATTGATAGTGAGTGATATCACAAGCAATCATTCGAATTTTACGGTAGATAATCACATTCTGGAAGTACCCGCTTACTCTTCCAGGAAATTACCTGTTAGTTTTTCTCCAACCGATGCATCGGAGTACCAGGCTATTATCAGTTTTAAGACCAATATAGATTCGTTGAACTATGAATTTACTGTGTGTGGAATTGGCATCAATGTTACCAGCAATGAAGAGGAGAATAACTTAGTTCAGGAGTACAAGTTGTTTCAGAATTATCCAAACCCTTTTAATCCAAGTACAACCATAAATTTCACTCTACCTCAAGTAAGTGATGTAAGTCTTCAGGTATTCGATATTCAAGGTAGATTAGTATCAACTCTTGTAGAAGGTGAGTTACAAGCAGGTTATTATAGCAAGGTTTTTAATGCATCAAGCTTAGCTACGGGGATATATTCTTACCGATTAGTTGTTGGTTCGAAAGTAATCGTAAGGAAATTAACATTGATAAAATAAGACCATGAATATAATTAACACTATAGCACTCACTATCATATTATTATTCATTTCAATAACGGTTATGGCATTTCAACCCAGTTTACCTGGATCTCCATCAGAAGCTACAATGACTAAGGTTTAGGGCGATTGGCTACCGCTGGAGGTAAAAATTTGAGGTCTAAAAACTGGTCGCTTTAAAATGGACTAGAATCCTGCTTATCGAAGTTTCTGTAACCCCAAACCTTCTTGTCAATTTAGCTCTACTATTCGCCTTTCCAGATTCTAATAATTTCCGGTAATGCTTAGCTTAAGCTACCAGCGTATTTTTTTGAGAAGTTGGTTTCGTTCGGTTAACATATTCTCGTGTTAACTCCGTGTTCGCATGATCGAAAAAAGGGAGTGATTTTTGGAGTTTTTTCAGATCAATTTCAAAACGAGCGCCATTAGAACCGCCTCTTAAGACCCTAACAGGCGATTTTATTTCGAACAGTATTCGCAGGTTTGCAACTTCCGGGGAGCGAAAAGGCTAATCAGAATTTCTGGTTAGCCTTTTTTATTATCTATGCTAATTAAAAGAATCTTCATCAAGATAAGGGGTATGAAGGTGAGTCCATTGAAACTCCCTGTATTGTCAGTAGAGATCACTTCATAGAATGGAATCTCATCCGGTTATCCTCAGTGTCAATGAATTCAGTAATGAACATATCTACTATGGGAGTTTTAAGTATAAATTAGCCCCTCCCACCTATAAAAACTATATACACCTCTATTTATATTGTAAAAAATGGAAATTTTTTTACTGAGGTAATATCATACATAATCGATTGGGATGCAGCTTTTTAGGCTTAGAAAAGCGGTTTTTCAGGAATTATATATACAATGTAAAGGTTGAATTTCTCATTACCTGAAAGTATCCTAACACAAAATTAACATTGGCGAGTTGATTTTATCTGTGTTGTAGCTTCTCGCAAAAGCCCTAAAAACCTAACCAACTATTCTATGAAGAATTTTTTCCTTTCTCTTTCTCTTCTATTATTTATTTCCGGCTATGCCTACGGGCAGTCGGAGGTTTCTGTTGAAAAATCTGCGGACGGCTGGAAATTATTAGTCGATGGTGAACCATTTATGGTAAACGGAATGAACTGGGATTACTTTCCCCGAGGAACAAACTATTCTTACAGTTTGTGGAACCAATCTCCGGAATTCATTAAACAAGCTTTAGATTATGAAATGGGGTTACTCCAAAACATGGGAGTTAATGTCATTCGAGTGTACTCAGGCATCCAGCCAGAATGGATCCAATATATATATGAGAATTACGGTATCTACACAATGTTGAATCACTCGTTTGGTCGTTATGGATTAACCATTGATGGTGTTTGGACACCTGTAACAGAGTATGATGATCCCAAAACGATGGATTTACTACTTAGTGAAGTAACTGAGATGGCAAGATCATATGAGGGGACTCCTGGTTTACTACTTTATTTGCTTGGTAATGAAAATAACTATGGACTTTTCTGGGCCGGGGCTGAGACAGAAGATTTTCCGGATGATGATGCGCAAAAAGCATTTGTAGGACAAACACGTGGAAGACCGATGTATAAATTGATGAATGACGCGGCTGTGGCTATGAAAGCCATAGATTCATCCCTTCCTGTGGCAATCTGTAATGGGGATGTTTTATTCCTAGAGCATATAGTTGACCTGACACCTGATGTGGACATCTTTGGTGTTAACACCTATCGAGGAGAAACATTTACAGATTTATTCGATGTTATTTCAGCAGAATATGATAAACCTGTTCTTCTGACTGAATTTGGGGTAGATGCATTTAATGCCAGAACACTTACTGAAGACCAGATAGCTCAGGCATTTATAAAGAAAAGTAACTGGGAAGATGTTTATTCCCACGCAGCAGGAATGGGAAGAGCAAATAACTCAATCGGTGGATTTACATTCCAGTTCAGTGATGGTTGGTGGAAATATGGGCAAACTGACAATCTGGATGTTCATGATATTAACGCGTCCTGGGCTAATGGTGGTTATCAATATGATTTCGCTGAAGGCGAAAACAATATGAATGAAGAGTGGTTTGGTATCACTGCTAAAGGACCAACTGATGTTAACGGATTTTATCAGTTATTTCCAAGAGCTTCATACTATGTATTGCAACAAGCGCATCAGTACGATGTGTATTCACAAAGCGCTTCACTTTCAGACCTGAATGCTTACTTTGAAAATATTTCTATTCAAGGCGCTGCATTAAGAGCAAGGGGAGATAAAGCAGCTTTGGCAGGTTCATCAGCAGATGCTATTAAACTAAGTAGGTTCACTGCAGATTTCAGAACCTACAGTACGGGTGGAGACTTAATCACAACTCCAGATGATCCTGCTGAAGGGCAAAGAGAATATCCTAATCAACTTGGCTTTGATCACATGGAGTCCTTCTTTATCGGTATTGAAGCAAATCCGGCCCCAACAATTAGAGGGAATATTGAGTTCAATATTTTAGGAAATGTAGCTGCAAATCCAATTGATGAAATTTTTTACGAAAACAGAGGGCGTCCGGTTGATTTGGAAGGTCAGTACGAAGATGTAACACTTAATGATGTAAATAGATTATCCGTTTACAGTGCCAGTTATACCTGGACAAGCCCCTATTTCCAATTAGAGGGTTTTTACAGAACGGGTCATTACCACTGGGGATACGAAGGCGATTTCTTCGGATTATATCCGGAAGCAAACTATGGACCTAATATTGATATTTATAATGGTACCGCACCATTTGGGTTTGAAGTAGAAGGACGTAAGCAGTTCGAAGGATTTACAGCAGCTTTTGGCCCGGAACTTTGGTGGGGAGCAAACCCAGCTATTTTATTAAAGTACGATCGTAAAATCGGTAAAACTGAATTCACTGGTATCTTCCATGAAGATTTGGAAAGACAAGGCTCAATAGAAAGTTCATTTGCTATTCCGATGCCAAAAACAAGAAGATTCTCTTTGTATGCTCATAGAGAACTCGGAAAGCTTACCGTTGAAGCAGGTGGTATTTGGGCAGGTCAGCCTCTGAATGGAAGAGAGTTCCAGCTTGTAAGAGAACAACCGGATGGTTCTTACAGAGTCTATGTAGATGAAATTAAGTCTTCAGATAACTGGGGTGGTAAATTAAAGCTTACCTACGAAGGAGGTAAATTCAATTGGTATGGACAAGGTGCTGTAATGGGGCTTGTCGCAAATGGTGGCTTTGACCAAACCATTACGTTTACAGGATGGAGGTTGAAGGATACAGGCAGTGGAAATCAATATAATGTACTTTCCGGCTTAACCTACACCTTTGGTAATCTTCAGGTAGCTCCAAACTTTTTGTGGCAAAAACCAATTGAAGGTCCAATTCCAACTGGTATAGGTGGGGCGGCTCGTCCAAGAAACATTATTGACGATCCATTTGCAGTTCGTTCCAACCGTGAACAGGTTGCAGGGGAATTAGTGCTAACGTGGGATCCAACTCCCGGAACCTGGATGTACAACTGGGATAGTGATCGTTCCGAAGATGCTCAACTGGCAATTAGTTTGGGAGTTGTTTACAGACATTTGCCAACCATTCAGGATGCGGCAATAGGTATATTCCCGGATGGTAGAAGCACATTCCCGTTTGATGGTTCAGCACCTGCTGAAGATTTGTTAGAGGTTAATGCAAGGGTTGTTTCAAAAATTAACCGTGATCTTGGTTTTGTTGCCCTAATTTACGGTGGTGATGGTCAGGCTAATGGTAGCGATCCGCGTAAAATCTCTCGTTTTGGAACAGATCTTCGAATGATTTACAAAAATATTAAAGTGAATAGCTTTGCCAGATTCAACGATTGGGGACCGTTTGATTACCATCGTGATTTCAACCAGACCTATCCAATGCAGTTGATGGCAGATTTCTCAACTACACTTGGTAAACCGGATTGGTTTGATATGCCTACTACACGACTTGGAATAAGAGGCACATACAGATCGCTTGATAAATATTCTCCAAGATACTCACAGGTTGAAGTGGATCCGGCAACAGGAAATATTATACCGGTTGCTGGTGTTACATCTCTTGATAATGGTTCTGAGTGGGAAATCAGAACATACATCCAAATTGACATAAGAAATTGAGAGGTTAAATAAATGAAAAAATTAGATTCAAAAATTATGAAACGCATTCTCATTGTCTTTTTAGTACTTCCTGTTCTATTTGCGGGTTGTGAACGTTCGGTAGATGGACTAAGTGAGCCTACATTAACTCAGAATCCCGAAGTATTTATTGATGGCTTTAGCTCTGGATTAGACTACTTGCCATTTGGAGACTCTAAACTCGATGCCTTTTCTGTTGATGAGGAAACAACATTTGATGGATCTGGTGCTTCCATGAGGTTTGATGTACCTAACGTTGGAGACCCAACAGGAGCTTATGCCGGGGCTATCTTTAAAGATCTGAACGGAGGAAGAGACTTAACCCCATATAATGCTCTTACCTTTTATGCGAAAGCAACCAGAGCAGGAACTATTAATGAAATTGGTTTTGGGAATGACTTTGAACAAAGTCCATACAGAACAATAATACAAGGTCTGCGCTTAAGCACAAGTTGGAAAAAATATGTTATACCTATTCCTGATCCTTCAAAACTTACAGAAGAACAAGGTATGTTTTGGTATGCTGAAGGGCCAGAAGGAGAAAGTGGTGAAGGATATACATTCTGGATTGACGAATTGCAGTATGAGTACTTACCTACACTTGCTCAGCCTCGACCTTTTATAAAAAATGGTAGCGATGAAACCGGTGCAGCATTTGTTGGACAGGATTTAAATATTGATGGGGTTGGAGTAACATTCAATTACGCTTTTGAAACAGCGGGTGATGTTGCTGTAAGCCAAGACATAACGGTTAATACTACATCGAATTTCTTCGATTTTAATTCCAGTAATTCGGCTGTTGCTGTTGTAGATGGTGCCGTTGTATCAGTAGTTGGTCCGGGTGATGCGACAATCACAGCTAATTTAAATGGTGTAGATGCTACAGGCTCTATTAGTGTAAGTTCTATCGATCTTGCCCCAACTCCTACAAGAGCTGCTGAGGACGTAATTGCGATTTTTAGCGATCCCTATACTAATCGTCCCGTGGATTACTTTAATGGATACTGGACATTTTCTACTACACAAGGTCAGGATGACATTGAAGTTAACGGAAATAATGTGATCAAATATTCACAGCTGAACTTTGTTGGAATTGAATTTCAAGGAGCTAATAGTATAGATGCTTCCGAAATGACTCATTTCCATATCGATGTCTACGTTGAAAACATAATTCAAGCCGGAGATTTTATGGAGATCAGAATTGTTGATTTTGGACCAAATGGAGTATTTGGTGGTGACGATACTCAGAGAAGTTTCTTTTTAAATGCTTCCAGCAATCCACCGATTTCAAACGGTGGATGGATTAGTATAGAGATACCACTTCCTTCTACAAAAGCTAACATGTCACAAATTATATTTGTAACAGAAGGTACGAACCCTAATGCAACTGGTTCGATTACTGACGTGTTAATTGATAATATGTATTTTTATAAGTGATAAATTTTTGTTTCGAATTAAGAGTGTACTTTTTAAAACAGTACACTCTTAACTAAGTTGTCAGGATACACCCATTATTTATTTACAAGATTAGATTTTATTCTTTTATAGTATGAGAAATCAACAATTGTATCTCTTAATGCTTTTTTCCTTAGTCTTAACTTTATCATCCTGTAAAGATGGTGGTAATAGTGGGCCTGATGTAACATTCACTAACCTTATCTGGTCAGATGAATTTAATACTGACGGGCAGTTAAGTAGTGAAAAATGGACCTATGATATAGGTACCGGAGTAGAGATTTTTGGGCAACCCGGATGGGGAAATAATGAGCTTCAATATTACACAGATCGTTCCGAAAATATCCGCGTTCGGGATGGCATGCTGGAAATAACCGCCCGGCAGGAAAACTTTGAAGGCTCAAACTACACATCAGCTAAAATTCTAACCAAAGGAATCTTCGAAACAACATTCGGAAGGTTTGAAGCCAGTATCCAACTTCCTTTCGGACAAGGTATATGGCCTGCTTTTTGGCTATTAGGTGATGACTCTGATGGAACCGTGATCTGGCCTCAGATTGGGGAAATAGACATCATGGAATACAGGGGGCAGGAGCCATCGAAAATACATGGTACCATTCATGGGCCTGGTTATTCGGGAGCCCAAGGCATTACTGGCAGCTATAGCTTATCAAATGCACGCTTTGACACGGACTTTCATGTATTTGCAATAGAATGGGGACCTGATTTTATAGATTTTTATGTTGACGATATATTATACAATACTATATCTAAAGATGATGTAGGAAGCAATGAATGGGTTTATAATGATAATCAGTTCTACATTATTTTAAACGTAGCGGTGGGTGGATGGTTTGCTGGTAATCCAAACAGCAATACTCCCTTTCCTCAAACTATGTACGTAGATTATGTTCGTGTTTATGGAATAGATAACTAAAAATTTAAATACTGGTTTTAAACCTTAAAAATAAACTTTCCGGGAGTAAATAATTGATAGCTGAAGTAATGACAGATAAGACAAAAGAAATGTTACAATCTGTAGAGATTAATGGTGAGTCCTTTTTTACAATTTCAAATCTAGAAAATATAAGACCATTCTTCATGAGCGTGGTTAGTGATTCAGATCACTGGATGTTTATTTCAAGTAATGGCGGACTTTCTGCCGGAAGGAAAAATGCTGAATTTTCCCTGTTTCCGTACATAACAGATGATAAAATAACTGACCTCGCGCATATTACCGGAAGCAAAACAATCCTTCAGGTCAACAGCTCTATATGGGAACCCTTCTGCAAAAAAAATGCCATTAAGCAGAACATTACCAGAAACCTCTACAAGAATAAGTACGGGAATAAGATCATTTTTGAAGAGGTAAATCATGAGTTTGAGTTAACTTTTCGATATGAATGGAACTCAAGCGATCAATTTGGATTTGTACGAAAATCCACGCTTACTAATAACTCAGATAAAAGCTGCTCTGTTACTATTGTTGACGGAATCCAGAATATTTTACCTGCCAGTACAGACAGCGATCTTCAGAACCGATCGAGTAACCTGTTAGATGCTTACAAACGAAGCGAACTGGTTAAAGAAACGAGTTTAGCCATTTATGCGTTGAGCGCTATTCCTGTAGATAAAGCAGAGCCAAGTGAAGCATTGAAAGCTAATGTGGTTTGGTCACTCGGGACAAATTCAGCAACCTATCTGCTTTCATCTTTGCAACTGGATCATTTCCGGGATTTTAAAACAGTCGAAGAAGAAACGGATGTAAAAGGGGAAAAAGGAGCTTATTTCATAAAATCTGAATTAGAGCTTTCTCCGGAGTCAGAATCTAGCTGGTGGATAATGGCAAATACCAATCTGGATCACGCCGGAGTGATCAGGCTGAACAAAGAGATTAGGGAGGCCGATGATCTTTGTACTATTATTCAGGAGGATATTGAGAGAGGAACTCAGAACCTGAAAAATCTAGTGGCTGCTTCTGACGGATTCCAATATACAGCTGATGAACTTCGCGATGCCCGGCACTATTCAAATGTGTTATTCAATATAATGCGTGGTGGTATTTTTGATGATAACTACCAGATAGAGAAATCCGACTTTCTCGAATACCTTCGTAACGCCAATAAAGAGGTGTTCGGTAAGCACAACGAACTCTTTGCAGGATTACCCGACGAGTTCGACAAAAACGCTTTGGATGAACACCTCGCTGCTGAAAATGATCCCGACTTGATACGGCTTGCTAAAGAGTATCTGCCACTAAAGTTCAGTCGGCGACACGGTGATCCAAGTCGGCCATGGAATAAATTTTCTATCAATACCAGAGATGAGAACGATGGTTCTAAGGTGTTGGATTATGAAGGGAACTGGAGAGATATTTTTCAGAATTGGGAAGCCTTGGTACATTCTTATCCAAAGTTTATAGAAGGAATGATTTTTAAATTCCTTAATGCAACCACTTTCGATGGATATAATCCGTATCGGGTTACGAAAGGTGGATTTGATTGGGAAGTTATTGAACCGGACGATCCTTGGTCGTACATAGGTTATTGGGGAGATCACCAGATTATTTATTTACTCAAGTTCCTTGAGTTTTACCACGATCATCAACCCGAAGCTTTCGAGGATTTGTACTCAAGCGATCTTTTCGTTTATGCGAATGTTCCATACAGAATCAAATCGTATGAAAGGATTGTAGAAAACCCAAAAGACACCATCGACTTTGATCACAAGTCAGATGCTGAAATTCAGGATTTAGTTGAACAGATTGGCGCTGACGGAGCCTTGCTTTCAAGTAAAACAGATTCTATTCACAGAGTTAATTTTATTGAAAAGATATTGGCAACATCCCTATCGAAGCTTTCTAATTTTATTCCTGAAGGTGGTATATGGATGAATACCCAGCGACCGGAATGGAACGACGCGAACAACGCATTGGTAGGTAATGGGGTTTCAATGGTTACCCTATACTATTTGAGAAGATTTCTCAAGTTCTTTGAACCTTTACTTTCTTCTTCAAAAGGGAAAGAAGTGCAGGTGTCAGAAGAAATGGCGGAATTCTTTAACAGTATTCGTTCAGTGTTTGAAAGTCATTCCGGATCACTATCTGCTTCAGTTGATGATAAAACCAGAAAGGATATTACGGATGGACTCGGAAAAGCAGGAAGTGTATTCAGAGATCGAATTTACGACAACGGGTTTAGTGGCAAGAAAGCTACTCTCTCATTAGAATCCGTTCATACCTTGTTCAGCGTGGCGACTCAGTTTTTAGAGCATTCTATTAATGCTAACAAAAGGGAAGATGATCTTTACCATGCATATAACATAATGAGTGTAGAAGAAGATGGTATTTCAATTTCTTATCTGGACGAAATGCTTGAAGGGCAGGTCGCCGTACTAAGCTCTGGTTATCTTTCAGCTAGCGAGTCATTGAAAGTGCTCGAAGCTTTGCGGGAAAGTAGCTTATACCGAAAAGATCAGATGAGTTATATCCTCTATCCTAATAAAGAACTTCCAGGTTTTTTAGATAGAAACTCAGTTCCTGAAGCATTGGTTGAAAAATCGAGTCTATTGATTCAAATGGTTTCCAAAAATGATCGACGAATTATTTCGAAAGATATTAATGGTGGATATCATTTTAATGGGGCTTTCAAAAACGCGGCATTCCTTGAAGAAGCATTAGATAAAATTGAAGACTCTGAATATTCAGGTCTTGCTAAAACAGAACGAAAGACTATTCTTTCTATCTGTGAAAAGGTGTTCAATCATAAGGCATTTACCGGTCGTTCGGGTACATTCTATGCATTCGAAGGTCTGGGCTCTATTTACTGGCACATGGTTTCGAAACTGTATCTCGCTACAATGGAAGTCGGGGTTAAGGCAGCTAAGGAAAAAGAGGATAGTGCCTTAGTACATGAGTTAGCTTCACAGTTTCATGAGATTGGTGAAGGTATCGGAGTTCATAAATCTCCGGAGCTTTATGGTGCATTTCCAACGGACCCATATTCTCATACTCCATATCACCGAGGAGCACAACAACCAGGTATGACTGGTCAGGTTAAAGAAGATATTCTTGCCAGATATGGAGAGCTGGGAATTGAGGTTACTGATGGGTTTCTCTCGTTTTCTCCTTCCCTGTTATCAACGGATGAATTTTTAGAATCGGGTAAAGATGTAGAATTAATTTCTCTGGATCATGAGAGATATATCGTACATGTTCCGGCAAACGCACTTTGCTTTACTCTTTGCCAGGTTCCTGTATTCTATCAACTTTCTACAGAAGAAGGGATAATGGTGGAATACTCTAATGGAGAAACTAAATCATTTAATGATTTAAAACTGGATGCCGAAACATCCAATGAATTATTTACCAGATCAGGATTAGTAAGTCTGGTAAAAGTATCATTTAAAAAAGAACGTTTAACCTGAGCTAAAGAAAGAGCACTATGAGAACCAAATTCACATATCTATTAATTCTTCTAGCATTCGGAATTCTAACAAATTGTGAAAAACGATCAGATCAGAAAATGAAAAGCAGTAAAAACATCACAGCGGCTGAAATCCTTGGCAATCCTGAATACCAGGCGATTTCATATGGAGGTTACCGGGAAATTACTCGCGATATACAGCCAACAGTGTCTCAATTAAAAGAAGACATGAAAATATTGTCGGCAATGGGAATTAAAGTTCTCAGAACCTACAATGTTCACTTAGATCATGCTTCGAATGTATTAGTTGCTATTAGTGAGTTAAAGAAAGAAGATCCTGATTTTGAAATGTATGTGATGTTGGGGGCTTGGATTGATGCGAAAAATGCATGGACTGATGAATCTCATAGAATCCGTGATCAGGATGGAGCAAGAAATGAAAGTGAAATAGCTCGTGCCGTTGAACTAACTAATAGGTATCCTGATATAGTAAAAATTATTGCAGTTGGTAACGAAGCAATGGTACACTGGGCAACAGAATATTACGTAAAGCCTGTGATTATCCTTAAATGGGTAAATTATCTTCAAGACCTAAAAAAGAAGGGAGAATTACCAAAAGATCTTTGGGTTACCAGTTCTGACAACTTTGCCTCATGGGGTGGTGGAAGTGAAACATACCACGTTGAAAATCTTGAAAAATTAATAGAAGCTGTGGACTTCTTATCAGTTCATACCTACCCAATGCACGACACCCACTACAATCCCGAGTTCTGGGGTGTACCTGATAATGAAACAGATCTGTCTGATATTGAGAAAGTAGATAAGGCCATGAAACGTGCACTCAATTATTCCATCTCTCAGTACAATAGTGTGATTGAGTATATGAACAGCCTCGGAATTGATAAACCGGTACATATTGGAGAAACAGGTTGGGCTACCTTTTCAAATGAACACTATGGAGCCGATGGAGCGCGTGCCATCGATGAATATAAATCAGGAACCTATTACAAACAGATTCGCGACTGGTCTGATAAGGAGGGCGTTTCTGTATTCTATTTCGAAGCGTTTGATGAAAAATGGAAGGATGCTCAAAATCAGTTGGGGTCTGAGAACCACTTTGGGTTGATTAACCTGCAAGGCGAAGCAAAATATGCGATTTGGAATTTGGTAGATGCGGGTATTTTTGAAGGCCTGACCAGGGATGGGAACGCAATCACTAAAACATTTAATGGCGATTACTATGCCATGATGGAAACAGTGTTAGTACCACCAACAAAAGAAGAAATAATGGCCAGGTAATATATTGTCGCTCTCGGGAAATCATATCACAATTTTAGTTTTAATTATATCCATTATGGGATGTACTTCAGATAAATCTCTGGAAGTTGAGATATATGAGACTTCGGCTTCAGGCAAAAAAATGGAAAAGGTGGAGGAATTCTCCAATTCTGGTGCATTGGTAACTATTGATTTGAAGCCTGAAGAAACTTTTCAAAAGATTACCGGTTTTGGAGGTTCTTTTACTGAATCATCTGCATACCTATTAAATGAATTGAGTAAGGAAAACAGAGAGAAGATAATTGAAGCATACTTTGGAGACTCCGGCGCTAAGTATTCTTTGACCCGTACACACATCAATTCAAGTGATTTTTCTCTTGGTAATTATAGCTATGCCCCGGTTGAAGGTGATCTGACTTTGGAACACTTCTCAATCGAAGAAGATATGGATGATATTATCCCGATGATCAAAGATGCAATGGAGGTTTCATCGGATGGTTTTAAAATTATCTCCTCCCCTTGGACGGCTCCAATTTGGATGAAAGACAATAAAGCCTGGAAAGGGGGAAAGCTTCTTCCTAAGTATTATGATACCTGGGCATTATTCTTTTCAAAATATCTGGATGCCTACTCGGAGCAAGGAATAAATATTTGGGGAATTACGGTAGAGAATGAACCTCTCGGAAACGGAGAGAATTGGGAAAGCATGCACTACACTGCTGAAGAGATGAATGAGTTTGTAAAGAATCATCTAGGTCCAAAACTTGAAGAGGATGGTCATGATGTTGTTCTTCTGGGATACGATCAAAACCGAGATCATCTGGAAGAATGGGTGGATGTAATGTACGGCGACGAGGAAGCCGCTAAATACTTTGACGGAACAGCCATACACTGGTATGCAAGTACCTACGATATTTTTGAGGAGGCTCTTCAACACGCGCATAATGCGGCACCAGATAAATATCTCATTCAGACCGAAGCAACAGCTGATGCTGATGTTCCCAGATGGAAAGATGATGAATGGTATTGGAGTAAAGAAGCAACCGATTGGGGATGGGACTGGGCTCCTGACAATCAAAAATATTTACACCCAAAATATGTGCCAGTTTACCGCTACGCCCGGGATATAATAGGCACGCTAAATAATTGGGTAGATGGTTGGGTAGATTGGAATATGGTTCTTGATAGACAAGGCGGACCTAATTGGGCGAATAACTGGTGTCTTGCTCCCGTAATTGTGGATCCCAAACTCGATGAGGTCTATTTCACCCCACTGTACTATACCATGACACATTTCAGTCGGTTTATCCGTCCCGATGCAGTAAGAATTGGTCATTCTCATGATGATGAAGAAATTCTAGTTACAGCAGCAAAGAACTTAGATGGATCAACCACAGTGGTGATATTAAATCAATTAGACGAAGCAAAAAGAATTCAGATCAATCTTGAAGGAAAAGCAACTTTCTTTTCTATAGAAGGAAAGGCATTGCAAACGATAGTTATAAAATAATCCATGGAATAAAAACAGCGGAAAACGGAGCATAAAAGAATGAGTAATTCAGTAACCACTAAAAAAGTACCCTACTCGTATAAAATTGCATTTGGTATGGGTATGCTTGCTAACCAAATGTTTCCTGCAGTATTAAGTATTTTCATGGTTGTATTAGTTCAGGATTTAGGCTTTCCGGGATGGATGTGGGGTGTAATCTTTTTCTTTCCTCGCATTTTCGATTCTTTTACAGACCCGATAATGGGCTTTATTTCTGATAATACAAGGTCTAAATGGGGTCGTCGAAGACAATATGTATTTATTGGGTCCATAATGATGGGTATAAGTTTTATCATCATGTGGCAGCTTTATTCAGACAATAGCGTTATGTACAATTTTACGTACTTTATGATATGGTCTGTAATTTTCTTCCTTGGTATTACGGTATTTAGTGTTCCTTATGTAGCGATGGGATACGAAATGAGTGATGATTTTCACGAAAGAACTCAAATTATGGCCATCGCTCAATGGATCGGGCAATGGGCATGGGTGCTTGCTCCGTGGCTTTGGGTAATCATGTACGATCCTAGTTGGTTTGAGTCAGCGGAAGTAGCGACTCGAACGCTTGCTATATTGATCGGGATTTTATTTATGGTATGTGCTATGATTCCTGCACTTGTAATTAAAAGCGAATCTACAGTTGATAGAGATGATTATATGCCCCTGACATTCCAGAATATTGGATCGGGCTTCAAAGATATAATCAACAGTTTTAAAGAGGCTTTTAAATCAGAGCCTTTCCGTAGATTGTGTATTTCTACATTTTTAATATTCAATGCTTTTAATACAGTTGCCGCATTTACCTTTTTTGTGATAGTATATCACCTCTTTGGAGGAGATGCAGGAGCAGCAGGTCTATGGCCTACACTATTTGGTAGCCTTGGTGCATTAGTAACTACATTTGTTGTTATCCCTATTGTCGCAAAAATGTCTAAGATAATGGGGAAGAAGAAGGCATTTATTCTGTCTCAAGCTCTGTCAATATTTGGATATATCTTATTCTGGTTTCTTTTAATTCCTGGAAAACCATATATGTTCATATTTGCTCTTCCATTTTTCTCCTTTGGGATTGGAAGTCTTTTTACACTTATGATGTCGATGACAGCCGATGTAATTGATCTGGACGAACTTAATTATGGTGTTAGAAGAGAAGGAGTTTTTGGAGCTATCTACTGGTGGATGGTTAAGTTTGGATTTGCTATAGCTGGAGCACTTAGTGGTATAATTCTGAGTGTAGTTGGGTTCAGTGCTGATGCATTACCAGGGCCAATTCCTATTGGAGAAGTTTGGCCAGGAATTACCGGATTAAGAGTGTTCTTTTCTGGGTTACCAGTTATAGGAACTTTGGGTGCTATCCTAATTATGTGGAAATATGACATTGATGAGGAACGGGCTAATGATATACGCAGACAGCTTGAAGATCGAAAAACTAAAACGAAGCTTAAAGAAATTAAACCACAATACAATAGCTTTTATGAAATTGGAAAAGCGAATTCGTTTTTGAATGTTGAGGTAAAAAATCCTCACACTTCAATTTTTATGGATAGTAATGAGGAAGAGTTGAAATCCAGATTTATAGAAGTGCTAAATAATGGAATTCCGGGTATTTGTTTCAGCCCTTACAGAGATAATCAAAATATTGGAGATCAACTATCAGAAGAACAGATTGAACAAAGAGTTGAAGTTATTAAACCGTATGTACAGTGGGTACGATCTTTCTCAACAACAAGTGGAAATGAATTCATTCCTGTGATTTCTCGAAAACATGACCTTAAAGCTGTAGTTGGTGCCTGGATTGATTCAGACCTTGAATCGAATGAAAAAGAAATTGAAGGGCTATTAAAACTTGCTAAAGATGGCGATGTGGATGTTGCTGTAGTTGGGAATGAAGTCTTGATGAGAGGAGATTTAGAAAAGTCTCAAATCCTCGACTATTTAAAAAGAGTTAAAGAAGAACTACCGAATATTCCTGTAACATATGTAGATGCTTACTATATATTTTTAGATAATCCTGATTTACTGGAATATTGTGATGTGGTAATGATTAACTGTTACCCATTCTGGGAAGGGTTTTCTATTGAAGAATCAATGAGTGTACTTGAAAAAATGTATGCTTTGGTTCAGTCTATTAGTAAAGGGAAGAAAGTAATTATATCAGAAACCGGATGGCCTACTGCTGGTAGTCCAGTCGGTAACTCAGAACCATCACTCACTAATATGATGAAGTACTTTATCAATTTACAGGAATGGGGTAAAGCGAATGAAGTTGAAATCCATTATTTCTCATCCTTTGACGAGTCCTGGAAAGTACGTCATGAAGGAGATGTAGGAGCCCGGTGGGGTATATGGAATAAAGATGAACAATTGAAAATTAAAAAGTAAAAAAGCGGTATGTCTTACAGAGAAGAAAATTTTATGAAGTTCAAAAGATCTGAGTTGATCTCTAAACTCAGTTATATAGAAGAACTTTCTGAAGAAGAAATAAGAAATCTATTTCTTGAAGTACTGAATGGAGGAATTCACGGATTTTGTTTTAGCCTGTACGAAGAAGGGCAGAAACCCGGCGATATAATTCCTAAGGCTCAAATAGCCAGAAGAATGAAAATTCTTAGTAAGCATTCTAAGTGGGTACGGACATTCTCCTGTACCGAAGGGAATGAATTAATCCCTGAAGTTGCTAAAGAATACGGAATGAAGACCATGGTTGGAGCCTGGTTGGGTAGTGATACAGAAAAAAATGAAATTGAAATTCAAGGGCTTCTTGAAGTTGCAAGAAAAGGCCATGCTGATATAGTAGCTGTAGGTAATGAAGTGCTCTATAGAAATGATCTGTCAAAAGAAGAATTGATGGAGCAGATAAGAAGAGTAAAAGCAGAGTTACCTGATATTCCCGTTGGATATGTGGATGCCTATTACGAGTTCACGGTTCATCCTGATATAAGTGAGTTATGCGATGTAATTTTGTGTAACTGCTATCCATACTGGGAAGGAACAAGCTTTAATGACTCTCTTCAGCACATGCGGCAGATGTATTATCAGGCAAAGGCTGCTGGTAATGGAAAAAGAGTAATTATTACGGAAACCGGATGGCCAAGTCAGGGTGAAGGACTTGGAGGAGCAATTCCATCTCACGAAAATGCAATGAAATACTTCATTAACGCTAACCTTTGGGCTGAGGATGAAGATGTGGAGATAATGTATTTCTCTTCATTTGATGAAGCCTGGAAAAGAAGCGATGAGGGCGAAGTGGGTGCCTATTGGGGTATCTGGGACGCTAATAATCAGTTGAAGTTTTGATATTGAGCATTTTTAAACAGGATAAAATTTGAACTAAATCAATCAAGAAGGCTCTAGAAACCAGCTAGAAATTTCAGTTTTGCAAAACAATAAACATGACATTAAATTTAATTAACTAAAACCTAAACCTATAAAAATTGTATTTATACACTAAAGCTACAATATCAAAAAACTTAAAAATTATGAAAAACATTTTATTAACATTATTGCTACTTGCAATCTCATCAGCAACATTTGCACAAACAAATTTAGTCGCAAATGGTGATTTTGAGGATGCTACAAATACAGCATGGTACACAAATTTTGGTGATAATACGCCAGAAATCAGAACTGAAGGTGACAATAGCTTTTTCTTTGCTGATGTAGAAGCAGCAGGAACAGCATTTTCCGTAAACTTGAGCCAATTAGTTACAATAACACCAGGCGCAACCTATACCTTTACATTCGATGCATCTAGTGCGGGAAATGGACGAACTGTAGTTGTAGGAATTGGACAAAGTGCAGATCCATTTTATGCTAATGTAGAGACTGCAACTTTAACAAGTGAGTCTCAAACTTTTACTTACGAGTTAATTGCTAAAGATGACGGTTCAGGAAACGACTTTGGAAGTGCTAGCAGCCGTGTAATATTTGATATGGGTGCAGATACTGGCATTGTTGTTATTGATAATGTTTCGCTAACTCTTTCAGAAGGAGGAGGTGGTGGTGGAAATACTGCTGAGCCGACCACAGCAGCTCCTACTCCATCAGGTATCGATGCAAGCGGAGTTATATCAGTATTTAGTGGTGCATTCGACAATGTAGGTGTTACTACATTTGCAACTGATTGGAGCGAAGGTTCTGTTTCAGATTTTGTCGTGGAAGGTGATAGCGTATTGGAGTACGATTTCACAAATTTTGTTGGTATTCAGTTAGATGCTTCCGTTGATCTAACTTCTATGACTCATATTCATATGGACTATTGGGTAGCTGATCAACTATCGGCCGGAGAAGTACTGAATGTAAAATTATCAAACCACAATGGTTTACCAGATACAGCAGGCGAAACAGATGCAAGTGAATTAACAAATCCGGTTACAACCTCTCGCGAATGGGTGTCTTTAGATACTGAACTCTCTAATTTTGCAGTAGTTTTCAACAGCGGGGCATTAGATAAAGTTTATCAAATAGTAATATCAGTAAGTGGGACTTTAGACAAAGTATTCATAGATAATCTTTATTTCTATGATGCTATGTCAGTAAATAATGAAATCAAAGAAATACCAAATGGATTTAACTTAGAGCAAAACTATCCAAATCCATTTAACCCATCTACCCGCATAGCATATTCTATTCCAGCTTCAGGTGAAGTAACTCTGGAAGTGTATAACATTCAAGGCCAGAAAGTAGCAACTGTTGTTGATGGATTTAAAACAGCTGGTTCTCATACTGCAACATTTGATGCAGCTAATCTTTCATCTGGTATTTATGTGTACCGCCTAACGGCAGGAACTAATACTCAGATCAAAAAAATGATGCTTATCAAATAATATTAGCATATTTATTAAAAGCCGATTCTTATAGAATCGGCTTTTTTATTTCGTAAGTCTTTCAGGTAGGGTATTAAAACATAAGCTGGTTTTTGCAAATGGATCAATTAGAAGACTCTTGGTATCATATTACATCAGAGATAGGAATAATCCTGGTAGTTCTTTTAGTTTTGGCACTGCTGATTTCTATTGTTCAACTAAGAACTATCAACAAGCTAAAGAAACACAGGGTGGGAGATGCTAACATCCCTGAAACAGAAATAGAGACAACAAAACCAAGCCAAGAAGATAGTATAAGTAAGATAAATGGGATAGAGAGTATCGAGAATAATGAGGAGCTTAAAGCACAGCTTAAAACGAAAACTATTGAACTTGCTAAAGTTGCCAAAGAAAACGATCAAAAAAGCCAGTTGCTTTCAGATCTAAAAGAGAAATTGATTTATCTGAAAGAGCATCCCTCGGCATTAGAGAGAATCACTAAAGATTCTCTAGGCTTAATTGATTCAGTTAATATTGAGAGTAAGGATACCTTTGAGTTCCAGATAGATGAGCTAAATCAAGCACTTTATAACAGGCTAAGAGAACTTTTTCCAGAACTCACTGTTAATGATTTAAGACTTTGCGCGTACATCAAAATCGGAATGGACTCTAAAGAAATTGCAAACCTCTTCAGCATAAAACCTTCAAGCATTTACATCAACAGGTCACGGTTGAGAAAAAAATTAAATCTTGAGCCCGAAGAAGACCTATACGCTTTTCTAAATAGCGACTTCTGATCAGCTTACATTTACTTCAGTTGGGTATTTTAAAACTGATATCCAAAAATCCGACTAAATGTTATATTATTAGCCAAGTTTAAAGGAATTTTTCTTCCTCAAAATTAAGATCCACCTTTTGTGGTCCTTCCATCATTAGTTGCTATAATTACTTAACCATTGATACAAAACGACCTCCTCTCCCGACAGCTTTATTCGACCGATGCCTCAATGTATGAGGAGCTACCACTAGGAGTAGCGTTTCCAAAATCAGAAGAAGAAATACAGGAACTGGTTCGCAAAGCAAATAATGACGGATTTTCGATTACAGCAAGAAGCGCGGGTACTAGCTTAGCTGGTCAGACCACTGGAAACGGAGTGATTATGGACGTCTCCCGTTTTATGACCGACATCGTGGAATTCAATTTTGAAGAGAGATTTGCAATTGTACAACCAGGAGTGGTTCGGGATTCTCTAAACAGAATAGCCGCCAAATCAGCTCTTTTGTTCGGCCCGGATACTTCAACAACCAATCGCTGCATGATTGGCGGCATGATTGGGAATAACTCTGCCGGTTCATTTTCTATCAAACACAGAACAACACGAGAGCATGTTCTGGAAATGGAGGCTATTCTTAGCGATGGATCGAAAGCCTGTTTCAGACCAATTACTTTGGAAGAACTCGAACATAAGAAACAGCTCGATACACTGGAAGGGCATATTTATCGCTCAACGCTAAGTTTGCTAGAAAAACATCGTGATACCATCATCGAAAATTACCCACATCCAGATATTATCCGAAGAAATACAGGTTATGCCCTCGATAGGCTTTTGGAAATGCAGCCTTTCACAAAAGGAGGAAGGCTTTTTAATCTCTGCGAATTGCTATGTGGAAGCGAAGGCACTCTTGCTATTACTACTTCTGCGAAATTGAATCTTGTTCCTGTGGATGAGCACAGGATTGTTATGATACCTCAATTCAATACACTAAAAGAAGCCATGCTGGCTACAACCGAGGCGGTGAAACTAGAACCTGCGGCGGTAGAACTGGTTGATCACATTATTCTGGGTGCTACAAAAGGGAACATTGAGCAAAGTAAGAATCGCTTTTTTCTAGAGGGTGAGCCCAAGTTTATCCTCATTATTCAGTTTGAAGGAAATTCAAAGCAAGAGCTTCAGGAAAAGGCATCGGAGTTAACTGATACACTATCCGCACTAAAGCTTGGATATGCTTTTCCGGTTGTTTCGAAAGAGGAAGAAATGAACAGAGTTTGGGATTTGCGTAAAGCAGGTCTCGGTTTATTGATGGGTTTAGGAACCGAGTCGAGGTCTCCGGCTTTTAGCGAAGACACCGCTGTTAGGGTTGAAGATTTGCCTGAATACATGGAAGATTTCCAACAAATTCTAACGAATCATAATACAGAGTGTATTTTTTACGCTCATGCTTCGGTAGGAGAACTTCACCTCCGACCTGTAATTGATACCACAACTTCTGAAGGGGTTGAAACCATGAAGCAGATGGCAGATGAGATTGCTTTATTGGTAAGAAAATATAGAGGATCACTTTCCGGAGAGCATGGAGATGGCCGGGCAAGAGCTCCTTATATCGAGAAAGTGTTAGGGAAAGAGATGATCCCGGTTCTCCAGGAAGTGAAAGAAATATGGGATCCTAAGAATATCTTTAATCCAGGGAAAATTGTGAATCCCAAACCAATAGAAGTTGACCTTAGATTTTCTCCGAGCTACATCAAACCAAAAATTGAAAGTGTGTTCAAATTCAGAAAGGAAGGGAGTTTTGGGGATGCTACTGAGTTGTGTAACGGAGCCGGGGTATGTAGAAAACTTGCAGAAAGTGGGGGAACCATGTGTCCTTCTTATATGGCAACCAAAGACGAAAAAGATACAACCCGTGGAAGGGCAAATGTATTTCGTCAGGTTTTTGCGGGCGCGAATCCAAATGCGTTTGAATCACAGGAATTAAAAGATGCATTGGATCTCTGCCTAAGCTGCAAGGCCTGCAAAAGTGAATGTCCGGCTAATGTGGATATGGCAAAGATGAAAGGGGAGTTTCTGAATGGATGGCATCAGAAAAAAGGAAGCTCAATGTCAGATCGCTTTTTTGTGAATGCTTCTTCTTCTTATAAAATGGCTTCATTATTCCCATCAGTTTCTAACGCAGTAGTTGGATTCAAACCGGTTAAAAAGTTATTAGAATCATTTTTGGGAATAGATTCGAGAAGAGAACTGCCTGCTTTTACAGGAAGTACATTTCAAAGATGGTTCAACAATAGAACTTCAAATAAAGAAGGAGATGAGGTTGTATTGTTTGTGGACATATTTACTAACTATCATGAACCTGAAATAGCTATTTCGGCAGTGAATGTGCTTGAGAAAATGGGATTCAAAGTGCTTTTGGCTGATTGCATGGAATCGGGAAGGCCTCAACTTTCAAAAGGGTTTCTGACAGATGCGAAGAAAATCGCTGAAAAGGCTATTACTGAGTTGAGTACATATTCGGAAAAAGGAATTCCTGTAATTGGATTTGAACCTTCTGAAATTTTGACGGTGAGAGACGAGTTTCTGGATTTATGTGAAGATGAATTGCTTGATAAAGCAAAAACTCTCGCTACGCATTCTTTCACGTTTGAGGAGTTCATAGTCAAGTATTCTGATAAACTACCTGTTGTTAAAAACGATCAGAAAGTGGTGCTTCATGGGCATTGCCATAGCAAAGCTTTAACCGGAAATGATGCTACCGTTAAAGCATTGGAAAGTGCCGGATACTCAGTTGAAACATTAAACACAGGCTGCTGTGGCATGGCAGGTAGCTTTGGTTATGAAAAAAACCACTACGATGTTTCTATGGAAATCGGAGAACTGTTGTTATTTCCTTCACTAAAAAAGAAAAACGAGGAGGAATTGATTTGTGCTCCCGGATTTAGCTGTCGGCATCAGATAAAAGATGGAGTCAACCTCAACGCGCAGCATCCTGCTGTGTTGATGGATAGAGCTTTATCCTAGGTTGTTTCTGCTACCAGAACTTTCCTCCGGCGTTAACCGGGTCGTCAAATTCATCCGGCTGAAGCATCATCTGATTGGCAATCATATTCATAGTGTAAGAGGCCTCCGGTAGCCAGTGGAACATCCAGTTATGCACCATTCCTTTAAATTCCCGGTAATTAAAAACGATTGGTTCTGATTCAGCTTTTCCTTTTAGCTTTTTACAATCGGGCAAAAATAATTCCTCAGAACCAATAAAAAGGGTTGTTGGAGGCAGTTGTTTTATGTCTCCATAAACAGGGCTCACAAAGAAATGGGTTTGTTCAAGATTACCGGAATATTTTTCTCCTAAAGCCTGGAGTGTGTTCCTGTCTAGCAGCGGATCTATTTTTTCATATTCATCAATTAATGGGTTTGAGAGTGTAACATCAAGCCACGGGGAGAGAAGTATAAGTTGCGAAGGGCGTTCAATTTTTTCCTGAATAAGTAATTGTGTTAACGCAAGACTCATTCCGCCACCGGAAGAATCGCCTATGAGAATTATATTTTTGGCTCCATACTCCTGGACCATTTTTTTATACACCGGTATCAGAAATTCGAACACATCGGTTGCACAATTATCGGGAATAAGAGGGTAATCGGGAGCCCAAACTGTAAAACCGGTTTTATCTATCATTTTGGAAATAAACTTCCAATGACCCTTTTCAAAACCTATCGAATATCCGCCTCCATGTAAGTACAGGATCGCTTTTTCAGATGTTAATGAATGAGGTTTGATTTTCCAGACAGAATGTGAGGTTTCTTCAAAATGAGTTATTTCAAATCGGCTTTTCATACTAGCAGAAGGGGGGACAGAATCAGAGGATTGCAACCACCAATCTAAATTTAATTTGCGCTTGTATCCGGCTAGTTTGAGATATAAGAGTAATATTTTACTTAGTACACTCGGAGAATTCATACTCTTGTATTGAGATAATAGTATTTAGTTTTCCTGATAACCCTTTATGTTGGTTAAAGAATTCCTCAAATGTAATTAGACGTTAAGTATGCCTATTTGAAAGGAATAGTCCCTATCTTTGAGTGGGTAAGTAAATCAACTATCAGCTGCTACAGAGTAGTATAAACCCGAAGAATTAAATAAGTATTTATGAAAAATGTATGGTTAGGAGTTCTTTTATTGAGCTTCTTTTATGCCTGTTCTCCTAAGACCGGTGATGTATTATCTAATAACGAGTCACCTGCCCATCTTATCCCTATCAAGGCCAACCTGAATCTGGGGGATGTTACTGAGGATCGTGTTTGGGTGGAAATAGATCCCGGTTTATTTACGGCGGACACGGTTACCTATCGGTTACCTCGTGTGGTTCAGGGAACATACGATGTAAGTGATTTTGGAAGCTTTACCGAAGGATTTGTTGCTTACGATTATACAGGTAAAATTATCGAAACAGAAAGAGCAGACGTAAACACATGGGTTATTCCTCAAGGGAAAATTCTGGATAAAATCGGATACTATGTTAACGATACCTTCGATATTGAACGTACCGATACTCCGACTCCATTCTCACCTTCAGGTACTAACATTGAGGCTGAAAATTTTGTACTCAATTTGCACGGGTTTATAGGTTATTTCGAAGAGTTGGATGACAGTGAGTATTCAATAAACGTGACGGCTCCTGCTTCATTCCAAAAATCATCCGCCTTACCTGTTACGAGTTCCACAACAAGCAAAGATGGGATAACTGTTACTGACACCTATTTTGCTGCTCGCTATTTTGATGTCACTGACAATCCTATGATGTATGGTGAACTGGAAATTGAAGAATTCATGGTTGGAGATATCAAGATTGTATTAAGTGTGTATTCACCTACTATGGTGCACTCTGCTGCTGAAATCAAAGAAACCGTTTATACCATGATGGAGGCTCAGAAAGAATATCTGGGCGACCTAAACAGTACCAATCGGTATGATATTTTTCTATATCTCCCAACCGATAACGAAGGGGAAGCAACCGGGTTTGGAGCGCTGGAGCATCATACCTCTACCGTTGTGGTTTTACCTGAATGGCTAAATAAAGAGCAACTGGATGAATCTATGATCGACGTAGTTTCCCACGAATTCTTTCACATTGTAACTCCGCTTTCTGTGCACTCTGAGGATGTACACTATTTCGATTATCATGATCCTACCTTCTCAAAACATCTATGGATGTACGAAGGAGTTACAGAATACTTTGCCAGCCATTTTCAGGTATATGAAAAGCTGCAGGACCGTACTGCTTTCTATGATAAAATGATGGATAAAATAGAAACTGCTGCTACTATGGATGATGCTATGAGTTTTACAGTAATGAGCGAAAATGTACTTGAAGAACCATATGCGAGCAATTACTATAATGTGTATATGAAAGGGGCATTGATTGGCATGTGTATTGATATCCTGATGCGCGAAGAAAGCAACGGTGAACGAAGTATGCTTTCTTTGATGAAAGAACTTTCAGAGAAATATGGAATCGATCAACCATTCGAAGACGACTCCATTATTGAAGAAATAACAGCAATGACTTATTCCTCTGTTGGGGAATTTTTGAATACACATGTGGTTGGAGATACTCCTATCAATTACTCAGAGTTTTTTGAGAAGGTAGGTCTGAAGTTTGAAGAGGAAACCACTCCCACAACCTTCTTTTTTATAGATCAGCAGACACCGTACATAGATGCTCGTGCAACCGGAGAGTTATATTTCAGAAATGTTACTCTTAATTCCACTCATATAGAATTGGGGATTCAGCCGGAGGACGAAATTAAATCAGTAAATGGAGTAGAATATACATTAGAGAATGCACAGCCATTAATCGCAGGTTCTTTTGGATGGACTCCTGAAACCGAGATTACAATGATCCTTGTTCGTGATGGGGAAGAGGTAGAAGTTTCCGGAGTTTACGGTACTCCAACCCTGGTGTCGCAAACGTTGGTGGAAGATGGGAACGCCACAGAAGAACAAATCCGACTTAGAAACTACTGGCTGGATAAGTAAAGGGAATCATATTCCGGAGTAACCTGAATCTGCATCAAAAAAGCCTTATGTAAATTTTAATCATCAGGCTTTTTGTTTACAAATTGTTGCAGCAAAGAATTGCAGGCTTTTCTTAATTCCTGAAACCAAATTATATCAAACTATGAAAAAATATATATGCATATTCGGGTTGATTGTCATTCTGGGAATCAACGCACAGGCTCAAACACCTGAAAAAGAAGTTCAGGCAGTAATAGAAACTTTATTCGATGGGATGAGAGCAGGGGACAGTACTATGGTTGCTTCTGCTTTTAGCAGAGATGCTATCATGCAAACGGTGGCTAAAAACCAGCAAGGCAATGTCATTAAAATAGAAGGTAACCTGGCTAAGTTTTTAAATGCGGTAGGTACTCCTCATGACCAGGTTTGGGATGAAAAAATCGGAGGTTATGAAATCAAGATTGATGGCGACTTGGCCTCTGCTTGGACTCCCTATGAGTTTTATTTAGGGGATAACTTCTCACACTGTGGGGTCAATTCATTTCAATTAGCAAGACTGGATGGAGAGTGGAAAATTATATACATCGTGGATACCAGAAGAAGAACCAATTGTATCGAATAGCACTCTGAACTAAAGGGCATAAAAAAAGCCACGTTTTGAGCGTGGCTTTTCAAAAACATTACAAGAAATTATCCTGCGTTCTTTTGTGACTGGATTTCAAGACGAATGTCCTGAGCTAATTTCTTAAGATCCTGAAGCCCCTTACGTGCTCTTGTACCTGCAGCTTTGTTTCCTTTATCGTAAAATTTTTCCATTTCGCTAGATACGCTTTCTACTAGTGATTGTAGTTCGCTTACTCTACTCATTATATAACTCCGTTATGTTTTCGTTTAAATCAATTTCATTTTAGAAACTGCGTTGAAGCTATCGATTCGCAGCATTTGAGTCAAATTAAAAAGTGCATTTTTAAGCAAATAATTGAAGATTTTTACACTTTTCTGGTGTTTTAAGCTGATTATTCCCTTCATTCTTAAAACTTCGGGCTAAAATTCAGAGAATGGCTACTGTTGAATTACTTCTTCAAAGACTTAGAAGTAAAGCTAAATGGTAATAAATCAACAGAAAAATGTTCAGATAAAGTACCATCAGCATGATGAAGGCGAATCTTATTGAGGGGCAGATGCTCAAAAATAACCTGCCTGCACGCGCCGCAGGGACTGCTTACATCTCCGAATTTTGTATGAACGGCAAGCTCAGTAAAAGTAGTAACTCCTGAAACAATCGCTTTTGCCAAAGCTACACGTTCTGCACAAAGCCCCATGCTCCAATCACTCACTTCTATATTAACTCCTTCAAAATAACTCGCTTTTGTATACAATAACGCTGAAACAGGAAAATCTGAGTGGGTAGTAACAGCTCTTTTCAGCAGTTTTTTCAGGCGAGGTAATTCAGCCGGAAGAGGACTCTTGCCAAAGCTTGTAAAATCAAAATCTATTAGCTCAGAAACTGCCTTAACGGACAATTCGAACTCACTTTTCCAAAATTCTATTTGAGAATAGTTTTCATCTTCAATGTAAATGGTTGCAGGGGTTTCACCTTCACTTAAACAAATACAACATGCGGCTTGAATGGCCGAAATCGTCAAAGGAAAAGAAACGTTTTCAATTCTTACACCAGGATAAAAACCTCCTTCAGACCCCTGAACTAAGCAAGCTTGTGGATTCTTTGAATAGGGTGTATAAGCACGTTTATTTAGTTCTGTCCAGTTCATTATTAGTTCCCAGGAATTAAACGCATGGTTTTGTACTCTGCCTGGTTAAAAAATGAACTGTCCTGGTAAAAAGTACGGTATTGCCCATTCAACCATAGCTCAGTTTGATCGCCAAAGTGAGAGGAAAGAGGATTCCCGGATTGCCCGGTTGGTAGCACCGAACGGGTTTTACTCAAATCAGAAAAGTCCACAATTCTTCGAACGGAAGGTCCAAGTACCATTTCAAAAGGTTTATCCCAACTGTATTGACCATTATTAATACTCATTCCGTGACCTTTAACAGGATAGGGTCCTTTACTCAAAACGTTATCTACAATTAGCTTTAAGGCAGAAGGAGAAGAAGGATCCTCCGCTGCCTGGCTGAATAATGGTGGCTTAAACGAAATGGTATGAAGTTGCTCCCAACGCCACTCGAATGGTTCGCTCCCAAGCGAATCACTTAAAAAGAAAATCGCGTCCTGCATGCTCTTAAGAATAATATCCTCTCTATTTTCAATTTCTTCGGTAGTGATGTCATCAAAAAAGGAACTGCTGTCTTGCACTAATTCAGCCATTGTTCTTACAGGAACCAGTTCGTGAATTACAAAATTTTCGTAGGCTGCATCACCAAATTCATCCTTCAGTGTATTTTTGGTAAAGTTGAGGAAAAATGCGTCAAAGATAGAAGCCGCAGTTGAATTCTCATCATAGTTGAAATCCCAGTTTTCCAGATACGAAACCGGCAGCGAGAAATCATATACGTTTTGATTCTGAATTACTTCAAGTATAATGGGAGTGACTGAGGCCGCAAATGAAGAGTAAGAATCGTTCTGAAATAAGGCGAAGTCCTCGTGGTTAAATGCTTGCTTAGAATTAAGTAGTTCAATGATGCGTTTAATTCTGGATTCCGGCTCCCAGAAAGTTGCTATATAATGTGGATAGGCGTCGGTAGTGAGTTTGTTATTTGCATTTGCTATCCAACCTTTTTCAGGATTTATAATATGAGGCATTTCTTCCCGGGGAATAAAACCCTGCCAGTCGTCTTCAGGAACCCAGCCTCTTCGCATAGTCACTTTATTTCCCGACCGGATTGGAAGTTGAGCGGTTGAGAACATAGCGATGTTCCCCTCACGATCGCCATACATGAAATTTTGGCCGGGCACACCAAAGTGATCAAGTGCATCTTTAAAGTCCTGGAAGTTCTCAGCCCAGTTTATTTCATACATGGTCTGGAACTCATTACTTAGCTCGTAGCCGGTCCATTTCATGGAAATAACATGTTCTCCCACCAGCGCTTCATTAGGGTAAATATCAGAAATCACAGGTCCGTGCTTAGTAAAGCGGATTTCAAGAACTTGTTCATCTCCGTCTTTTACTTTGATGATTTCCCTTACTTTCTCAAACGACTGAAAAGCAACCTGTCCCGCATTGGTAGAATCTGTCACATAACGACCTCGGTCTTCAGTATCAACTTTCTCAAGAAAAAAGTCGGTGTCATCGGCCATGATATTAGTAAACGACCACGCCATCTCATCGTTTTGGCCTAACACCACACCGGGAATTCCCGCGATGGTTACTCCGGACACATTTTTATTATTCAGGCTAAGGTGAACCTCATACCATTTTCCGGGCATATCGAGGCCAAGATGTGGGTCTCCGGCAAGCATAGGATAGCCGGTGTTAGTTTTTGAAGCATCAACTACCCATGCATTACTTCCAACATGAGTTCCTTCAATTTCAAAGAGTTTTCTTCTCTCAACTTCTTGCTGAAGCATAGGCATCAATGCTGTAGAAGTGAGTCCAATAGATTCCAGATCATCTAAAGAAGTAGGTAGGTCATCAGCCCATCCTAAAGTTAACTCTTCAAACTGATCGGGAGTAAGGGAAGACTTCAGATAATTGTACATTACCTCGCTCCACCAACTCATATTTAGATCCCAAGCCATCAAGCGAATAATTGCCAGGCTGCGTGTAGGGTTCCATTCGATGGGCTTAATGCCAGTAAGTGCAAATTCGATAGGCAGGCGATTGCTGTTTTCCTCAATAAATGCATTTACTCCATCTGAGTAAGCCTGTAAAACCGCTCGTTCCTTATCATTTAAAACCTCTCGTTCTAAGCGTTCAGCCATCCTCCAGAAACCAAGAGTACGCTGGTATTTGTCAAAAGGAATTAGTTCTTCACCAAAAAATTCCGCGAAACGACCCTCCGCAGCAATCTGGCTGAGCGTCATTTGCCAGAGGCGGTCCTGAGCATGTACATATCCAAATGCGTAGTATAAATCCTGCTCGTTAGAGGCATAAATATGAGGAACCCCAAACTCATCCCAGTGAATATCAACTTCTTGCTGAAGTCCGGGAAGCTTAAGCTCTGTATCGTAATCAGGCAATGGTTTATAAAACGTCCAGTAGAAAGCGAGTCCGGCGAAGCCGAGACCAAGAATAACAAAGAAGATCAGTAGTTTTAGAAAGGTGTTCATGATTGAAAATAGCCAGCTTTTTGGCTTAAAGAAAAAAATAGTTCAATCAATTAGGAATTAAGAATTATGAATACTTGGTACAAAACCCATATTCCTAATTCTTAATTTTTTAATTCTTAATTATCATTGAAAAGCGCTTCCAAAAACCGGTATCTTTGGTGAAATATTAAATTGAAAAGCATCAGAGATGAACATTAAGAAAGTAGCAGTAATCGGCGGCGGAACAATGGGAAATGGAATCACACATGTGTTTGCGATGAATGAATTTCCGGTAAATCTTATCGAAACCAAACAGGAATTTGCAGACAGGGCGATGGCTACCATTGATAAGAACCTGGAGAGAATGGTGGCAAAAGAAAAAATTGATGCAGAAGCAAAGGCCGCTACCCTGGAACGCATTTCTGTATTTCTTGATATTAAAGAGGGAGTGAAAGGAGTTGACTTGGTGGTAGAAGCCGTTCCCGAAAATCTGGACATCAAAAAGTCGGTGTGGAAACCTGTTGATGAAGCCGCGGGCGAACACACTATCTTTGCCAGTAATACTTCTTCTATTTCAATTACCAAGTTAGCAGCGCTTACCAACCGTCCTGATAAATTCATTGGAATGCATTTCTTTAATCCCGTTCCGGTTATGAAGCTGGTGGAAATTGTGAATGGATTAGATACTTCTGATGAAACCTACCAGGTGGTTGAACAGACCTCAAAGCAGCTTGGAAAAATTCCTGTTCCTGTAAACGACATGCCCGGCTTTGTGAGCAATCGTGTTTTGATGCCCATGATTAACGAAGCGATCTTTGCTGTATATGAAGGAGTGACAACACCCGAAAATGTGGATGAAGTGATGAAACTCGGAATGGCTCACCCCATGGGACCGCTTCGGTTGGCTGACTTCATCGGTCTGGATGTATGCCTAGATATTCTTAATGTTCTTTACGAAGGCTTCAGAGATCCTAAGTATCGCCCATGTCCACTGCTTGTAAAAATGGTTGATGCAGGAAAACTAGGCAATAAAACCGGAGAAGGTTTTTTCTCTTATCATTAAGAAATTCGAAAGAAATTGCTAATCTGTTGATTTTATAAACGGTTTCATCTTTCTTCCCATAGAGAAGGTCGAAGTTTGTTCTTTTTGTAACAGGATAAGTATTGGACAATCTTTCCTATTCAAATCTTAACTCACAGGAAAAAAATGAAACGACTATTACTATCAATGGGTGTGTGTTTAGCACTTACAGCCACCAGCTTAGCACAAAGCACTATACTGCTAGAAGATTTTGAAGATACAGGAATTTATTACACGTCATCAATCACTGAGTTTACGGATTTAGGGCAGGATTATTTTAAAAGGACAGATGGTAGTGATATTACAGGGGAATCATTTTCTAACATATTAGGAAGCTTCTATTTTGGAGCACAGGACATTGATGGTGAAGGCGCCAGTCTTCCTGTAAATATATCCATTAATGATATTGATATTTCCGGTTACACTGATTTAATACTTAGAGTGTATTTAGCTGAAGATGCTACAGGAGCATCTGAGCACTGGGATGCATCTGACTACGTTCATTTCACTTATGATATTGACGAAGGAAGTGTATCTAATCTTTTATGGATAGAGACGTTGGGAGATACAACAAATGGCCCCCCTGGAATAGACACAGATTTTGATGGAAATGGAGATGGTACTGAGCTTACAAGTACATTTGCTCAGTTTAGTGCAAGTATTTCAGGAACAGGAAGTCTACTAGACTTGACAATAGAGTTTCAGCTTAATTCAGGTGATGAGGATATAGCGATTGATAATATTGAAATACTTGGAACCAAAACTATTCCTAACAAGATAATTTCAGGTAGTGAAGGTTGGAGGTTACTTTCAATACCTGTAACTGGTGCAACAGGAGCAGATATTTCTGATGATGGAATTGGTGCTCAATTTACCTCAAATACAGATAGCGCCACTATTTATACCTATGATGATACTGGCTCCTTTGAAGCGATTAGTTCAGATGCCAGTGCTCTAACAGATGGTTATGGTCTGGCGATTTATTTTTTTGATAATACTACCAATGGAAGTTCAGAATTACCGCTAACACTTGATGCTACAGGAACAGAGCCAGCTTCAGATGTGACCGTTACTCTAAATGCCGGTGTTGCAAATCAATTCACCCTTATTGGTAATCCTTTTGCATCAAATTATAACACAAACTCAATTACTACTATCGGTGGTGATATTTCTGATAATGTAAGTTTTTGGAATGATGGAACGAGTTCATATTCTCCTCAGGACAGAACAACAAATTATATCGTAGCACCGTGGCAGGGTTTTTGGGTAGAAACAGCAGACGCATCTGTTACTGGGATTACAATTGGAACAGCTGGAAAGTCAACATCTTCGTCTTCAGGCACTTTTTTCTCAAAAACAGTTTCAAATAGAGGAGATATCGCGTTTACTCTTAGTTCAGAAAACAGCTACGATGAAGCTATAAAATTAGCTTTCCGGGAATATGCTACTTTAGGGTTTGATCGAGCAGATGCTTCTAAAATGACTCCTTTGACGAATGCGTATGCTACTATGGCTTTTAAAGATCAAGAAGGAAAACTGAAGTCAGTAGAATCTCTTCCCTGGAATCTTGATGAAGAAATAAAACTGGATTTAGAACTTACACAAGTTCAGATTAGCGGAGGTTTTACTTTCGACTGGAAAGGTCTGGAGACTATTCCATCTGAATGGAAGCTAACCTTCCATGATTACGAAAAGGGTACCGAGATTGATATGCGCTCAGAAAGTAAGTTTGTCTTTGATTCTGAAGCTCCGGCTAGTAAAATTGCACATTCACTTTCCATTTTAAATGGACCTGTAGCAATTGCTCAAAAATCAAAATCAGCAGGAACTCGTTTTGCCATCACCATCACCCCGAGTGCTACTTCCGTAAACAACGAAGGAGAAACGAAAGTAGAAGGCTTTGCCCTGTCTCAAAACTACCCGAACCCATTCAACCCAACCACTACGATTAATTACAGTGTAGAGAATTCAGGTCCGGTAACCATAAGCGTGTATAACCTGATGGGACAGAAAGTAGCCGTACTGATAAACGAAACCAAAGCCGCAGGCAGCTACAACGTAACCTGGAATGCTGCCAATTCAGCCAGCGGCATGTACTACTACCGCCTGGAAGCCGGTGGCCAAACCATGACCCGAAAAATGACACTTATCAAATAAATTCAAAATGAAGAATGAAAAATTAAAAATGGGAGGTTGGTCACCATTGATGCCCATTTTTAATTTTGAATTTTTAATTCTTAATTAATCTTATGAAACATCTAGCATCTTTTTTATTCAGCCTATTCTTAGTTCTCATCATGGTAGCCGTTGTTCAGGCACAACCCGGACTTCCATCCGCTCCTTCACAAGCCCCGATTGATGGCGGCTTAGGATTGCTGGCAGCAGCCGGTGGAGCGTATGCGATCAAGAAACTGCGCGACAAGAAGAAAGCCAACGAAGAAAACGTCGATCTCTAAGCTTAATTCGATTTAACTATTCTTCTCACTAAAATTTAGAATAAGCCCTTTCCAGATGAAAAAGGGCTTTTTTTATGAAAGTATTTTTTTAATAGTAAAAAATTTGTATTGTAAATTAATTAATAAATCAAATTGATTAAATTATGAGAGACATAAAAATTATATTTTATATACTTCTCGGAGGGCTCAGCCTGATGACCTATTCGGGGTATTCACAAACATCAACAACGTATGACCTAAAGCAAACTTTTACAGTTTTAGATGCTACACTAACTGGTAACGAAGCAGATATTTACGTAGATCAAAGCTACATAGAATTAAAAGGGGATGCTTCTGATCGATTGGACGTTACCTTTAATGCTGATACAGCAGGTTCCTATACAGTACGTTATCATATGCAAACAGCCGATGTAGGTTCAGCTCGTAAAAACAAATTTTTTGTTAATGATGTACAAGATGGAACAGTGTCTTACTCAGACACATTATGGGGTACTGTAGATAAGACAACCACTCTTTCTTCCGGTTCCAATGAAATCTCACTCCGGAAAAATTGGGGTTTTACTAAAATCCGATATATAGAAATTTTAAGTAATTCTACAGTAGTGAAAGCCTACCATCTGGATGATTCGGATGTATCATATTCTGGAAGTACAATTGTGTATGTACATGGAAGTGGATCTTCCCCAGAAGGAAGAGTTTTCATTAATTTCCGAACTGGAGATGAAACAAAATTTGGATATACATTCACTGCTCCAGAAGATGGTTCGTATCGCTTTAGCTTTGATGTGAATCTAGGGTACTCATCAGCAGCCCAGAATCGTGCACAATGGTTGTATATTGATGATGTTCAAATCCAAAGTTTGATCTTTAATACCGATAGTCTAGGAGAGACATTCAGTGACTCTTTATGGTTCACTTTTGAATTTGATGATATAGAATTAACGGCAGGTTCCCATACCATTGAAGTTCGTAAAAACTGGGGATTTATGTATTTCGCAGATTTTAGAATTTATCAGGAATTTCAAAATGTTCAGATTTCAGGTTCCGAAGGCTGGAGAATTCTTTCAACTCCTACTTCTAATAATACCTATAATGATTTATTAGGTGGTATCTGGACTCAGGGAATTGCTACTGGAGCTGATGCAACTGCGGGAACTGCCAATGTTCAAACATTCAGCAATTCGACAGACAGTTTCTCTGGAATTTCAGATATGGGTACTACAATGACAGCTGGGAATGGGTTTATAGTGTATGTTTATTCGGATGATGATTACACGAACTCCGGCGCAGATGCAGGTTTTCCGAAAACCTTATCTGTTAGCGGTACTGAAAATACGGGAAGTGTTTCACCAACATTAAATGGTGGTACTTCAGGTGATGATTCATTTTCGTTAGTTGGGAATCCCTATGCATCTACTATTGATTGGGATTTATTGACCAAAACCGATTTAAGCGGAACAGTATATGTTTATGATCACAGCTATGGCTCAGTAACAGCACCGGACGTTTCGGAAGCAGTAGGGGGCGGATACCGTGTTTGGTCAGGTTCTACAGGATCATTAACAGATGGTTTGATTACTCCATTTCAAGGATTTTGGGTTCAGAACTCAGGAGGAAGTGCTGCTTTAACAATTGAGGAAGCTGATAAATCAAGCGGAGGTACTTTTTACAAAGAAGCGAAATCTATGAATTTTGCTCTTAAATCTGAGATTGGGAATATGTTTGACGAAACTTTTTTCTCTTTCGGGGAGAACGCTTCTCTGGAAAAAGATAATTACGATGCTCTTCAATTATCTCCACTGGATTACCGTCCATACATGAGTTTAGCGAGTCGATCTAATGATGATCTATTTGATGTGAATAATCTTCCAATCGGGTTTGATGAAATTCGGGTGCCAGTTTCTGTAAAAGCCTATACCAAAACTGAGGGCGGTTATTCAGAGGTCGCAGGTAGTACAAAACTAAGTTGGTCTGGTTTAGAAAGACTTCCAGAAAACTGGGAACTAGTTCTTTCAGATAATGAAACAGGTAACACAGTAAATCTTAGAGAAGTATCAGAGTATAACTTTGAGTTAGTAGGGGCAAAGTCTAAAGCCAGAACGGCAAGTGTACTTACACCGCTTCAACCTACAAAAGAAAAAACAGTAGGTAATTCTGACAGATTTGTACTGATTATTTCTCAGACTACTTCCGTAAACAACGAAGAGGAAACAAAAGTAGAAGGCTTTGCCCTGTCTCAAAACTACCCGAATCCATTCAACCCAACCACTACGATTAATTACAGTGTGGAGAATGCAGGTCCGGTAACCATTAGTGTATATAACCTGATGGGACAAAAAGTAGCCGAGTTGGTAAACGAAAGCAAAGCCGCAGGCAGCTACAATGTAACCTGGAATGCAGCCAATGCAGCCAGCGGTATGTATTACTACCGCCTGGAAGCCGGTGGTCAAACCATGACCCGAAAAATGACATTAATTAAATAATTTATTGTCTTTGCGAGGGAGCCATCCCGACAGCTGTCGGGAGCGACCGCGGCAATCCCATTGAGATTGCTTCGCTTGGCTCGCAAAGACTTAAAAACTTAAACATTGTTCAAATGAAACATTTAGCATCTTTTTTATTCAGCCTATTCTTAGTTCTCATCATGGTAGCCGTTGTTCAGGCACAACCCGGACTTCCATCCGCTCCTTCACAAGCCCCAATTGATGGCGGCTTAGGACTACTGGCAGCAGCCGGAGGAGCGTATGCGATCAAGAAACTGCGCGACAAGAAGAAAGCCAACGAAGAGAACAGCGACCTCTGATTCGTCATCGCGAGGAGCCTAAGCGACGAAGCAATCTCAGTATAAAAGTCTAAGATTGCTTCGCTATTGCCTGCCTGCCGGCAGAGGCGGGCAGTCAATAACTAGAGCTAGTCATCGCGAGGAGATTAGTTTGAAAGTAACGGGATATACTTTTCGACGCGGCGATCTCCGTAAAATAACCACTAACCTTTATTACAAGATTGCTTCGTCGGTGTAAAACGAGGCTTATTCTATATTTGAATACTCCTCGCAATGACTTTCTTTATTGGTTGGGAATTGCCTTCCAGTTATCAGGTGTAAGACCATCAAATAAGTCTATCCAACCGGGATTCAAGGAATTAATTAAATCTATCTTTTTTTGTCTTGAACCTGCCTTTATTTGCTTCTCTCTTTGTATCGCATGGTAAATTTCATGTGGACCTTCATAATAAACCAGCTTATCTATATTGTACTTCTTTGTAAATCCTTCGATCATTTTACTTTTATGCTGAATGATTCTATTCACCAAATCGCTGCTTACACCAGTATATAATACTTTGTTGTACTTGTTTGTAAGGATATAAACGTATGCTTCTTTTTCTCTCACCATGCAAAAATATAGTAAAAACAGCTAGTCATCGCGAGGTGCTTAAGTTAAGAACTAATCTCCGGTTCTTGTATCACGGGATTGCTTCGCTATGCTCGCAATGACTAACTTGGTCATCGCGAGGAGGTTAGTTTGAGAGTAAGGGGATGTACTTTTTCGACGCGGCGATCTCGCTAACTTCACTTCCCAATACCCGTCATTCCGGCCTTGAGCCGGAATCTTTTTTTTGCATCAGGCATTAAACATCCTGCTCCTGCACTTTTCCTGCAGCACATCCCCGGCGAACCGGATTTTAAAATATAGCTATACAGGCAAATTTGGCTCTTGTACTATTGCTTCAAATTCCCTTATTTATGTAAGCGGTTACATTGGCTCTTAGGGTGCAGTAACGGGCATTTCCGTATTATAATTTTTCACACAAAAAAAGATTTTATGAAAAAAGCTACAAAGTTAGGTGCGCTTTCTTTTTTGATGGTGCTCTTTGGATTTGGATTATCTTTAGCCCAAGTTACATACTCAGGTAATGGGAATACTGGGTACGGAGACGTTTTTGGAAATGGTTCTTTAACAATATCGGATAATGGTACTACAATTACTTTGACATTTGATAGAGCATCTGGATCTTTAAATGATGCAATGGTACTGTATATTGATTCTAGTAATGAAGTTAATATATCCAGTACAGCTAGTCTCACTGATCAAGCTGATGGTTTAAGAAGAGCGATTTCAGGTGTGAGTGGTTCAGATCGCTCTACAGTTACATTTCCAAGTGGATTTAACCCAGATTATGCTATTGCTTTCGATAATTCATTTGGTGGTATTTGGAGAATAGTTGAAAGTGGTTCGCATACTTTTATAGCATCAGCGAACCTAGACTCTACTGGAAGTACTAACGATAATTATGTTCTAGATATCGATTTTAGTGAAATTGGTATGAGCTCAGATAGCACTTTTAAATTTGTTGCAACTTATACTGCAACTTCTGGTTTTAGATCGAATGAAGCTATTGGAACATCTATATCAGGGGGTAACCCTAATAACGGAGCAGTAACCTTCACAGGGTATGCTACTTATCAATCTCAGGTAGATATTTCGGGAACAGCAGGTTGGAGATTATTATCAATTCCTAAAACAAGTGCTACCCCAGCAGATATTTCTGATGATGGTATTGGTGCTCAATTTACTTCCAGTACTGATAGTGCTACAATGTACACTTACGATGATACAGGCTCCTTTGAAGCAATATCATCCAGTAGTGCTTCTCTGGTTAATGGACATGGTTTAGCCGTTTACTTTTTTAATAATACTACGAATGGAAGCAATGTGCTCCCGGTCACACTAGAAGCTTCAGGTTTCGAGGCAGAAAGTGATGTAGTGGTTGACTTATTTAGTGGAGCATCTGGGCGTTATACATTAGTTGGTAATCCTTTTGCTTCGAATGTGGATTTAGCAAATGTCTCTGCTAATGTCGCAATATCCTCGAATATGACATTCTGGGATAATACTGCCGGATCTTACACTTCAGAGAATATTTCCGGAGGATTGGTAATACAACCGTGGCAAGGATATTGGGTTCAGGTAACAAGTTCTGATGCAGGTGGTCAGCTTACTTATGGAACAGCAGATAAGACCACTTCGGCAGCTGATACCACTCACTTTGACAAGGTAAATCCAAATACTTTACGAGAATTAAGTTTTTCCTTAGCAAGTAGCTACAACACAGAGAAAAATCTAAAACTTCAGATAGCTGATGATGCTTCTTTAGACTTTGATAATTATGATCTATTAAAACTTGGTTCATTATTATCTCAAAATGTATCAGCAGCATTTCTGGGTAAAATGGATGGTGAAGATGTGTTAAAAGGGGTAGAAGGGATTCCTTCTTCTCTGGATAAAGCTATTACTTTACCTATCATGGTAGATTTAACGGGAGAATCCCAAACAGTCAGACTTTCCTGGGAAGGGTTAAGCAGAATCCCAAGCGATTGGTCTGTTGAGCTCCATGATTATGAGACTGACCAGAGCTTCGATCTTAGAACTATTGAAGAATATGAGTTTGAAATCAAAGTTCAGGATTCTAAAGAAAAAGTAAATCCAGTTACGGTTCTAAAATCTTCATTTAATGAAACTGTTAAAGCTAAGTCAGGTCAATCTGCAAGGCTTGGATTAACCATCACCCCAAGTACAACTTCCGTAAACAACGAAGAGGAAACGAAAGTAGAAGGCTTTGCCCTGTCTCAAAACTACCCGAACCCATTCAACCCAACCACTACGATTAATTACAGTGTAGAGAATGCAGGTCCGGTAACCATAAGTGTGTATAACCTGATGGGACAGAAAGTAGCTGAGCTGGTAAACGAAAGCAAAGCCGCAGGCAGCTACAACGTAAGCTGGAATGCAGCCAATGCGGCCAGCGGCATGTACTACTACCGCCTGGAAGCCGGTGGCCAAACCATGACCCGAAAAATGACACTTATCAAATAAATTCAAAATGAAGAATGAAAAATGGGAGGTTGGTCACCATTGATTCCCATTTTTAATTTTGAATTTTTAATTCTTAATTAATCTTATGAAACATTTAGCATCTTTTTTATTCAGCCTTTTCTTAGTTCTCATCATGGTAGCAGTTGTTCAGGCACAACCCGGACTTCCATCCGCTCCTTCACAAGCCCCAATTGATGGCGGCTTAGGACTACTGGCAGCAGCCGGTGGAGCGTATGCGATCAAGAAACTGCGCGACAAGAAGAAAGCCAACGAAGAGAACATCGACCTCTGATTGAAATTCTTGTCATTTCGACCGAAGGGAGAAATCTAAAGAGTGAGTAAGCAACAAAAAGTTCATTAGATTTCTCACCTCCTTTGGAGGATTCGAAATGACAAACTTACTTACCTAATTCCTTTCCCGTTGTCATTCCGGCCTTGAGCCGGAATCTGTTTCAACAAAGCAATCTCAGTATAAAAGTCTAAGATTGCTTCGCTATTGCCTGCCTGCCGGCAGAGGCAGGGCTCGCAATGACTAGAGCCGGTCATCGCGAGGAGGTTAGTTTCATGTTTAAGGAAGCATTAACTCAACGCGGCTATCTAGCTAACTTCACTTCTCAATAGCCGTCATTCCAACGAAGGTGGGAATCCGGGGTTGAAGAAAAGCCAGAGTTTTTTTGTTGCAATCCGGATCCCTGCCTTCGCAGGGATGACCCTTGATTATAAATTTGAGCGGTATGAAAACTACTTCAGCAGCAACATCTTCTTGGTATCAATAACTGTATTACCTGATTCTAATCGGTAGAAATAAACCCCGCTCGAAAGGGCAGAAGCATCAAAACGAGTGACGTGAAATCCAGCACTTCTGCGTCCATTCACCAAGGTTTGTACTTTTCTGCCCAGCATATCATACACGGTAAGCGTAACCTGTGCATCTCTTGCTAACTGGAAGGCGATTTCTGTAGATGGATTAAACGGGTTCGGGTAATTTTGCAAAAGGCGGAAATCGCCCGGAGTAAACTCTTCCTCGTTATTAACCGAAATTACTTCATAAGTAAATTCGTAAAACTCCTCAATTTCGATGTTTCCATTACCATTTCCTGCAGGAGACTGATTCATCAAGCCATCGCTATTATTGGTTCCATATTCTGCTATGGTGAGATATAATTTATCAGGAATGCTTCCGAACTCTTGCTCAATGTTAATGCTCCCCTCTAAATAAGCTCCTGCGTTACTTGAACTGGTTCCGGTTTGATCAAACCAGGATTGGTAGTTGTTGCTTTGTTCATTTGCCAGAAAAGCTCCCCATTGAGCTACCTGTCCGGCCTTATTCCAGGGACTGTTCGTAAGGCTGGAATTTCCATCCGAAATAAGAATAAACTTATCATTTGCACCAGAATTGGCAGCTTCCGTTGCAATATATAGGATGGGTTCCTGCCACTGCACATACAGGTTCAGTCCGTTATTGCTCGAAATCAAAGTGGCATTCTCATCCAGATTGCCATCTATAATAAAGGTATTGGTTTCGCCACCGCCTCCGTTTCCTCCAAAATCTATCAGGTAATCGTTGCCTCCGTTGTTATCCCAGCTGTCATCGGCATAATGAATTACAAAATTGATTCGGCTTACTGATTGCTCCTCTTTATTGAATGGCCCTATTTTAAGCGTTAGCGTAGCGCTATCCTGATTGAAATCGAAAGGAGATTCAATAGCAGGACCACTTCCGTTAAATAATACCGAACCTTCAGGCCAGTAAAGCTGATCCGGTGTAGTCCAAACATTCCCCTGGTTGTTCACTCCCCAATGTAAACTCGCGTTTTGTGTAGCCCCTGATATGGTGATGGTGATCGAATCAGAGGATGCAGGGTTCTCCGGTGAAATAGTAAGAGAAGAGTTCGAATTTCCTCCACCTCCGCCGTTATTTCCTCCGCCGGAAGAAGTATTAGCTCCCACCCAAACCGCCTGGATTAGCGAACGCGCGGTGTTGCCTTTGGTATCTTCAGATTCAACATAATATTCGATGTAGGTATTATTATACCCGTTTATTTGGGCCGTGAACTCCTCCGCTTTATAAGAAGGGGCAATGTTGGTTTTAGAAACGATTTGCTTTCCGGTCATTTCAATGGATTTCCAGCTCGTGTCGCTTTCCGAAATCTGGGAAAACATGGTGGTTTTAGAGCTGGCGAAATCTGTCTCAGATACAGCACGATAGTTAAGGGTTACCGTTTCGAGTCCGTTTACATCAAATACATAGGTCCACACTTTGAAATCGTTATCCTGCGCGATAGTCCATTCAACTCCTCCGGGATTGTAAGGCTCTCGCTGTGGTTTAAAGATAGTAGGAGGGGTGATGTCGCTTTCTGCAGAAAGTACGTTTTTTGCTTTAGCAATTGCCAGATTGGAGGCTGTGGTTGGATGTGTATCCCAAACGCCATCAATAGAATTGTCCCAGTACCAGTAATCGCTGGCCTGAGCATTAAGCAGCAGCGTTTGCGCTTCCTGGTAATCAGCACTGAGCGCATCAGAAACTTCCGCATGCTCCACAAAGTTCTTTGCTGCGGTAACAACGCCCCAACTGTTTCTATCCGGACTATAGCCGTCACTTCCGGGATCTCCCAGCCATTTTTTGAATTCAGGGTCTCCATTATCGGCTCCGGCCCAGCTACCACTTTCAACATGAATCACATCGTTTTCGTCGGGAGGGAACATGTCCAGATAATCCTGGATTGTAGTAGGCACAAATCGGTTTGGCTGAGATTTAGCCCAATCTACGAACGCTTGAAAGTTGCCATTATAATAGCCTTCAGAACCACCGCCGAAGTTGTCTCCATCATGATGGAGAACAATCAAAATCGGGTGATCAGGATCGGTATTATAGGCTTCAATCTGGCTCATCACTGATTCGTACTGAAGAGCGCCGAATCCGCCTCGACCGTCTTCATTTCCCATATATCGTTCTGTTGGAACAGCAATTATTCGGGAAGTTTCCCCGGTTTTGGGATCGGTATATTCCACATAATGAGGTTGATGGCCCCATTGAGCAGATATTTTGGTTGGAGCCCAAAGATTATTCAATTGTACCCAGTCGCCCGGGTCAGGGTTTCTGACATCCGCTTTATTGGGCTCATACAAATTCCCTCCGGTGTTGTATGGGTATCCTTCTGAAGCACGCTCGAAATGGATGTTATCTACCAATACCCATTCAAGTCCTTCGTCTTTTAAAGCAGGAATCATGTCCAGCGAGAAGGCGTTTTCAGGTGGGAAAATCCCCTTTGAGTAAGTTCCATCAAAGGTGGAATTCATAATAGCTTTATGCTTTTGAATCTGACTGCGAATGTCATCGTACTCAATCAATCCCATTAAGGGATGATAGTACCCGAAACCAATCATATCCATACGGGGGTTACCCAGGGTAGTAGTTTGGTTTATTACTGAGTTCCAGTGCGAAGTCCAGTTATTAAAATTGCCGTTTCCATTAGCCTCTAAGTGATTCAGATTTTCAATGAGGCTTCCCGAAAAACTTACTGAAGCTCCGGCGTGAGGAAGATTTGCATCAATCCCTTTTTGCACAGCAGTTTTTGGCCACGAAGTATATGGTCCTGTCCGCTGATTATGAATATCAAAAACGGAGTATGGGTAATAATTCCCGGTCTGAGTTTCGAGAATGGTTTCTCCCGGCCAGTATAATGGTTGATGCATGTGCCACAGAAAGGCAATGTAGATAGGAGGATTTGAATTCTTTTCTTTTTCTGACTGAGCAAACAAATTGCTGCTTAGAGAAAGGAAAACCAGAGTGAGTAGGAGTTTCTTCATCAAAATAAATGTATAAATGTAAGCGCTTACATTTCTAAGATAAAATCTTCGTTTGCGAGTTGCAACTCTAAAAGGCGAGCCAAAAAAACACGGTTTTAAAGTGTGTATTCTGATATCTTTACCAGAATCTATTTCTTCAAAATGCTCAAAAAGGGAATTCTTAGTACATCGCTAACCATTGCTTTACTCTACGTTGGAGTGTGCATCTATTTCTATTCTATTCAGAACGCGATCTTGTTCAAGCCAAATCCTCTTCCCGAAGATTTCAACTATACTTATACCTTCGATTTCGAGGAGCGTTGGTTTGATGTAACAGATGGAGCAAGGGTTCATGCCATTCATGCAAAAGTACTTGATTCACTAAGGAAGGGGTTAGTGATTTACTTTCATGGAAACGCTGGTAACAATAACACCAATCCTGCTAAGTTTGAACTATTCATGAAAGAAGGCTACGATGTGCTGTACCCTGATTACAGGGGTTTTGGAAAAAGTACCGGAGCGTTGGAAAATGAAGACGATTTGGTTGGCGACATGAAAATCGTGTATTCCGAAATGGTTAAAGAATACGATGAGTCGGATATCTTTATAGTAGGTTATTCGATGGGATCGGGAATATCTGCTTTGGTGGCTGCAGCCAACGATCCGAAAGGATTAATGATCTGGACTCCTTACTACAGCATGATCGATATGAAGAATTCTTCCTATCCTTTTTTGCCTTCTTTTTTGGTTAGATATCCACTCAGAACGGATTTGGCTATTAAATCAATGGATGAGCCGGTTACAATCTTTTATGCCGGAGAAGACGAAGTGCTTCCGGTAGATCGTTCAATCCGGTTAACAGAATTATTGAAAGAAACGGATGAATATCTGGTGCTTGAGGGTCAACGACACGATGGAATGTGGAGAAACAGCACGGTTATTGAGATGGTGCCGGAAATTTTAAAAGGGGATTGAGTTGGAAGTAGTTTATATCATAACAGGATTACTTGTGGGCGGATTAGCTGGTTTTTTGATCGCTCATTTTAAGTCGAAATCGGAAAGTTCCAGACTTGAAGAACGTAATTCGAATCTGGATGAGCAGCTTAAAGAAACCGAAGCTAAACTGGATCAGATCACCAAAGAAAAAGAAGGAGAGATTGAGCAGCAAAGAGATCGGGCAAACGAACTGGATAAACAGCTTGCAGAACTTAATGCCGATTACAGAAATCTGAAGCAAAAACTGGACGATCAGAAAACAGAGCTGGCTGAAATGCAGGAGCAGCTAAAGGTTCAGTTTGAAAATCTGGCGAATAAAATCCTGGACGAAAAATCGGAAAAATTCACAAAGCAAAACCGTGAGAACCTGGATCAGTTGTTAAATCCGTTGGGACTAAAACTGGAAGAATTTAAGAAGAAGGTGGAGGAGACCTATAACGAGGAAAATCGCCAGAGGGCTACGTTAAAGGAGCAAATCCGCCAAATGGGCGAGTTGAATCAGAAGATGAGTGAGGACGCTAAAAATCTTACCAAAGCTCTGAAAGGAGATTCGAAAGCGCAAGGTAATTGGGGAGAAGTTATCCTGGAAAGAATTCTGGAGCGCTCGGGTTTAAGTAAGGGACGTGAGTATGAAGTTCAACAAAGCGCAACCACAGAAGAAGGTAAGCGACTTCAGCCCGATGTGGTGGTTCATCTGCCCGATGAGAAGTATCTGATTATAGATTCGAAAGTTTCTCTTACCGCCTATGAACGGTTTGCTTCCAGCGAAGATGATGTGGAGGCTGAAGCAGCGATCAAACAGCATATCGCCTCATTAAGAGCGCATGTAAAAGGATTGAGCGCGAAGAATTATCAGCAGATTCATGGGGACAGGAGTCCGGATTTTGTTTTGCTTTTCATACCTATCGAACCAGCATTTGCACTGGCCTTACAATCGGATCCTAATCTTTATTACGAAGCCTTTGACCGGAATATCGTAATTGTAAGCCCTTCTACGTTGTTGGCTACGCTTGCTACCATCGACAGTGTTTGGAAGCAGGAATATCAGAACAAAAATGCTCTGGAAATTGCCCAGCGTGGAGGTGCTTTGTACGATAAGTTTGTTGGCTTTATTGAAACTATGGAGGATATCGGTCAACGAATTCGTCAGACTCAGGATAGCTACGACACCGCCATGAACCGTCTTTCAACCGGTTCCGGGAATTTAGTGGGTCAGGCAGATAAACTCAGAAAACTTGGTGCTAAGGCTTTGAAGAAGTTACCGGATTCTTTTTCTGATACAGAAGATTAGTCCAGAATGGTCATCCTGAGGTTGCTACCGAAGATATGCAAGATTCTAAACCGTGCAGTTTCTTCGCTCTCGCTCAGAATGACTAATACTCTAATAACGAATCGACGAACTCAAAATATAAAACCCCTTCAATACCGGAAGGTTAATTTCCATCGATCGCACTAAATCACTTTCCATTTCCTGAAAACTAACATCCTTATCCACTAAAAAATCATGCTCCTTAAGCAGCTTAACGAATGCATGTTTGTTTAATGGGAGTTTTAACGATTCCCCAACCAGGCTCACTCCGCTGGTAAAAGAGAAACGATGAAACCAATTCAGTTCATCCAAAGAGAAAAAAGTAGTTAAAAGCTGATTTTTGGTGTTCATAGAACTGATCTCTACCAGTATATTTCTGGTGATATTCAACGGGAGATAATCAAAAAAACCTTCCCCGATAAATAAGGTTCTTTTCTTTGGATTGAAGTCTTGAACTTCATTCAGAGCGTTTGACAATGATTGCTTTTCGAAATCAATAGGCACAAAATTCAGGTATTTATTTTGATACTCATGCTGATTGATAAACTTGCGCTTCTCATCCATCATCAATTCTCTGTCCAACTCGAAAACAGGAATTCCTTTGGAGGAAGTGTAGGCTCCCAAGTGATCGAATCCTGCGCCCATACTTACAACCTGTTCTACTCCATTTTGAAGAGCTTCATCAACTAGTTTGGTCATGTAATATTTACGGCAGATGATATGCATCAAGTCACCCGGAAGAAGTAACTCCTCCGACCAGATAAAAAACTTCCTCAGGATTGAAGAGTCCAAAGAATTCTGATACCAGCTTAAATGAGAGGGAAGAAAACCTACCAACTTTGTGTAAAAATCAAGCAGGAATGGGTCAAACTTCGCAGCAATTCCAGGATCTTTGGTCAGCCCGAAAAACTTGACGACAATGTATGCGGCGGTATATGAAATTTTAGGCATTCAATACACTCCTGATTTTCTTCAAAATAGAGTTTGTCATGTCGAACGAATGTGAGACATCTTAAGAGTTAATAGAAGCTTCTTTATTCTTTAGATTTCTCGTTACACTCGAAATGACAAAGCAAATAAAAAATTCAAAACTCATATCTCAAAACTCAAAACTAGTCTTAATAATCAAACAAATCCCAGGGCTGCTGTTTTGGAGGTTTTACTTCAAACTGCATTTCTTTATCAATAGTTGGATGTTTAAAGCTCAGCTTCATGGATCGTAACGCCATATTTTTTCCGGGACCTGAATCTTCTTCCCCATATTTATAATCACCAAAAATAGGATGACCGATTTTCTCCAATTGTACCCTGATTTGGTGAGGGCGCCCCGTTTCCAGATCAACTTCGACAATGCTGTAATCCTTACTTTGTTTTACGGTTTTAAAGCTCAATCGTGCTTCTTTAGCTTTTCCTTTTTTAGAATTATAGGCACGCACAAGATTGGTTCTTCTGTCTTTTTCAAGGAAGTGTTTTAGGTTGGCTTCCATGGGGGTCATCCCATAAACCAACGCCCAGTAGGTTTTATCAATCCGGTTATTTCGAACTTCTTCTGAAAGCCTCGAAGCTGCTTTCGAAGTTTTTGCAAGAACCATCAACCCCGAAACAGGTCTGTCCAGGCGGTGAACAAGTCCCAGCCAGACTTTACCTGGTTTATTGTATTCCTTTTTGATGTATTGTTTGCAAAGCGTTAGCACATCCGGATCGCTGGTATGGTCTTCCTGAGAAAGTACTCCGGCTGGTTTATCAATCACCAGGAGATGATTGTCTTCATAAATGATCGGGATGTCAGGGCGGGTACGGGTTGTTTTTTTCATAGGAAGCAAAGATACCTACAAAAAGGGTGCATAGATAGTATGGTTTTACGCTTGATTTTAACCTTCATTCGGGCTTCCTTTCTGCAAACAAAAAAACAGGAAATGACGAATTCAGATTATTCGGGGAATGGGAAACTTAAACAGGAAATCTATGATGCAGAGATAGCCCGGCTTCAGGCCGAGTTGCTGAAATTACAGTACTGGATTAGGGCAAAAGGATTGAAGGTATGCGTGATTTTTGAAGGAAGAGATGCTGCCGGAAAAGGAGGGGTGATCAAAAGAATTATAGAACCTTTAAATCCCAGAACGGTGAGGATTGTCGCACTCCCTAAACCTACGGAAAAGGAACGGAATCAATGGTATTTCCAACGCTATGTAGAGCAGTTACCTACCGCAGGCGAAATGGTTTTATTTGACCGCAGTTGGTACAATCGTGCAGGGGTTGAAAAGGTGATGGGATTTTGCACAGAGGACGAATATCAGGAGTTTTTGAGAGCCTGCCCGCAGTTTGAAGAAATGATACAGCGTTCGGGGGTCATTCTTATTAAATACTGGTTTTCCATTTCAGATAAAGAGCAGAAGAAACGGTTTCTGGCGAGAAATGAAGACCCTATGAAACGCTGGAAACTAAGCCCAATGGATGTTGAATCCCGCAGAAGGTGGGTGGATTATTCCAAGGCAAAAGACGAAATGTTTAAGCACACAGATACCGAAACTTCACCATGGTATGTTGTTAACGCCGATATTAAACGTCATGCGCGCTTGAACTGTATTTCTCACTTATTGGATCAGATTGAATACGAGGATTTAACACCAGATCCGATTGTATTTCCTAAAATCACAAAACATCCCGAGTATCAACGTCCGCCAATAGAAAGCATGAACTGGGTTCCGGCAAAGTTCGGGGAAAATCCTGTGGATGATGAACGGAGTTAAAGTTTAGACAGGATTTACCTTTCTTTCCAATATTTGTCTGCCTTTTCTATTCTTTTTGGTAATAGTTTGAATAAAATTTTTGCTACAGGATTCGAAAAAAGATAGGTTTTGCCATCGACTGTGATATTATTTTTCCCGCCCTTAACATCTAGTTTACCTGTACTGACTGCGAAGGCGCAATGACCATCGTATGCAGGATTAATGTTTTTATCGGTTGCTTTCATTATAACTTATAGCTTTAGTAGTTCTTAATTTTGAAGTTATTTTTATTAACGAGCATTAGTTAGAGGTAGAAGCTAAAACTCCAGAGAGTCGCTCCAGAATAGTTTTCCAACCACCTGTGTGGTTTTCCACCATTTGCTCATTTGGAAGAAATTCATGTACAAGTTTTACCTCTGTTCCCCCTTCCACTTCTTCTAAAGTAATAGTGACCAGTGTATCTTTTACGAATTGCGAACTCCAGCTGAAAACGATTTTATCATTTGGGATTAATTCCTTATAAGTACCTGTATGGGTATAGGTCACTCCCTCTCCGTCATGCATATCTATCTGATAATTCCCTCCAATTTTAGTATTACTTTTTACGGTTGAACTCCATCCGTCGGGTCCGGCACAAAACCATTTTGCCATAATTTCTTCATCAGTAAGCGCTTTAAAAATAGTAGCCTTGTCCGCATTTATAGTTTTCGAAACTATTAGTGATTTATCGTTTGCCATGGTTAATCCTTTTTTGTTTGTGTGATAAATTTATCCAACTCATCTAATCGAGCCTCCCAGAATACTTTGTATTCATTGATAAGATCCTGCACCTCGTTTAAAGGAGCATAATTCATTGTACAGGTATAACTTCGTCCTACTTTTTCCTTTTTAATCAGCTCCGATTTTTCCAGAACTTTGAGATGTTTCGAAACCGCTGCCAATGACATTTCATAAGGCTCAGCAATTTCATTTACAGTGAGTTCCTGTTCAGATAATCGAAGCAGAATAGATCTTCGGGTGGAATCAGCAAGAGCATGAAAGGTACTATCAAGCATAAATATTTAACTAGTTGGTTGAATGTTAGTTTAAGAAAGGATTTCCTAATATTCAACCGATTGGTTAAATAATTTTCTGACCAGGTTTTGGGAAAGTCCAGTAGATGATGAGCGAAGCTGAGGAAATAAAGAATAAAGATTGACGAGTTACGATTTAGTAATTTTTTGATATAGTTATCCTGATCCCGAATTCTCGGGAGAAGGAATTGCAAAACTCATATGCAGGTAAGAATGCTTCAATCATCTTTTCACTATTTCCACCAACAATTCTTAGGCCGACTTTTTATAATTATTCAACCTTGATCCTGAAAGAATTTAATTAAGCCAGCCCCGGACTTTAGTCCGGGGTGAAGATGTCATAAAAAGGAAACCCGAGTCTTTTACAGTTTAAAGAAGGTAAAAGACCCGAAGGGTTGGAGATGTATTGATTAGAATAAACTGAAGAATTAAGTATAGAATTAAGATCTAATAATTCTACAGTTATTCATTAAATAAAAACGGATCACTCCAGCGTTCATCGGTTGCTAAGGTATTATCGGTTAATGTTTTGAGGAAGGCTACGATAGCATCAACTTCGGTCTCTGTTAAGTTTAAACGAACAGGAGAGCCATCCGGTGCAGTAAGTGCAGGAGCCAGATTCGGATGGTCTTTAATTCCACTGTTATAATGCTCAACAACTTCTTCGAGGGTTTCAAATCGGCCGTCATGCATGTATGGACCACTAAGCTCGATATTCCTGAGAGAGGTTACTTTAAATGCAGCGTCAAAACGTTGATCATCAAACGTCTCAAATACTCCCGCGTCTGATCCAGTAACCTCATCCAATCCATTGTTAGTGGCTCCGGGAGCTGGATTTATAAACGCTTCGGTGGTATGGCAGCCAAAACAGGCCGCTCCTCCATTTATAATCGGGCGCAGAAATAATTGCTTTCCGAGGTTTTCCTGAGCAGTAAAGTTTGGGAAATTATCCCCAATGGTGTTTACCTGCGCTCTGCCTTCATCGTATTTTGAGGAAACGCTCACGATGCTTCTCACAAACTGAGCAAGAGCAAGAGCTGCTTTTTCCTGAGTTATTTCCGGACTTCCAAAGGCAGCTTCAAATAAATCCGGGTAAAAATCCTGTTCTTCGATTCGCTCTTTTATTTGATCGTAGGTAAGTCCCATTTCCACTTCATCCTGAATGGGCATTAACACCTGATCTTCCAGTGTTTCTGCACGTTCATCCCAAAAGAATCGTCCCCGATCATAATATCTCGCAAAAATAAGGCTCATGGAATGCCTTCTGGTTTCTCCACCATCAAAACCAATACTAAAGGTGCTGCTATCTGAAAAAACCAGTGCCGGACTGTGACAACTTCCACAAGATATAGTTCCGTTAAGACTGAGGTTTTTATCATAAAATAATACCCGACCAAGGGTAGCTCCGGCATCGGTAGTGGGATTATCTGTGGGTTGGTTATCATGATCCTGAATTCGTGTAGGGAGCGGACCACCATCATTAGTAAGAAAATGGTTAGGCAGGGTTGTACTATAGTTTAAAGGATCGGAGGGAAGACTTAAGCCTGAGATGATTTCCGGGTCTTCGTTTGGAGAAGTAGATTCACAGGAAATAAAGTATGCAGCCCCGATTAAGATTAAGCCATGTATTAGATATTTAGCCATCGCAAAAAAGTATTTCTTTTTTTTAGGCTAATACACACCACTTTGCGAATACCCCCAATAGTCTTCGAAACTATTTTTCGATGATGTGAAGGGTTTTCGGGTTTTCCTTAATTCTGGTTTAGAATGAGATCAAATTAAACTAGCCCCGGGCTTCACTCCGGGGTGAAGAGGACGAAACAACCATAGTTTTTGATATCTATTTCAAGAAAGCAATGGACTTATTCAAGGGGATGAAAAAGGCACAGGAGTTTCAAAACAACAATCCTTAGCAAATTCCCGAATAAGGAATCATGACATTACATCTCTTCCTTTAAGGGCGATGTTGGGTGATCATCAAAAATTGAGCTCTCGCCATCCTTTTAGCCGAATTTTTAGCTCGTTCCGCATGTTCCCCATCATAGAGTTCATCAATAGTTTCAAACCAAAGCTCAAGCCATTTCTCAAAATGAGCCGGCTCTATAGCATGGTCAAGGTTTCGATCTACTTGAATGTGCTTTTGAGTAGGATTTCCTTTAAACCGAATTACTCCAAATATATTTGTTTCCCAAAAATCGGTAAGCTTGTTTAAGTGTTCAGGCCATTTTTCTTCGGGAATATGACTATTGAAAATAGGGCCTAACATGTCATCCTCTCGTATCTTCGCATAAAAGGTATTTACCAGAACAGCTACATCTTGTCTTTTTTCTATAGTTTTCATGTTGTTAGTTTGAAGAAGAGATAGCTACTTTTTCAACCCGTTCCAATTTGTCTGACTTTGATAAAGTCAAACGAACTATGCTATTTGCTTTGGCCGTTAAATCATGTGGTACATTCCCATCTAAAGCTAATATCCCACCTTTTTTTAGTTGGTAGGTTGTGCCGTTAACACCAAAATTTATTTCACCGTCAATGATATGAACAATAATTGGAAATGGGGTCTTATGCTCTTTCATGATTTGACCCTTGCGTAAAACAATCCTTATCTCTTTTGAAAAGGAAGATTCCAGTATCAACCGGGTTTTTATAGTATCTCCGAATTCGAGGTCTTGATCAAAAGATGATATTTCCATACCGCTGCTCTTTAAATTTTATCGGATATATTCTACTCCCCGTTTAAGGTATAAATAATTAGTTCAACTAAAATTAAAAAAAAGAGTTTATCCTAAGGAAAGAACTTCCTTTAAGGATAGAAATAAGGCTCTTGAAGCTTAAAATTGATGGTATAAGATTCATCTTTGTTCCCAGCGCCTCGTTAACTTCCAGAACCTGAAGGAATTTGAAATAAAAGATAAAACTACGCTTCCTCCCGAACTTCGTCAGTCGAGTCGCCAAGATAAATGAAGACCAGAAAAGAGCCGAAGGGTTGGCTAAGGATTAGGGAATGAAAGCTGGAACTACCAATGTAGCATACCACAGAAGAACTTTGGAAAGAGGTTAAAGAATAAGTTTCAAAATTCTCTAAGGTCAACGAAATTCATATCTCCATCACATAATCTATTTTCATTTCCATAAATGAAGGAAAACTCGGAAAGATCAGGATTAGAAGTAAACTTTATCTCATCTGCTATTATTGATATATCATCCTTTATTTCAATAAAACGGAATAGTTCTTTTTTTTCAGTATCAAAAAATAATCTAAACCTAATTGCATTAGAATCGGTTTGGTCTATGTAATTAGGTATTAAATCAATAACAAAGTATTCCGGAGTACTTAATTCGTTTAAAAAATGATAATCAAACTTAGATACATTTATTGGAAAGAGCTTTAGAAAAGGGATTTGTTCCTCTGGGATATCCTGAATGAATAATTCACATTCACCGATCCTATTTACATCAGAGTTATCAAAGAAATAGAATGAGTTGCTAGTTTGAATGGTTATAAAGTTATCCACTTTCATATAGTACTCATTTCCTTTTATGATTATAGTACCATCTGAAAGTGAAGTTTCGTCCTTATTACCCTCCGATAAATAACTCAAGTTAATTTCAATCGCATCATAAGAAGAGACCTTTTCATTTAAAGCGTTCAGATATTCTATGGGTGATTCACTAGATGCGTCTTGTGCGATTAAGGAGCTAATACTGAGCATAGTTGCAAAAACATAACAAATCACTTTTTTCATATCGTAAAGTTTAATTAAAATAAAGCATGCTTAATCTGTGCGATCACCTAGCCACACAAACCCCTTTTTAAAAGAAAAGTACTCAACTATTTCATCGTTAGAATCTTTAAATGTACTAGTTCTGTGTGCTTTTTTGATTTCTTTGTTAAACCAATTTAGCTCATTCAGATACTCTTCTTCAGAATAGTAATCTTCAGGAGATCCAATTTCATTATTTTTTAAATGGAGTTCATCAAGATGAAGTGTCCAGTTGAAATTTTCTGGCAATGACTTTTTCATAGTCTTTATTGTTGAATCTGGAATATCATCTGGTTTGAAGAATGTTTGGTCATAAAAATTCAAACAGCTTCTTAGAGAGCAAACGACTTGAGAGCTTGAAAATTCTGGCTCATAAAGCCATATTTTCAAATAATAAGGTTCATTTAATGAATCAAGTGAACTTTTCCATGAATCATAAATATCAAGGAGTGCTGCGAGAATTTTTTTCTTTGTCTTTCCTTTTGGTTCAGGGAAATAACTATTCAGCACTGAGATGGATGAAAAGGGGTGTATTCTAATTTTTGTATAGTCTCTGTGTTGTAGTAACAGATTTTCAATATCCAATTTGAGATTAGTATCTCTCCATTCATCGATTCGTTTCCAAATCCTTTTATGGCCTCTTATTTTTTTGATTCTCATACCTAACTAAATATTAGTGTATCTCTTAATGCGATTTAACTCCTCAGCTTCTGTTCTCAAACTCACCCCAACCAAAAGGATCAGATTCACAATTAACCCATAAATACCTTCGTGCATGGGTACGGGTTTGAATTCAGGATTGTAAAGGAAAAACAGCGTTACCAAAATTCCTCCAATTAATCCGGCTAAGGCGCCTTTTCCAGTTGCTCGTGGCCAGTAAAACATGGCAAAAACTAACGGGAACATTTGAGCGATTCCCCCATAAGCACCGAGCAGGAGGGAAACAATATCCGTTTTAGAAAACACCGCAAAGTAGTAAGCGATCAGGCTGATGATTACTACCCCGATTCTGATCAATAATCGTTCATGATCTCCTGACTTCAACCATTTATCTACGGCAGGAATTTTAGTCAATCCATCACGTACTCCCACTGAAGCAGCTGCATGAACAATAGCATCTCCGGAACTCATAGAAGCTGCCAATGTTCCGGCACACACCAATCCGATTAGCACGACAGGTAAGTCCATTTGAAGGAGTACATGTGGGAGAATAGAGTCCGCCGGAGTTACCCCTGGAAAAGCCAAAACAGCTGAAAAACCTATGATTAAAATCGGAACAAGAAATACCTGGAAAGTCGGATAGAGCACGACTGTGAGTTTGATGGTGCGATCGCTTTTTGCAGCAAAGGCTTTCATAAAAAAATGAGGCCACATGGAAAAACCTATGGCGGAAACAATTACCGCAGAGCTGAATCCCCACCAATCCCAGGCTTTGCCACCGGAAGTGAGTCCCGGCGCAGTTAAGGCCTGCTTAAATTCCGAATTAATCAATTGCTCAAACATCTGCCCAATGCCCCCATACATTTTTTCGGGGAGGTAAATCCCCAAAAACCATGCAATCACCAACATAAAAACTCCCTGGAAAGTGTTGGTCCAACCAACGCCCATCACCCCGCTAAAAAACACATAAATTAGAACCACAAAATAGGCGATTCCTGCACCTAGCCAAACAGGAATAACTCCTTCGCTGATGGTATTCAAAACCAGTCCTGCTCCTTTCATTTGCAAAGTCAGATAGGGAATCAAAACTACAACAGTGAGAATGGCGAGCAGGCCGGAAAGCAGTTTAGAGTTATAGCGGTCTTCCAGTAATTCTGCCTGAGTTACAAAGCCGTATTTTTCGCCCAGGGCGCGTGCTTTCGGACCAAAGAAGTAAAAAGGAACCATGCCTATGGCACCGTAGGCAATGATATATAGTGCAGCTGCTCCCCTGGAATAAGCCCATCCCGGACCGCCAAGAAAGGCGAAAGAAGAAAAGATGGAAGCCCCAAGTACAAAATATAAGATCAGCACATTCATGGAGCGGTCTCCGGCAACATAGCCGGTTGTACTATGACTCACTTTAAGTCCTGGCACAATTCCCATGACTAATGTGATGAGTAAATAAATACCGCAAATGCCAAGTATGATCATCCAGCTTTCCAAATCAGTGTTCCTCCTCAGTATCTTTTCTGAAGAAAATAAGCAGCGAAGTAAATGAACAAATCAGTATGAAAATTACCCATACAAACGAAAGTGGAAATCCCAGAATCTGAGGAGTAGGAGAGGCGAACATTGGATAAACCGGCCAAATCAGACAAATCTGCAATACAAATAGAACAGCAACCAGAATCAATGCTCGCTTTTTTCTTTTTGGTGAGGTGGCTGAGAAGACTAAGCCTTTTGGGATATTATCACTATTCACTTTCGGCATCGAATTGATTTACAGAAACAAGACGGTCTTTAAACCGGTTATAGAAATAAGAAATAATCAGGAGCAAAATCCCTAAAGAAAGAAAGACTATTGTTTTTGAAATAGTTGACAGGTGGCTGATATCATAAAAGAATAGCTTACTGAGTGTGATCGAGAATACAACCATAGCTGCAATTCTTATATGATTTCTTGGTGTAAGTATTCCAAATATAATCATGCCTAAAGAACAGGTTCCCCATAATATACTTAGCCCAAGTTTATAGGAGTTATCAAACCCGAAAATGTCCAGCCATTGAATAAGTTCAGAGCTTAGAAGAAAGATGATGATGAACGATAAGAAAAGCTCAAAGTATAATTGGAATGATTCTTTAGATAAATTTCTCTTTAATAAATCTTTTAAAGCATAAATTCCAAATCCTGCAAAAATAATAAGAACATATCTGTTTAGAATATTGAAAATGGATTGTGGAAATTCTTTGGCATTAACAAATCCTAGATATAACTCTCTTAGATGTTTGACTTCAGAAAAGAATGCTGCAAGGAAAAAGAATAAGGTAATTACTAACAGAGCTATGTTAGTTTTTTCGGCTTCCTTCAGATTAAAAAATCTTTTGTTAATCCATGAAGCTGCGCCGAAGAACAGAAAGCTATAATTAATTGTCCAAAGAGATCTAAAAGAATCTATCGCGGGGTTATAAGTTGTAAACCATCCATTAACCTGATCCAATTTTTGGGAAGTTTGAATTTCCCAATAATTAAATATTCTCCATACCTCGAAAAGAAGGCTTATGTATAAAGTAAAGACAAGAACGAACGGGACCCCAAATTTATGAAAGAACTTTTTTAAAGATGAATTTCTTACAACCTCTTCATCGGAATGTTGAACAAGAAAATATTGGATACCAACAAAAGCAAACCAGAATACCAGAAAAGTTCCAAACAAAGAGTTAATAAATGGAAGAGTATTTGAACTTCCGGAAACGATAAACTGTCTTCCCCATTCTCCTATCAAAGCAAAAAAAGCTAAAACCATTACAGGGTATGAAAGTGCTTCATATATTTTCATCCCTTTTACCCTACCCAGCCAGAGGAGTAATAAAGCTTCAAGACTCCAAGCCATTGTAATCCACTGATCCTGAAACTGGATGGGAATTGCTAAAGTCAGGAATACAAGTACTAAACCATTAATTAAATTTAGCGGAGTAGGAGAGGATGGATCAAAATGCTTTACAATTCTGCCAGCAGTAAAATGAATTGCTGCAACCAAAACAGTAAACAAACCATGATACTGCCCATATTCATAATCTAAAGTTTTGTAAGCTAGTCCAAAGTAAACGAAAGTATTTATCAATAGTGTAGATATGTCTGCAACATAAAATGACTCTTTATTTCTAACCTTATATGCAAGCCCTGAGGTATAAAAAATGATAAAGAAGATCGTTGAAAAAGCGAGGCTGATTGAAACATCTGTTTGAAAATCGAATCCTTTTGAAAACCAATAAAGGAAGATCATCCAGGTAAAACCAAAAGCGGAGTATTGCAAAATGCGCCAATACTTTTGAAGGGCTACAATAAGAACTCCAATATTTATAAATAAAATATAACTGAAGAGAATAACTGTACTTCCCGATTCACCACCTACCAGAAAAGGGACTGCATACCCACCAACAAGACCAAATACGGCTACCCATTCTCGGTTATATCCAATTGCAGTACCTACAGTTACTATTGTTATGAGAGCCATAATAATAAAGGCTGTCAATTGAGAAATAAGACTATAAAAATCATAAGAGGCGTATGTAAGCAAGTACAAAGATGCCATTGCTCCGCCCATCAAAACAGCACTGTAGTTCAGGTATTTATTTTTAAGCCTGTATGCAACTCCAGCCAATCCAAAGCTGAATATATATCCGATGATAATACGCACTTCAGGGCTGATCAGGTTATTCTCAATTACATAATTCGATCCGATAGCTATACCGATTACTGTAATAACAATGCCAATTTTATTAATTATGTTTTCGCCAATCAGTTTTTCGAAATCTAGCCAGTTAGTTTCCTGTTTAATTTGCAGTTCTGGAATCCGCTGCTCATTTATGCTTTCAGTTGCATAGGTTTCAGTAATTATACTTTCAGGATTCTCCTCAGGCGACGGTTCTAATTTTTGGGTAGTATCATTTTCTGAGATAATAGAAATTGATTCCTCGGGTTCCTGAGATTTAAACTTTTCTCGAATTTGAAGTGATCTGATTTCTGACCGAAGTAACAGCATTTCTTTCTGCATTTGCTCCTGCTTTCGGAGAAAACTGTCCAGCTTTTGCTGGAGCTCGTCTAATCTGTCTTTTGCTTCGCTCATAGAAAATTAATTTCGAAGAATGTAGGGGATGAGAGGGATACTTCAAATTTTATATAGAGGCGAATCCTTCAGATTTATTTTTCCTGAAAGACACCCCTAAATCCCCTCTCAAGAGGGGACTTTTTTCTTATCTTCAAAGTATGAGTGAAGAGAAACAAGGAATCAATCTTTCAGAAAAAGTAGCCAATCTGCCGCTTTCGCCAGGAGTGTATATCTATAAGGATAAATCAGGAAGTGTATTATATGTAGGAAAGGCGAAGAAGCTGAGAAACAGAGTTCGTTCTTATTTTCAGGATTCCAGACCCACCGATGGCCGCATCAAAACGATGGTTTCCAAAATTCATGATCTGGAAGTAGTTGTAACCGATTCTGAAGCGGAAGCGCTGATTCTTGAGAACAACTTCATTAAACAGTATCAGCCACGGTACAACATTATGTACCGGGATGATAAATCATACCCCTACATTTGTGTTACACAGGATACCAAGCCACGGGTATATCCAACCCGGACTATTATCAAAGACGGAAGCAAGTATTACGGACCTTACGATAGTGTCATCTCAATGAAACGGATGCTGGAAACCATTCGGAAAGCCTTCGATTTATGTACGTGTGCGGTAAGTATCAAAAATATTGATAAGACACGCGGAGTACCCAAATGGCATTCTTGCTTCGACGATTACTTGCAGAATTGTTCCGGAGATTGGAATGATGAACGCTATCAGGAAACCATCAAGAAAGTTGAAAGGCTGTTAAACGGTCACTCAGATGCTTTAGTCCGGGATATCAAAGAAGAAATGCAGATTGCCTCGGACGCTCTGGCTTTTGAAGATGCTGCAAAACTCCGGGATAGTCTGGTGGCAGTGGAACGGTACAGCCAGAAAATGAAAATGGTGGACGACAAGAAAGTCGATCGTGATGTATTTGGAATGAGTATAGCCGAAGATATTGGGGAGGCTTGCGGCGTCTTATTTAAAGTTAGAGAAGGAAAGTTAATTGGGAAATTTCATCGCTTTTTAAAGAATATCGATGGCCTGGAAATTGGTGAGTTGCTGCAATCTTTTGTAGAGGATTATTATACCGGGCAATATACAGCCGCCATCCCTGATGAAGTATATCTGAGTCACCCAATCGCTGATGATGAACCACTGGTTGAATATCTTTATCAGGAGCGTGGGAAAAAAGTACCAGTACATGTACCTCAGATTGGTGAAAAAGCCCAACTCATTAAAATGGCGAACGCGAACGCTAGGCTTCATCTGAATGACCGCCGTCTGGAAAAAGAAAAATCGGAACGAGATAGAATACCGCACGCCGTAAAAGAACTTAAAGAACATTTGAAACTGCAACGGTTACCAAGAAGAATCGAATGCTTTGATAACTCCAATTTGCAAGGGACTGATCCTGTAGCTTCGATGGTATGTTTTGTGGATGCTAAGCCTCGGAAAAGCGAATACAAACGATTTAATATTAAAACGGTGGAAGGTCCCGATGACTTTGCCTCCATGAAGGAAATCCTGACTCGTCGATATTCGGCGGTAATGAAAGACGGATTGCAAATCCCGGATTTAATAGTAGTGGATGGTGGAAAAGGACAGTTAAGCTCTGCAGTAGAAGCGTTAAAAGAAATCGGCTTTTATGGGGAATGTGAAATTATTGGATTGGCTAAAAGGCTGGAAGAAGTCTTTGTACCGAACCGATCAGAGGCCTATATGATCCCTAAAAAATCTACCGCGCTTAAATTACTTCAACAGGCAAGAGACGAAGCTCATCGTTTTGCTATCACCTTTCACAGGAAGAAAAGAGCCAAGAGAACCTTTGTTACAGAGCTTACTGAGATAGATGGAGTGGGAGCAAAGACATCTCAAAAATTACTAAAAGAACTGGGATCGGTTAAAGAGATCAAAAAAGCCAGCAAAGAGAGATTGGAAGAACTCGTAGGAAACAAACTCGGCGAAAAAATATACAACCACTTTAGGTGATTCCTCGTCTTCATGTGTACTAGTGATGTGAGGGACTAACATCAACATGTGATATTGACCTTGCGCATCACATTGTAACATAGACCCAAGCCAAAAAGCTTTGCTCTTTGTACTAACTACTAGCAAAAGATTTGAGGTGTAACCGTTCTTTGTTAAAGATTGTTTAGTTGAACTGATTACCAGATCAATTCGGTTATCTTGAACAAAGAGCCTAACCCAAATTAAGGGTGATTATTATGGAACTAATGAAAAGACATACAGGCAAACAATCATACTCTGAATTAAAAGACAGAGAACTTGTAAAACTATTCAGAAGAAAAGCTGATGAAGGAGCTTTTAATGAATTGTTGAACCGCCATCAGGCAAAAATTTATTCCTATATATACAGCATGGTTCAGAACCCTGAAACAGCTAACGATATCTTCCAGGAGACATTTACGAAGGTAGTTACCAAAATGGATGATACCTATAACGAACAGGGAAAATGGATAGCCTGGGTTATGAGAATTGCTCATAACGCAACAATTGATCATATTAGAAAACAAAAACGTTTTATCGACGTTAACTCCTGGTACGACGAGGAAGACTCGAAATCAGATTATTTCGATCGAATCGAAGACGAAAGCGTTGTTGATGCCGATGATCAAATGGTTGACAAGGAAATGAAGTCCAGTTTGATGAATCACATCTCGAAATTACCTGAAGAGCAAAGATCCGTTGTACTTTTGCGGCATTATTACGAAATGCCCTTTAAAGAAATCGCAGAATTAACTAACGTGTCCATCAACACGGCACTAGGCCGAATGAGATATGCGTTAATCAATCTTCGAAAGTATTTTGAAGAAGAAAGACAACTAGAGTTAAAGCATGCAAAAAAATGAAGATGTTTGTATTCGGTATCTGATGAGGGAAATGGATCCCTCTGAAGAAATCGAGTTTGAACGTGAAATGATGATCGACGAAAATCTTTTGATTGAAGTCGAAAGTCTCAGGAAAACATATCATAAACTAGGTAAGCTCCCCTTGTGGGAGCCACCTCCCGACCTTTCAGCTAAGATTGCTTCTGATGCGGTTAAAACGCAACAGGAACAAATCAGTCGCACAAGCCGATGGACAAACATTATGTCCCGTTCGGTAGCCGCTGCAGCAGTTGCAATCTTAATCATCTCAACCACCATTTATTTTTCCAACGGAGAAGCTTATACACAAACTGATACGATCCTAAACACTAATAACTTAACAACTGAAAACGTATCCCCCTGGGTTGATCGAAGCAATACGATACATTTTGCAGGCACATCGCTCCAGCAGAATAATCAGGAACCGCTTCAGTTGGAAAGAGACAGGAGTTTTTCGAAGCTCAGGCTCGTAAATGCAGAAACAGGATTTGCTCCTCCTACAAGAAAGATAGTATTGACAAGTTCATCCCGATAAATGTAAGGCAACCAATAGGTTGCCTTTTTTATGTGGATAACTTTCGGATAATGTGTTAATAAGTTTTTTTGTAACCGAGATAGGCTCGCTTTATATTGAAATTTAGTCGAGAATTATTCATTCCATAAAGCAGGATATATTTTAAATGGGTAAAGTTATTGCCATTGCCAATCAAAAAGGTGGAGTAGGAAAAACAACCACGGCAATTAATCTGGCAGCCAGCCTTGCAGCTATTGAACATCCAACGTTGGTGATAGATATTGACCCACAGAGCAATACAACCAGTGGTTTGGGGATCGATTCAAAAACTGTAACAAACTCAATTTACGAGGTCATGATTGGCAGTGCGGATGTGAATGATTCTATCCGTCAAACCGAACTCGATTTTCTGGATTTAGTTCCGGCGCACATCAATCTGGTTGGCGCTGAGATTGAAATGATCGACCGGGAGGAGCGGGAGCGTATTCTTAAAAAAGCAATCGCTGATCTGCGTGAACGTTACGATTTTGTGATTATCGATTGCCCGCCATCATTAGGCTTGCTGACCATTAATGCACTAACTGCTTCAGACTCTATTGTAATTCCTGTCCAGTGTGAGTATTTCGCGCTAGAAGGTTTAGGTCAACTTCTGAATACTATAAAAATTGTACGTCAGCATCTTAATCCTGAATTGGATATTGAAGGTGTTCTTCTTACGATGTACGACAGCCGTACCAGGCTCTCCAATCAGGTTGCTGAGGAAGTAAAGCGATACTTTGACGACCGTGTTTTCAAATCGGTTATTTCCAGAAACGTTCGACTTGCTGAAGCACCAAGTTTTGGAAAGCCTGCTTTGTTATATGATTCAACCAGTGTGGGATCTAAGAATTACCTCTCTTTAGCTAGAGAGATCATCAAAAAAAACAGAAAGCTGTTTAAGAACAGCCCGGTACTTTCTTAAATAGGAGTTTATGGCGAGTAAAAAAGTACTTGGTAGAGGTTTAGGAGCATTTTTCCCGGAATATGAATCGGAAGGATCAAGTTCATCATCTGAAATAAAAAAGACACCAGAAGTTAGACAGGGGGTCGAAAAAAATATTATTACCCCGGAAGAACGAGTTAATATTGTACTGAACGTTCCTGTTGATCATATCAGAGCTAATCCAAATCAACCTCGTAAAGAATTTGATGAAGAGCGCTTGGAAGAACTTGCCGATTCCCTAAAGAAGCACGGACTGATACAGCCAATCACCGTTCGTTATATTGGGGAAAAAAGATTCGAGCTCATTAGCGGGGAGCGAAGACTAAGAGCCGCTAAGCTTGGAGGGCTGGAGGAAATTCCTGCATATATCCGAGAGGCTGATGACGAGCAAAGTATGGCTTTTGCACTCATTGAAAATATCCAGAGAGAAGAACTTAATCCTCTGGAAATAGCCATGGGTTACAAGCGTTTACTCGAAGAGTTTGACTATACTCAAGCCGAAGTAGCAAACAGAGTAGGTAAGAATCGTACCACAGTTACAAATATGCTTCGTTTGTTAACGCTACCTGATTTTATTCAGACAGCACTGATTTCCGGTTCTATAACCACAGGACATGCACGTGCTTTGATTACTATTGAAGACAAATCTATTCAGCAAAAGTTATTAAGTAAGATTGTTAAACTGGGATGGTCGGTTCGTCAGGTTGAAGATGCCGTACGGGAACTGAATTCTGGCCCTTCAAAAAAGAAAACTAAACCCATAGAAAAAAATCCTTTTTACGATGAAATTTCTGCCCGCCTGAGACGTACTTTCAGCACAAAAGTAAACGTCAAACCCAAAGCCAAGGGTGGAGAAATCAAAATCGAATATTATTCTGAAGAAGACCTTGAACGAATCTTATCCATATTTGACTCCCTCTAAGTTCTTTCTGCTACTCTTTTTTTGTTTTTTTTCTGGCGGAGTTTTCGCACAGAACTTTTCGTCCTCATCAACCTTTATTCCATTAAGTGTTTCTCTTCAAACTGATTCCGAAGAGAAAAGTTATCCCGATCCAAAATTAGTTCTAAGGCGTTCACTAATGATACCTGGATGGGGACAAGTTACCAACAAACAAATCTGGAAAGTCCCTTTGGTTTATGGATTACTGGGAGGATTGACTTACTACAGCATTTATTTAACGAAAGAGTACCATGACTACAGGGCAGCTTATTATAATTCATTTTCTTCAAATACCGATTTAAGGTTTGGTCCAACTCCTGATTACTTAGTCGGTGCAAATCAGGCCAGCTTACAATCAAACAGGAACTTTTTACGGAACAGAAGAGATTTTATCTATGTGACTATTGGGCTTGCTTACTTACTAAATGTAGTTGATGCTTATGTGTATGCGCATTTACGTTCTTTTGACGTATCTGATGATTTATCGCTAAACACCTCTATTAAACCGGGTCTACTTACTACCTCTACTTCCGAACATATTCCCGGAATATCACTCACTTTTTCTCTAACGCGAAAATAACTATGGACAATAACAATCAACCGCTACCTATCCCTAATAACTATCGTGGAGATTCTTCCAATGATTTGTGGAGTGTTTTTAAAATTATGGGAGAGTTTGTTGAGGGATATGATAAACTGTTTAAGATTGGGCCTTGTGTAACCATTTTTGGTTCAGCCAGAACAAAACCAGAGGATAAATATTACCAACTAGCCGCAGAATTTGCTGCACAATTAACGCAAAAAGGCTTTGGAGTGATTTCCGGAGGAGGTCCGGGTATCATGGAAGCGGCTAATAAAGGAGCAAAAGAAAGCAATGGTAAATCGGTAGGGGTAGGAATTGAGTTGCCACACGAACAAGGTATAAATCAGTTTGTAGATCCTCGATACGCGATTAACTTTAATTACTTTTTTGTGAGGAAAGTTATGTTCGTAAAATACTCTCAGGCATTGGTCGTTTTTCCGGGTGGATTTGGGACATTGGATGAACTTTTTGAAAGTCTAACCCTTGTTCAGACTAAAAAGATCACCAAAATACCTATTGTACTATTTGGAACTGAGTATTGGAGTGGTTTGGTTGAGTGGATGAACTCTACAATGAAAAGCTGGGAGACGATCTCGGAGAATGATACTGATCTTTTTATAGTTACAGATAGTTGTGAAGATGGAGTGGAACATATTTGTGAGTTTTACCAGCAACAGGAACCGATGCCGAACTTTCATTTTTAAGATTGATGAACACTGCATCGCATAAACTGACTAGATAACAATAATTTTAAATTTTAATGAGTTTAAGATTTTAAATAAAAGAGCAATTTTTATTAAATTGCTTACTTGTTCGAACCGAATTAAATAATTAAAGACATGAAGGATTTAAAGAGAATATTTTTAATAGTAGTATTTGCTTTGGGAGCAATTAATATCCAAGCTCAGGATAACTCTGCTGCAATCACTGCTTATAATGAAGCGCTTGAGTTGGCTCAATCAAAAGATTTTGATGCTGCTATCGAAAAGTACAGAGAAGCAATTTCTATTGCTGAAGGTTTAGGTGCAGATGGAGAAGACATCAAAAACCGCTCTGAAAGTGCCATTCCTAAGCTTTACTTTTCTAAAGCGGTAAATGCTTACAACGCATTTAAAAGTACGCCTTCAATACCAAACTTAGATGCTGCAATTGCGGAGTTTACACAAGCACGAACAATAGGAGCCGATTCTGGAGATGATCAGGTAAGAGACAGAGCGCGAGGCGTACTTGCTCAGCTTCATTATCAAAAAGCAACTATGTTGTTTAAGCGTGAGGATTTTGCTGGAACAGATGAAGCGCTTAATAATGCTATTGAAGTTAATGCGAATTACGCGAAGGCATATTATCAAAAAGGTCTGGTTCACAAAAAGACTAATCCAGATGATCTGGAAGGAATTATGAACTGGTTTGATCGCGCGATTGCAGTAGGTGAGCAGGTTAATGATGGTGGGGTTGTTCGTCAGGCTACTGAAAGTGCCCATGCAGAGCTTCTTTTCAGAGGTGCTAAGTCTATTGAACAGGGACAAACCACCCGTGCTATTGAGTTATTGCAAATGTCTTTGGAGTATGACAATGAATCAGCTGATTCTTATTACCGACTAGCTGAAGCTTCCAATAAATTAGGTAACCGCGATAATGCAATCAGATACGCAAACCAAGCTCTAACACATGAGCCAGGCGGTAATACTGATAAAGCCAAAATCTATTTTGAGCTCGGATTGGCGTATCAGGCTAAGAATGATAAAGGAAATGCCTGTGATGCACTTGGTAAGGCATCCTATGGTTCTTTCAGAGCACCAGCGGAGCATAAAATGGAGTTTGAACTTAAGTGTGAAAGCGCCCGTTAAGACAAACCAGTTTTTCAAAGCCCTCATTGTTATGAGGGCTTTTTTTTTACCCGGGATTTCAAAAATCAAACTATTTGTCTTTTAAAAATCACTATCTTTTTTCCATAAACTAACTACAAAGCTTTTCGAATGTCGTCTTCTCAAATTGATCAACTCTGTGCAAATACAATTAGAACTTTATCCATGGATGCTGTCCAAAAGGCAAATTCAGGTCACCCCGGTATGCCAATGGGGATGGCAGATGTCGCTTATGTTCTATGGACAAAATATTTGAAGCACAATCCTAAGAATCCTGACTGGATTGATCGGGACCGATTTATTCTTTCTGCCGGACATGGATCTATGTTGATTTATAGCCTTCTTCATCTTACAGGATATGACGTTTCTATGGATGATATAAAGAATTTCAGGCAGCTCGGAAGTAAAACTCCGGGTCACCCCGAGTTTGGCTACACCCCGGGAGTTGAGATGACAACCGGACCATTGGGACAGGGATTTGCTACAGGTGTAGGTATGGCGATGGCAGAAGCACATCTTGCTTCAAGGTTTAATAAAGAAGGGCATACTGTGGTTGATCATTTTACTTACGCAATTGTAAGTGATGGAGACTTGATGGAGGGAATTTCTCATGAATCGGCATCTCTGGCAGGGCACCTGAAGTTAAACAAGTTGATTTATCTCTACGATTCTAATTCAATTTCTATAGACGGTTCTACAGATTTAGCTTTCACAGAAGATGTTCAAAAACGGTTCGAAGCGTATGGATGGGAGGTGATTAGTATTGATGGACACGATCATGATCAGATTTCTAACGCTATCAAGAAAGCTCAAAACTCTGACAAACCTTCATTAATAATATGTACTACTCATATCGGTTTTGGAAGTCCAAATAAACAGGATACTGCGGGCTCACATGGTTCACCATTAGGAGAAGAAGAAATAAAACTTACCAAAAAGGCTTACGGTTGGGATCATGAAGAATCATTCTTCATTCCGGATGAAGCTTTAGATGAGTTCCGTAAACAAATTTCTCTGGGAGGAGAAAAGGAGCAGGAGTGGCAAGAAAAGTTTAAGGCGTATGAAACTGCTTTTTCTGATGAAGCTGATACTTTAAATAAATGGATGAGTAGAACTTTGCCGGGAAATCTGGAAGAAATGTTGCCTGTTTTTGAAACTAATGAAAAAGGATTGGCAACAAGAGCTTCATCCGGAAAGGTATTAAATGCCTTGAAAGATGTAGTACCTAATTTATTTGGCGGTTCTGCGGATCTTGAGGGAAGTGTTAAAACAAATATTGGAGAAAAAGGGGTTTACAGTGCTGAGAACTATGCAGGTAGAAATACTCATTATGGAGTACGTGAACATGGAATGGCCGCTGCAATGAACGGTATGGCATTACATGGAGGAGTTATTCCTTTTGGAGGAACTTTCTTTGTATTCACAGATTACTGCCGTCCTTCCATTCGTTTGGCAGCATTAATGAAAGTGCCTTCCATTTTTGTAATGACACATGACAGCATTGGTTTAGGAGAGGATGGACCTACCCACCAACCGGTTGAACACCTTGCAAGTTTAAGAGCCATGCCCAATGTTTCCGTAATTCGTCCTGGTGATGCGAATGAAGTGGCTTATGCGTGGAAATTGGCCATAGAGAATTCAACTTCTCCTACTGTATTGGTATTGACCCGTCAGGATATTCCTACATTTGAAAGAAGTGAATCTAATTCTGCTGCACTGGTTGAAAAAGGTGCTTATGTTTTCGCTGATTCTGAAAAAGAAACTCCTGATGTAATTTTAATCGGAACCGGATCAGAGCTCCACCTTGCGGTAAACGCAAAAGCTGAGTTGAAAGAAAAAGGAATTGATGCCCGGGTTGTTAGCATGCCAAGCTGGGATCTTTTCGAAAAGCAAAGTGCAGAGTATAAAGAAAATGTACTGCCAAAGGCTGTTTCTAAACGTGTTTCTGTTGAGGCAGGATCAAGCTTTGGATGGGAGCGGTATGTAGGACCTGAAGGAAAATCCATAGGGATTAATACCTTTGGGGAATCAGGTCCTGCCGAAGAACTGTACGAACATTTTGGAATTACCACGACTAACATTGTTGAAGCTGCAAGCTGATTTTAGCGAACTTTGAATTAAAATCTGGTTACAGAAACTCTAATTGGATTAATTCAGATTACTCTGTAATTCTGTTCTTTTTTTTGCAACATATCCGTTGAAGGTTAACCCTCCTAACTAGTAAAATTGTCTGATTTATCTCTTGAAAAAGAGTTCCTTAAAAGATTGAACGAATCTCAGGGAATCGTGCATAAAGTGTGCAGAATGTACTGTGATGAGGAAGAGGAACGCAAAGATCTCTTTCAGGAGATATTGATCCACCTCTGGAAATCTTACCCCTCCTTTAAAGGAGACTCGAAATTTTCAACCTGGATGTACCGTGTAGCGTTTAATGTGGCTATTCAGTATCTCCGAAAGGAAAAGAAAAAGATGGAGGAAATAGTACTTCCCGAACGCTTTGATCAGCTTTCAAATGACAATGAGGGAGAAGAACTGACTGAAGAGAAAAAGATATTGCGTCTTGCGATTGGACGGCTAAACGAGATCGAAAAAGCAATTGTGATGCTTTATTTGGAGGAGCGGGATAATGAGGATATTGCTGAGATAATTGGGATTTCACAAAACAATGTACGGGTTAAGATGACCCGGATTCGGAATAAACTTAAAGAATTGGTGGAGGCATAATATGGATCTCGATCAACTGAAAAGTGTTTGGAAAAAAACCTCCGGAGAATTGGGAGAGGGGTATTTTATAAGCGAAGAAGGTATGCGAGAGCTTCTAAAAAAGAAATCGAATACGGCTATTTCCAAAGTAAAAAGACAGATGAAACAGAAAGTTCGTTACGCCGGAACTATTTCGATTCTTATGTTTATGTTTTCGATTTGGGCTTTTAACAGGGAAGAACCACTTTTTGATAAGGTATCCAATATAGAAGCAGGAATTTTCTATCTGATTTTTGGTTTCGTAATTGCCTTCATTTCACTTTTTAATTTGTACAGCTATCGAAGAGTACTAAAGATAGAGCATTACGAATCTGATTTGAAAACATCAGTGTCGAGTGTAATAAAAGTGCTTAAAAGCGCGATGAATGCGAAGATTTTTTCAGATACGTTTGTGCTACCTTTTACTGTAATCGTTTTGACTATTGCAGCTTATATACGTGGGGTTGGTGCGTTCACGAATCCAAAGATTATTGTTTATTCATTGTTGATTTCTGTTTGCCTCGGGTTCTTGTCATATTTCTTATCAAAAAGAGGTCAATGCAGTAGGTATGAGCGGCAAATGGAGGCCTTGGAAGAATCTCTCCGAGAATTCGAAGACCAGAATTAAATCTAACTTTTTGTAATTCCAACTGCTCTTTTTCAACCTATCGATAAAGAAAATCTTTTGATATCCTGGTATGGATAAATTTGAAAGTGGTAAACGAAATGCAATAATCTATTTCGGGAGAATATTGATTATCGTAGGCTATATATACTTTTCAAATCACAGAGGTCTTGGAAATCTAGTGGTCATAGTAGGGCATTGATGATCATACTTGAGAAAACAATGAAAAAGTAAAGCCGGGAAGTTAGTCCTGATAATCTTGGCTAGTTCTCAGTAACTACTTTTGCTTCTGCAATTTGTTTAGTAGCACCAGCCGATTCTGGCCGATGAATACAAGTAAAAGTTACATCATCAGCAGGCTCAACCGAGCCTATGAAGGCTTCAAGTGAAGATTGTATTTTTTGAACAATGGTTTTAGAATGAAGAGATCCATAAATTTCCATCAGAGATTCAATTCGTTCTTCGCCGTATTCCTCTCCACGTTCGTTTCTTGCTTCGCTTAACCCATCAGTATAAAAAAGTACAGAATCTCCCGGCTTAAAATGAAAACGTTTGACTTCAAGATGTTGATTCAGCATATCGGTTGAGGTCATCCCTAAGGCAAAGCCATTCGCTTTCAAATTGAAAGTAGCATCGCGCTCACGGCTGTAATAAATCGGGATATTATGTCCTGCCCGAACATATTCAAACTCTTCTCTATCGTTCGGGAAATAAGCCACGCATCCAGTTACAAACGTTTTGTCTCTACTATTACTCTTTACAAAATCGTTAAGCTGAAGAAAGAGATCTTTAGGGGAAGGTTGCTCTTTATGAACCAATAAATTCACCAGAGCCTGCATTCTTACCATATATAAAGCTGCACTCAATCCTTTCCCAGAAACATCAGCAATAATTACATAAGTACCTTTTTCGGTATCAATTACATCCAGATAATCACCTCCAACTTCTTTCGCTGTATGTGCGAAGGAATATACTTCCAGGTTGTCTTTATTCAGCGAAGTTCCGGGAAGCAGACTTAATTGTATATCACGAGCAAGATCAATCTCTTTTTGTACATCCGACTTCTCCAGAAGCTCTACCAGTAACAACAAAAACATGGAAGAGAAGGCGAGGGGAAGCATTAAACCTGAGAAAAAGAGAAACTCAGAAAGACCAAAAAAATTCAGTAAATAGTGCCCAACGAAACTGACTGAACCTACACCAAAAGCAAGCCGTCGAGTAGGATTCAGGCGCTGAGTCAGATCAGAAAACAGGCGCATAAACTTTACGTGACCTGGAAGCTGTTGCCCCTGCTGACGTTCAATATCGGCGACCGCCTCTTTATACAGAAGCTTCAGCCGGTCGGTATCTGCAGTCAACTCTTTTGAGATGCGCTCACGGCTCATCCCGGAGACATACTCCTGATAGAATTTCTTGGTTCCGTAACCCGATTGTGCTTCGTTCTTTAAACTCAAAAGTGTACTGACTCTTTTTTTTGATTGGGGACAGTGTTCGTAATAATAGGCAAAAAGTTTTGTTTTTAGGAATCAGTTTTAAGTTACTTGTTACAAGCTGTAAGTTTTCATAACAAGAAACTTGCAACTTGTAACTAGGTACTCACATCTCTCCAATAAAACCATTAGCTTCACAGCAATAATTTTTAGTCCTAAACAGTCCTCATGTCCAAAAAACTGCTTTTTCTTCTTGATGGAATGGCGCTTGCCTATCGGGCACATTTCGCATTCATAAATGCAAATCTTAAAAACAGCAAAGGAATTCCTACCGGGCCTGTTCTGGGATTTGCAAACACGCTTGAAAAAATGCTGGAAGAAGAAAAACCCACTCATATTGCTGTTGCATGGGATACGCATGCCCCAACTTTTCGGCATGAAAAGGACGAGTCATATAAAGCTCAGCGTCCGCCACAGCCTGAGGAACTAACCATTGGGATACCTTTAATCAAAGAAATGCTGGATGCCTGGGGTATTAAAAATATCGAGCAGGATGGATATGAAGCGGATGATATTATCGGAACCATTGCCTCAGGTGCAAATGCCGATGACGTGGATGTGTTGCTGGTAACACCTGATAAGGATTTTATGCAACTGGTGCATGACCATATCAAAATGATGAAGCCAAACAACAAAGACGGGGGCTTCGATATCATCGATAGGGAAGGAGTGATGGATTATTTTGGAGTGTATCCGGAAAAAGTAATTGATGTACTGGCGATTCTCGGTGATACAGCCGACAACATCCCCGGTGTTCCCGGAATTGGGAAAAAAGGTGCTCCTGTATTAATTGATCGGTTTGGTTCTCTGGAAGAATGCATTGCTCAGGCCGATACCATCACTGCAAAAAGACAGCGCGAAAGCCTGAAAGAGTTTGCAGATCAGGCGATGCATGCCAAGTTTATGGTTACTATCAAAACTGATGTGCCTGACACCTTGGAATGGGAAGACCTGGAATGGGGAGGCTTTGAAAGGAAAGAACTCGGACTCTTTTTCAAAAAAATGGAATTCCGCACGCTTACCAAAAAGTATCTTGATCAGGATGGACCGGTAGCGGAGAAATCAGGCGATCAGGTAGATTTGTTTGGCTCGATTGGTGAGCAGGCAGAACTCCAAAAACTGGATGCAGATAACAATAATTACGAATTGGTTAAGTCACTTGATCGTGTGAAAGAATTGGCTTCAGAATTAGTGAAAGCAGAAGTACTTTGTTTTGATACCGAAACTGATTCACCTAATCCGATTTCCGCTAATCTGGTTGGGCTGTCTTTTTGTACTAAACCGGGAACGGGCTGCTATATTCCTGTGAATGTGGATGGAGGACTAAATGAAAAAGAGGTTTTGGAGATACTTAAGCCTGTTTTTGGAAACAAAAGCTCCATTAAAGTAGCGCACAATTACAAGTTTGATTACACCATGTTGTTCCGTCATGGGGTAAAAATTGAGGGAAAACCTTTTGATACGATGGTGGCGGCATATCTGGTGGATGCGAGTCAGAAAATCAAAATGGATGAGCTTTCCAAGAAGTATCTGGGCTATGAACCTGTTCCGATTCAAGCATTGATAGGAAAAGGGAAAGCACAGAAAACGATGGCGGATTTAACTCCGGAAGAAGTGCATCTATATGCCTGCGAAGATGCGGATGTAACGCTTCAGTTATATGAAATTCTGAGTAAGAAACTCAAAGAAGACGAACTCGAAGAAATCGCTGACACCGTGGATTTCCCACTTATGGAAGTGCTGGGGGATATCGAATATTATGGTGTCCGCCTTGATGTGGAGATGTTGGAAGGTTTTTCCAAAGATTTGGAGACCGATATTATAGCTCTGGAAAAAGAGATCTATGAAAAAGCAGGAGAGGAATTTAATATCAACTCTCCGGCGCAGCTAGGAAAAATTCTGTTTGATAAACTGGAACTTCCATCCGGAAAGAAAACCAAAACAGGTCAGTATTCCACCAATGAGGCTGTTTTAACCAAACTTGCTGTGAAATATGAAATCCCGAGTTTGATTCTGGAATACCGCTCGCTTGCAAAGCTCAAATCCACGTATGTGGATGCATTGCCGTCTATGATCAATCCTGATACCGGACGAGTGCATACCGACTTCAACCAAAGTGTTGCTGCTACAGGGAGACTGGCTTCTTCTAATCCCAATTTGCAGAATATTCCAATTCGTACTGCCCGTGGACGTGAAATCCGAAAAGCATTTATAGCGGAAGATGGTTTCAAAATTATGTCAGCGGATTATTCCCAGGTAGAACTTCGGGTGATTGCCCATATTGCCAAAGATGAGGCGATGATTGAAGCCTTCAAAAACGGCGAAGATATCCACGCCAGGACGGCGAAAGAGATTTTTCATCTGGATTCGTTAGAGGAAGTTACTCAGGATCATCGTCGCAAAGCCAAAGAAGTGAATTTCGGGATTCCTTATGGGTTAAGCGCGTATGGTCTAGCCCAGAATCTTGGGATCGAGAACAGCGAAGGGAAGGAGATGATTGATGAGTACTTCAACCGATTCCCGAATATCCAGAAGTATATTACGGAAACACAGGTATTTGCCAAAGAACACGGCTATGTGAAGACACTGTTAGGACGCAGGAGATACGTACCCGATATCAACTCCAGCAACTGGAACGTGCGTGGTTTTGCCGAACGGGTAGCCATCAATATGCCTATCCAAGGAACGGCTGCTGATATCATTAAGCTGGCGATGATCAATATTCATGATTACCTCGAGAACAACGGACTTAAAAGCCGAATGCTGCTTCAGGTTCATGATGAATTGATTTTCGAAATCCACGAAAGTGAACTCGATACCGTTCCTGCCAAAATCACCGAATTAATGGAAAGTGCAATGGAAATGGATGTCCCCCTAAGCGTAGAAGCCGGAATAGGGGAGAATTGGTTAGAGGCGCATTAGGTTATTTATTATCAAATAAACAAAAAGCCCGAGTTAATCGGGCTTTTTGGGAAATATAGTAAAGGGTATTTACTTAGTAAGTTCTTCCCATTGAGCTATAGTCATCATAAATACTTGAATGTGATCCTTAGATAGATCATTCTTTTGAATATATCCAGTCGATTCAAGTTTAATCAGATTAGCTTCTATATCAGCAGGCTTTAAACTATATGCTGAACCATTTGAAGTGTCAATTATTAATCCAATTAGACCACCAAAAATTGCGTTACCAAAAACACTAGTACCTACATCAAATTTCCGATTTACTTCGATAAACATACTTTCATACCCTTCTTTTCTAAATTCAAGGACATGGTCTGTTTTTCTGGAAAGAGTGAGAGTAGTAGGCGTTTCGCCCTTTAATATATTATTAATATATATTTCAGCACCTTCGGGTTCTGAGCTTACTCTAATTTCTGCGTTAGTCCCTTTTGTTATAGTTGCACAATTAGTTATTAGTAAAAATGCTAAAGCACTTAAGATTGATTTTTGAATCATGATAATGATGAGATGAATTTGGATTTTAGTTACATAACAATATGATCATAAGTTCAAATCATATCAATACTTTCTAGGCAAATAATCCAATTCATTTTTTATCTACTCTTCTTTCTTACCCAAAAACTGATCCGTAAAATGAGCTTTGTGTTTCTCTTTGGAGAACTTCTCAGCATTGTAAGCAGCTGAGTTTCCACGTGGTATAGAAAGGCTTTCCCAATCACCGCCTTTAATCATTCGTCCGATATAAACGATTTGCCCAACATGATAAGAGTAATGCGCCAATTGTCTGTTGATGGCTTCCGTGATGGTATGCTCCATATTCCGGATATAAATAACTGTATCGAAATTATCCTCATTTATTGAATCAAGTGCCTTGAATAGGCAATCCCAGCCTTCATTCCATTTCTCCAACAGTTCCTTTCTCGATGAAATATCAGCATCAAACTCCGCTTCACGGTTCCGCCAATCTTTTTCTCCATCAGAAGTGAGGAAATCCGTCCAGCGTGAAAGCATATTACCCCAGAGATGTTTTACAATAATAGCTATGGAGTTGCTTTCAGCATTATGTTGCCAGAATAAATCGTTGTCTTCAAGCTGGTCAAACGTCTTTTCCCCCAGCATTTTGTAATACTGGAATTGCTTTCGTGTGCTTTCTAAATAGTTTTCAATCATAGTAATAATTAATGGATGGAAATGATTAAAAACAATAGTATGCTTGCCATTTCGTGCTCCCTCTGATTTTCTGCAAGCTGAAAATCTGTCTTCCCTGTCTGCTGACAGGCAGGCCTAGAGAGGATACAACGGAAGCTCCAAGTTAGTGCGGGGGCACCAATCCTATCCCTCCTCCGGGAGGGACAGACTTGCGAATATTGAGCAAGTAAGGGAGAAGACACACCACTAAATCCCCTCTCAAGAGGGGACTTTCTTATACTTCCTTGCTTTCAACTTTCCTCAAACTAACTGCATTGGTACAGTAACGGAGTCCGCTTGGTTCAGGACCATCGGGGAATACATGCCCAAGGTGGGCATCGCAGGTATTGCAGAGGATTTCAACCCGAACCATGCCGTGGCTGTAATCGCCTTCGTAAGATACTGCGTTTTCTTTTACAGGTTGAGTGAAAGACGGCCATCCGGTATGACTTTCGAATTTGGTATTGGAATCGAAAAGTAAAGTATCGCAGCAGATACAGGCGTATTCGCCAGGTTCAAAACGACTGCACATTTCGGAAGAAAAAGGTCGCTCGGTGCCTTTTAACCGGGTAACAGCGTATTGCTCATCGGTGAGTTGTTTTTTCCATTCTTCGGGAGTTTTTTCAACCCGTTTATCCGGTTCAGGATTTCCATTTTTTGCGAATTGGAGAACATCTTTCCAGTCAATCATAGCAAAAGAAAAAGTTAAATATCTACCGGACGAGCAATCATAATTCCGGTATTTTTAGAGTTTGGTTTTAGGAACGAAGAAATTGGTTCATCAGAGATTTCGACTTTCAGGTTAGACTGTGAGGCATGAAGGAGGTGTAACTTTCCATTCTGTTCTACTAAAACTCCAACATGGGCAACATCTAAACCATTAATACTGGTGGTGAGTCCAATGATATCACCCTCCTTCAAAAGGTGTTCGTACTCTTCTATCTTCTCTTTTGGTATGAAATAATAGCTGTTGCTGTTTATTACTGCTTCCTGTTGACCAATTACAGAAATATATTCCGGATTTTGCTTCAAATGTCTGTAGCTATCCGGATTGGAAGTCATAAAACTTACCTTGTTTGGGAAAGGCTCTCCAAAGCTGTCAGCGGGTGTGCTTACCAACTGGTTATCTTTATTATTGTAAATCCAGTCACTGAAATAATGCAATCGGGAAGGGTAACCGTCTAATTCCCCATCCCGGTAACGGATTTTTTTAATCTCTGCAGCAAACTGTTGAAAGGTCTGATTCTCAGATTTAAGGGTTCGGGCAAGTGCCAGGAGATTTTCCGCATAGGTAGTGCAATCCAGTTCACGCAGATTGATAATTAATTTTTCTTCTTCATTTACTTCCAGTGTATGAGCTACATATTCATTCCCAAGGAAATATTTTCCAATTTCTGGAATTAGGGTTGCAATAGGCTGATCCGACTCATCTTTAAATTGTGATAGAATATCAGCGAAAATCTGAGCGTCTTTTTCTGTATAAGAAATTTCTGATAATTCAACCGGCTGCTTAATCTCTTTCTCCTGAGCACACGCATACAGTGAAAAGAAAAGAAGTACAAAAAGGTAATTAGTAAAGCGTTTCATAATTGCTAAAGGATAGATTTAATTTTTTCAGCAAATGCTTGTGCAGCTTCTAACGAACGACCTTCAGAATAAATTCTGATGATGGGTTCTGTATTTGATTTCCGAAGATGAACCCATCCTTCCTGAAAGTCAATTTTTACTCCGTCGATGGTAATCGGATTGAGGTTTTCATACTTAGTTTTTACCATTTCCAGAACTTCATCGGCATCTTTGCCAAGTTCATCTAACTGAATTTTACTTTTGCTCATGAAGTAATCGCTGAATTCAGCCCGAAGTTTAGAGGAAGACATTTTCTTTTCGGCCAGATGTTGAATCACACAGGCGATTCCAACCAATGCATCCCTTCCATAGTGTAAATCAGGAACAATGATTCCGCCGCTTCCTTCGCCGCCTACTATTGCACCGACTTCCTGCATTTTCTTTACCACATTGATTTCTCCAACTGCCGAGCGATGACATTTCTGGCCATATTTTTCGCTTACTTCATCTGCAATTCTGGAAGAAGAAAGATTGGTGGCAGTTGGTCCGGGCTTCTTACTTAAAATGAAATCAAATACAGTAGCCTGAGTATATTCTTCCCCGAACAAAGTCCCCTTGTCATCAACCAAAGCGAGTCGGTCGGCATCGGGATCGGTAACTACCCCTAAATCTGCTCCGGTTTCTTTAACCAAGGCACATATTTCAGTTAAATGTTCTGGCAATGGCTCTGGGTTGTGCGGGAACAATCCGTTTGGCTCACAATGAATTTTGTGAATAGTTTTTACTCCTAGCTTTTCGAGAAGAAGGGGAACAGCAAGAGAACCAGCTCCATTTACAGCGTCAACAGCTACCGAAATACCTGCCTCTCCGATTACTTCAGGATTTATATACTCCAACTCAAGGATTTGATCAATATGATGATCTAGTAAAGTTTCATCATCACAGGAAACTCCAATTTTGTCGTACGATGTATAGTTGAATTCTCCACTTTCTGAAATAGCAATCATCTCAGAACCCTGAACTGCATCCATAAACTCACTGGTAGAATTCAGCAGCTTCAGAGCATTCCATTGCGCCGGATTGTGGCTGGCAGAGATAATGATTCCTCCGGCAGCTTTATACTTCAACACACCCATTGCCACAGTAGGAGTAGGAACAATCCCAACTCTGACAACATTGCAGCCTACACTCATAAGTGTTGAAGCAACTATATCCTCACAAATTTGTCCTGTTACTCGTGAGTCTCTCCCCAGAACTACGGTTCCGCCTTTCAGCCAGGTTCCATAAGCCGCAGTGAACCGGGCCAGGTTTTCAGGGGTAAGATCGGTTCCAAAAACTCCGCGTATTCCGGATACTGAAATCATTAAAGCCATTTAGTTTCCTCTTTGTCTAAGTATAGTTACAAGTTGCTGTCGCCAGGCTTGCACGCCTGGGAAATTTGGATTTATCTGAATAACCAGGTCAGCGATTTCGAGTGCTTTCTCGAACTGCCGACTTGTGCCGTAAGCCCCTGAAAGGTTATACAGCATTTGTGGATCGTTTGGATTGATTGCCCGTGATGCCTCAAGATATTCGATTCCTTTCAATGGATTTCCTTTCTGAACTTCTATAGCTCCAAGCATTTTAGTAATAAAAGCGTCATTGGGATTAATTTTATATGCCTTTTGGAGTAATGGTTCAGCATCTTCAAAATTATTCCGATCAAGATAAATACGGGCAGCAAATACGTAAGGGGAATCATTCCAGGGTTGGTTTCTTATTAAACCCAAATACTCAAGAACGGCTTTATCAGGTTGACCTGTTTTCGAATAGTAATCAGCCAGTTCAACTTTTGCTTTGTCCCATTGCAAGCTGGAATGAACCGTTCTGAATGCAAGACTATCGGCTATATTTTTCGTTTTATAGCTTCGAAAGTAGGGTTCCGGCTTCTCTCCAAGTACAAAAGGGAAACTTTGCTTAAGTGTCTCAACCCGGTGCCAGGCGATCCGGTGATCAAACTCCGAGAAATACATCCGATCTTTGTAGTTATTTATATTCTGAGAGGGTGCGATGTCCAGTTCTTCCAAAAGAGCAGTTGAAAATGCTTTGCCAATCAAGAAATAACCTTGTTGATTTGGATGCAAATGTTCCAGCATCAAGTCAAAACCAATGATTCCGTTCTCAGCGTATTGTTTCATCTCCTCATGCGAAGGCACATATCGCACATGTTCGTTTTGTTCGGCAGTTGCTTTGATAATTGCATTTATTTCTGAAGGAGCTCGAAATTTAAGTCCATCCAGATCTTTCGCGTAAATAAATTTTTCCAGTGCGGTTTCATAATCCTGGCTCTCATAAGCACTTTTGGCTTCATTGAAGATTTCAAGGGCAGGAGGTTGCTCTCCATCGGTAATGTTTACAAAAGGGGAGTGATCTTTAAGGTTGCTTCCCACACTTCCAAGAAAAACAGGGATTCCTTTTTTCCCAAAGGCTGATACAATTGCATTAATGTTACTTTCAAACTGAATCATTGCCAGTTCATGTTGTGGGCTCCCAAGCTCGATAGACCTTGAATCCACAATGCGTTCCATCAAAGTGGCATTTTGATCTACGGATTCACCGGAGAACGTTTCTGCAAACCACTTACCGGAATCCACAATTATGGTTCTGAGAAGCATGAAGGTTTTAAAGCGTTGGAGTTTCAGATAAAAACGAACAAAGCCGGGAAATGCCCCGAGGTTTTCGTTTGAGCCCACTCCTAAAGCACCATAAAATTCGTTATGGCCGGCATAAATCATCACGGCATCAGGATCTTGTTCTATGATCTCGTCTACCTGATCGAACAAGGTGTAAGAACTGATAGCGGAAATTCCCACATTCACAACTTCAACTTTACGATCGGGCATAGCGTCTTGTAAAACATCGCCTACGATTCGGGAATAGGTGCCGTTAAATCCATACGGGTAGCCCGCCGCGCTTGAACCTCCCATTGCAAAAACCCGGTAGCCATTTTCGGGCTTCTCTTTTAGAAAAACATCGATGGAAGGATTTGGGATGGTTTTGGTGTAAAAGAAATAACGTGCTGCAAAATTTGGATTTGGAATCAGATGTTCGGCGGTGGGAATGTTTGGGTCGACGAAGAGCTCTGTATCTCCTAAATAGTTAGTGCTTCTAAGCACTAGTTCAAGAATGAGAAAGAAAAGAACTGGAATGGAAAAGGTGATGGCATAAAAAAAGACCTTTTTCTTAGCAGATAAAGGTTGTTTTGAACGTTTTCTTTTTCCTGATTTTTTCGACATAAACTAACTCTTAGGAATCCAAGGGGTTTCTTCAGTACCTGATATATGATTTTCGTATCGGCCTAATACAAAAAGAAAATCAGATAAACGGTTTAAGTATTTGATTGCTTCCGGGGAAATATCTTCCTCAGTTGTGCAATCAACAGTAAGGCGTTCAGCCCGTCGGCAAACTGTTCGTGCAAAATGGATAATGGAACCCGCTTTGGTTCCTCCCGGCAAAATGAAGTTTTTTAGAGGAGGAATTACTTCTTCCATGTCATCAATGCCATGCTCAAGAAAGCTGATTTCTTCTTCTGTAATTCTATTAATTCGAGTTTCTTTAGAAAAAGGAGTGGCTAAATCCGCACCTAATATAAAAAGCTGTTCCTGAACAGAATTTAGAAGAGAGTTGGTTTTGTTAGAGTGGTTTTCTGCTATAACCATTCCAAGAACAGAGTTTAATTCGTCCACAGTACCATAAGCTGCAATTCTTTTAGAGCTTTTAGAAACCGTTTGCCCTCCATACAGAGAGGTGCTTCCGCCATCGCCTTTTTTTGTATATATCTTCATGAATAATTTTTGTGAAAAATAGGTGTTTGAAAGGACATATTCTGAGGTTTCCTGCACAGTTATGAGGCAATTATTTACATCCTTTTAGGGCAATCAAAGAAATATCCCTGTACTATCGTTCATCAAAAAAATAAATTTATGAAACGACTTCTTCTTTTCTTTGTTCTCCTCATCAGTATTCAGCCAAATAGTATCGAAGCCAGGCAAATAGAGAACGGTTACGATGTGATCGAGGCTATGTATGACAAATACCAGGGCAAGTGGTATAAACATTTGACGTTTACACAGAAGACTTCTTTTTATGGTCAGGATGGAAATGTTGCGAGAACCCAGGACTGGTATGAGGCTCTAACACTTCCGGGAAAATTAGCTATTCGTTTTGATACCAAAGACTCGAACAATGGAATTTTATTCAATGATGGAATTCAATACGGGTATGTGGATGGAGCGATGATTCAGGAAGCAGAACGTGTTCATGAGTTACTTGTACTTGGATTTGATGTGTACCACCAATCACCGGATATAACGGCAACACAGCTAACCGGCCTTGGATTTGATTTGGAGCAAATGTATGAAGATGAATGGCAGGGTAGGAAAGTGTATGTAATTGGAGTAAATGAACCTGATACTACCGTTCCTCAATTCTGGATTGATAAAGAGAGGCTCTATTTTGTGAGGAATTATACCATTGGAAGGCAGAATACAATTCAGGAAGTGCAATTTAATAAGTACGAGCGGTTGGGTCAGGGTTGGATTGCTCCCGAGGTGATTTTTAAAGCCAATGGATTTTTAGGATTGCTTGAAGAATACACTCAGATTGTAATTCCTGATTCTCTGAACCCGGAGATTTTTAATCCGGTTGTGTTTCCGGAAGTGGTTTGGGATTAGTTCACGCTGAACAACTTCCACCACCCAATACACAAAACTGAGCACAATAAGGGTGATTCAGATATACCCGCTGGAAGGACTCTTCTAGAGTATTTCCAAGTATGAAATTCTCATCATAAGCAATAAGAGTGCAGGGTAAAACAACCGGCTTAATATCTCCTTTGCGTTTTACAACCATACGCTCATGAGCGCACATCTGCTGATTTGGGTGAACGTTCAGAATATCCCAACAGGCGGTGGTAATTTCCGGAACATCCTTTTCACTAGACATTTCCGGGAATAGTACGATGTTGTCTCCGCGGGTCAGTTCGATATCAATTTGGTTGATATCCATCAATTCCTGATAGCCGGAAAGGGCATCATTGGGAGACTCACTGTACAAAGATCGACCTGCAATACTAATATTAAATCCTAAGTCGAACAGCGATTTCATTGTTTTAAGAGTGCGATCGAAGGTTCCGGCTCCTCGCTCTTTTTCGTGTGCTTGCTTAGTAAAGTGATCGAGTGAAATCCGCAGTTTTAGTTTTTCTGGATGTGTACGGTTCAGTTTATCCAGTACGTTCAGATATTTATCGATGGCCCGGTAAGCATTTGTTAGAACCAGAACATTGAATCCGCGATCTAGACATAGTGTGAGAATTGGAATGATCTCTTTATTTAGAAAAGGTTCACCTCCGGTAAATGAAATGTTCTCGGTTCCAAGGTTTAATGCTTCGATTTCATCCAGATAGGTTTTTACTTCATCAAATGAGATGTATGAAAGTTCATCATTAGTAGGAGAGGATTCGATATAACAATTTTCACAAGCCAGATTGCAACGGGTTCCTGTGTTAAACCAAAGCGTTTCTAACTTAACCAAATCTATATAAGCCCGGTCTTCTCCTTTTGCTGTTTTTGTCTCTTCAACAAACTTACCCTTTTCATGGAAGTTTTTACTGATCTCCAATTCACGTAATAACATTAATGCCCTGAAATGATTTTAATAATATTGAACGATGATAATAAGATTCAGGCGCTAACCGAAATGTAACTTTTATGTAACATCTCGAACTCTATAGAAAGGTGTTTGAGAGATGAGATTTCTTCAATGTATTTCTGAACAAGTTGAACTGGACAGGCATAGATTTTCCTCACCGATTCCAGATATTCCGATTCCTGTTCTACAAGTTCGAAGTTCGTTTCCAGCTTTTGGATTATATTTTCCTGAGAATAGGGGTACCTGATTTCCACAAGCTGAACTCGGATAATAGTTCGAAAAGAAACTTCCGAAAGGCATAATTCAGCAGTGCCGCCATAGGCTTGTATGAGCCCGGATTTGCCAAGTTTTGTACCTCCGAAATAACGAACAACCACCATTCCCGCATTAATTAAATCATAAGACTTTAATTGATTGAGAATAGGAAGCCCCGCTGTACCAGAGGGCTCTCCATCATCACTACTGAATTCTAAAACTGAATTTGGGTCAACACGGAAGGCATAACAGTGATGGGAGGCATCAGGGTAGTTTTTCTTTATCTGATCCAGATATTCTCTGAATTGAGTTTCATCTTCACAATAAAACAGAAAGCCCAGAATTTTTGAACCCAGCTCTCTAAGGGTGGCCTCAGTATTTTTAGATATAGTTTTAAAACTCATGGTCAGAATATAGCTATTTAATGATCTCCCCTGTATCCCGTCCTCAATAAGGAGGGAAGGTTTTTCATCAAATTTAGGAATTGGCTCATAACCAGCGGAGGTAACAAAGAAAGGGACACTAAATCCGGGTCTTATTTAGAGCTTTTCTACCTTGCCATTAGTACCCAAAAAACCGATTTTCCGAACCGAATTTGGGCACTTTAAAAGTTTCAAAAAAAATTGAAACTAAGCAGAATTCAGACGTGTTTAGCACTAAAAATCAAACTAACGAAATTAATGCCTTCACTTAAACAAGCTCTAAGTTCTCAGGTAGGTCGTAAAATTATGACTGGGATTACCGGGATTGGGTTGATGTTCTTTTTGATTGGTCACCTTGGTGGTAATCTTACAATTTTTGGAACAGCAGACGCCTTTAATATTTACACAAAAACATTAATGGATTTAGGTCCTCTTCTATATGTGATAGAAGCCGGACTGGCCTTCTTCTTTTTATACCACACAGTGTTAGGTGTCTCCATCTGGTTAGGAAGACGGAAAGCAAGACCTGAAGGGTATGATACTTATAAATCCAAAGGAGGTCCAAGCCACCAAAGCCTTGCATCCAGAAGTATGATTATCTCGGGTTCGGTTATTTTCATCTTTCTTGTTCTCCATATTATCCACTTTAAGTTTGGTGCTGATTACACTACAATGATCGATGGAGAGCAAGCCCGGGACCTCCGAAAACTTGTAATTGAAGAATTTCAGAAAACCTGGGTAGTAATTGGGTACGTATTTGTTCTTGTGCTGGCAATCTTGCATTTATCTCATGGGTTTTGGAGTGCGTTTACTTCATTAGGGATGAAACATGGTGAAACTTCTAAGAAAGTTCAGCTAGCGGCGTACGCTTTCGGGATTATTCTAATGCTCGGATTTATATTTATCCCGCTGTACATCTACTTCACCGGCGGCGAAGGATCATTAATTAGTTATTAAGGGAGTTTAAGAAATGAAATTAGACGGAAAAATACCTGAAGGGCCACTGGAACAGAAATGGAGCCTTCATAAAAAGAATATGAAACTTGTGGCGCCAAACAATCGCCGGAAGTATGAAGTAATTATTGTAGGAACCGGACTTGCAGGCGGTGCTGCTGCTGCAAGTTTGGCTGAAATGGGCTATAAAGTAAAAAGCTTCTGCATTCAGGATTCTGCCCGGCGAGCGCACTCCATTGCAGCTCAGGGTGGGATAAATGCTGCTAAAAACTATCCTAATGATGGAGACAGTGTTTGGAGATTATTTTATGACACCATCAAAGGAGGGGATTACCGCTCAAGAGAAGCTAATGTATATCGACTGGCTGAAGTGGCCAATAACATTATTGATCAGGCCGTTGCTCAGGGAGTTCCTTTTGCCCGCGAATATTCAGGTTTGCTCGATAACAGATCTTTTGGTGGTGCTCAGGTATCCAGAACATTTTATGCACGTGGCCAGACAGGTCAGCAGTTACTGCTAGGGGCTTATCAGGCAATGATGCGTCAGGTTCAGGAAGGTGGTGTTGAATATTTCCCTCGCCACGAAATGCTGGAAGTAGTAATTATTGATGGAAAAGCGAGAGGAATTATTACCAGAGATCTCGTTTCCGGTGAAATAAAAAGACACGAAGCCGATGCTGTTGTACTGGCTACCGGCGGTTATGGAAATGTGTTTTATCTTTCAACCAATGCCAAAAACTCGAACGTGACCGCGGCCTGGAGAGCGCACAAAAAAGGAGCGCTTTTTGCGAATCCTTGCTTTGTTCAGGTTCATCCAACCTGTATTCCCGTTTCTGGTGACTATCAATCCAAACTTACACTTATGAGTGAGAGTTTGAGAAACGACGGAAGAGTTTGGGTTCCACGAAAGAAAGGAGACGATCGCCATCCAAATGATATTCCTGATGAGGAACGATATTATTATTTAGAAGAGCGCTATCCAAGTTTTGGTAATCTGGTACCTCGTGATGTGGCATCCAGGAATGCGAAGCTTGTTTGTGACGACGGACTTGGAGTAGGAGAAACCGGACTAGCGGTCTATCTGGATTTCCGGGATGCGATTAAGCGGGATGGTTTAGATACTATTTCCGCTAAATATGGAAACCTGTTTGATATGTATCACAATATCGCAGGAGAAAATCCATACAACCAGCCAATGAAGATTTATCCAGCGGTTCATTACACAATGGGAGGTCTTTGGGTTGATTATAACCTGATGACCAATATACCAGGACTCTTTGCAACTGGTGAGGCCAATTTCTCCGATCATGGTGCGAACAGACTTGGAGCGAGTGCATTGATGCAGGGTCTCTCTGATGGATACTTCGTACTTCCTGCAACTATAGGTAATTATCTTGCGGATGAAGAAATCGGTAAACGCTATGGAACCGATCATACCGAGTTTGAAAAAGCAGCAGCAGAAGCACAGGCTCAGATTGATAAGCTGCTAAGTATCAAAGGAAAGCGTACAATTGTCGATTTCCACCGGACTCTTGGTAAGATTGTTTGGGATAACATCGGGATATCCCGAAACAAAGAAGACCTTGAGAAAGCTATTAAAGAAATTCAGGAGCTTCGTGAAGAGTTCTGGTCCAATCTGTATGTGCCGGGAGACAAGAATAACTACAACAAATACCTGGAATTTGCGGGGCGTGTTGCAGATTTCTTTGAGCTGGCAGAGTTGATGGCAAAAGATGCGTTGGATCGGGAAGAGTCCTGTGGTTGTCATCTTCGGGAAGAGTTCCAATCGGAAGAAGGAGAAGCTATCCGTAACGATGCAGATTTCTCCTACGTTTCCGCATGGGAATACCAGGGAGTAAATGGAGAACTGAAGGCACAACTCCACAAAGAAAATCTTGAATTTGAATTCGTTGAACTAAAACAAAGATCATATAAATAATTTTATGCCACGAAATCACAAAAGCACTAATTAGTAATTAAACTTTTGTGTTTCCGTGTTTTAGTGGCGAATAATAAAGAGTGATACTATGAGTAAAAATATGACCATTCACTTGAAGTACTGGAAGCAGGCAGGACCTGATGCAAAAGGGTACTTTGAAGAGAAGACTTTAGATACTGTAAACGAACACATGTCTTTCCTTGAAATGCTGGATGTACTCAATGAGGAACTTCAGTTGGAAGGTAAAGATCCGGTTGAATTTGACTATGATTGTCGAGAAGGGATTTGCGGTTCCTGCAATCTTGTAATTAATGGACAGGCACATGGGCCAAAAGCTAAAACAGCGTGTTGCCAACTCCACATGCGAACCTATAACGATGGCGATCATATCACTATTGAACCACCAAGAGCCGCTGCATTCCCAATCATAAAAGATTTGGTAGTAGATCGCTCCGGTTTCGATCGCATTATAGAAGCAGGAGGATATGTTTCTGTTAAAACAGGTTCTGCTCAAGAGGCTAATTCTATCCCGATTGAGAAAGAACATTCTGATTTGGCATTCGATTATGCTACATGCATTGGCTGTGGAGCTTGTGTTGCAGCATGCCCAAATGCTTCCGCTTCGTTATTTACAGGTGCAAAAATTGCACACTTAGGAAAGCTCCCACAAGGGGAATTAGAACGAACTAAACGCGTAGTGGCAATGGTCGATCAAATGAAAGAAGAAGGCTTCGGCGACTGCTCAAATTATGCAGAATGTGAAGCTGTTTGCCCGGTGGGTATTTCAATTACTGCTATTGCAGAAATGCGCCGCGATTATGTGAAAGCGATGTTTAGTTGAAATAGATGAGTTTTTGAGAATGAATCTTTAGTTCATTCAGGGAAATTAAAAAGCCACCTTGTTCAGAGGTGGCTTTTTTTATAAAAAACCTATTGGTAAATAAGTTGATTTTTGGTATTTACGAAGTGTACTTAATGTTGGTTTTTCTGTTGATCCATGTTTGAATATTTGTTTGAGCCATACAATACTCCGTTTCTATATGCATTCTATTTTATGCTTGGAATCATGGGGTTGGAAATCATCTCGCTAGTAGCTGGATTAGGACTTTCTGAGATCATAGATAATCTATTTGATGCTACAGATGTTGGACTCGAAATAGACGCTAATGTTGAAGGCGATGTAGAAGTACAGGGGAGCTTTCTATCTAAATACATAGCATGGATTAAAGTAAAAAATGTACCAATGCTTATCCTTGTGATTGTTTTTTTAGCTTCTTTTTCAATTACAGGTTTTATTGGCCAAAGTGTTTTGAGTCGTTTTCTCAGCTTCACTCTTCCACTATGGTTGGCAGTTCCTACTGCTATGATTGTAGGGTTTCCTGGCTACAAAATTGTTTCTAAGTTGCTTGGTGAAAAACTGTTCAAAGAAGAGACCTCTGCACTTTCTGAAAAAACATTTATAGGTGAAATTGCAGAAATAAATATAGGAACAGCAAAGGTTGGGTTCCCGGCTGAAGCAAAGTATAAGGATCAGTTTGGGCAGCTTCATTATTTTATGGTAGAACCTGAAGAAGAGGAAGGTGAGTTCGTTCAGGGGACTAAAGTAAAACTTACAAAAAGAGACAACAGATCATTTAAAGCTGTAAAGATTAATCAATAACCTATTTATACAATGGAATTTATTACTTCAAACGATATCCTGCTCATATTAGGGGTAGTTGTAGTATCACTTATTATTATTGGTTTGGTATTTGCCAGATTGTATAAAAGAGCATCCAAAGAGCTTTCCTTTGTTCGTACTGGTTTTGGTGGGCAAAAAGTAATTATGAATGGAGGAGCATTGGTTTTCCCAGTGTTGCATGAAGTAATTACTGTGAATATGAACACCATTCGTTTGGTTGTTGCCAGAAAAAATGAGCAAGCTCTTATTACCAGGGACCGAATGCGTGTTGATGCTACCGCTGAATTTTATGTTCGTGTTAAGCCAGAGTCGGACGCGATTGCATTCGCTGCACAAACTCTTGGGCAAAGAACTATTTCAACAGATCAGCTCAAGGAATTAATGGAAGGTAAATTTGTGGATGCACTTAGAGCGGTAGCTGCAGAAATGGGAATGGAAGAGCTGCATGAAAAGAGAACAGATTTTGTACAGAAAGTCCAGAATGCGGTTAAAGCTGATTTGGAAAAAAATGGACTTGAACTGGAAACAGTTTCATTAACAGGACTGGATCAAACCGATAAGCAGTATTTTAACGCAAACAACGCATTTGATGCTCAGGGTCTGACCAAGTTAACCGAGACAATCGAGGAGAAGAAAAAGGTTCGTAATGATATTGAACAAAATACTTCGGTAGCAATAAAGAAGAAAAATCTTGAAGCCGAGAAGGAGCGTCTTGAATTAGAAAGGGAAGAGGAGTTTGCAAGAGCAGCTCAACAAAGAGCCATTGCAAATCAAGCTGCTATTGAGGCCACATCCATAGCTAAAGAAAAAGCTGAAAATGATAAGCTTTCTCAGGAAGCCGAAATTATTTCACAAAAAGAAGTTGAAACAGCGAGAATTAAAGCGAACAGAGTAATTGAGGAAGAAAGGATTCTTAATGAGCAAGCTCTTAAAGAGCGGGATATTGAAAGAGAAAAAACGGTAGAAATCACCGATCAGGATCGCGATATCGCTGTAGCTAACAAATCTAAGGATCGTTCAAAGGCCGAAAAAGAAGCTCGCTTAGCAGAAGCGGAAGCAGTAGCAGCCTCTGAAAAAGTTCAAACAGCAAAAGAGACCGAAATAGCAAATAGGAATAAGGAAATTGCTGTAATCAAAGCTACTGAAAAAGCAGAGCAAGAAGCAGTAAGTGTAAAAGTTGCAGCCAGTGCAGAGAAGTCTGCTGCGCTTGATAAAGCTGAGGCTATTAAAACTACTGCTAATGCTGAAGCAGAAGCTGTTAAGATTAAAGCTACTGCTGACGAAGAGCGTTATAAGGTAGAAGCTGAGGGAAATGAAAAATTAAACTCCGCTGAAAACGTACTTTCTGATGAGATCATCAAAATGCGCATCCAACTTGAAACCATTAAGCAGGCTGCTGCAATCATTGAAGCCAGTGTGAAGCCAATAGAGGCCATCTCTGATATGAAAGTGATCAATGTTGGGGGCTTGAATGATTTCGTAGGTGGTGGTCATAATTCCGGAAATGGGGTTGCAATGGGAGGCGGAGCTAATGGGAATATGGCTGATCAACTTATAAATAGCTTACTAAAGTACCGAGGCCTTGCTCCAATAGTGGATAATATCCTGAATGAAGTTGGGATTGAGCCAGGTTCATTGAAAGGTTTAACGAAATCGTTAGAAGTTCCGGCTAATGGAAATACTGAAGAAAAAAAAGAGGAGAAGCAACCGGTAAGAAAACAGGTAGCCACTGAACAAAAGAAAGAGCAGATTGAAGAGAATGAAGAAGTAGATACAAAACAAAAACCTAAACCTTCTTCTTCAACAAAGAATGAATAACAAAAAAGCCACCTTGTTCAGAGGTGGCTTTTTTTATCGGTTTTTTCGGGGTATTGAGTAGTAAATAAACTAATAGAGTGTGAACAAAATCCTGAAGAAGTAGGATTAAATCATCACAAAAGGTTAACATTAAAGCAATGCATTAACCAGTCTGTCCAAATCTGTTTCATCATTATACACATTCGGAGATACCCGGATGGCATCCCCACGATAAGAAACAAATATGTTGGATTCGGTGAGCTTTTGTTTGAGGTGATTCATGTTGTGATGATTAGCTAGTCTTATTCCAAACAGATTAGAAGCCCTCATCCCTTCTTTTTCTATAATGAACCCTGCCTCACGGAGTCTTTGAATGGGTTCTCTTACCAACTCATCACAATATGCTTTCACATTTTCTGGTTTCCAGGAGTTGAGCACTTTCATAGCCTCCAACAGCATAGGAACCAGAATAAAGTTGCTGTGCTCGCCTACTTCATAGCGTAAAGCTTGCGGCTGATAATCATCATTATAATTTACCAGATTAGCAAAGTCTTCACTCTTATATCTGTTAATCCAGTTTTCTTCAACCGGAGTCCCGGCATCAAAAGCTTCTCCATAATAAGCCATGCCAATACTATACGGCCCCATCAGCGATTTATATCCTGCAGCAATAAGCGCATCTGGTTCAAGTTCCTGCACATCAAAGGATAGAGCTCCCAGTGATTGAGTGGCATCGATCGCCATTAAAGCTCCGACTTCTCGGGTTCTTTTTCGGATGGATTTCAGATCAAAGATAGTCCCGTCTGCCCAGTGTATATGTCCGCATGCAACCAGTTTGGTGTTTGAATTGATGCCATCCAATATATACTCATTCCAGAGTTTCGCCCGGTTTTCTGTTGTGACAGGAGGGTTGATGGTTACAATTCTGGCACCACTTCCTTCTGCTATTTTTCTCCAGGGATATACATTGCTCGGAAATTGTTCGCTGACGACAAGAATTTCATCCTCTTCATTCAATTCCAGATTATTAGCCACATTTGCAAAACCATAGGAAGCTGAGGGAATAATCACACATCTATTGGGTTCAGCGGTGTTAATCAGTTTGGCGAATTCTTTTCTCAACTCGTTCGACTCATTGAAGAAGTCTTCCCCCGTAACTTTCCAGGGTTGGAGTTTTCTACGGATCCCTTCAATACCGGCCTGTTCAACCGATTTCATAAGCGGCGACATATATGCGCAATTCAGATAGCTAATTTTCGGATCGAGAGAGAAAAGATGTTTCTGGGAGTTCATAATCTTCGAGAAAGTCCCCTCTTGAGAGGGGATTTAGGGGTGTGTTGTTAATTCGTGCGAGAAGATAATTGATTCTTCGTTTGAGGGCACTCCGAATTTTATGCAGACCAGATATTCAACTGATCCGAGGGATTACAAGATCGAATTTAAACTATATAGTTTGGGGCGGATAGCCATCCGCCCGTACTGGTTAAAGGAAAAGCTCGAATCGCAAGATCCTGAAACTAGTTCAGGATGACACCAAAAAATTAAAGTAAGTTTATTCCATCAAAAATTGTAAGAGAAATCACCACAAGAAAAATAACAAAGAAAAAAACCAAGGAAGCTATATAAAGCTTTGGGTAATTTTCTTTTTTTAATCCCCCGGCAATAAAATAGATATTTTGATCTCTTACCGATACAAATAATAGCATTCCAAGTGCAATGCTAAATATTAATAATGATAAAAAAGATTTCATTACATCAAGTCAAAAACCGAAACAACCTTGGTTGGTCGTTTACATATTCAAAGTTGAGGTTTTTTGCTTTCATGCGGTCAAGGAGAGGTTGTAAATCTTCCCTGTGTTTTATTTCCAGTCCGATGAGTGCCGGTCCAAGTTCCCGGTTTGTTTTCTTAGAATACTCGAAATAAGTGATGTCATCGTTGGGACCAAGTACTTCACCTAAAAACTCCATCAAAGCACCGGCGCGTTGCGGGAAATCGACAATAAAATAGTGTTTCAAACCTTCGTACATCAGGTGACGTTCTTTAATCTCAGCGGTTCGGGTGATGTCGTTATTACTGCCGCTTACAATACAAACCACCGTTTTACCTTTAATTTCTTCACGAACAGAATCCAAAGCAGTGATGGACATTGCTCCGGCAGGTTCTACTACAATAGCTTGCTCGTTGTACATTTTCAGGATGGTTCCGCAAACCTTTCCTTCCGGTACGGTAATCACACGATCCAGCACTTCTTTACAGATATCAAATGTGATAGATCCCACTTTCTGAACAGCAGCTCCATCTACAAATTTATCTATTTTTTCCAACTTTACGATTTCTCCTAGTTCGATGGATTCCTTCATCGCCGGAGCACCCTCCGGTTCAATCCCAATCAGCTTGGTTTGAGGGGATTTTTCATTGAAATAGGAACCAACCCCAGCTGAGAGTCCGCCACCACCTACAGGAAGCAGGAGGTAGTCTATGCTAAAATCTGCATCGTCGAGGATTTCTTTACCTACGGTTCCTTGCCCGGCTATAATTTTCAGATCATTAAATGGGGGGATAAAGGCAGCTTGTTTCTCATCACAAAAGGTTGTTGCCTTCGCAAAAGAATCGTCAAAGGTATCGCCTTCCAACATTACAGTAATAAATTCTTTACCGAACATTTTTACCTGTTTCACTTTCTGTTCGGGCGTGGTGACCGGCATAAAAATAGTGCCTTGAATTTGTTTCTTAAAACATGCCAGCGCGACTCCCTGGGCATGATTTCCGGCACTTGCACAAACTACTCCGTTCTGCAGTTCTTCGGGAGGAGTGTTCACGATCTTATTGTATGCACCGCGGATTTTGTAGGAACGTACAACCTGAAGATCTTCCCGTTTCAGCCAGATATCGGCCTGGTATTCCTCCGAAAGCTGAAGGTTTTTGATGAGAGGAGTATGAGTAACAACATCCTTTAAGGTGATAGCTGCCTGATCAATATCAGTAACGCTAACCGTTTTTGAAGCAATAGTGTCTGCCATGAATTCCAACAAATAATATTCGATGATTGTGAGTGCAGGAATATAGCTCTCTGGAAGGAATGATGGGCATAAAAAGTCATTCTGATCCCGAAGTTTAGGGAAGAAGAATCTGCACTATTCCTTACTGTTAATATAACTTTGTAGTTCCTTCGATTCTGCTCAGATGACTTTGAATTTTCCAATCATCTCGGAAGAGTGGATAAGCTATCTTATCCCTCAATCGTATTCAATAAATCAATATTAGTTTTGAGCTTTTCAAGGTATTTGCCATAAACGGTGTAGTTCATTTTTTTAACTCCCCAAAGAGCAACTGCTGTGAAAACAATCATAACTCCCATTAGTATAGCAATGCCTTTTCCATCAGAAAAAATCTGAGTGAATGTTTCGCCTTTATAAACAGAAGATAAACAATACCCCATAACTACTGACACAGGCATGATGAAAGTGGCTACTATTTCTTCAATAGATAACATCTTAGTGAGTTTATTATGGTAGTTTTCCAGCAATGATTTGATATTATGATCAAAATTATCATCCAGTTGTTTTAGATAATGACGTACCATCAGAAATCCACCAAAGTAATAAGTAAAGCCAATTCCCCACAGTAAGATAGCTCTGGGATAATTAAAACTTAAAACAGCTCCAATGAAGCAGAAAATGGAAAAGAAAATAGTCCAACGCATTCTGATTTTAGTGGCATATTTAAGTTTCTGAAGTGGGTTTTTGGATTCTTTTGCAATCGCAGCCATAATTTCCTCCTTATCAATTTGCTTACGGGATTCAATTTCAGTTTGAAGTTCTTTCCAGGCGATTTCTAACTCATTACTCATGTCATTTCACCCTTCATTTGAGTTATTAGTCGTTCTTTGATTCGGTGTAGTTTTACTCCGGTATTATTAGTTGTTAGTCCGGTGATATTAGCGATTTCCTTATTACTGTATCCATCCAGATGCAGTGAGATAATCATTCGGTCAATTTCATCCAGTGTCTTAATAAGTATCACTAACATATTCTTGGCATCCGTTTTTTCTTCGGTGGAATCTGCCGGTTCTTTGTATTCTACTTCCTCAAAACTAGTAGTATCTGGTTTCCTAGAAGCCTTTCTGTTAAAAGTAAATACGGTATTCAAGCTAACGCGGTATAACCAGGTTGAGAATTTCGATTCCTTTCTGAAACTCCCAAACGATCTCCATGCTTGTAGCAGAATCTCCTGATACAAGTCGGCCCGTTCCTGTTTATCATCTACATAGAGTAGGATTACTTTATGGATGATTCCCGAGTTTTCCTGAATTAGTCTCGTAAATTGTTCTTCAGTCGCCATTTATTACTTTTGACCGATCTACATATTTTGGAGTCTTCATCTTCATAAATAAAGATGTATAACATTATGGTCCAAAAAATGATTTTGCTAATTTCAACCATGATGAATACCTCATTTTAACTAATGAGTATCAGAATCTCATAAAACATTACAGACTAAATTATTTTGATCAGAAGAATCGAACAAAAAGATTTAAAGAATATTCATAATCTCAATAAAGCAGCATTACCTCATGTAAACAATATCCCTGTTTCTGATTTCGAGGAGTTTTTGGAGATCAGTTCGTTCTTTCTGGTAATTGAAGAGGAGAACATTATTGCTGGCTTCATGATTGTTTTGGGACCGGGGAAGAGGTATGATAGCGAGAACTATGGTTACTTCACGGAGCATTATATAAGCTTTGATTACGTGGATCGGATTGTGATAGGTGAAGAGTTCAGAGGCAAAGGATTGGGTTCAAGACTTTATGAGTATTTATTTGAGCATTCTTCGGAAGAAAGGATTACCTGCGAAGTTAATTTAAAACCGCCCAATCCAAAGTCTGTACAATTTCACCAGATGCTTGGTTTTGAAGAGGTGGGTCAGCAGTATTCGGAAGGAGGAAAGAAGTACGTGAGCCTTATGGTAAAGGAGCTATAGTTATTCCGGAACTGCTTCATTAAACTGGTTAAGAAATTCAGACTGCATTTGCCTTAAGTCCGAATCAAAGTCTTCGATTTGTTCCACTTCAGCTCCCCAGGTATAATAGATTTCATTACTAAATCTGCCATCCTGAATTTTAAGAACATAGTCATTACCATCGTAACAACGTGCACAGGTAGGTTCAGTTTTTATAGTCCGGTACCCGGTAGTCTCTAAATAAAATTCAATTTTCTGCCAATCCTCTTTAGAAGTTTTTGCCGAATATTCTCTTCCTTTTTCTCCCTGAAAACCAGATTCTTTATAAAAAGTTTTGCTTGGAGTAACTGTAAACTCGGAGACACATGCTGGAAGGCACCAGCCATTAAGACTTTTAAGGGTTACGTAATTATCTCCGAAAGAATCAGAAGTACTGCACCCGGGAATAAAAAGAATGAGCGCAAAGATCGAAATCAGAAAAGTTTTTTTCATGAGAATGACCAAATTCGGATGAGTTGTAAACCAGCGGGAAAATACCAAAACAGTTTTTTTAAAAACTCACATGTTTGTGCTATTCGGATCGAAATTAGCTACAGTAATCTAATCAATGAAAAGTAAGTACAGCCAGTATTATAATCACAATTCCGGTAAGCAGAGCAAAAGGCCCCATTTTCTTTACTGTTATCAATTGTGCCATATCTCCGGCTTTCGCTTTTTTTAACTTAGAGGTCATGATACCCACCAACGCTCCAAGAACAAGAAAGAGACTTAATTTTGCAATTAAGGTTGGGGTAGAAGCCAGACTACTCCAGTAAGGTGTCATTAGATAACCTCCGGATAGAAAAAGCAGCGTAATTCCGATATGACCGGAGCGAGTAACAGCAGAAGCCTTAATCATAAAAGAGCCGCGCTCTTCCGGCTCCATTTTAGAAGCGGCCATTCCAAGAAATAACATCGCAAAGCTTGCTCCAACGCCCATAGCAAGTCCGATGAAGTGAAAGATTAACATTACATCCCGCATGAAGTACCTAAATCTATGTTAAAATTTAAAGGAAGAAGTTACAGAATAGAAAATGAAAACCAAGTAACAGTTTAATCCTCGGGTAGAGCCTCGAATTCAGCTTTCTTTTTATCCATCCAGTTCTGCATTGCTTCCGGGTCTTGCATAATCACACGCATTTCCTGCATGGCTCTTAAATGAGCTTCATCTTTCTGTTTGAACATTTCCGTGCCATGATCGTGGCTAAGGCCAGAGATTTCTTCAAAAGTCTCAGCTTGAAATTCCATGTCGCAGGCACCACCTAGCTGTTTACAGGTCATTGTTTTCATGATTAGCTCCTTTAAGTTATTTTGGTTTAATAAGCTAATTGAGATATTCGCTTATATTAATGATTTCAAAATGATTATCAAGTCGTAACCGAAGTTACTTATGATGAAAAAAGCGTTATTCACACTTTTTATGTTCTTATGCAGCAAAGCAGTCTTTTCTCAATCCACCTCTCCTTTTGTTGAGATTCATGATCTGTCCCAAAGTATCATCAAAGAAATCAGGTATGCTACCGATGAGAATTTCATGGGTCAAAAAGTAGATGGCTATAAAGCTTCTAACTGTTTTCTAACTAAAACAGCTGCAGAAGCACTTTCAAGAGTGCAGTCAAAGCTTGAGGAGAATGCTTATTCTTTGAAGATTTTCGATTGCTACCGGCCTCAGCAAGCTGTGGATCATTTTGTTCGATGGGCACAAAGTGAGGGAAGGGACTCAACCAAGAGAATATATTTTCCAAATGTTCCCGGAGAAGAGTTATTTGAGCAAGGTTATATCGCGGAGCGGTCGGGACATAGCCGGGGTTCAACCGTAGATCTTACTATAGTAAGACTGCCTTATCAAGCCCCTGAAGATTTCGAATACAATTGCCTTGATCCTGAAGGATATAAACTTCGCGGGAGCGAATTGAATATGGGAACGGCATACGATTGTTTTGATGAACGTTCGCACACCTTCAATCCTGTAATGGATGAAGAGATTCTGGAGAATCGCAGAATATTGGTGAAGGTGATGGAAGAAGAGGGGTTTGTAAACTATTCCAAAGAATGGTGGCACTTTACGTATAAGCCCGAAGAATTCCCGGAGACTTATTTCAATTTATCGGTGAATTAGTAATCAGGTTGATTACTTCCGCAATTCGAATTCTAACAACTGAGATTCGATTCCATTCACTATCACAGAAAGCTTATGCAAACCGGTATAGTACACACGGGTTGTAATAGGACGGAATGTTTGTGAACGATCAACCTGGGTTGATGAATTTCCGTCATATTCCTTTTCACTGATTTTAAATACTTTTTTTGAATGGCTTCCATTTGCTCTTAGAAAATAGATTCCATATTCAAGCCTGATCTTAGTGGGCGAATCGCTTTTATTTTTGAGATGGAAAGTGAATTCCAGGTTTTCGCCAATGTTAACTTTGGGTGTTTGTACTCGAAAATCAGAAAGTTCTACATCGGAAGTCGAGCCATATCCGAAAAGCTGTAAAATTTCCTGGTTTCCCTGCTTCAGCAAAGTGCGGCAGGCGTGCTTCACAAGTTTATTCGTATGCTCTGAATGCCCGATCCATCGTTTTGCTATTTCGATGACCAGTTCAGGATGATCTTTAGAAATGTCATTCAGGTTGTTCGCCACACTTCTCCGAACTGTCTCTGAAGGATCGTTCTTCAGCTTTTCAAGAACAGCTAATATCGGAGTTGGATCTTTTTTTAAAGCTGGAACTCCCAATGCCCAAGGAAGGCGAGGACGAAAGCCTTCACTTGCAAGCCTCCTCACAGATGGGTGCTCATGCTCAGACCAAACCAGCATCTGTCGCACCATCCGTTCAGGATATTGGATCAAAAAAGGCCGAATCGCAAACTCACAGGTTACAAACTGGGTAAGTTGTTCCATTGCTCTTAAAGACTCCTCCGGATGATTAACTCCACAAAGTTGTACAAAATCTGGAAGGAATGCATACTCAAAAGTATCGGCAGGTGCCCCGTTCTTTTTGAGGGCAGGGATGAGATCAATTACCAGATTAATCATAGCCGGGTAATCATCCGGTAATTGCTTTTTTAGCGAAACGGTGATGTGTCTTAGTCGCTCTTTAAGCTCACGCTGATCCCAATGTTGATCGTAGATATCATCTAAAAAATGATCTCTATTAAAGTCCGGGATTATCTCTTCACATGATCTGCAAAGGATATCGAAGAGTTTTTCGTTGTACAGGTTTTTGAGAGGTTCGGCCATCTTTTTAAAACTTAAGATAAAACCGGGATTATATACTACAATCCCGGGTACATCGGATTATATAGAATAACTTTCTAAGAGACTAAAGTGTTGAACAACAGATGATGGATCTTCGGATTCAGACTCTGCCATACAACTAAAATAATTAGCACATGTTTTGCTTTTCATCGCGTTATCCATAGCGGTTTTAGCTTCTTCCATGGAGTTCCAGTACACTATATCCATGAATTCTTTTTCAGTTTTTTGAAGTAACACTCGTTTTAAATATCCTTGCTGATGCGTTAAAAAATTCTCTTCTAATTCTTTAGAAAGCAAAAGAAGATTTTGCTGATCGTATCCTTCTTTTAGAGTGAAAGGTGCTAATTCTATTATTTGTTTTCCCATAGTGGTTGTAGTGGTTTTTTGATTGTTAATAACTTGAAATGAAAACAAAGATCAGATCTGGTACTGACAACCCTATGTCATAAAAAAAGCAGACTTTTTTGGAATCTGCTTTTTTTTGATCAGCTTTATTTATGCTGCTACTTTGTTTTTTCGTTTCAGAGTTTCAATCCTTTTCCGTTTATGCTCAGAAATCCTTCCCGTCTCAGCATAGACTTTAGCATCCTCAAGAATGATATCTAACAAGCTTTCCATTTTTTTCTTCATCATTGGTTTCATGAAGCGCCCCATGAAGCCCTGAAGCTCAAAGTCTGCGTTCATCTCTAAGGTAGATGTGTTTGCATTGGCGGGAATTACTTTCCAATTATTTACTGCTTTAGAAATAAACCCGGGCATTCCGTTTGTAATTTGATATGCAAGATTCATTGAATCATCGTTATACTTAATCAGCTTCTCTTCAATCTTGTTGAATCCTTTTGCGTTAACATCGCAGAAACGCTCATCACATGGTGCTCCTTCAAATTTAGAGGTTCCTTTCCCAACGGAATGATCAACGCTGGAAGCCCATACATAAGCCTCAGAGAAACCGGGACCGATAATTTCCCATAACTTATCGGCTGAGATATTAATGTTCAATGTTCGGGTAACTTTGAATCCATGGTTGTTCAATTGAGTTTCCATAAAATGCTTGATTTAGTGATTGGTTATTACTGAAACCAAGCTATATCATAAAAAAACGTTCTAATTTCCCGGAACGCCCAATCATTTGCTCAAAAAGCTCAACCTATAAGAGGAAGGGGATGCGTTAAACTGATTTTTAAATACAGAAGAGAACGTTGAGATATCCTGAAATCCACAATCAAAGGCTATATTTCCAATCGATTCGTTGGTTGTAGCAATCAGTTCTGCAGCCTTTTTTAGCCGACTTTTTCGAATATACCGGGCAGGACTTTCGTTAAACGTTTTTTTGAACTCCCTCTTAAAAGTGGACAGGCTCATGTTACAAATAAATGCAAGTTGTTCAATACTCAGATCATTATATAAGTTGTGTTCAACTGTTTCTTTCAACTTCAGATTTACAGGAGCGAAGATATCTGAAAGCAGCAGCCTGATGCTGTCATGATTTTCTGATTTCAGAAGAATCATCATCAGTTCTTTAAGCTTGAGTATTCCCAATTCTTCATCAAAAGCTTCCGGAGATTCGAAATAGATTGATAGATTCGTCATATACTGCTCAATCAACTTGTTACTTATCAATTTCTTGGGAACAGGCACTTCTTCTTTTTTCAGGAAGGATGGAACCTCATTCTGGTAAATCATTTTCAGCATTTTCGGATAGAGATAGACGGCGATGGCCTCACATTCGTCCGATTGCTGGGATTGGAGATATCGCTGCACGTAATTATTGCAGTTTTTGATAACAGCTTCTTTCTCATCCAAACGATGAACCCCACGGCTATCGAAGCTGAGCATACTTCCTTCAACCATATAGAAAAAACATGCGAAATCCAGAATCTCTCCTGATAGCTCAAAAGGAGCTTTAAACCTCGCCTTTTGAAAGAGCGGCATTCCCTTAAACTCGATAATCGTATTGCGAATGATCATATTTCAAAATAATCGCTTAGCTTCAGAAATACTTTCTGAAAAAGGTCAAATGCTCCTAAGATAGGATCATCACTTAAATAAACTGAATCTAATTAATTCAGATTTTTGTCAAGCAAGTTAAGTACTTCCTTAACCTGATTATAATGCCGTCTCTGATGAGTAATTATAATTTCAAAAGCGGTGTCAGCAGGTATAGTAATCCATTTGCTTAATGGAGTGTGAAGAATGGTTTTCTTTTCAATGTGACTATTCAGCTTTGAAACGTGCTGCTTTAGTTTGTTCTGGCTCGCTCTAAAATCATCTACAATAGAGTAGGGGAGCTGACTTTTTCCAGGTTCCCATACTGTAAAAGTTTTAGTTTTCTTAGTGCGCTCAGGTTCAACGGCATCCAGAATTAGCTTTCCAAATAAAGAAGCTACTGCGCTCACTTTTCCATAGAAGGGTAATCGTAAAGTTCCTTTTTCCAAAGAAGTGAAAACTTCTCCATAAGTAATGTTTATCTGGATAAGATGCTCCAGATTTTGAGCAATACTCCAGGTCTCAAGATTAGGCTTCCAGTTTAGTTCAGATGCATTAAGCCTGTTCAATCCGGAAGTGAAAAGTTCGGTGTTTTCTTCTATCTGTTTTATGAAAGGATGATCCATATACCTGTAATTGATTTAGCACTCTGAATTTCTATAAACCTCAAACAGAAAGTGTTGGTTTACACCAAGTTCAGATACGGATTTTATTAATAAGTTTGCTGAAATTGGTGGAATCGATCCGGAGATAGGAGGCCAGATCTTTTTGAGAAACCATAGAAAGAAGATGGGGACTCCGGCTCATAAAAGCTTTAAACCTTGTCTCGATATCGTATGCCATAAGCTCGAAATAGCGATCGAGCAAGCCAACAAGTACACGTTCGTTGTACTTTCTATACATGGTTTCCAGGCTTCTGTGGCGATTTAGTAATTCATCATGTTTAGAGAGAGGAATTCGAATAAACCGGCTATCTGAAATCGTTTCCAGATAATACTTGGATGGGATTCCTGTGAGTACTGAATCAATGATGCCGGTAAATCCGGGTGCGTAGGTGAAAGCAATCACGTGAAATTTATCGTCGTGCAGATAATAGGACTTCTGAATGCCTTCCAGTATGTAATACAAGTATTCTTCCTTTTGATCGGGGGCGGTCATGACAGTCTTTTTGGGAAGATCAAATTCCGTCCAGGAAGAAACATATTCATCCAGTACAGATTCAGGGACAGGATGAATATTCTTCAGGAAAGTTTTTAGTTCTTGCGCATTTGTCATCTGTAGAAACTAAGATTTTTAGTGCAGCTTAAAAAAGAGCAACTTTTGGCTTTATGCTAACGTAACGGCTTCGGTGTTTAATCATCAGTAAGGAGAACATCATGGAAAAAGGATATGGTATCGCAATAGGAATTGGAATTGGCACCGCAATAGGAGTGGCGACTGGAAGCCTGGGATTATGGATAGCCTTAGGAGTTGTTCTCGGAGTATTAATAGAAAACGGCGAGCTGGATGAAATGTTGGAGAAATGCGGCTTTGAGGGACGCGAATCTGAGTAATTTGTTACTATCTATTTACAGCTCGGCGCGTATTCACCTTCCATCGTTCTGAAATACCGATAGCCGTTCAGATATGTTTTATTGTCCCGGTATTCGAGTTCATAGGAGTCCTGAGATCCATTGTAGTAAGTAAGAACAAGCAGGGGATTGCCGTTATTTCCGGAAACAACATCCCACGTTCCTGATTCCGCTTTCTGACTGTCGCTGTAGCCGGAATAATTTGCTCCTCCTAAAGTCATAGTATTACTACTTCCAAAGATAAAATATCCTTTACTGCACAAATCAATGGCCTCTTCTGAACTATAGCCTCCCCCTGAAGAAGATGAATAAGAATCCATATAAGTAAGTTTCACATCCGCAAAGAACTCGATCCACTCGGTGATTTCATCACTTTTCTCTACTTTTTTAAAGGTGAACGATTGGTAAATCTTCTTTGCTGCTTCAATATGTTTATCGGTAAACATATTCGGGTAGGTGGCAATCATAATGGAAATGCCAAATCCGTCTTCAACCGGATTTTCAATTCCGATTATATAACTCTTAGCGTTGCTGCCCTCCAGAGTTCCCTCAAATATTCCACCTATGGCTGTCTCAGAAAGCTGATCCAGTTCTCCCTGTAGCTGCATATTGGTTCCATAGCCTTCTTTTAACCCTTTCTTTGCTTCAGCTTCAAGTTCGCTGATGGTGTAAGTGTGGGTAGTGATTACCCCAATCCCGGGGATAGTCCGGGATTGTATCATAACAGATTCGTCTTGTTCCTGGCCAAACCAACCTTCCGGAATGGTAAATGAAATACCATATTGTTCGTAGTTTACAACGCCTGTTAGCTGAGCTCTTAAGCTTCCTGTAAATATAAATACCAGCGCTAAGGGAAGTATCTTGATTTTCATAGCTATGAATAAACAAAATTCAGAATTCTTTTGCATGATTCTCTTAAAATATCATTCTGAATGAATTCAGAAAACGTTACGTGCACTAGTGGGTATAAGCTAGCTTTATCTTTTGATGCAAGTCAGAGACTTGCCGGCTTTTGCTCTGAAGTCACAGACTTAAGATATTGAGGGAATTAAAAATCAATTACGAGTAAATTTTTCTATTATTGAATTAGCCCCTGGCATAGTTGGAGAGTTATCACCCTTCAGTAAGCCAGTATCAACCCTACTAAATAAGGCTTGTAGGATTAAATCTCTCTCTTGATCTGAAATATCTCCACGTTCTTTAAGTGATAAATAAACCATAGTGAGTTGATGTCTTTCTTCAGCATCTCTTTTCAAATGAAAAGCACTAAATACCATCCTGGCACAAGTTCTAACAAAGTAAACTGCAAATGAAACTAGGGTTGCGTATAAAAAAATAGTTTTAATTGAAGTTGGATTAAATGACGTAACATCAAGTCCAAACATTTGTGGTGGATCATAAAGAAGTTTAAAAAGACCAGAACAAATTATTATTAATGTTATTGCTAGTAACATACTCCATAGATATCCTGAATTTCCATACTGCTCGATTCTTTTCTCCCAAAATGTTAAAGGAGCTTTAAGAGCCATGAAATCTGAATAGGTTTTATCTGTAAGTGATATTTTCCTTCGCCCTTCTTCAACTGAGTTATTAATAGCAGTTTGATTTTTTTCAATCCAGTCTTTTAAATCAAGTCTTTGCCCTGTAAACCACTCCTTATATTCTTCTGAAAAATTCTTGAATTCGATATTTAGTTCATCAAATTCATCTTGGGCTTTGTTAAGAATATGGGAGGTTGAAATTTTTTCAGCTATCCTTCTTTTTTTGAATCCGCTTTTTGAGTTCTTGAATTCATAGGCTTTGATTAACCCGTCAAAAAGCTGCATTTTATTATTAAAGTTATACGGAATTTCATTTAAATAATAAAAAGCAATTGTAGCCTGAATCGGGTCTTCTTTAATTAGTTCTTTATAAAAAGATGATGTAGGAGTTTGGTAGGATATTACTGAAACCAAACTGTTTGATATGTTAATTATAGTCGTTTCTAAAATTGATTTTAGAGTTTCCCAGTTTTTTTCAAGTTGTTCTTTTTCAGTTTCTTTATTTCTATCATAAAAGTTGGTAATCAATTCGAATTGTTCATCAAAATACTTTCCAAATTGTCTGAACGTGCTATGATCATTAAATAGCTTATCATCCCAAAATTTGGATTCTTTTTTGAAATGATTTCGAATATTGGCTAAACCTTTAATAGTTCTTGAAAAAGAGTCAGTTTTATAATCTAGCTTTATTTCAAATTCTGAATACCTTTTAAAATTTTGGAAAGACATATACCCAAGAAGTTAATTTAAATAAACTAATAAACATTTTAGTTCTGGAAAATACAAATCTTAATCTCTTTCTACTTAGTGCAAGAGGATGCTTGAACCTGAGATGAAATAAAAAAGTCATCCTGAGGATACTTCCGAAGGATCTGCACAATTGATTCTATGCAGATCAATGTTGTGCAGGTCCTTCGTTTTCGCTCAGGATGACAATAAATAAGAGTCTTTGCGAGGAGACTAAAATGCTTTAAGGTTTAGGAATTAATCGAAGAAGCAATCTTATGGCAATAAGCACGAATTACAAGATTGCTTCTCCCGACATTCGTCGGGATCGCAATGACTGCTAAAATAAAGATCGCCATGTCGACCAAAAAAGAAGCTTAGCTTAGAATAAGCAAGCTCCTCGCGATCACTAACGTTATTTAGTTATTCTCACGCCGTAATTTCCTAACTGTAGCCCCAATCTGGCGCAAGCAGCCTGTGCTGAACTTGATTCAGTATCCGCTTGTGCGAATAAAAAAGGTCCAAGCGTACGCTTGAACCTGAGATGAAATAAAAAAGTCATCCTGAGGATACTTCCGAAGGATCTGCACAATTGTTTATATGTAGATCAACGTTGTGCAGGTCCTTCGCTTTCGCTCAGGATGACTTTAAGGTCGAGAAGATCCCGGCTCAAGGCCGGGATGACTAGCTTTTAATTAATTGTTTTCCGGGCGGAGTTTCCTAACCGTAGCCCCGGCCTGCCACATTTCGCTTTCACGGAGTTCTTTGAGTTCTTCTTCCAGTCCGGCTCGGTAGTCTGGCTTGGAGTTGGCATCGATACTTTTCTGGGCTTCATTGCCTGCTTCTACTTCGCTGTATAGCTTTTCGAATACAGGTTTTGTGGCATCACGGAACGGTTTCCACCAATCCAAAGCACCGCGTTGTGCAGTAGTGGAACAGTTGGCGTACATCCAGTCCATTCCATTCTCTGCAACAAGCGGCATCAATGATTGAGTGAGTTCCTCTACAGTTTCGTTAAAGGCTTCGGAAGGGGAGTGCCCATTCGCACGAAGTACTTCGTACTGTGCAGCAAAAATTCCCTGAATGGCACCCATCAATGTGCCGCGTTCTCCGGTTAAGTCGGAATATACTTCCTTACGGAAATCGGTTTTGAATAGGTAGCCTGATCCAACCCCAATTCCCAAAGCAACTACACGATCAAAGGCATTACCGGTAGCATCCTGGAAAATCGCATAGCTCGAATTCAGTCCACGGCCTTCTAAAAACATGCGGCGAAGAGAAGTTCCTGAACCTTTAGGAGCCACAAGAATTACATCCACATCATCAGGAGGAATAATATTAGTGCGTTCTTTGTAGGTGATACCAAATCCATGAGAGAAATAAAGAGCTTTTCCTTTGGTAAGGTGCTTTTTTACCATCGGCCAAAGTGCAATTTGTCCGGCATCAGAAAGAAGAAACTGAAGAATGGTTCCTTTTTCACAGGCTTCTTCCAGCTCAAACAAAGTTTCGCCGGGAACCCAACCATCAGCTACGGCTTTGTCCCAGGTTTTGGAGCCTTTACGTTGGCCTACAATTACGTTAAAGCCGTTGTCTTTAAGGTTCAGTGCCTGTCCCGGACCTTGTACGCCATATCCAAGTACAGCGATAGTTTCGTTTTTAAGGGTTTCCTGGGCTTTCTCGAGTGGGAATTCATCCCGTGTTACTACTTCTTCTTCGACTCCGCCAAAATTTAAAAGTGCCATTTGTTGTGTTTAGTTTTATTTAGTGAGTTTTTGTTTTTCTAAGTTCTTAAGAACACACCTCTTGTTCTCCTCTCAAGAGGAGACACCTTTTAAGTTTATTCGAACTTTCTAAAAGAGCTTCCCCTCTTGAGAGGGGATTGAGGGGTGTGTCGGTATGATTTCATTCAGCTAACTCGCCATTAAGGAGTTCTTCCACCTGTTTTCCAAGTCCGTGTTGTTCGCGACTTACTGCGATTCTTCCTGAGCGGACGAATTCCACAATATCGTACTGCTTGAGTTCGTCAAACAACGCTTTGGTTTCGCGTTTATACCCGGCTTTTTCTATTACCACGAATTCTTTTTCGATGGTAAGAAAACGGGCTCCATGTTCACGAACGATACGCTCCACTTCCAGTCCGTTGGTAAGGGAATCGGTTCTGAGTTTGTACAAAGCCAGTTCCTGTTGCACTACTTCTTTCTTTTTGTAGTATCCGGCTTTGAGTACTTCGACCTGCTTCTCAATCTGCTTAACTACTTTTTGTACAAGTTCTTCTGTTTCGGTTACCGCAATTGTAAAACGGTGGATGCCTTCACGCTCGCTTTCGGAGGTTGTTAGGCTTTCGATGTTGATTTTCCGCTTGGTGAAAATGATAGTGATCCTGTGTAGGAGTCCTACATGATTTTCGGTGTAAGCGGTGATGGTGAATTCTTGTTTGTCCATATTACTCTACATTCAATTTTTTACTTGCCATATTTGACCTCATCCCCGACCCTTCTCCTTCGCAAGGAGAAGGGAGCTCCTTGAATTTGATTCGGTACTGATTGAAAAAGTCCTTCCCCTTGGTTAATGGGAAGACAGATGGGGTCTGAAAAGAGGTGTGCATATCTATCACTCCAATCTGATTTCTGCTACGCCCGAACCGCTTGGCACCATCGGGAATACGTTATTTTCTTTTCCAACCATAACTTCAAGGAAGTAGGCACCATCATAACTTACAAATTCCTCAATGGCCGCTTCCAGTTGTTCTCTTTCAGTTACTTTGTTAGTGGGGATATAAAAACCTTTGGCAATCGTTTGGAAATCAGGATTAATCATCTCTGTGGATGAATAGCGCTTGTCAAAAAAGAGCTGTTGCCACTGTCGTACCATTCCCAAAAACTCATTATTAAGCAGTAGTACTTTTACTTTTGCTTTGGTTTGATAAATGGTTGCAAGTTCCTGAAGGGTCATCTGAAACCCTCCATCACCGACAACCGCTATAACCGTTCGGTTTGGCTCACCCAGAGCAGCCCCCAGCGCGGCGGGAAGGCCAAAGCCCATAGTTCCCAGTCCGCCTGAGGTAATGTTGCTCTTCGATTGAGTGAATTTGGTATATCTACATGCAACCATCTGGTGTTGGCCCACATCAGTTACCAGAATATGATTGCCTCCGGTTTTTTCATTAATAATGCGGATTACTTCACCCATAGTGAGAATTTCTGATGATGGATGAAGTTCTTCATTAATCACCTTTTCCCATTCTTGTTTGTCACAATCTCTGAAACGCTGCAACCATTCTTCATGACTATTTGGTTTTACCAGCTTGATGAGCTCGGTGAGCGATTCCTTTGCATCGCCAAGTACAGCTACCTCGGTTTTCACGTTCTTATCAACTTCAGCCGGATCAATTTCCAGGTGAATAACTTTGGCCTGCTTGGCATATTTGGTAAGATTCCCTGTAACACGATCATCGAACCGCATACCTATAGCTATCAATACATCACATTCGTTGGTAAGAAGATTAGGCCCATAATTTCCATGCATTCCAAGCATTCCTACATTTAGCGGATGATCGGTTTCCAATGCCGAAAGTCCCATGATAGTCCAGGCAGAAGGAATACCCGTTTTTTCGATCAGAGTTTTGAATTCTTTTTCTGCTTTTGCAAGAATCACACCTTGACCAAACAGGATATAAGGTCGTTTTGCATTGTTGATTAACTCCGCAGCTGCTTCAACTTTAGACAGATCCAGCTTAGGTTTTTCGATATAGCTGCGTACGGAAGTGCATTTTTTATATTCAAAATCCAACTCGGAAAATTGAGCATCTTTGGTAATATCTACCAAAACCGGGCCGGGGCGTCCTGAACGTGCAAGATAGAACGCTTTAGCGAGTGCATCCGGAATTTCCTCTGCTTTTGTAACCTGATAATTCCATTTAGTAACCGGCATTGAAATCCCAATCACATCTGTTTCCTGAAAAGCATCGCTGCCAAGTAAAGCTGATGGGACTTGCCCGGTGATGCAAACAATAGGAGTGGAGTCGATTTGTGCATCAGCAAGTCCGGTAATCAGGTTTGTAGCTCCTGGACCGGAAGTAGCCAGACAGACACCTACTTTTCCGGATGCTCTTGCATATCCCTGAGCAGCGTGACTCGCACCTTGCTCGTGCCGGGCTAGCACGTGTTGGATTTTATCCTGATAATCGTACAAAGAGTCATACACAGGCATAATGGCTCCTCCGGGATATCCAAACGCCAGATCAACTCCTTCTTCGATCAGAATGCGGACAACTGCTTCAGCACCGGTAATCCGTTCGGTTTTGGATGGTATCGATTTCAATGTTTGTTCGGGTGCTTCTACAGTTCCCATAGTGAGTGAAATTGAGAGTGAGTATTAAAATTCATCTGTTACACAGCCTTTTGAGGCAGATGAAACGGTTTTAGCATATTTGTAAAGCTGCCCACGCTTAACTTTCAAGGGAGGCTCGATCCAGTTACTTCGGCGTGATTCCAGTTCTTCATCGCTTAATTCTACATGAATGGTGTTTTTTTCCGCATCAATACTGATGGCATCTCCATCCTGAACAAGAGCAATAGTACCTCCGGTTTGGGCTTCGGGAGTAACATGCCCCACAACAAATCCGTGTGAGCCTCCGGAAAAACGCCCATCTGTAATCAGTGCAACTTCTTTTCCAAGTCCTGCTCCCATAATCGCCGAAGTTGGCTTCAGCATCTCAGGCATTCCCGGACCACCTTTTGGACCTACATATCGAATTATGATTACGTCTCCCTTCTGAACTTTACCCTGACTGATACCTTCGTTGGCTTCTTCTTCGCTATCAAAAACCCGGGCTGGTCCTGCAAAGGCCAAGCCTTCCTTCCCGGTAATTTTGGCTACAGCACCTTCTTTGGCAAGGTTTCCATACAAAATTTGAATGTGACCGTTTTTCTTGATGGGGTTGTCTGCATTACGGATAACATCCTGACCTGATTTTAATGTATCTACTTCAGCCAGATTTTCTGCAACCGTTTTTCCGGTGATGGTCATGCAGTCACCATGAAGCATGCCTTCGTCCAGCATAAACTTCATTACTGCCGGGATTCCACCCACTTTATGCAGGTCTTCCATTACATATTTTCCACTCGGTTTTAGATCTCCGAGGAAAGGAGTGGTATCGCTAATATGTTGGAAATCTTTTAAGGTGAATTCGATATCCGCTTCTTTTGCAATGGCGAGCATGTGCAGTACAGCATTAGTCGAACCACCAAGAACTGTAATTAACCGAAACGCATTTTCAAGCGATTTTTTGGTAAGAATGTCTCTCGGCTTGATATCATTCTCAAGCAGCTTAATTAGATGCTTTCCAACTTCTTCACATTCAATCACTTTATCACTTCCATTTGCCGGATTGGAAGAATTGAAAGGAAGCGTCATTCCCATTGCTTCAATTGCAGATGCCATGGTATTGGCTGTGTACATCCCGCCGCAGGCACCCGGACCGGGACAAGCGTTCATCACAATATCTTTGAACTCCTGATCATCAATGGAACCGGATACTTTTTGTCCCCATGCTTCAAAAGCAGAAACCACATCCAGTTTTTGACCATTATGATGTCCGGGGGCAATGGTTCCTCCATAAACCAGAACTGCAGGTCGGTTTACACGAAGCATCGCCATTAAAGCACCCGGCATGTTTTTATCACAGCCTACAATAGCTACCATACCGTCGTAGCTCATACCTTTCACTACCGATTCCATAGAATCTGCAATAAGGTCTCGGGAGGGGAGTGAGTAACGCATCCCCGGAGTCCCCATCGAAATACCGTCACTTATACCAATAGTATTAAAAATAAGACCGGTCATGGAAGAAGCATTAACTCCACGTTTAACATGAACAGCCAAATCATTGAGGTGCATATTGCAGGGATTGCCTTCGTAACCGGTGCTTGCAATTCCAATCATCGGTTTCTTTAGATCTTCATCTGTTAAACCAAGCGCATGAAGCATTGCCTGGGCTGCCGGTTGCGAACCGTCTTGGGTAATGTGTTTACTGTATTTATTAAGTTCCGCCATTCTGTAATTCAAAAATGTATGTCAAAAAAAAAGCCTTCCGGTTAGGGGAAGGCTTTTTTAAGTTTCTTAAATGATTAATCAACATATAGCTTTCCCCAGTCGGTATGAAGTACCAATGACTTGAATAATGACCAAAGAAATGACAGTTGAAAGCATTCTTATAAACTTAGTTACGAGCCAAAAGTAATGGCTAATGCCTCCTAATTTCAACTGAGAAACAGACTAAATATTAGAATTAATGGGATGGCCAAGAACTATTTACGTGCTACTTCGGGGCTTGAATTTTGCTTTAATTACCTCTTGAATTGGTTTATCGTCTATTTTTGCCTCCAGCCATGATATGATGTCCAAATATAAAAATGCCCTTTTTTGGTATGGCTTTTTTTGGATTTCAAGGAGTCTGATACGTAGTTCAATGAACTTCTTTTGTATTTCTTTTGGATTAGTGGAAGTAAGATTCCGAAGGAATTTCAGAATCTCTTCCTGAACCAGATTCAGATCATTCATCTTTCGAATAAATCGGTAGGTCGATCTGGCTTGATACTCGATAAGGGTTTCATTCCCAAGTTCGAAGTGGGCAATAAGATTTAATATTCGTGCAAAACAGTGGATATCTTCTCTAAGTCTTGGATCAGGATAATTGATGATTTTATTCAGATAAGAAATAGTTTCTTCGATTTTTCCTGCGCCAAAAAACATACAGGCTATCTTATAATAGAATACAAGAATCCGGTGCGGGTCTATCCGACTCTCGAACTTTTCAATCTGATTGATTAGTTCAGGAACTATCTTTAATCCTTCTGTAAAAGTGCCCGTGATAAAGTGTTGATTTATCAGGGATGTGTAATAATATTGAAAACCTAATGTTTCCAAATTCTCATTAGAACGGGTAGGAGGGTTATCCAGGAATTCTTTAAGTCGTTTAACTTCTTCTGCATGCTTTTCATCATGCCCCAAAACAAAAAGAGCTTCGAGCAGCACGTGCATTCCTTTAAGATACCAGATAGATTCAAGTTCCAGCATTTCCGGGTTCTTTCGAAAATGCTCTACCCATTTTTGAGCGTACCGATATTGCATTAAAAAATCCTGCACAATAAGGCTGTACCAGGCGAAAGAAACATTTAAATAATGCTTTTCAAAAAAACCGATATCCGTCAAATCAATTTGTTTAAGAGCATTATCAAAGAATTTTTCAGTGATATCAAAATCCTGCTCGCTTCGCACATGACCTGCTTTTATATAGATTCCATAAAGTCTCAGAGCCAGATTTGAAAGCGAGTGATAACGGCTTACCGCCCCAACCGACTCTTCCGCCTCTTCAATAAGCTGATCTGCACGATTTCTTAAACTTCGTGTTATATATTGTGATTCGATTAGCTTTTCAAACCCAAGAATTTCAGTAGTAAGTGTTATCCGGTGATTGTTGTAGGATAAAGACTTCGCTTTATCAAGAATCTTCAAACTTTGCTTATAGAGTCCTTTATCGTACAAAATCCGCGCGTAATCGATTTGCTCTCTGAGTTGAATATCGATGTTATGATTTACATAGGTGAGTCTAAGACTGGTAAGAATTTGTTTGTATAAATGCGCTTTCAGGTTGGAGAGCTGAGATTTTTTGAGGTCTGTAATTTTAGTTACTATCACCTCTTCATCATATTCTTTTGCTTTGTCAACAGCATCAAACAACTGAATGAATTTCGCGTCTTCGGTGCTGTTACGAGTAGCATAAATCTTAAAACTACGTTTTTCGGACTTGGAAAGAGACCTGATTAACTGATATAAATGATCATTTGGTTGGTTGGCCATTGTAAGAAAAGAGGCTTTTCAGGATATTTAAGTTATTGAATTTATTAACTTATATTTTTAATAAGTTAATTTTGGCGATAGTTGGTTGTTGTAATATACACCTATTCTAGTTTCATAAGAAGATATACTCCAGCTACTTTTGGACACCAATTACTGATTCTGACCAAATCTGTAATGACAAGTTGAAAGTTAGAAATCAATAGCACAATGCCAAACAAGCAAATACAGATTTTTGACACCACTCTGAGAGATGGGGAGCAAGTCCCCGGCTGCCAGTTAAATACAGAAGAAAAGATTGAAGTTGCCAAAGCCCTGGAAAGCCTGGGCGTAGATGTGATGGAAGTAGGATTTCCAATTTCCAGTCCTGGTGATTTCGAATCTGTTCATAAAATTGCAGCAATTATTAAAGAATCGACTGTATGCGCCCTCTCTCGCGCTGTTGAAAAGGATATCGAAGTAGCTGCAGAGGCAATCAAAACTGCAGCTCAGCCGCGCATTCATACCGGAATCGGAACTTCTGATAGTCATATTTTTGATAAGCTGAAATCTACCCGTGAAAATGTATTGGAGCGGGGAGTAGCGGCAGTAAAGTATGCCAAGAGGTTTGTGGAAGATGTGGAATTTTATGCAGAAGATGCCGGGCGTACCGATAATGAATACCTTGCAAAAATAATCGAAGCTGTTATTGCAGCCGGAGCAACCGTTGTAAACATCCCCGATACTACCGGATATTGTTTACCCTGGCAATATGGAGAAAAGATCAAGTTTCTAAAGGAAAACGTGAAAGGCATTGATAATGCTATCATTTCAACGCACTGCCATAACGATCTTGGCCTTGCAACCGCAAACTCAATAGCCGGAGTTGCAAATGGGGCTGGGCAGGTTGAATGTACCATCAATGGAATTGGAGAACGGGCTGGAAATGCTTCTCTGGAAGAAGTGGTAATGATTCTTCGGCAGCATAGCGATCTGAATTACGATACTGGAATCAATTCGAGGTTACTCAAATCGATGAGTGAATTGGTTTCTGCTAAGATGAGAATGCCCGTTCAACCTAATAAAGCAATTGTTGGAGCGAACGCCTTTGCTCACTCTTCAGGAATCCATCAGGACGGGGTGATAAAAAGCAGGGAGACCTATGAAATTATTGATCCGCTGGAAGTTGGAGTTGATGAATCCTCAATCGTACTAACAGCCCGAAGTGGACGTGCTGCGCTTAACTATCGCGCTATGAAGCTAGGGTTTGATGTTCCCAGAGAAGTTATTGAAGAACTTTACCAACAGTTTTTAGTGATTGCCGATGAAAAGAAGGTGGTTCAGGATTCTGATTTAATCTTACTTTTCTCACAAACAGCAGTTAAAACAGCCTGACAGGAGTTTATGGGCAAAACATTATTTGAGAAAGTCTGGGATCGCCATGTTGTAGATAAAGTTCAGGGCGGCTTGGAAATTTTATATATCGACCGACATTTTATCCATGAAGTAACTAGCCCCCAGGCCTTTGATGGTATCAGGAATCGTGGTATCGATATTTTCCGAAAAGAACGCATTGTTGCTACTGCCGATCATAACGTGCCTACCAAGGATCAGCATCTGCCTATAAAAGATGTGCTTTCAAAATTCCAGGTAGATACGCTTACTAGAAATTGCGAGGAATTTGGAATTGATCTTTATGGACTCGGTCATAAATATCAGGGGATTGTTCATGTAATCGGACCAGAACTGGGAATCACAAAGCCCGGAATGACCATTGTTTGCGGTGACAGCCACACTTCTACTCATGGAGCTTTTGGTACAATCGCTTTTGGAATTGGAACTTCGCAGGTTGAGCAGGTGATGGCCACTCAATGCTTGTTGTTGCAACGTCCAAGAACCATGCGGATTAACATTGAAGGCGAGCTTGGAGAAGGAATATACTCCAAAGACATCATTCTGTACATTATATCGAAGCTTACCGCGGCAGGCGGAACCGGATATTTTGTGGAGTATGCAGGTTCAGCTATTCGGTCACTTTCGATGGAAGCACGAATGACCATCTGTAACATGAGTATCGAAATGGGAGCGAGAGGAGGAATGATTGCTCCTGATGAAACGACCTTTGAATATGTGAAAGGAAGGAAATACGCTCCGAAAGGCGAGGAATTTGATAAAGCTGTAGAATATTGGAGCTCTTTATACTCTGATGAAGATGCTGAGTTTGATGCCGAATATACTTTTCAGGCTGAAGACATCGAGCCGATGATTACCTACGGAACCAATCCTGGAATGGGAATTGGAGTTACTCAGCATATCCCAAGGCTTGAAGAAGTGAAAAATCCATCCGGATTGCAAAAATCACTGGAGTATATGGGACTTGAACCAGGTGAAAAGTTACTGGGTAAGCAAATCAATCACGTCTTTATAGGTAGTTGTACCAATAGCAGAATTGAAGATCTTCGCATTGTAGCTAATTATGTGAAAGGCAAAAAGAAAGCATCTCATATTCAGGCAATGATAGTTCCCGGTTCAAAACAGGTTGAAGCTCAGGCCAAAGAAGAAGGAATCCATGATGTGTTGGCTGAAGCAGGATTCGAACTTAGAGAACCAGGCTGTTCTGCCTGTCTGGGGATGAATGAAGATAAAATTCCGAAAGGCGAATATTGCGTTTCTACTTCAAACCGGAATTTTGAAGGCCGGCAGGGACCTGGAGCCAGAACGATGCTTGTAAGCCCCCTTACAGCAGCTGTAATTGCTGTGGAAGGTAAGATTGTGGATGCCCGCGAATACATTGGAGAAGGAGTACCTGCATAATGGAGAAATTTGTAAAACTAACCACCCGGATTGTGCCACTTCCTATTGAAGATGTGGATACCGATCAGATTATTCCTGCCCGGTTTTTAAAAGCAACTTCGCGCGAAGGCTTTGGTGAAAACCTGTTCCGTGACTGGCGCTTTGATCAGGGTGGGAATCCTAAAAAAGACTTTGTTTTAAATGATGACACCTTTTCCGGTTCTGTATTGGTTGCAGGGAATAATTTCGGATGTGGCTCAAGCCGCGAACATGCCGCATGGGCTTTGGTTGATTATGGCTTCCGGGCTGTAGTTTCCAGCTTTTTCGCAGATATTTTTAAAGGAAATGCCCTGAATAACGGATTACTTCCGGTACAAGTAAGTCCGGAGTTTTTACAGGCCGTTTTTGATCTTTCAGAAAAAGATCATGAGACTGAAATAGTGATTAACCTGGAGGCACAAAAAATTTCAGTTCCGGGTACAGAATTATCAGAAAAATTCGATATTAATCCCTACAAAAAAATGTGTCTCATTAATGGTTATGATGATATTGATTTTCTGATCAGCAACAAGGAAAAAATAGAGGCATTCGAGAAAGAACATGTCGAGTTTTGAAATAAAGACCTCCTCTGTCTCCTCCTTGTTAAGGAGGAGGACTTTGAAAATAAATTCAGAATTTGAATCAAAGAGCTTCCCCTCTCCAGAGGGGATTGAGGGGTGTGTTAAAATGATTTTATCGGGAACAGATTTTAATTAAGAACATGGAAAAACGGATAGCAGTTTTAGCGGGGGATGGAATAGGGCCGGAAGTTATAAAACAAGCCATAAAAGTATTGAATGCGGTTTCACATCGTTTTGATCATACTTTTGTGTATGATTTTGCACTTGTTGGTGCGGCTGCGATTGATGAAACCGGTGATCCGCTTCCGGAAGAAACCATTGAAACATGTCGTTTAGCAGATGCCGTACTGTTCGGTGCGATTGGAGATCCTAAATACGATGATGACCCTAAAGCCAAAGTCCGCCCCGAACAAGGACTGCTAAAACTAAGAAAGAGCCTTGGCCTTTATGCTAACATCCGTCCAGTTCAGCTATTTGAGTCACTGATCGATCGCTCTCCTTTAAGAGAAGAGCGTATTTCAGGAACTGACTTAGTGGTGTATCGGGAGTTAACAGGTGGAATTTACTTTGGTGAAAAAGGCAGAAGTAATGACGGAAAATCTGCTTTTGATCATTGCAATTACACTACAGAAGAAATTATCAGAATTGCGAAAATGGCTTTTGAGGCTGCTGGTCGAAGAAGAAAGAAAGTCACCTTAGTCGATAAAGCTAATGTACTGGAAACTTCGCGTTTATGGCGTGAAACAGTTCAGGAACTAGCCGGGAATTACCCTGATATTGAAGTGGAATATCTTTTTGTAGATAACGCGGCAATGCAGGTCATTCAGCGGCCAAGCCAGTTTGATGTAATACTTACCGAAAACATGTTCGGAGATATCATTTCTGATGAAACCAGTGTGATTACAGGCTCTATTGGGCTTCTTCCTTCAGCTTCAGTTGGGGAGCAGACCTCCTTGTTCGAGCCCATTCATGGTAGTTATCCCCAGGCAGCCGGAAAAGATATCGCCAACCCGGTAGCCACCATTCTGTCCGCAGCGATGCTACTCGAAAGTCTGGATATGTTTGAGGAAGCCGAACAGGTTCGCGATACAGTAAACAAAGTCATTGAAAAAGGGTTGGTAACACCTGATTTGAACACTGAGGATTTCATTTCCTGCTCAAAAGTAGGGGATATCATCGCTCTTCTTATCGAATCCGATCTGCATGACGACACTTCCTTTGAGAATTTATTTGAGGGTAGCTTGCCTTTGATTTAATCATGGAACAAAATTGCGCTCAGATAGTTATTTTTTCTTACTTTGAAAAGTAATTAATTGAGTCCAATGAATAAGTTCTTTCTAACTCTCTCTGCACTATTATCATTTCTTTTATTTAGGATTAATCCTGTATTTGCTCAGGATTCCTTGGCTACAGATACGTTAGTGGCCTATTACCCATTTAGTGGTAGTGCAGCAGATTCCAGTGGGTTTGGAAATGATGGGGAAGTATTTGGAGCTACATTAACCAAAGACCGGTTTGGAAACGAAAACAGTGCGTATGAGTTTGATGGAATTGATGACCTGATAAATTTTGGCAATGACTCTTCTCTAAATATAACTGGAGAACTTACATTGTCGGTTTGGGCTAAAGGTGCAGGTCCTAAAGAAGCGGTAACAGCTCTTATTGGCAAAACTTCGTTCTCAATTGAAAGTGGTGGCGGAATGGCACCTTATGGGATCGCTTTAGATGAAGGAAGTAGGTTATTTACTTTTATTAGAAATTCAGAACAAGTTACAGGTTTATTAAAAGATGATTTAATAACGAATATTAATGAATGGATACATTATGCAAGTGTTTTTAGGCCTGGTGAATATCTAAAGCTCTACAAAAATGGTGAGTTGATAGATAGTTTAGTTTCAGAAGTACCAGATAGCATTGGAGTAGAGGCATCTCGCCAACTTGTAGCTGGAGCCAGAACAAATTCTAGTAATCCAAACCTTGTTTATTACTTTGATGGGGCGCTAGATGATATACGAGTTTATAGCAAAGCGCTATCAGATTCAGCTGTCCAAGAACTTTATTTGGAAAAAGGTTGGCCAGAGACAAAATATGTCATTCCAGATACGTTAGTGGCCTATTACCCATTTAGTGGTAGTGCAGCAGATTCCAGTGGGTTTGGGAATGATGGGGAGGTTTTTGGAGCAAAATTAACCAAAGACCGGTTTGGAAACGAAAACAGTGCGTATGAGTTTGATGGAATTGATGACTATATAAGGATACCTGATGCAGATCATCTCACCCCAACGGGCAACGAATGGAGTGTAAGCGTATGGTTCAAAGTAACATACCCGGGAGATCGTTTTATCTTATACAAAGGAAGTAGTACGAATAATAGGGAATATGCCTCGGGAGTAAGAGTTGATTCTTTAGGATCTTTTCAAATTAATGAAAATGGTAGTGCAACGAATAGAGATGGAGTAGTAACTACGAGCTCACTGAAAGAAAATGTTTGGAATCACTTAGTTGGAGTTTGGGATAGTTCAAGTATTAAAATCTATTTGAACAACAAATTAGAGGCGATTGACTCTACAGATTTAAAAATTAGTAATTTTGACTCTGATCTGTTTATTGGAACCTATGGTGGTGCTATCAGTCAATATGCTTTCAACGGGGCAATCGATGATTTAAGAATCTACAATTATGCCATATCAGATTCTGCTGTCCAAGAACTTTATATGGAAAAAGGCTGGCCAGAGACAAAATATGTCATTCCAGATACGTTAGTGGCCTATTACCCCTTTAGTGGTAGTGCAGCGGATTCCAGTGGGTTTGGGAATGATGGGGAGGTTTTTGGAGCAAAATTAACCAAAGACCGGTTTGGAAACGAAAACAGTGCGTATGGGTTTGATGGTATTAATGATTTTATAAATCTTGGTAATGATGAAAGTTTAAATTTAGAGACAGGATTTACTTTTTCAGTATGGGCAAAGGGAAGCTCTAGCGAAAATTCAATAGCGGGACTTATTTCCAAAGCAAATGGTGGGTATCCCTACATTTTTGGAATTGATGATGGGGATAGAGTTTTAATCAGAGCGTCTTCTGAAGAGGGAGTTAACTTCCCCGAAGTAATATACACTCAGTCTAAGGACGTTATTTACGATTGGCATCATTATGCGGGAGTTTACAAACCTTCTGAATACTTGAAAATTTTTAAAGATGGGGTGCAGGTTGCAGTTTTAGAAGATTCTGTTTTATCAAAAACGTATGTAAACAACGAAGATACATGGATTGGCGCAAGAAGAAATCATACTGATATATGGAGAAAATATCATTTTAAAGGTGCTCTGGATGATATTCGTATCTTTAACTATGCAGTTTCTGATTCAGTAATATCTGATTTTTATCTAGAAAAAGGCTGGCCGGAAACAAAGTATTTTATACCGGATACTTTGGTAGCGTACTACCCGTTTAATGGAAATACAGCAGATTCCAGTGGGTTTGGGAATGATGGAGAGGTATTTGGGGCAACACTTGTCCGAGATCGCTTTGGCAATGAAAACAGTGCGTATGAATTTGACGGGCAATGGGATTATATCTCTCTACCACATACAGAAGAGTTTAATGTTCCTTATAAAACCATCAATTTTTGGTTCAAGAGGTCTGGTTCGAAAATTGATATGAATAGCAGAGGGACCCATGGCGAGGGATTAGCATTTAAAGCGTTTGATACAAGTATAAACCGAGAGTTTGGAATTGAGTTGTTTGGTGCCGAAGCCCCATTTGATTTATCATTTAGTGTAGGTTCTATCACCGAACAAAAGAATATAGGAGCCAGAATAGATAGTGCGATTTATGCTAATACGTGGTATCAGGTTACTGCGGTTATTGACACATCGTCGATTGCGCTTTATTTGGATGGGACAATGGTTGATTCTACTGAATATTCAGTAAGTCTGTTTACTAACAGTGCTCCGGTTGTACTTGGGAAAGCTTCTTCACAATCAATGCAGGAAAGATATTTGGAAGGCATGATGGATGATATACGCATCTACAACTATGTGCTTTCAGATTCAGCCATCCAAGCTCTTTATTCAGAGAATGGCTGGCCGGAAACTGAATATGTCATTCCAGATACGTTAGTGGCCTATTACCCATTTAGTGGTAGTGCAGCAGATTCCAGTGGGTTTGGGAATGATGGGGAGGTTTTTGGAGCAAAATTAACCAAAGACCGGTTTGGAAACGAAAACAGTGCGTATGAGTTTGATGGAATTGATGACTATATAAGGATACCTGATGCAGATCATCTCACCCCAACGGGCAACGAATGGAGTGTAAGCGTATGGTTCAAAGTAACATACCCGGGAGATCGTTTTATCTTATACAAAGGAAGTAGTACGAATAATAGGGAATATGCCTCGGGAGTAAGAGTTGATTCTTTAGGATCTTTTCAAATTAATGAAAATGGTAGTGCAACGAATAGAGATGGAGTAGTAACTACGAGCTCACTGAAAGAAAATGTTTGGAATCACTTAGTTGGAGTTTGGGATAGTTCAAGTATTAAAATCTATTTGAACAACAAATTAGAGGCGATTGACTCTACAGATTTAAAAATTAGTAATTTTGACTCTGATCTGTTTATTGGAACCTATGGGGGTGCTATCAGTCAATATGCTTTCAACGGGGCAATTGATGATTTAAGAATATATAATTCTTCATTAGACAGCAGCTATATAGCTTCTATTTACAAGCTGAAAGGCTGGCCGGAAACCATGGATACTACATTAACGTCAAATGAAATCAGACCAGATATCCCGGAGGAGTTTAAACTTTATCAAAACTATCCTAATCCATTTAATCCTAGTACGGTTATAAATTATGATCTTCCAGAAGCGAGCGCTGTTTCGATTAGAATCTTTGATTTAACTGGAAGGTTGGTCGCTACTATAGTTGACGAAAGTAAAACTGCTGGCAGATACCAAGTTACATTTAACGCTGCGGCGCTATCTTCCGGTGTATATTTCTATGAGCTTAAAACGAATACTTATTCTTCGGTGAAAAAATTTACTCTTATTAAATAAACCGAGATCGCTTGCCTTTAATCTGATTCTTTATTGTATTGATAGGTACCTAAAACACAAGGAGGTACCATGGTAATCAGTTATAAAGCAGCTCAGAAACAACCGGAAAAATATACCGAACAGGCAATTCTGGCCAAAGACTTCATGACCAGGAAGCTCATCTCCTTCAGCCCTAAACAACCCTTGAATGAAGTTATCCAGATCTTAATCTCCAAAGGTATTTCCGGCGGGCCCGTACTTAATGAACATGGAAAGCTGATTGGAGTCATTTCAGAAGGAGATTGCCTGAAACAGGTTGTTCGGGGAAAGTATAATAATAGTCCGGAAATGATGGGCGTTGTGGAAGAGTACATGACAGCCGATCCGGTAACGGTAGGTCCGAATGAGAACATCTTCGAGATCGCCAGGCTTTTTCTTAAGCTTAGATTACGGAGATTTCCCGTATTGGATCAGGGTAAATTAGTAGGGCAAATAAGTCAGCGTGATGTGATGGCCGCTATTCAGGATTTAAAAAACGAAACCTGGCATTAATTTTCTTTTGTTTCATAGTATTGGAAAGCATCTATGATGTCTAAGTAAACGCCATCAAAACCAGAGTCTAAAATTTTCTGGAGGTAAGATTCTTCATTACCTAAAATGATCTGTTTCCACGAATCCATCCAGTACTTTACCTTATAGTTACCTTTCCAGTTTGGGTTTTCGTCTCCCAGCCAACCCGGTTCCTTCGTATTCCATGCTTCTTTCCAGTAATAACGGTAGTCTTCGGCTTCACCAATGCTTAGGTAGCTTATAATGAGTCTTGGGGAGCCGTCGGCTTTTCTTTTGATAGATGAAATTTCCTCTTTGGTAAGCATTTGTCCAAGATAGAAAGCATCAATAATCACAACCCCATAATTCGTGCCAGATATTTCGCCAAGAAATTCTTCTTTAGAGTCATATTCGCCGGGATTTAATAAATACAGGAAGTTTTCTGTATCCCGGAGTCGTTGAACTGGATCATTATTTTCATCTTTGATCTTACTCGGATATTCAGCAAGCTGGTCAAGTTCCCTGCTATCAGCTGCATAAGAGATATATCCTTTTTCCTCATTCCAGGCGTATGAGGAGTCCATTTTTTCAGGATCGGAAGTATAATCAGTAACAAGAATCGTTTTACCGGATTCTTTGGCAATATCCAGGTAGAACTCAAGGTATTCAGTGAGGTGATCCGGGGTTGGAATATCATCTCCGGTACTCCCATAATACAGGCTTTCCTGTCCCAGGCCATCTATAGCGTCGAGATAATCTTTATCTGGCTTCCCATTCCACTTTCCATTATCGGAAACCAACTGTACCCCATTTTGAGGAATCACAATGAAATTTGGATTCTGATTTCTGCCATATTCAGAAATCTCCTGAACAAAGTTTCTCATTTCCTGCTGATAGTCTATTTGGGTCGAATCCTGTCCACATCCGGTAGTAGTAGAGAGTATAAAAATTGCAGCAATATGAAGCGATTTCATCCTGATGATTTGGTAGTTTACGAGATATTAATACCTTCATTAAAAAAGAAATTTAACGAAAAATATTGCAATACTCTTTCGAAACAGCGCAACAGAATTTACTTACTTATTGGGGCTACTCTAATTTCAGGTCAGGTCAGGATGAAGTCGTTCAATCTGTTTTTGAGGGTAATGATACGCTCGTTCTTTTTCCTACGGGCGGAGGGAAATCACTATGCTATCAGGTTCCAGCCACCGTATTCGAAGGAATAACATTAGTTATTTCTCCACTTGTTGCCTTGATGCAGGACCAGGTTCAGCAACTGAAAAGCCGTGGTGTTTCAGCAACCTTTATTAATAGCACTATTCCAAATTATGAGGTTGAGCAACGACTTGTAAATGCCCGCAATGGGATGTATAAACTTTTGTACTGTGCTCCAGAGCGCCTGGGAACTCCATTATTTCAGGCAGAGCTTGAAAGACTTAATATTGAGCTTGTAGCCATCGATGAGGCACACTGTATTTCTGAATGGGGGCATGATTTCCGGCCATCATACAGGGAAATCAAATTAAATCTGGAAAGTATCGCAGATAACACCCGTTGGATTGCCCTAACTGCTACGGCTACTCCAGAGGTTAAAGAAGACATTATTTCTTCACTGGGATTCGAAAATCCAAAAATCATTTCAAAAGGGTTTAGCCGACCAAATCTCAAATGGTGGGTTTTTCATGCTGAAAACAAGAAAGAGAAGTTATTCAGTTCGGTAAAAAAAGCTGCAGAGAAAGGAGATGGATTAATTTATGGCGGCACACGTAAAAATTGTGAATTCTGGGCAGACCGTTTTTCAAAAAACGGGCTTGAGGCGGAACCTTACCATGCGGGAATCGAAAGCGAGCTCAGGAAAAAAATTCAGGAGCGCTGGATTTCTGGAGAAACTCCGTTGGTTGTGGCAACCAACGCTTTTGGAATGGGAATCGACAAGCCCGATTGCAGATACGTTATCCATGAAGAAATGCCGTATTCCATTGAGGCGTATTATCAGGAGGCGGGACGTGCCGGAAGGGACGGAGAAGAAAGTTTTCCGATTCTTTTTTACAGAGATTCTGATTTTGGAAAGGCACAAAAAAGAATTGAAGAAAATTACCCCACCTGGGAGCAGCTTCAGAAAGTTTACACCATTTTATGTGATGTGTTAATGCTGGCTGTAGGTTCAGAAATGAGTGAAATGGTAGCCTTTGAAATCTCTAAAGTCCAAAATCGCTCCAGGCTACCTATGTCAGTATGTGTTTCTTCTATCAGGTTGATGGAGCAATTCGGTATTCTGGTTTCTCAGTCTGAAATTCCCCCAATGGCAAGTGTCCAATTTACTCTGAGTCCGGAAATGATGGGGAAGTTCAAAGAACGTTGTCAAAATCCTGAGAAAGCTGAATTCGTAGATAAATTGGAGCGTATGTTTGGACATCACGCATACGCCGAAATGGTAGATTTGGAACTTGAAATGGTACTGCAAAAACTATCCGTTTCACGCAATGCGTTCATAAAAGCGCTGAATGTGCTTATGCAAAACGATCATATACTAATTTTTACAGTATATCCAGAACGAAATTTGATTAAGCTACTGGCTGCACGATCGAAAGAGGTTCCGGTAACTAAACCTGAGGTAGAAAGCTATCGAAAAAACCTTCTCAGAAAACTGGATCTTATGAATGGCTATGCACAAACAAAGGGATGCAGGGAGGTTTATTTGCGAACTTATTTTGGAGATACTGGTGCCAGGCCATGTAACCACTGCGATAATTGTAAAAAGGGGCTTCAGGAAAAGGAAGAGATTTCTACAGACGATATCCGAAAAGCTTATGATGTATTGATCGAGGAAAGCAAAAGCATTCAAGAATTGAAAAAAATTACCGGATGGCAAAAACCGAGATTGATTGGAGCTGTACAGTATCTTGTTGAAGAAGGGTTGATAATTTCCGATTCAACAAGGGAAGGATATTACCTTCAGTCAAGGGAGAGGGCTTCCCGGGAAGACTGATTTAACTGTTGTTCTCTTTCGAGTAGTTTCAAAGCCGAATCGATTCTTGCCACATGATCTTCAGGGTTGCTTTGGTAATATGCGTTCGACAAATAAAACGATTCTTCCGTAGTGTTATAGTACCTGAAGAGTTCTTGTTTGATTGAATCGGGATTAGAAATTTTATCGCTTGTAAAAATCCAAGCGTCCAGTAACTGAATTTCTACCATCAACTTAACATAAGTTTCTTCATCAATCAGGTTGTCCGGTTTTGGAACTATTTCCTCATCAACACATCCGAAAAAGGAAAAGAGAAATACTGAAACGAAAAGAAATTCCCGCATATTAATCAGCAGGTGGTTTTGGGTTCAAAGGTCGCATGGTAACTTCGTTTATAAGGAAGTTGTCCGGAGTTTCAAGAACATATTTGAGTGTTTTAGCAATATCAACAGGCTGCATCATGTTAGCATGGGTTTTTACAGCATCTATCGAGTCAAAGAAACTGGTAGCAATGGAACCCGGAAAAAAGCAGGTTACTTTAATCCCATCGTATCGAAGCTCTTTAAATAAGGCTTCACTGAACCCACGAAGTCCGAATTTAGTTGCGTTGTATCCTGAAATTTGAGGATTTCCCATCAAACCAGCCACAGAAGCGATGTTAACAATGTGGCAAACCGCTTCATTTTCCTTCATCAAAGGAGTGATAAGTCGCGTCAAATAAAATACACCAGACAGGTTCACATCCAACATGGTGTGCCATTGTTCGAGGCTGAGTTCATCCACATCAGCGAAGTAGCCTAAGCCTGCATTGTTGACAAGAATATCAGGAGTATGCTCTTTATCAAAGGTTTTTTCAACCCATTGTTCTACATCTTCATATTGGGTGATATCCATCTTAACCGGGACAAAAGAGTCGCCTAAATGATCTTTTATGGAATTCAGTTTTTCAATACCTCTGGCTAAGCCGTAAACCGTAGCTCCGGATTCTGTTAAAGTTTTACTGAACTCAGCGCCAATTCCACTACTGGCTCCGGTTACAATTGCAATTTTCCCTTTTAAATTCATAAAAAATACATCTGGATTTTTATATTCAGTCTGATATTAATGTACTACAAAATCATGAGCAATTTCGATTCAGAAAATCAGGAATCCACAATTTATGTAGATATCGGGAATTCATCGATCAAAATTGGTTTTCTTAGTGATGAGAAATGGGTTGTTCACAGTCATCAAAGCTCTCAGGATGCAGCCAGGCAAATCAATAATCACATGTATCCCGTAAAGCATATTTTTTTGAGTAGTGTAAGAGAAACGGTAAAGCTAGCCTTGGAAAATGAAATAGAGATTAGAAATCTCAAAGAGGTAAAAACCTCAGATATACCATCTCTAAATCTTGACTATGAAACCCCTGAGACTTTGGGAATAGATCGTTATTTGGCTTGTTTGGGAGCTTTTTCAGCTTCAAAAAAAGGAGTGGTGGTTATTGATGCTGGCTCGGCTTGTACTATAGACTATATGAATGAGCAGGGAGTTTTTCAGGGAGGAGTGATTATGCCCGGTTTTAGGTCTATCATGTCTGTTTTTAAAGAAACGGCTCCGGAGTTGCCTGAAATTAAGATTGGAATACCTGAACACTTCCCCGGTAAAAGCACTAAAGAGTCGCTACAATGGGGTCAGGTAGGCTTTTTTGTTGATGGAGTAATTTCAATACTGGAAGCCTATGATGAGAAATACGACGACTACGATCTGTTTTTAACAGGAGGGGATGCCGGTATCCTTTTCGAGCTATTGGGACATGTTGGGGAAGTGAATCCGCATCTTGTACTGATGGGATTGAAGGAGGCTGCTGCTAGCCGAGTTTCCTCTCAATAAGTGATATCACCATTTCACGGGCAACTTTGTTTTTACCGCCCCTTGGTATAATTACATCCGCGTAGCGCTTGCTTGGCTCTACAAATTCCAGATGCATAGGCCGCACAAACCTTTCGTATTGCTTCATTACACTTTCTACTGAACGCCCTCTTTCAGTAATGTCGCGTTTTAATCTTCGTAGCAAGCGAATGTCATCGTCTGTATCAACAAAAATTTTCACATCCATCAGCTTAAGCAGATCAGGTTCACTAAAGATCAATATTCCATCGATAAGTATAACCTGAGTTGGTTTGGCAGAAATGGTTTCTTTTTTGCGTGTATGCGCTGCAAAATCGTAAACGGGAACTTCTACTGGATAACCTTCTAGCAATGCTGTTAGGTGACGGATTAAAAGTTCTGTTTCCAGAGAAGAAGGGTGGTCAAAGTTGAGTTTAATGCGCTCTTCAAAAGGAAGATGGCTTAAATCACGATAGTAGGAATCATGTTCAAGCCGGAGAATATTTTTGGAGCCTACGTGGTCACATAAATAATTCACTACGGTAGTTTTACCAGATCCGCTTCCTCCTGCAACTCCGATTACTAAGGGTTTCATACGTATCGACTTAATTAGATGAAGAGAAGGTTTCTGATTTTTCGTACTCGACTTTGTAATCCCGAATGGCTCGAAATATTGCTGAAGCCATAATAGATTGACCGTAATCGCTAGTTAGGAATCTCTGTTCGGAAGGATTTGACAGAAACCCTACTTCAACAAGCATGGCAGGCATAGAGGCTTGATAAAGGACTACAAAACCTGCTTGTTTAACCCCCCTTGATTTACGGCCTGCTCTGTTTTTGAACTGATCATCAATCATTGTGGCTATTCGTTCACTTGTTGCAATGTAACCACTATGTGCAAGTTCATAAATTAATAAGTCATCTTCAGTAAGCTCCAGGTACTGCTTTCCCTCAGTATTAAAAACAGCATTTTCCTTTTTCATGATGTCAAAAGACGTTTCACTTCGATGAAGCCCTAAAAAGAATACCTCAGTTCCACGGACGGACCTGGATTTGAACGAATTAGCATGTATCGAAACAAATAGATCTCCTTCAGCACGGTTAGCTATGTGTCCTCTGTCTTCCAGATCCACAAAAGTATCGTCATCACGGGTATAAATTACTTTCACATCCGGGAGGTATTCTTCAATATATCCTCCAAGCTTTTTTGAGATAGCTAATACTACATCTTTCTCTCGTGCATTACGATATCCAATATTTCCAGGATCGTGTCCTCCATGTCCTGCATCTATAATGATGGTGTCGAATTTGAGTTTATCACGTACAATTGTATAATTCGCATCAGGGTCTGCTGTAATAACGGGAATTTCTTCCACAACCAAAGCATCTTCAGGATTTATATCCAGATACCAGTTTTTTGCAAGGAATTGTTGGGTAAAAACATCTACATCATACGGATCAGCTTTTGTAAGAGCTAATAAGATATCCGATCCATTTTGATCCAGATAAGCCTTAGAAGTTACATTTATTTCAGAATCCAGGTAAATATCTACCCCATAGCTGCTCTCAAGATTATACAAGCGCACTTCCTGGATTTTGCCTTCCTGCTCAAATATCTGGATGCCGGTAGTATCAATTCCATCTGCAAATAACTCCATCTGAATAAGATCCGGGGCTGGCTGAATCACTGTGAAGGAATCAATAGGTGTACTGAAATGATAGCGAACCACATACCCAAGTCCGTCGCTACGCTCAGCTTTTGATATCCGTTCTAAATGAGGTTGTGCAACAGATGAAGTACTGATAAGAGAGAATACGAATGTGAGAACCGCACAAAAGCGGAACAAAGAACACCATTGTATTCTTTTAAAGGGAGTTAATTCGTAAGTCATAGCTTTGTAGATGATTATAAAGATACGTTTTTAGCCTTTGGGATGAAAGAGAGTGTTTACATACTCAGTATTATTTTTAAATTAGCTTGTTTACTTCATTTATCGGATTTTATTGCATCAGTTCCGAGCGAACATCAAAACAATTTCATCTACTATATTTTATGAACCCGGAGTATTCCGTAGAAAAGCTTATCGAGAATTTTAAAGATTCTGTATTTCCGGTTTTTGAGAAGGCTATAGAGCATATACCCGAAGCTCAAAGAAAGGATGTAGTAGCAAAACTTAAGCAGGCAATTCCCGAAATCGAAGGTGAGTTCCCGTTAGAATCTGTTCAGAAAATAGGTTTGCTCAAGGAAACCAAACTTCAAAACATGGACGAGGTTTGGCTTGAAGCAATTGAAGAGGCAACTTCAGCTATGCCGGAACTGGTTATGTTAGCTCAGAATGAATCTCATTTTAAGGCAAGAGAAGGGGATAGCATTGTTATTTCTTTTGGTAAGCTAATTAAACAAATTCACAGGTTTTTCCGAAAGGGTGCTCATTCTACTTCAAACGCTTTCCGGAGAATGTTTAAACAAACGGAAAAAGAGTTTGAGGAAGCAAAGAGAGAAGTTCCGTTTAAGAATATAATCCGGTTGCTCTTGTTCAGGTTAAAACCTGAAATTGTACTTTGGAAGCAGGAACAATATAGATTTATATCAAGAGTATTCGAAGCAACTCAGAGCTGGGCGTATCCGGAAGCGGGTGAGGTAGAGGAGTCAGAGCCAGAACCAGAACCAGAAGCTACTTCTTTTGAAGGGCTGGTAAACAATCTTCTGAAAACGTATGACGAAGAGTTTAAAGAAGAGCAAAAGAGACTACTCGAAAGTTATCAATCTTTAGAAGGGGAGTTAACTGAAATATTGGAATTGGTAGGAACCATCGAACTTCCTGCATCTAAATTTGATGACACAATCCTTGAAAAAGAGAAATCTGCGTTTACATCGGGGCTATCTTCAAACAATGCTAAATGGCTTGAACTCAAAGACGCCCTAAGCCAGAGATTAGAGCTTCTGCTAGGTCTGAAACATCTTGAACAAGGTGTAAAAACAGAAGAGCATACATTCAGAGATGAAATAGATCATTTTTATATCGAGCAGATTATTTCAGGACATAAAACTCTTTTAGAAATTATTCAGGAAGGGATGTCTGTTTTAAAAGATTCTGGTTCCCTTTCGATCGAGGATTTAACAAATCATTGTGAGAGTATATTTGATCAGGCTTCAAAAGCAGTTCAGGATTCGATCATTGATCCGTTGCATACTTCCATTGAAGAAAAAAAGCTCAGTACTTTTTTGAATAACTACATCGAGTCGGTCAGTGAGTTTTCTTCAAGCCAACCTGAGCAAGGGATTATTATTGAAGACCTGAATATCGAAGAGAGTAAACCGGTCTTTGATATTAAGCAGATTGAATGGCGACGATTTGTACTTCGCATGATCAACAAGCATATCGCAACCGAGTTGAATGCGTCTTTAGTTGAGCCTGAGTCAATGCTTTCTTTGTTTATTGAACGCTATCAGGAAGTGGTACAGATCATTGAAACGAATCTTGATATTATTGATGAAGTTTCAAAAAACGAAGAGGAAGAGCCGGTTTCAATTGCCCTAAAGAGCTTTGAAAGGAGTATTACTAAAATTGAAGAAATTGAAGAGCTGATCAAGGAAGAAAGAGCCTCGCTTCCTGAAAAAGTAGCTTCTCAAAATCAGTTACTGATTGAAAATCTATCCGCACTGCTTATTAAACAGGATGTTAGTGAAATCAAATGGGCGGAAACACAACTGAAAGTAAAAGAATCGGCTGGAGATTTCGGTACAAAAATTACCGTGTTCTGGGCGAATTTTGTGGATAAGGCTGATTTAGGAAGACGCTTTTTAACAAGAAAATACCGCCAGTACGATGATGTAGTTCGAGGTTTCCTTGGACTAAAAAAGCCGGTTTCTCAAACTGTTGAAAACACTAATCTGGCTACTTTTTTACATGAGACTGATCAGAAATTTGAAAAGCTACCATTCATTTATCGTAGGCTGTTCGATTTTAAAAGAGAAATTGAATCAGGTTTTTTCATCCAAAATCCACTGTACTTCGATAGCTGCAGAAAAGCCCTTGAGCTTTGGAAGGGAGGGTTTCCGGCCAGTATCAATTTAATTGGGGAAAAGGGGAGTGGTAAAAGTACGCTAACCAGGTTTTTAATGGAAGAAGTTTTCAGAGAAGAGAAAACCTACAACCTTTCTTTTTCTAAAACCTTTTGGGAGCAATCTTCTATCCTCAAAGAGGTCGCAAAAATGTTGGGCCTTAAAGAGCCGGAAAGTCCTGAAGAGCTGGTAAATGCAATTAAGAAGAAAAGAAAAGGAAGCGTAGTAGTGCTCGAGAATCTTCAGAATTGCTACCTCAGGAATATGAACGGGTATGGTGCGATGAAAAGCCTGTTGTATATCATTTCAGAAAGCAAAAAAGAGATTTTGTGGGTGGTTACCTGCTCGCGCTATGCATGGAATTTTCTGAATGTAGCGTTCAACGTGGGAGATTACTTTTCATATTCTATAACTACGGATGTCCTTAACGCAGATCAAATGAAGTCGCTCATTTTGAAAAGGCAGAAAGCGAGTGGATATCAACTGGAATATATTGCAGATGCCTCTACCCTTAAGAGTAGGGCTTATAAGAAATATCTGGATGATAAGGAGGCAGAGCAGGAATTTCTTGAAAACAAATATTTTGAGAAGTTGACAAATCTAGCCGAAGGAAATGCGACGGTGGCAATGATTTTATGGATTCGATCTATCAAGGATATTGATGAAGCTTACTTCACCATAGAATCTTTGGATTTCATGAATACTACAAGCCTCGATGGGCTGGACACAATATCGCAGTTTGCCCTTTCGGCATTTATTCTTCACGATTCGCTTACGGCATTAGAACTTGCAAGCTTGCTAAATCAAAACGAATCAGAAGCAGAGATGACTGTTTCCCGGCTTGCATACCGCGGCTTGTTGGTTGCCAAAAAGGATAAATATTTTGCGCTAAACGATCTGGTTTATCGGCAGGTGGTGCGCTTGCTAAAAAGCAGGAATATCTTACACTAATGTCTATGAAAAACTATATATCAGCACTGAGTTTGATACTCCTGACAGTTTTTGTATTCACTGAACCTGTGTTCGCACAAGATTCTCTGGCCACTGCACAACCGGATTCAAGCTTACGAGTTACCATAGATTCGAAAGTCAGCCAATTTCAGGACTTATTCTCTTTTACGAAGATATTCATGAGTATCATTTTTCTGTTTGGCACCTATTTCCTCACCAGAATTCTGACTTTCCTGCTTGATGCTCTCGCAGAAAAAAGCTCTTCGTACCGTCTTCTCCTAAAACGACTGGTACCGTTCCTGAATGTACTGATTTGGTCGATGGCATTATTCATAGTGATTGCCGGAATTATCTCACCTCCAGTAGAAACTATTCTTACCGTTGGGGCTTCAATTGGCATAGCAGTAGGTTTTGCAGCGCAGGATATTCTGAAAAATATTTTCGGGGGATTTATCATCATTTTAGACCGGCCGTTTCAGGTTGGGGACAAAATAGAAGTGGATGGTTATTACGGAGAAGTTACTGAGATTGGCCTTCGATCAACACGTATAGTTACTCCGGATGACTCTTTAGTGTCTATTCCAAACGCGGATATTGTAAGTAATTCGGTTTCGAATGCAAACTCAGGCGCTTTGGATTGTCAGGTAGTCTCATCCATTTACCTGCCCGCCTCGGTAGATGTGGATAAAGTAAAAGAAATTGCAAAACGTGCCGCTGTTTCTTCCCGGTATGTGTACCTGAAAAAACCCATTGTAGTGGTTTCAGAACATAAAGTATTCGAACAGAATTATGTGGTTCAGTTAAAAGTGAAAGCGTACGTACTGGATATCCGATACGAATTCTTACTGAAGAGCGAAATAACTGAACTTATTTTAAAAGAGCTCAACACTCTCGGGCTCATACAAAATTGGAACAAGGTGACCAACCAAGTTTCAACTTCCTGATATTATTTCTGAAAATTCATCTCAGATTCACATTCTAATTTGACATTGTTTCAGTTGAAAATTACAATGTAATGCACATCAAAATATTAACTGTAGCAGGAGGAAATATGAATGACGAAATATTTCTTGAAGCCGCTGAAAATGGCGACCTCGAGACAGTAAAAGGACTCCTTAACGATGGAGTTAACGTCAACACCAAAGACGAACACGATCGCACGGCACTATTAAAAGCGGCAAAACACGGTCATCTTGATATCGTGAGTTTATTGATAGAAAACGGGGCGGAAGTAGATCAAAGGGATAATAGAGGAACAACGGCTTTATATTGGGCTTCGACCAATGGATATAACGAAATTGTTCAATTATTGATTGAAAATGAAAGTGAAGTGGATGTACATGACGACCGGGGTTGGTCGGCATTAGATCAGGCAGTAGCTCAGCAACATACTCTGGTAGCAGATACCTTAAGCGCAGCAGGCGCTCATTAGAAAGCAATCAAAGCAATAAATATGATCCCGGTTTCTGAATAAGTTATCGGGATTTTTTATTTCCCGTACAGCATAAAAATAGTTGGGCGTTTATTTAATTCCGGCTTAGAAATGCTCTTCCATTCACCAATCTCCATAGACCGGATTTCTTCAGTTTGAAGGGTAATATCGGTTGCCACACAAAAGCGAGTAGATGCCCCACAGGTTTCCAGAACTGATTTAAACATCTCATTGTTTCGATAAGGAGCTTCCATAAAAATCTGGGTGCGGTCGTGTCTGCGGGATTCCCCCTCAAGTTGAATCAGCATCTGTTTTCTTGATTTAGCATCGATGGGAAGATAACCGTGGAAAGCGAAAGATTGCCCGTTAAATCCGGAAGCCATTAACGCTAACAAAATGGAAGAAGGTCCGACCAAAGGAACCACTTTAATTCCATTCTGATGTGCCATTTTAACTAGTTTAGAACCGGGATCTGCAACAGCCGGGGCTCCAGCTTCCGACATCAGACCAACGTCTTTACCTGCTTTAAGAGGTTTTAAAAACGAATAGATTTCCTGATCGGGAGTATTTTTGTTTAATGGATAGAAATCGATTTTAAACTCGGGAATAGTATCGCCAACCCACTGCAAAAATTTTACGCTGGTTTGAATATTCTCCACCACCAGCACTTCAAGTTTTCTGATTACAGAAAGGGTAAACTCAGGGATCGTATTGTTCTCCGGTGTTTTTCCAAGGGTAGTTGGGATCAGGTAAAGAGTTCCTTTGCTCATATATCCACCCGTTCAATAATCAGCTCTTCATCATTGCCGGAAACCTTTTTGGATGCAAAGCGGGTGACTAGCACCGAAACAAAAATCAAAGCCAGAAATCCCATAAATGATACACCCATATTGGAAAGGGATGTGGTTTTCTGGAGATCGTACATTGGAATTACCACAATATCCTGGAAATTACCTTTTACATATCGGATTGGAATTACTGATGTGTCAATAATCCGTTGCGCCATTTGGATGGAAAGAGAAAGCTTTCTTTCAATTACTTCTCCATCAGGAGCTATGAATGAAAGAATCACATATCCGTTGCTTTGTGCAGCAATTTGTTTAATGTCGAAGTCGAGCACATTAGCAGGAATACTCACTCCGTTTTCATACGTATCGATGGTTCCCTGGTAAACTAAGCCTTGCTGGATAATGATGAAAAGCAAATAGGCTGGTAGAAGCCAGACCAGGTATAAAAAGCGATAGTTCATTCAGAATAAATAAGAGTCTTTGCGAGAAGTGATACAGAGGATTCGGTAGAACGCCGAAGCAATCCTATGAGTGTTGGCTCTGTTTCTGAGATTAATTCGTTGATTAACACTAAGGTCGATAAAATCAATAGCTACTCCTCGTAAAGACGGATTAATTGTTTATTTCTTTGATGGTGGTTTCAAACAAAGCCGGATCCCAAATCAAACGTTGTTGATAGTCTTCCTGCATGTGATTCGCAGATAAATGAAGCCAAAAAGCAACCGGGAGTTTATCAAAAAAAACGGCCTGAGCGGAGGTATGTTCATCGTACATTGAGGTGCCAAAATCGATTCCACTTAGCATTCCCATTCGGTTGTCGTATAAAGCGCCATACTCCGCGAAACTTCTTTTAATGGATTCTCCTTGAAATACCCATCCCATTTTTTCCTTTACTTTCCGGGAAATTTCCGGAGAAAGCAGTTCATTCTTGTACAGTTTTGCCATAAGTCGTGCCATTTCCAAAGCTGTAGTATGTGGAAAGTGTTCCAAGGCATCTCGTTCTTCGATAAAGCTAAGATTTAACCGAACTTTACCGAACAACGCTTTGGTGCTAGCTGCAAAGGTATCGTCTTTATATATCTGTTCCGCCAAAGCGATTACTTCAGTTTCTGACACAGAATTTGAAGTATCGGTAATATCAGGGTGAATGGAGAGGTATAACCCGGAAAAAGGAAGTGGCATATCGGTCGATTCCAAGCTCAGGCTATCCATTAATGCCTTGAGATTTCCTTCTCCAAGCTTAAACCAAAGGTAATCTGAAATAGCCAGGTCATTGGTTTGCGCCATCACTGTAACCAGTTGATCTAATGTGATATGGTTTTCATCCTCAACACCAAGTATTGCTACAGACTTCTTATGAGACTCCTCACTAATATCCGGCAAAGAAAATCGCTCAATCTGAGTAAAATCAGAAATTACTTCTTCAGGGTTCAAAATACCCTCTGAAACCTGTCGCTCATATTCTGTTATCAGAAAGAAGTTTGAGAGTGTACCCAGGGTCCGTGGAGTATTCGGTTCATAAAAAATCCCTGAATCCGGATTGTTTACGTTGAATGAAACGATAGAAATATATGCAGGGTGATCTCCAAGAAACTCAGTTAAAGCTTTTAAAGAATAAGTGCTTTCAATGTATTCGTAGCCATCCCGCATACCATCGTTGTTGGCATAGAGAGTTTTAAAAGCAGAAAAATTCGGAATAATTACTAAGGCATATACCGCAGAAGCTACAACTACAAATACAGCCAGAAATAAGAGTGCTCTCTTCAAGAGATTGAGTCAGTTTTGTTCAAAATTCAGATCATTCAAAGATACGAAGAACAAACAAGGATTATCAGGATTTGGTTCGGTGATTTTTCTTTGATAGTCCGTTTTTGTTGTAGAGATTTTTTTGTGAGTCATCCTGAGGTTACTGCCGAAGGCATCCCATTCGGCAGTAACCTCAGGATGACTGGTCAAGTAGTTAATTTTTTCAACAAAATCCTTTTCTCTTCTTCTGAAATTAGTTTATATAAAGCCTCTTTCGAATTAAAACCAAGCAGCACTATTCTTTTCCAATCCTTATCACTCAATATAGCTTGATGATTATAGTCATCATTTTTAGGTGATTTATAGTTGCTCAACTCTTCATGCCAATTTTTGATTGATAAGTATTCTTCTCTTGTTAACCACTTCTTTTCTAGGAAATGCTCATACCCAAAATCTTCAATTAAAAGATCATCAAAATAGCAGCTAATAAATTCTATAAAAGACCAATGAGGGTTTTTATTCTTTTTATTGAGCCAGCTTTTTTTCTGTAATTCGAAATCTGTTAATTCATTGATCGAGTCAAGCCAATTTTCCCGCCACATATCCTTTTCATCAGGCATTGGTATTGCGAATAGAATCAATACAACATCCTCATAATCTCGGCACAGGCATAGGCTCCGTAGGTTCCAAGGGCGTAGCCAAGAACAGCAAGTAGCACACCAACGGGCGCAAGCGAAGGATGAAATGCAGAAGCGACAATAGGAGCAGAAGCTGCACCACCAACATTGGCCTGACTACCAACAGCAACAAAGAAGAATGGCGCTTTAATGAGCTTTCCTACCCCAAGAAGGACAATTACATGGATGATAATCCACACAAACCCAATAGCAAAATAACCAGGCACATCAAGGAAAGCTCCCAAGTCCATTTTCATACCTATAGTCATTACCAGTACGTACAGGAATAAACTTCCCACTTTAGAGGCTCCAGCGCCTTCGAGGTAGCGGATTTTAGTAAAGGAAACGAGCAAACCACCCGTGGTGGCAACAACTACAATCCAGAAGAAAGAAGAATTTAAACTGAACTCAGCAAGCTTTGGTGCGTTTTCATCAATCCAAGGACCAACGAAACCACCTACGGCATGACCCAAAGCGGTAATCACAAATGCTACAGCAGCTATTTTGGTGAGATCTACAAGAGAAGGCACTTTAGCTATGCTTGCCTGATATTCTTCAATATTTTTCCGAACCTGAGTAATTGCAGAAGCATCGGCTTTAAACCATTTATCTACCTTTTCTGACATTCCCGCACCATAGAGAATAAAAGCCATCCAGATATTAGCTACAATAATATCCACCGTTACCATGGCACTGAATAACTCAGAACTTGGCTTATAAACTTCCAGCATTGCAGTTTGGTTAGCACCACCACCAATCCAGCTACCTGCTACCGTTGCTAGCCCTTTCCAGACTTCATCAGCTCCGGTTCCTGCAAGTATATCTGGATTTATAGCTCCGATAATAACCATAGCCAGTGGCCCGCCAACAACAATCCCGAATGTTCCTGCAAGGAACATTGCAATTGCCTTCCAACCCAAACTCATTATCCCTTTTAAATCGATGCTTAGTGTAAGAAGAACTAAACTGGCTGGAAGCAAGTATCTGGAAGCAACGTAATATAAGTTGGATTCTTCCGGGTCGATAATTCCAAAGGTGCTGTACAATGATGGAATGAAATAGCAAAGCAGGAGAGAAGGAACAAACTTATAAAACTTTTTCCAACCTGGTTTATCACTGTGAGAGGTGACAAAAATAGCTGCAAGTGTAGCCATTAGAAGTCCGAAGACAACAGCATCGTTAGTTATCAGAGGCATTGGTTAAGCTTTGGTTCAAATTTGACCGCTTAGAATAACGAATGAAGCCCAAAAAAGCGAAAGATTTGGTTAATCGTTACTCGTTAATTGGAAAGTTCATTTACAATTAACGAATAACAAATAACGACAAATTAATTCCCATAAAAATACATCAAAATGTCATCCATCTGAGCTGCCCATGCACCCCAGGAATGGCCTTCGTTCACTTCCAAATATTTGAAACGGTATTTTTTGTCTTCAAAGACTTTTTTCATTCGTCGGGTTTCTTCGGTGTTATCTCCGATTGTTCCTGTACTCATGTAGATTTTGGGTTGTTTTCCCTCATATTTCCTGACCATGTTATAGATTTCTTCCCGATACCAATAAGCCGGAGCCTGGATAGCTGCTGCACCAAACACATCAGGTTTTGTGAACGCAAAATAAGTTGCGTTTAATCCACCAAGCGAAGTTCCCAGAATGGCTCTGTTTTGTGCATTGGAGGTTACTTTGTAAGTTTTCTCAATTTCAGGGATAAGTTCTTCCACATAAAAAGCCAGGTAATCTTTATTATTTCCAAATTCATCCATTCGTCGGTTTTCATCCAAATTTTCCGGATTCAAAGGATCAACAAAAACAGCAATTACGGGTTCTATTCTTTGCTGATGTATCAAATTATCCAGAACGATGGTTGTAGCTCCAAGCTTGGCATCAGAATATTCCTGCCCGTCAGTTATATAAAGTACAGGCAGCCCTCTGAAATTTTCATAGCCGGAAGGTATATATACTCTGTATTGAACTTGGTACCCAAGCTTTTTACTGCTGATTATCTTGTATGGAGAAAGACTTCCTTTTGCTGTTTGTTGTATCGGATTTGTAAGCGATTCTTCTTTCCAGTCAGGCATACGGAGTTCTGAATTGGGGCCGAAGCCACTCCATTGCTGATGAGGATTGTTAGGATCGAGAATCCAGTTTTCATCATTAATGGTGATCTTATAGTCCAGTCGGGCATCCGAAGGAAAGTTCATCTTCAAAAACCAGATGTCAGTCCCAGTAATATTATTCCCTTGAGTTTCAATGCTTTTATTACCGCTCCAGCTGTTAAAATCGCCATTCCAACTAATTGATTCGGCCTCACCGCGGTACAAAAAGAGTGCGGTTGAATCAGAGGTTACAGGTATACGTTGATTAATAGTTAATGAATCCCAGATGGCATCAATTTTTGCATTTTTAGTCTCTTGATTCTGAATAGCTGCAATTTGTTGAAGATCGGAGATTAGCGAATCAATGGTTGCTTCCGGATTATTCTCTTTTTTTGAATTACAAGAAATCAGAATGATTATAACCGCTAGAAAAGAAAATTTTTTCATATAAAGTTTTAAACTTAAAGTTAATTTACTTTTACCCGAGCCTGAAGATATAGTTTCGGGTTCATAATTTCGTAAACCAAAGTGGAAAATATTTCTTCACACTTTTACCAAAGATTAAATATTCATCATTACTCACTCAACCTAATATGATCGTCTCAAAATTCGGAGGAACCAGTGTCGGAACCTTCGAAGCTATGCAGCATAGTGCATCTATTGTTGCAGAAAATCCAGACCGAAAACTGATAGTTATTAGTGCTACTTCCGGTACTACCAATGATTTAGTGTCTCTTGAAGATCCTTCCATCAGTTCATCAGCAAGAGAAGCATTGCTGCTAGAGATTGAGCAGCGACACCTTTCTATAATAGAACATTGTGAAAAGAAAGATGAATTAGCCAAAGCCTTACAGGTTCAACTTTCCGAACTAAGAATGCACTTAGAGTTTGAAGGCAGGGACAAAAAGTGGAAAGATACTTTGTATTCGTTCGGGGAAATGATTTCTACCCGAATTTTTATAGAAGTACTTAGAGAGTATGGTGTGGATGCCGAATGGTTAGATGCCAGAGAAATTCTGAAAACTGACTCCACTTTTGGAAATGCTTCACCTGATATCAAAAGCACTCGACTTCAGGCTGAAAAGATGATTAAGCCTAAACAAAGATATCTTACCCAAGGTTTTATTGGAAGTGATGAATTCGGAAATACCACTACTCTTGGCAGAGGTGGGAGCGATTACTCAGCGGCTTTATTTGCGGAAGCTGTTAAAGCTGATATTCTCGAAATATGGACGGATGTGGCTGGCGTTTACTCAACCGACCCGAGAATTGTAGCAGAGGCAAAACCGATTGCGGAAATCACTTTTGACGAAGCAGCGGAGCTTTCCGTATTTGGAGGAAAAGTACTTCATCCGGCAACACTTAAGCCGGCGATACGGGGAAAAGTAAAAGTAAGAGTTGCATCCAGTAAACGACCCGAATTGCCGGGTACCTTAATTGTTCATAAAGCACATGATGAACCAATAGTCAGGGCAATTTCACTTCGAAAAGACCAAACACTACTTACAGTAAGAAGCCTGGAGATGCTTCACCAACATGGTTTTTTAGCTAAACTATTTAGTGTGCTGGCTGAACATAAAATCTCAGTAGATTTAGTTACAACCAGTGAGGTAAGTGTATCATTAACCTTAGATACTGCACACAAAGCTTCAAATAAAGTGGAATTAACCGAAGAAATCCTTAATGAATTGAGAGAGTTTTGCGATGTTGAAGTGCAGAAAGAACTTTCGTTAGTTGCTCTTATTGGAAATAAAATGAATGCGACTTCTGGAATTAGCGGCACTCTGTTCGGACTTTTGGAGAACCATAATATCAGATTGGTGTGCCACGGCGCCTCTCCGAACAATGTGTGTTTTTTAGTGAAAGAAGGGACCGGGGAAGAAATTGTGAAGTTGATTCATAATAAGTTCATAAACTAACAAGTAATTATTTATAAATTTTTTGATACTATTCTTTTAAGAAAACCTAAACCTAACTGCTTAGCGATGAACAAATTTATTCCAATTCTATTCATAATTACATTGTCTGGGTTACAAATTCATGCTCAGGATATAAAACCGACTGCAGGGGATTGGGGAGTGGAGTTGAATTTTGCACCATTTTCTTCTTCACCCGTCCGGATAAATTATATTCGTCTTAGAAATTTCACAGAAGGTAATAAAGCATTTAGACTCGGTTTATTTTTGGGGGCGGATTTCCAAAACGAAAGTTTTGATCCAGATGTTGATGACAAAGTGAAGGATAGAACCATTGAGTTCGGAATCAGACCTGGATTTGAAAATCATTTCGAAGGTACCGACAGGCTTTCTCCTTACATAGGAATTGAAGCTGATATGGCTTTTAAGTACTCCAAATCAACCTATGAAAATGCTAGTAATAAATCTTCTGTAACAGGGGCCTGGGACAGATTTGGTACCGAACGTGGCTTTTTTCGGTTTGGTATAAATGGAATATCCGGAATGGACTTTTATGTACACAAAGGGCTTTATATGGGAGTAGAATTTGGATTTGGTATGGAGTTCGTAAAACAGGCTGATATTAAAGTCGAAACAAATGGAAGTACTGATGATGAAGATACTGGAGGCTCAACATTTCAGCTTGGTCCAAATGTGAATGGGAATATTCGCCTTGGCTTTAATTTTTAACATGAAAAGAGCTAACTTTTTAATTTTTGGGATACTTTTCCTTTCCTGTGAGTATGGAACAATATCCGGTGATATTGGTAAGTCTAAAAACTTTGAATCACTAGGTCTAAGAATGAGTGAAGATCTCTCTATCAGTCATCAAATGAATGCTTATGCAGTAAATAATAATCTTAATTTTTCTGGGTTTGAAATAATTGGGATTATAGATGTAATCCAATCAGAAGATGAGTCAGCCTTTATTCAGATTCCGGAATTTGATATTCAATCTACATTTAAATACACTGAAGTAATCATTTTTTTGGCAGTTTATTATATAGATGAAGTAGAAATTATTGAAAGTTTGATGGCATTAATAGGCACAAACAAAGGTTATTATTCTGAGAATAATTTTCCCCTGAATGAAGCAATGGCGGTTATTCAAATAGCAACATTCCAAGATCAGGAATTAACACAGCCTAGCTATCTTTATGTTAATTATATCAACAAACAAGATGAGTTTATTTCCTACGAGTTCGAAGGAGAAATCAGCTTCGGGAACGAAATATATTCTTATGAATTTAATGAGTTGGGCTTCTATGGTTTTAGGAGGTCTTACAATTCAGAAATCAGTTTGGGGTTTGGAAAGGGTGAAGGACAGATTAGTGCAAAGAAAATTGAATATGTTTTGTTTTAGGGATGAAAATATCAGTAATTGGTACAGGTAAGACAGGTAGTAAAGTAGTTGAGTTGCTTGGAGACAAGCTTCTCTATGCGTTTGATGAAAATAACCCTCCAACACTGGAAAAGCTTAAAGAATCGGATGCCTTGATCATCTTTATTCCCGGTGATGCAGTACCCAAGATTTTCGGTTTGGTTCTTGAATCGGGAGTTCCTACAGCCTGGGGAAGTACAGGATTTAACTGGCCAAGTGATTTGAATGAACAGGTTAAAGCATACCAAACCAAATGGATATTGGCAACCAACTTTAGCCTAGGGATGAATATCATCCGCCATACTATTAAAAAGATCTCAGAGGGTTCGGATCTTTTAAAAGATCCGAAATTTAAGATCCATGAGATCCATCACATCCACAAAAAAGACGCACCAAGTGGAACCGCGCTTTCATGGAAAGAATGGTTGGGTAGGGAAGCAGAAATTACATCTGCAAGAGAAGGGGACGTAAATGGAATTCATGAACTAACTCTTTCTACCGCTCGGGAAGAAATCACCCTAACTCATAATGCACTGGATCGAACTATTTTTGCGGAAGGGGCAATTTGGACAGCAGAACAATTAGTGAACAACCTGACTTTAACCAACGGAGTTCATACTTTTGGGGAGTTATTTGATCAAGTAATCAAGGAAAAATAAACGAATGAAAAAGTATCCACTATGGACTGCCATTGTTACCCCATTAAATAAAGAAGGTGGGGTTGATTACGATAGTTTTGAATTCATTTTAAGGAAACAGGAAGAAGCAGGGAACGGTGTTTTAGTATTGGGTAGTACCGGGGAGGGATTAAATCTTCTTGCTGAAGAAAAGCGTGAAATCGTCAAGTTTGCTAAACTATTAAAACTGAAGGTTCCCTTGATGGCAGGGCTTGGTGGTTTTCATATCAATGGGCAAATTGAGTTTATGAACTACTGCGATGAGGTTGGGGTAGATGCTTTTTTATTGGTGAACCCGATCTACGCAAAACCTGGAAAAGAAGGTCAATTGGCATGGTTTAGCGCATTAATGAAGGAAACGAAAACTCCGTGCATGATCTATAACGTTCCTTCAAGAACTGGGATTCACATGCACCCGGAGGTACCTGCTACACTTTCGAAAACGTTTCCCAATTACATGGGGCTTAAAGAAGCCAGTGGAAGTATTGAAAAACTGCGTGAATTTAAAACAGCAGCTCCAAATGCTCCTATCTATTGCGGAGACGATAACTTGATTAAAGAGTTTGTAGAAGAAGGAGCGGTTGGATTGGTTTCAGTTGCGTCCAATGCGTGGCCCGAAAAAACGCATAAACAACTTAGCCTTTATCTGGAAGGGAACGCCGAACTCACATTTAGCGAATGGGTTGCTTGCGCAGATTTATTATTTGATGCCCCAAGTCCGATACCCATAAAAACCTTGCTTCAACATAAAGGTTGGATTGCCTTCGACCAGGTTCGGTTGCCATTGTCAAGCGACGATTTGAAACCCGAAACAGAAGAAGCACTTTTAGAAGCCGATAAGAAAATTAATGTCTGGTACAAAGAAGTATCAGAGTGACAGAGTTACAAAGTGACTAAGTATTGCTTTGTCACTTTGTATCTTTGTAACTAAGTAACTCAATAAAATGACACACGAAGAAATTTTAGATCAACTTGAAGAAGGCGAACTCAGAGCAGCTATCCGGAAAGAAGACGGAAGTTGGGAAGCAAATGTAGAAGTAAAGAAAGCTATTCTTGAGGCGTTTAAAAACGGAACTAATGCATCTTATGAGGGAATTTATGATGGCTTTGTAGATAAGCATAATCTGCCTCCACGCTATTTTGAGCCTCAGGATGGGGTTCGGTTAGTGCCAGGTGGATCATCAGTCCGTCGTGGTGCTTATGTAGCTTCGGGAGTAATCATTATGCCTCCGGCTTATATCAATATTGGAGCCTATGTAGATTCAGGTTCTATGGTCGATAGTCATGCTTTGGTAGGTTCTTGCGCTCAGATTGGAAAAAATGTGCACTTGTCCGCGGGAGTACAGATTGGAGGAGTACTTGAACCAGTGGGAATGAGTCCGGTAATTATTGAAGATGATTGTTTTGTAGGAGCCGGAGTTGTTATTGTTGAAGGTATTCTGGTTCGTAAGCGGGCAGTAATTGCTCCTGGAGTTTCAATATCTAAATCCATTCCTGTATATGATGCTGTTAACGAAGAAGTTCGTGAACGGGGAGCTGAAATTCCTGAAGGAGCGGTAGTAATTCCCGGAACTCGTCCGATGAAAAGTGAATGGGCTCAGAAGGAAGGGCTGAGTATGGCTTGTCCGATTATCGTGAAATACCGTGATTCAGATTCGGATGCATCACTCGAATTGGAAGATGCTTTGCGATGAAAATTGCTTACTCAATCCTATCCCACCATTGTTTAAAAGCAGTTGTTGAGTCATTAAGATTTACTTTGGTACCAATAACGGGAGTGAATAAAGGAATTGGATTTTCATTTTCTTGATTTAGCCTGGTGACTTCTTTTAGAGGCTCGTCCCAGGGATGCATTGCTAGCACATATTTTGAAGAATGAACTGGAAACAATTGCTTTGCATTTAAATCTCGTGCAGCTTGGAGAACCTGATCCGGATGCAAATGGATTTCTTTCCATGCATCGTTGTACTGGCCATTATCCAGAATCACTAAATCGATAGAACCGAATTGATTTCCGATTTCCTTAAAAAAAGTATCATATCCACTATCACCGCCCACGTAAATTTTCATCGAAGGCGATTCGATTAAATAAGAAGCCCATAGTGTGTTTTTTCTCGAAAATCCCCGTCCCGAAAAATGTCTTGCAGGAAGGGTATGGATATTAAAACCAGAATCGACTTCAATGGTTTGATTCCAATCTTGCTCTGATATTTTTTGCTCAGAATACCCCCAGTGTTTAAAATGAGAGCCTACTCCAAGTCCGCAGATTACTTTATTAACTTTTCCTTCCAGCGCAGTGATAGTCTTATAGTCCAGATGATCATAGTGATCATGACTTATAATCAGATAGTCTATTTCAGGGATATCTTCGGGAGTATATCGATCAGTTCCGGGAAATGCTTTAACCGTTCCCGGAATAGGAGAGGCATTTCCGCTAAATACTGGGTCAACCAGAATTTTAACCCCATCTAACTGGATGAAATAAGAGGAATGGCCGAACCAGATCAGGACATTTTCATCATTTTTTAAAGCAAACAAATCGGTTTTTTGGGAAGGAATTGGTTTGCTGGGTTCTGTTCTTGGGTGACTGGTAAAAAACTGGTCTTTAATAATACTCCAGTAAGAATGTCCTTCACTTAAATCGGGAGTTACAGAAAGATTTTTAAACATTCCATCTCGAAAATTGTTGGATTTGGCAATCTGTTCCAGATGCTCACCTGACGGGGCTTTTCCAAATTTAGCTTGTCGCATATAGAAGAAGATAGAGATTGCAAGTATGGCAACCAGAGCGATTAGCGTAGTCATAGAAATCTTTATAATTTTGAAAAGACGTTTCATGAGTCTTTTGCTACTTGATGAATTTGAGTCCCTCTTCGAGAGATTAGTTACTCGGGTACCAAAATATTAGAAAAAGTATTATACAGCTAATGCTTTATTAGCTACAGCCAATCCCTTCACAAAAGCCTGTATTAATGCTTCCAGAGTATCGGGAGAAGCCGCTTTTGTTGTAAAGGTATAATCTTCCTTTTCCAGGGTAAGAGATACAATAACCAATGAATCAGTATCGGGGCTTAAAATCTCAACTTCATGATTTTTTATTTCGAGAGGAATGAAGGCATCCGTTTCAGCTTTAATAGCAGTGAGTACAGCATCCATAGGACCTACTCCCTGATCTAAAGAAATAACTTCTTCGCCGTTTGGAAGTTTGAGTTTAACAGCTGCGCTCACCAATCCATGCATTCGCATGGTAAGTTTATAATCTAGTACTTCAATCGGGTATTTTAGATCCTTTTCTTCATTATATACCAAAGACTTGAGCGCCTTAATTTCTTCTTCCCGCAGAGTTTTTCCTTTTTTATTAATTCCCTGTACGTACTCATCATATAAACGGGCGTGTTCGGCATCCATCGAAACATTGCCCATCAGCATTTCACGGGACTGCCCCCAGCTTTTGCGTTGAAGATCAGGGAAACCGGAATCGATATACTGTTGAACACGTTCCAGTTTAGGTGAAAGAACAGGAGAGGAGAGCGAATACTTGGATACAATCTGAGAGCTTTTTAGTCCGGTACCCGTAAGTATAAACAGGCATTTCTTGCCCTTAAAATGATCCAGATTGTTCTTGAAACAGGCAAGTGGTATGGCGCAAGAAGGTTCAGCAAAAAGCCCTTCTTCCACCGTCATTTCTTTCATGGATTCAAGGAGCTCATTTTCGGTAGCAGTAAATGCCAGTCCATTGGTTTCCTCGATACCTTCCAGCACTTTATAAAAATCAAAAGGATCACCTACTGCAACGGCATCAGCCATTGTATGTATCTGATCCTGAACAATTTTTTCTTTTTTAAAGATGCCCTGAACTACATGAGATCCCTGTTCCGGTTGCACTGCAACGAACGAAGGAATTTTATCAATCAGCCCGGCGGCTTTCATTTCCTTAAACGCTTTGAAAATGGCGGCAAAGTTGGTGCCGGCTCCAACAGGTACGAAAATATAATCGTAATCTATTGGACCTTGTTCGAATAGTTCATAAGAAAACGACTTCTGACCTTCCTGTCGAAAAACATAATCCCCCGCGAGGTAATAATTACCTGACTTTGCGAACTCTCTACATAAAAGCTCACATTGCTTAAAATCCCCTTTTATTTTGAGGATGGTAGCATCATAAATAGTCGATTGAGCAAGTTTTACTTCCGGGGTTTTCTCAGGAACGAATACGAAACAAGGAAGTTTGAAGTAACAGGCATAGGCTGCTACTGAAGCCGCCATATTTCCGGTAGAAGCTAGACATATTGCATCAGCTCCCAGTTCTAGTGCTTTCAAAACCTCTACATAACTTCCACGATCTTTAAAGCATCCGGTAGGATTTTCAAGTTCAAGTTTGGCGTACAAATCTGCTCCGTACCTTTCTGATAACCGGGTTAGCTGCCTTAGAGCAGTGTAATGGTTTTTGAGTGGATCAGGCTGAATATTTTTTAAAGGATACTGGATTTCAGGACGTACTTCATGATAATCAACCGTTAGCACATCACCACATACCGTGCAAAAGGTAGATGTCTTTCGCTCATCGTTTACATGATTGCATTTTATGCAGCGTAAGGTGTAGCCTGAATTGGAGCTTTTCATAGAAAATCGGGGTAAAAATTCGTTCCAAAAATACGAAGCTTAAAGCTATAAAAAAGCGCTTTTTTTAATTGGGGATAGGAATGCAAATATATGGTCATCCCGAGCGAAAGCGAAGGATCTGCACAATTCAGAGCTTTGTAGATTCTTCGGGAGTGCCCTCAGAATGACTTAAACAAAAAGTGCTCCTCAAAAAGGCATAAAAATAATCTCTTCGAAATCCATATCCAGCTCTTCGAGAATAGGACCAGCTATCTCCACAATTTCATCCTGAGAATAATCATCGAGTCCTTCAAGTTTGATATACAAGATATCGTTGTGATCATCGATATGGAATTCGGCTTCAGAAGACTCAAAACTGTCTTTCAGGGTTTGGATGAGAACCTTCAGGTCTTCCTCAAAAGATTCATATTCAATTTCTTCAGGAGCGCTCATAATATCAGGGATTGATTGCTTGCCAAAATACCCCGAGTTTCAACCATGAACAAGCAGCTAACCAAACTTTCCGAAATCGCTGAAAAACCAACCCGATTGATTATTGGGTTGATGTCCGGTACCTCACTCGATGGACTCGATATTGCACTCTGTGAATGTGGCGAGAACTCTGTAAAAGTGAAGGAGTTCAAAACCATTGATTATAATACCATGCTCCGAGCAAGAATCGCGGCAATTCAATCCAAAGAAACAGTAAGCCTGAAGGAAGTTACGGTATTGCATACCGAACTGGCGCACTTCTATGCTGGTTGGATATTAGAGGCGTTAAACAAATGGGGAGTAAGCAAAGAGGAAGTGGATTTGATTGCGAGTCACGGACAAACGATTTACCACCATCCAACCGATGAGCAAACCTGTACGCTGCAGATTGTGGATGGAGATCACATCGCCCACAAAACCGGAATCATTACTACTTCAGATTTCCGGCAAAAACACACGGCGGCAGGCGGACAAGGAGCACCACTGGCTGCACTCATGGATGAACAACTATTTCGCCACCAAACCAAACACAGGATGCTACTGAATCTGGGAGGAATAGCGAATTTCACCTGGCTGCCTTCCAAAGAAAGTGAAGGAGAAATTATTACTTCAGATACTGGCCCTGCGAATACTCTCATAAATGAAGCCATGCAAAAGCATTTTAGCAAAGCTTTTGATGAAGGAGGTAGGGTGGCTGCTTCAGGCACGGTGCATTCCGAATTACTCAAATACTTACTATTGGAACCCTATTTCAGGAAAGCTTTCCCAAAAACAACCGGACAGGAAGACTTTAACCTGGAATTGGTCGAAAACCTGATGGAAGGTTACCAAATAGAATTAATACCGGAAGATTTAATCGCCACCCTAACAAAACTCACAACCAAAAGCATCGAGCGCGCTTTTGATGAAGTGATTGGTGACCAGAAATATGAACTCTATGCCAGCGGGGGCGGAGTTCACAACCAAACTCTGATGAAAAGGCTAAAAGAAAATTTCCCCAATGCAGAGGTCAAAAACTTTGAAGAACTGGGTATGTCTGCAGACAGCAAAGAAGCCGCTCTCATGGCTTTTTTAGCAAACTGTTTGGTTATTGGGGAACAGTTTTTGGTTAATGAGGTAGGGGTTAGTCTGGGGAAAATCTCTTTCCCGTAAAACGGGAATATTTTTGACGTTATAAATCTATTCAAAAGAAAAAAATGATTTCTAATTATGATATCAATATGATATCTTATAACCAATAACCAATAACCAATAACCAATAACCAATAACTAATAAATGCCAGACGTACTAATCCGAAATATAGAAGAGGATATACTCAATAAACTAAAAGAGAAAGCAGAGAAGAATAACAGGTCACTGCAAGGAGAATTACACGAAATACTGCGATCATATGTAGGGCCGGATATAGAAGAAGCCAGGAATATGGTGAATGAAATTCTTACTGAGTACCGAGCTGAAGGCAGAACTTTCTCAGATAGTGCGGATGATCTTCGCGAGGATAGAGAACGGTGAGTAACTATGTTATTGATGCATCCGTTGCTGCGAAATGGTTATTTCTGGAACAGGGATCTGATGAAGCTCAGGCCTTACTCAACCGGTTCAATTATTTTTATGCACCCGATCTGTTTCAAATAGAGCTGGAATCGATTATTACTAAGAAGGTGAGGAAGAAAGAGCTTAGGTTGGAAGAAGCTCCTGGAAAAAAGGCTAAGATTTCCAAGTTTCCGGTGCGATTTATCAACTACCTACAACTTTCTGACATCGCTTTTGATATCTCTATTACACTTCCTGTAACCCTATATGATGCGTGTTATATTGCGACAGCCATTCTTACCAAATCCATTTTTTATACTGCCGATGAACGTTTAGTAAACGGACTTTCAACTACGCCTTTATCTAGGTTTGTGAGGAGTATATATGGAAACTGAATGGGCAAGAAATGAATCTGGGAAGGATAGTTTTTAGTTATCTAGGATATTATTGGGTGTTTTATTTGAAACAGGCTCTTTAAGACTACCTTAGAAGATCTTTTGTCTAGAAAATTTACTGCCAAACCATTTGAGTTGTCTAAACTGGTTAAATGGAAAATTTTATCTGAACTTTTTCCAAAGTTATATACAAAACCAATTCCATCCACGAATATTGAATAGCCATGAGCGTAACCTATTTTAAGCCTTATGAAATGAGTGGAAAAATGTTGAAGCTGTGCTGGAATGTGTTCTTTGAAGCTAAAAATGTGAAAGGTGCAATTTGATTGCTCAAGATTTAGATTTCCCAGCATGATATTTCTAAAAATTTCATTGTAAACGCCAAGATTTACTTGAGTAAACATGCCATGATTTGAATTATTTGCCCTATACAAATTAAGAAGCATAAATTTTTTGAAAATTTCTATTTCAGCTTCCTTAAAATAAATTTGATTCCCTATTTCTCCAGTTTGTTTAGAAATCATTTTAGGATTGAATTCTTTATGAAAAAGCATTTGACTTGCTTTTGTTTCTATCGAACTCCATTCTCGTTCACATTTTCTACAGTAAATATATTTTTCATATGGTGCATCTTTAGCTTTTCCTTTTTGTTCTAAAGAATCAGGATCAACGATAATTATTCTTTCACCTGAATTTCCATCAGCTAATATATTCTCGAAAAGAAATTTAGAAAGGACATGAGATTTCTTTTGAAGTTCAACATTTTCTTCTCTACAATGTTTACAAGTACCAATATTTTTAGACATTTAGAAGTCTTTTTATCTCTTCAATCAAACTCTTTCTAACCGGCTTTCCTTTTTCAAAAATAGCTTCCTGTTGCTTTAGGTATTCAAGTCGGCCTGATTCGGTTTCAATCTTTATTGGTTCTAAACCGTGTTCCATCAAATCATATGGACTTGCCATCATGTCTATGGTTCGGGCTTCACAGGCGAGTTCAAAGGCTTCCAGAATCAGATCACTGCCAATCCACGGGTAGAGTTTATGCGCCCATTTATATAAATCCATATTGGAGTGAATACAACCCGGTTGCTCGGTATTGGCAAATTCCTGTCGGCTAAGTTCGAACTTATTCAAAGGCACAGCCTCAGGTGTGAAAAAGCGATAGGCATCAAAATGGGTACAAACTAACGGACGACTTTCAACAAATGCTGCCAGTTCTTCCGGTTCCATACGAAGAGGAACCTGATCGTGGCGGGGTTTTTCGGCTTTATAAACCATTGCCCATTCGTGCATTCCAAAGCAACCGAACATAGGTTTTTTGTCCTGAGTGTTTTGCAGCATCTCCAGAATCCATCGGATGGATTTGATTCTTTTCTCGGGAAACAGTTCAAGGTTCAGAAAAGCAATACCGTTTTCTGTTTTAAGCTCACTTAGTTCCGGTAGGTTATCAGGATTGGTAACTTCTAGTCCAACACCTATTCCCGGTGACCATCTTCTAAGCGCAGAAGGACGAAAAGCATAATATTCGAACAGAAAATCCATCACCGGCTGTTTTTTATGAGCAGAGCGGGCTTTTAAATACTCGCCGATGAGTTCATCCACTTTTTGCTCATGAGTCTGCTTTCTGGCTTTCCATTCTTTCTCTGAGAAAATCTCTTTAAACGCTATGTCATGTTGGATAATCATCAAAGCCGAAGATAAGGATTTTTGATCTCCTAATGTTTAACCCTTTCAGGTAATTGACTTCCTCTGTTTACTCCTAAATTAGGAGGAGAACTCATTAATATGATTTTGTATTATTTCAGGTGTTCCCCTTCTTGAGAAGGAGGGGTTAGAGGAGGTCGAAACTATGCAATCATCCACATCACTAACTAATCAGATTTGGCACTTTATCGTGCACCTTCGGTTGCATTACCAGTTTTTTATTCTTTCCGGGGGATACTTACTTGCGGCCCTGTTTCTTCCTGAAGTTAATTGGACGAAATACTGGATTCAGTTTTTGAATGTGCATGTGTTGTTATTCGGAGGAGCGACTGCCTATAACTCGTACTGGGATAAAGATGAAGGTCCGATCGGAGGATTGAAGTCACCCCCAAAAATGACTGACTGGATGTGGACGGTTTCGCTGATAATTCAATTTATTGGAATTATTCCGGCTCTGTTTGTCGGGTTTAAATTCTTTGTGATTTATATATCAAGTATGCTGCTCTTTTGGCTGTATTCTACTCCTTTGGCTCGGTGGAAAGGGAACCCAATACTAAGCATATTTGCTATCGGGATTAGCACCGGAACAAATTCTTTTCTTTTGGGATATCTTGCAGGCGGAGCTGAATCACTTTCCTTGAATGAAGGATTTATTGCACTTGGGGTAGCATGTATTCTCTTGAGTTTATACCCGGTTTCTCAGGTATTTCAGATGGAAGAAGACCGCGAACGGGGAGACCAAACCTTCGCAATGAAATTTGGATTGAAGGGAGTTCGGTTCTTTTATGTAATTATGTACCTGCTTGGACTTCAAATCATTACCTATCACCTTATACAGGTAGATATCATTCTGGGAATTATCTTCGGAGTCCTGGGATTCTTTGCTTTTTCAGGAATTGTGTTCATCCTTTTCCGGCTAAAAGGGGTGGAAGAAGAATATAGTCTTGTTATGAAAATAAAGCTGCTTGCTTCGCTAAGCTTTGTAGCGTTTATCCTATCAACGCTATTGATCAAATCAATTATTTAAGGCGGATACAGTTCGTATCTTCTATGCGGCTTTAAAAATATTATTACGAATTGATATGAACACTACTATTATTTCACCTATTACTCAGGATGTGATTGATCAGGCATATACCTATGATACTTTTAATTCTATTGTAGAAAAATTATTTGAAAGGCATCAGGTCACAGATCAAAATAACACAGAAAGTAACCTGAATTACACAAAGCTAAATATCCAGAGGTCTTCGCGATGGGATAAACGCGGGGCTATACTGCCTGAAGTAGAAACTATCGTTAAGAGCATTGAAAAAGCTCAAACTTGGCTGGTCATTACCGAGGGGTGGTGTGGTGATTCAGCTCAGATCCTGCCATTTATCAATAAAATGGCTGAATTAAATCCGCTGGTTGATTTAAAAGTAATCCTCAGAAATGAGTATCCCGAAGTTATGGATGAATTTTTAACTGATGGTATTAGTCGTTCTATTCCAAAAGTTATAGTTCTTGATTCAGAAACACTCGAGGTATTAGGTGATTGGGGACCCAGACCATCAGAGACTCAAAAGCGATACCTTGCAGAGAAAATTAATCCTCTAATAGGTGGAACAGAAGCGGCTAAAAATCTTCATGTTTGGTATGCCAGAGATAAAGGAGTGGCAGCTCAAAAAGAATTCGCAGAGATTTTGAAGTAAACGCTGTTGTTGTTGTTGAGTTCTTAGCAACGGATGTTTTACATTGCAGTAAATTAATCGTTGGCGTATTTATTCAATGAATAATCTGGATAAATTTAAAAAGAACGTAGCTCAAACCAGTGATGCACCTATCGGACTGGAAATAAGTCATGCGGAAGGGCCATTTTTGTATACCGTAGAGGGAAAGCGCTATGTCGATTTTATTTCTGGAATTGCGGTAAGTAGCCTCGGGCACCGGCATCCAAAAGTAATTGAAGCAATCAAAGAACAGGTTGATAAACACCTTCATGTAATGGTGTATGGGGAGTTTATTCAGAAACCGCAGTTGGAGTTTGCAGAACTTCTTACAAGCATTTTACCGGATGGATTAGATCAGGTTTATTTCGTAAACAGTGGTACTGAAGCAAATGAGGGAGCACTTAAACTTGCCAAGAAGCATACAGGTCGTTCAAAATTAGTAGCTTTTAAAAACAGCTATCACGGAGATACACACGGTTCGTTGAGTGTTACCGGACGTGATGTTTACCGCGACCCTTACCTGCCTTTATTGCCCGATGTTCACTTTCTGGATTTCAATTCTTTTGAGGTGTTGGATATCATCGACCAAAATACGGCTGCGGTAATTCTGGAACCAATCCAGGGAGAAGGGGGTATCATTCCATCAGATAAAAAATGGCTTAAAGAAATCCGAAAACGATGCGATGAATCCGGCGTACTGTTGATTTACGATGAAATCCAGTCAGGTTTTGGGCGCACCGGGAAGATGTTTGCCTTTGAGCATTATGATATTGCCCCGGATATTTTATGCCTTGCCAAGGCGATGTCGGGAGGAATGCCAATGGGAGCTTTTGTTTCTTCGCGGGAAATTTTTGAAGCGTTCATGTATAATCCGCCATTGAATCATGTGACAACATTTGGAGGGCATCCGGTTAGTTGTGCAGCGGCTCTTGCAAATCTAAAAGAGCTTTTATCAGGAGATTACTTAGCAAAAGCTACACTCATAGAAAAAAAGGCGAAAGAGAAATTGAAAGGAAAAGGCATTGTTGAAGTAAGAGGAAAGGGAGCTATGTTGGGACTTCAACTTTCTAGCAAAGAATTAACTCAAAAAGTAGTGGAAGAATGCTTTTCTTTAGGAATCCTACTTGGATGGACTCTCCATTCAGATACGCTTATTCGTTTGGCTCCGCCACTTATTATTGATGAAAATCTACTGAACGATGTGCTTACCGTTATTCTGATGAGCATTGAAAAGAACGGGTAGTTCTCTTTTTCCGCTTAGTTCTATAGAAAATGGAACCAAGGTCGTCCGTAATTCTTTGTTTCTATATAGGAGTTAATTTCCTCTTAACAAATAACGAATAACGAATAACGAATAACGAATCCATGAAAACAATTAATCCGGCAACAGGTAAACTTATCAAAGAATATGCGAATACCAGTTTCGAGGAATTCGAAGGAATTGTCTCTAACGCAGAAATAGCGCAGCGAGAGTGGAATAAGTTAGACTATCCGGTTCGTGCTCCCTATTTAATGAAGATTGCTTCATTGCTTTTAGAACAGAAGGAAGAATTAGCAGCGTTAATGGCTAAGGAAATGGGAAAACCTTTAGCTCAAGGGATTGGAGAGATTGAGAAATGCGCCTGGGTGTGCGAATTTTATGCAAAGAAAGCCGGGAAATTCCTGGAAAGGAAATTCGTCAAAACGGAAGCTAATCGTAGTTATGTAACCTTTGAACCTTTGGGGACTGTTCTGGCTATTATGCCGTGGAATTTCCCATTCTGGCAGTTATTCCGGTTTGGGGCTCCGGCGCTTATGGCCGGTAATGCAGTGATTCTTAAACATGCGGAAGTAACTACCGGATGTGCATTAAAGATTGAAGAAATCATTCACAACTCAGGAATCTCAAGTGATTTATTCCGAACCATTCTGGTCAAGAATGACGATATGAAACCGATCATTCGGCACAATGGAATAGCAGCGATAACTTTAACAGGTAGTACAAGAGCAGGGAAAATAGTGGCAAGTCAGGCCGGAGAGGCACTTAAGAAAACAGTACTAGAGTTGGGAGGGAGTGATCCATATCTGATCCTTGGAGATGCGGATATCCAAAAAGCAGCAGAAGCTTGTGCTACGTCGCGGCTTATTAACTCAGGGCAGAGCTGTATTGCTGCCAAACGTTTTATAGTCACAGAAAAAATCTATGATGAATTTCTGAATGCTTTCAGGAAAGAGCTAGAGAAGAGAAAAGTAGGAGATCCTTTTGAAGAAGGAACAGATCTAGGCCCTATGGCTCGGGAAGATCTACGAGACACATTGCATGATCAGGTAACAAAAAGTATTGAGATGGGAGCAAAAGCAGTGTTGGGTTGTGAAAAGCCGGAAGGAGAGGGGGCTTTCTATCCTGTTAGTTTGATTACCAATGTTTCAAAAGGAATGCCCGCCTACGAAGAAGAGCTTTTCGGCCCGGTAGCTGCAGTGATTAAGGTAAAAGATGCTAATGAAGCCATTCATGTGGCTAACGATACAAGCTATGGACTTGGGGCAGCGGTCTTTTCATCCCACAGAGAAAAAGCAGAGCAGATTGCTGCAAATCAATTAAAGGCAGGATGTGTGTTTGTGAACGAATATGTAAAATCTGATCCAAGGCTACCATTTGGTGGTATCAAGAATTCAGGGTATGGGAGAGAGCTGGGGCTTTATGGAATCAGAGAATTTGTAAATACAAAAACGGTTTGGGTGGGGTAAACCTATCGGGTTGCAAAATACTCTTTCATAGGTTCAAAATAATGCTCAATCCAGCCATGTTTGTAATCCGGTTGATTCTCGGGGATGTTGGTATGAGTTAAAGTTAGGGTACACCCAACCTCGGTATCCACAAATTTGAGGATCAACTCCGAATCTTCTTCTGCATCGTCGAATTCTGTAGTTCTCCAGCTTTGTAAAATTTCCTTACCCTCAACAAGCTTTCTGTTTGTACCGGTGATGTATCTATCCCAGGCCGAAAATCTCTCACCTTCTTTATTACTGCAAATTGCCTCGCCACCTGTCATAGCAGAATGTTGATGGCTATCCAGCCAGGCAGTATAAAGTTCTTTAGAAGAAACCGGGAAGTGTTCAGTGATTTCGAATGAGATCATTGTGGAGTATTTAATTGAACAGTTCAATCTAATCAAAATCTGAATCCGAAATGTAGTCCTGGTTCCCCAATAAAATAGTTGGGCCACTTGTCATTCAATTGTTTGAACGAATCTGGCATTCTGGTGTGATAAGGACGGTGTGTTATTGCTATTGAAGGTTCGATAAAGAAACGACTTTTTCCAATTCTGAAATGATACCCTAACCGATAGGTATTAAATATCTGGTATCCATTATCAATTTTAGAACCGCTTTCGTCAATAAAATTTTGCCAGGCACTCATGGTATGAACCCCTGTGTATAATCCTTTCCACCAAAACCGTTGGTAAACCAGAGCAAAACCAAACTCGCGGATGTAACCAGGAAATTCCTCTTCTGGTGCTTCGAAAGATGGTCCATAAGGAATGCCCAAAGACCATGCGTATTTCCATGTTTTAAGCTCAACAGAAAACACATCTTTTTGAGTTAATCGATACCCGACATTAAGATGAGCGAAATCGGGTTTATTGGAAGTGCTAAAATTTCCAAGTAAGAAAAATGTACTACCAATAAAATACTTTTTTGAAGTGCTGTCAGAATGAGTCTGTTG
>JBLLNP010000010.1:0-142018 GCA_048058975.1 Balneola sp.
TAATATGTACGATTATATCCGCTCTAACGATGTGCAGCTTGGGGGCTCTACTCTGTCCCCCGGAGAAATCCAGAATGTGCTAACCAACGTCCAGGGTGGTATCGGGTTATTCGGAGCAATGGCTTCAGATACCATTGATACATTTATCAAAAGGAATCCAAATTTCTAAATTTGACAATTTTTAAATGGATGGATTGTTAGATTAACAGTATGAAAATCATTCTGAAAATACTCCTGTTTTTACTAATAACTTCCTCCGCTCCTGTGGTTGCCCAACAAACAGGCTCCTTTGAAATCGCCAGAGTAAAATATCGTGGCGGCGGAGATTGGTATAATGACCCCTCTGCACTAAAGAATCTGATTTCTTACACAAACCAAAATGTACCCATTTCCATCGATCCGGATTATGAGGATGTAGCACTAGGCAGCTCAGAAATTCATTCCTACCCATTCCTGTTTTTAACAGGTCATGGGACCATTACCGCTAATAATACCGAAGTTCGAAACCTTAAGACTTACCTGGAAAATGGAGGATTCCTATATGTAGATGATGATTATGGCCTAGACGAACATATCCGTGATTTACTGAGTCGGGTATTTCCTGATGAAGAATTGCTGGAACTTCCATTTAACCATCCTATCTATAACCAGGTTTTCAATTTTCCAAACGGTCTTCCGAAAATACACGAACACGATAACGAAAGTCCGAGAGGATTTGGACTCTTCCGAAATGGTAAACTGGTTGTGTACTACACATATGAGTCAAACTTAGGTGATGGTTGGGCTGATCCGGAAATCCACAACAATCCTGCAGAAGTAAGAGAGAACGCCATGAAAATGGGTGTCAACATTTTAGTGTATGCTTTGACTCGTATTTAGTTTTTTGTCTATACTAAGCAAAAGCTAACGGAGTACGTATGATAACCCCCTATTTATTCTTTCCCGGAAACTGTGAAGACGCCCTGAATTTTTATCAAAGTGTATTTAAAGCAGAATTAGTCTCTATGCAGCGCTTTGGAGAGGCCAACATGCCCGTTGAAGAAGATTATAAAAAAGTGATGCACGCAGAACTCTCCTTTAATAATGCCTCGATTATGTTTTCTGACGGCGCACCTCACAAAGAAATCAACCCCGGTGATAATGTGCACCTGAATCTGAACTTTGATAATGAAACTAAAATGCGCCTAACCTGGGGTAAGCTTGTGGAAGGAGGTACTGTTCACATGGAGCTTCAGGACACATTCTGGGGTGCTATTTTCGGCCAACTCGAGGATAAGTTCGGCATCCGCTGGATGTTTAATTATCAAAAAGAAGATTGATAAGTGAGAGTTGAAAGTTGATGGTTTTTGTAAAGAATTCATCAACTTTCACTTTATCAACTATCACCTTTCATTTTATACTCAAACACTTTCTCATTCACGATATTTTCAGAGGTACCTTCGGGATCGGGATAAAAATCATCAGAATCCATTTTCTCACGAAGGGTTATTTTTGACTGAACATCGGCCTGTACTTCCGTGATTTTTCTCTTCTCTCCATCGGTAGCCGTTTTATATTTTTCTGAAAGCTCTGTAAGCTTATGCTTAAAAAAATTCAGCTCCAACGTTTTAATGGTGCTCTTTGCCGTTCGGTATGGATTTTTGTCTTTTTCGTACTTCAATCCAACCTTTTCGTGATGGCGCTCACTTGCCGTATGTTGTTCCAGAAGAACATCCCCTAGTAACCTGGGAAACGGATCCGGCTTACCGGAATAAAATTCAACTGAGATTTCTTCTCCTGCCTTATAACGTTCTACCACATTATTATAAAACATTCGGAGTTCTTCATCTTCAATTAACCTATCGTTAGTGAGAGAGCAGATATATTTCACCATGTCCTTACCGTAGGTGATCATCAACCGAATAAGCTCTTTTTCGTAGTGGGGTTTCTTTTTTGAGGCTTGAGGCTTGAGGTTTGAGGATTGAGGTATCCCTTTAAACTGTTCCTCAATAGGGAGTTCACCTTCGCTCGGTGGTCCTTGGTCTATGGTCTCCTTATTCTGCCTGAATTGCTCTCTTCTTTTTGAGCGTTGTTCTTCACGCTTCTTTTCTGAAAGAACCCGTTCCAGTTCTTCAAACAATTCCCTGTCTGTTCCCTTTCTGTATTTTTGAGTTTTTTGATGCAGATGCTGCACATAAACCTGTCTTTGAATAGACTCCTGAATACTCGCAATAGCTTCAAGAATCTCCGTAATCACTTTACTTTGTTGAGCTGGATTCTCCATTCTTCCCTCTTCCTCAGCCTTCATGATCAGGAAATCTACAAAATCAGACGCTTCATCTTTTTTTAGTTGAAGAAATGACTCTTTCCCAAATTGTTTTACAAAAGAATCAGGGTCTTCCCCATCAGGAAGCTCTAGTAACTGTACTTCCATACCTTCAGCCAAAGCTATATCAATTCCTCGTTTCATAGCATTCTGTCCGGCATTATCCGCATCATAGATCATCACGATCCGATCACCATAACGATGCAGAATCTTCATCTGACCTGTCGTAAGAGCAGTCCCCGAACTTGCAACCACGTTTGAAATTCCGTGCTGATTGAGCGTGATTACATCTGTGTAGCCTTCCACCAAAATCACCTCTTTGTGCTTACGGATTTCGTTCTTAGCGAAGTTCACACCATACACTACTTCACTCTTATTATACACTTTGGTTTGAGCTGAATTTATGTACTTCGCCGTTTTTTCATTTCCTAAAACCCTACCAGCAAAGGCAATTACTTTGTTGGTAGGACTAAAAATCGGGAACATCAATCGTCCCCTGAAAGTATCGTAAAACCCTTCTCCCCTTTGGCTAGGCTTGATCAAATCGGCTTCTGCAAGATATTGCTCATCAATACCTGCATTCTTTGCAGCCCGCCATAAATCATCCCCTCCGGATGGGGCATATCCTAGTCCAAAACTCTTAATCACTTCCATTGGATATCCGCGCTTCTCAAGATAATCCATCGCTTTCTTCGCATCCGGGTTTTCGATTAGGTTCCGGTAGAAATAAACTCCGGCAAACTTTAATGCGTGATAAATTCCTTCCTTTAGTTGATGATGCTCCCCTTGCTCCTGTGTTTGCTCTTCTTCCGGAATAAAAACTCCATACCGATCTGCTAATTGTTTGATGGCTTCTGTAAATCCAATCCCATCCTGATCCATCACAAATTTAAACACATCGCCCGACTCTCCACATCCAAAACACTTAAAAATCCCGAGTCTTGGCGTTACATGAAAGGAAGGTGTTTTTTCATTATGATACGGACACAATCCTGTAAAACCGCTGCCTGAGCGCTTCAATTTCACATAATCTGAGATAACCTCCACAATATCTGCGGCATCCCGGACTTCTTCTTTTTTTGCGTCTGAAATCATAGTTTGATTATAGGCACAAAGGGAGAAAGGCACAAAGGAAACTGTGCCACTTTGTGCCTTTTCTTCTTAGCTACTTTCATTCATAGCCCTTATATTCCCACCCGCTAAATCAAGAATTTTAAAACACAGATAATGAGCGTATTAGTTGGAAAGGATACCCGCCTGATAGTACAAGGCTTTACCGGTAGTGAAGGAAGTTTCCACGCCGGACAAATGATAGAATATGGAACCAATGTAGTAGGCGGAGTTACTCCTGGCAAAGGTGGCCAAAAACATTTGGATCGACCTGTTTTTAACACGGTTGCAGACTCTGTAGAAAAAGAAGGTGCTAATACCTCCGTTATTTTTGTACCCCCTGCCTTTGCAGCTGATGCAATTACTGAAGCAGCTTTTGCCGGAATTAAAGTGATTATTTGTATCACAGAAGGTATTCCTGTAAAAGATATGATTGTAGCAAAGCAAATTTGTAAGAGCCGCGGCGCTACACTTGTAGGGCCTAATTGCCCTGGTGTTATAACTCCTGGGGAAGCTAAAATTGGTATTATGCCTGGCAACATTTTCTCACCGGGAACTGTCGGTTTAATCTCTCGTTCAGGAACTCTTACCTACGAAGCAGTTGATCAACTTACCAAAGTGGGATTAGGACAAAGCACAGCAATCGGAATTGGAGGAGATCCTGTGATAGGAACTACCCACCTTGATGCGGTGAAATTATTTCAGGATGACCCTGATACAGAATCGATCGTTTTGATTGGCGAGATCGGTGGCTCTGCTGAAGAAGAAGCTGCGGCATACATTAAAGAACATGTTACTAAACCAGTGGTTGCATTTATTGCAGGTTCTACAGCACCTCCGGGCCGACGTATGGGGCACGCAGGTGCAATTATCTCTGGTGGACAGGGAACAGCGCAAGCTAAAAAAGCAGCTTTGGCTGATGCTGGAATTACCGTAGTGGAAAGCCCCGCTGATATCGGGATAACTCTTAAAGAAGTTCTGCAAGCAGTCTAATACTTCTTCTCTATTAAGTATTTCAAAGCCTTCTTCACACTTGAAGAAGGCTTTTTTTATTTAGATAATCGTCCCATCCGGTACGGTAACTCCTTTTCTAACTATTGCAATCCCATCTCGCATAAAATGGTACTTATGATCCCCATCAGGAATATGAGCTCCCCCAACAATTCGCACATCATTTCCGATAGATACATTTTTATCAATAATACAATTGCTTAGATAGCACCTTTGACCAAGACCCATTGCAGGTTTATCGGGAGAAGCATTATCAATATACTCTCGGCTTTGGAAATGGTCGTTACCCATAATTATGGAGTTTTCAATCGTAGTTCCTTTACCTATCCTCGATCGAATCCCAATAACAGAACGAACGATTCGACTCGCCTCAACAATACAACCTTCTGCCATTAAACAATGCTCCATGGTTGTACCCATAATTTTTGATGCTGGAAGTAGCCGGGCTCGGGTATAAATAAAATTATCGTTGTCATACAAGTTGAATTCGGGTATTGTATCAGCCAGTGCCAGATTCGCATCAAAGAAAGCTTTAATGGTTCCGATATCTTCCCAGTAGCCACCAAATTCATAGCTACTAACTCGCATTCCTTCATTCAGAGTTTTAGGAATAATCTCCTTTCCAAAATCGGTAGCATCAGGATTATCATCAAAAAGCTTAATGAGTGCTTCTCTGTTAAAAATATAAATCCCCATTGATGCAAGGTAATACTTCCCCTGAGAGGCGTAAGGTTCCGAAACATTTGATTTCCATTTCTGAAGTTCTTCTAAATCCGGCTTTTCCACAAAGCTATCGATCATGCCCTCTTTATTGGTCTTCATGATGCCAAATCCGGTAGCATCTTCATCTATTACAGGGATGGTTGCAACAGTTAAGTCTGATTTATTTTCTTTATGGCGTTCGAGCATTTTCCGATAATCCATCTGGTACAACTGATCACCGGAAAGGATCAATACATGCTCGTAATCATGATTTTCCATGTGATGGATAGATTGCCGAACCGCATCTGCTGTTCCCTGAAACCACTCATTATTATCCGCAGTCTGCTCAGCGGCAAGGATGTCCACAAACCCACTGCTGAATGCATCGAAGTTATAAGTGTTCTTGATATGGCGGTTTAAAGATGCAGAATTGAACTGGGTAAGTACATAAATCCGACGAATATCGGAATTCAAACAATTTGAAATCGGAATATCGACTAACCGATATTTACCACCTACGGGAACTGCAGGTTTCGACCTGTGGTCTGTTAACGGGAACAATCTTGTTCCTCTTCCTCCTCCTAATATAATGGCTATTACTGAACTCTTCATTTATGTACTCTGCAGTTTTAATTGGTTATACAGGTTAATATACTCTTTTGCCGATTTATCCCATGAAAAATCGAGCCCGACAATCCTTCGAACTACTTCGGCATGTTTTTTAGAATCGGCGAATAAATCAATGGCACGATTAATAGCTTGTTCGGCCTCATGTAGATTAAAATTCTGGAACTGAATTCCGTACCCATCTTCTTCCTCTAAATCAATGACCGTATCCTTCAATCCGCCAACAGCACGTACTATTGGAACCGTTCCGTACCGCATAGAATACATTTGATTAAGTCCACAAGGTTCTACTCGGGAAGGCATAAGAATGAAATCCGAACCTGCATAAATTTCATGAGCAAGTTTTTCGTTGTATTCAAGCGTAGCATCAAAATAACCTACATGATCGTTTTCCATTCGTGTAAAAATTTCATGGAGACCGGGATCTCCAGTTCCTAAAAGAACAAAATTTACCTCCCGCTTGCTATGCATGAACTTTGAAATCAAATCAGGTAGTAAATCTGCTCCTTTTTCCCTTACAAGTCTGCCAATAAACGCAATGGTGGGCACATCGGGATTTAACCCAAACTGAGCACAGATTTTTTCCTTGTTCTTACGCTTACCGCCTTTTACACCTCTTTTGGTGTATTTAATGTCCAGCAATGGATCGGTTGCAGGATCCCAGACTTCTGCGTCCATCCCATTTACAATCCCAACCGATTTCGCTTTTTCCTGAGCAAACAGCAATTCCAGTCCATTGCTGTTTGTACTTAACTCGTTCATGTAGCTTTGGGAAACGGTTGAAATCTTCCATGCACATTTCAAAGCTGAACCAAGTGAATTTAACCGACCATCCCAATCCAGCAACCCTATTTTTGAATGATCGAAATCAGGAAGCATGTGATATCTTTCCAATGCATGCTGCCCATGATATTCAGCATTATGAACAGTGATAATTGTCGGAATCTCTGCTAAACTATTATAGCGGTAACAGTTTGAAACCATGAATGGAACCAAGCCTGTGTGGTGGTCGTGACAATGAAGGATATCCGGTTTTTCTTTTCGGTGAAGTATCCATTCCAGAGCAGCGATTTGAAAGCTCAGGAACCGCTCGAATTCATCCCAATATCCATGACCTGACCAAGGGTCGATATACACACCCGGTCGGTCTAATCTCCCCGGCACGTCAACCAAATACAATGGAAATCCAAGAGGATCATCCACTACCTTTAATATTCTGAATGCAAAATATTCGTTTCCTAACCTTGCATCACTCTCCCAAATAGGTTCATACTCCTGGGATTCCAGCCAATTTGTTTTGTATTTGGGTAAAATCACTTCGCATGATTCACCCAGATTATTCAAATATTTAGGCAATGCGCCTACTACATCTCCCAAACCTCCCGCTTTAGCAGCAGGGTAACATTCAGCACTTAAATGTGTAATATGCATGTACGTTTAAAAAAAATTATTCAGTTTGTAATAACTCCAAAATTATTACGACAGATAAGAAAAGTTTAAGCTTCTTACAAAACTTAAAATCAGTTTCTATAAAATTTTATCTTAGCTTAAAATTAAAATAAAAAAGTAGTATGGTCATCATCAAAGTAGAGAACGTTACTAAATCATTCGGTAGCAATACCGCAGTGAACGATGTGAGTTTTAATGTTGAAAAAGGTCGGATTTTTGGATTATTGGGTCCTAACGGAGCTGGTAAAACAACCACCATCCGAATGATCAATCATATACTCGCTCCCGATTCAGGACAAATTACCATTAATGGGCATGTAGCCAGTCCGTTAACACAAAAAATGATCGGATACATGCCCGAAGAACGCGGCCTGTATAAGAAAATGAAAGTTGGGGAGCAGTTGCTTTATCTAACCCAACTTAAAGGCATGAAAACATCTGATGCTAAAAAAGCGATCGACTTTTGGCTTGAGCGTTTTGAAGCTTCAGACTGGAAAAAGAAAGAGCTTGGAGAACTTTCGAAAGGGATGTCTCAAAAAATCCAGTTTATCGCTACCATCGCCCACGATCCGGATATCTATATTTTTGATGAGCCTTTTTCTGGTCTTGATCCTATAAACAGCGAAACGCTGAAAGAGGTAATTATAGATCTTAAAGAGCAGGGCAAAACCATTCTTTTTTCTACGCACAGAATGGAACAGGTTGAGCAAATGTGCGATGATATTTGCCTATTCAACAAAGGAAAGGCCGTATTACAGGGCAATCTTCGGGATGTAAAAGCCTCTTACGGTGAGAACACCATCAACCTGGAATTTGATGGAGATGGTTCTTTTCTGGATAAACTTGAAGATGTACGAATAAACAACCGGTCAACTAACTTCGCGGAAATACGAGTGCTAAACGGACAATCGATGCAGGACATTCTTAAACTGGCAATAGAATATGCTGAAATTCATAAATTTGAACGCGTTCAGCCTTCCCTTAACGAGATTTTCATCTCCACGGTTGGAGAAGATAACATCAAAAACGAGGAGGCTTAATTATGGATCTGAATAAAATTCTTTTGGTTCTGAAGCGTGAGTATCTAACACGTGTCCGTACTAAGTCTTTCATCCTTTCTACTCTTCTTACTCCTCTAGTATTTATCGCATTCTTAGCTATCATTGTAATTGTAAGTATCTCGGACGGTGAGGTTACCAAAACCGTAGGGGTGTATGATGAAACCGGTGTTCTTTACGACCGATTGGTGGAGATTGACAGCCTCAGGTATCAAAATGTAAGTGAGCTGGAAATCGACAGTATAAGAGTAAGCGTTCTAACTGGCGATATTGATGGATATGTGGTTCTGAATAATGCTTTTATCGAAACTTCTGAAAGCCCGACACTTATTTATGGTGGAAGTGGTGGATTGAGCTTTATTGGATCTGTTGAGGATCATTTAAGAGAAGTAGTTCGGGAAGAACGACTCTCCAGAAGCCAGGTTTCTCCGGAAGTCAGGGAAATCTTCGAATCCAGACCACAGCTTAAGTCTGTTAAACTTACTGAAGAAGGTGAAGAAGAAGATAATGCTGTTTTCGGAGCAGCTTTTGGCTTTATCCTGGGCTTACTCATCTTTATCGGAGTATTTGGATATGGCGCTATCCTGATGCGAGGAGTGATTGAAGAAAAAACTAATCGAATTGTTGAAGTGATTGCTTCTTCCATCAAACCAATTGAGCTGATGTTTGGAAAGCTTTTCGGAATTCTGGCGCTTGCTGTTACCCAGTTTGGTGTTTGGATTGCATCCTACATCGGACTTTCTGTTATCGCAGCTCCAGTAGCAGGAATGATTGTACAAGCACAGATGCAGAACCTTCCCGAAGAAGCTCGTGAAGCTGCTGCCAGTAATGCCTTCGATCCTTCTGCATTAGAGCAGTTTGTAGTCGATCCGAGCATTTTCTTATACTTCTTCCTCTTCTTTTTTATTGGCTTCCTGATTTATGCCGGGATTTTTGCCGCGATTGGATCTGCAGTAGATTCTGAGCAGGACACTCAGCAATTTATGCTTCCAGTGATGGCTCCAATTATGATCGGTTATTTTTTAAACCTCAGAGTAATGGAAAATCCTGATTCTACGGTTTCTGTGATCGCTTCTTTATTTCCATTAACAGCTCCCATTAACATGATTTCCAGAATTGCAGCAACAGAGGTTCCCTTCTGGCAGATTGGGCTTTCTTTATTACTTATGTTGGGAACCTTTGCCGGATTGATGTGGCTGGCCGCTAAAATCTATCGAGTTGGTATTCTTATGTATGGCAAAAAGCCTTCTTATAAAGAACTAGCCAAATGGATTAAGCAAGGATAGTTTTTTACTTAAGAAAAGCGTTGAGACGCAATATTTTGCGTCTCAACGTTTTGATGATCATTCAGATATTTGTTCCAGGAGATTATCCACCTCAAGTAAAACCCGAGCATCAAATTCATCACGTTCTACAGAACTGAGAATTTTTAGTGCTTCAGAGGGAGAAAGCCACTTGATAGCTTTAAGAGAAGCATGTCGAATCCTTGGGTCTCGATCTTCAAGAAGAATATCAAACCGTTCAATCCAGTTTTCCTGGCTGGAATCATTTACCAATAAGAATTCAAGAGCTTTCTTGCGGATTGCATAAGGATTTGAATCAACTAAATATCCCTCAGCCATCAACGCAAATGTATCTGCAGAATCTGCTTCAGGAAACGCATGCATCACTGTTAACGACCTGGAACCTGTACTATCTACCCTTTGCAATCGCCGGGCTAAAGAAACAAGATCATCAGCCGTTGCAACTACTGCATAGCTTTCCAATCCTGCTTCAAATACTCCTTCAGATTGAGACCGTAAAATTGTATTTCTGATAGAGTTTTTAACCATTTCATTCTCAGGGTAATTGGTTAAAGCAGCAAGAGAAGCTTTTGTAATTTCTGTGTTTCCCGAGTTTAGCGCATTGATAAACTGCTGTTCAGTGCCGGTCGCTCCATCTGTGATCTTAGCCATAGTGCTTAACAAGGTAGCCTGCACCTCAGGGTTTTCTTCGGAAGTCATTACATCATTAAGCGCAAGTTGAAGGTCCGGGTTATCACTATAGCCTGAAAGTAAGGATGCAGCTTTTTTCCTGTTTTCCGCGTCAGAGCTTCTTAATTGATTCAATAAAAAGAACAAAGGCATTTCACGAACTTCTACCTGTTTCCTTGAAACGGAACCTGCTTCAAACACAATGTATTCTACAGAAGGAGAAAGTTGAATGGAAACGGTATCGATCTCTCCGGTAAAGTTTACTTCGTGACTTGTCGAATCATCAAAACTAAACTCCATCATATTCAGGCTGTACAAAGCCTCTCCACTGCCAGATGCCAGTTCAAAAATCAAATTCAGAATTGAATTCATTTCATCAAATTGTGCATCAACCGCATAGCGTGTTTCGTCTGATACTTCTTCTTCACCAGGAATATTCTTTTCCGGAGAAATATCATGCCACGAAACTCCTGTTTCGTTGTACCATATATCAGCGTAGTCATCGAAATCGACGATTCCTTGCTTTGATCGAATAATTCCGGGCAAAGAATTGGTCACCGTTTTTTGAAAAAGCTCCGATTCAGACCTGAACGCTTTTTGCCAATGATTCCAGGAGTAAACAGTATTTAGTGTATCAGAATTTTCAATTACTGCAGGTTCATTGTTTAGAGAAAAATGAACAGCTGTTCGCAACAGTTCATCTCCCGCGTGATCTAAGTCGAAGAATTGTTCTCCTCTCAAATACTCCCCAAACCATTGAGCATATACCCCCCTTTTTAACTGGTTAGAAAGCGAGCCCAGGTTCTCATAAAGAAAGATAGTTCCCGAACCATGGGTTCGCTCTTCCCAGAAATTATCCGGGAGTATCACAATGTTTAAACCCTCCCACGGGTATTCCATAGAAAGTACTTTTTCAACATCTTTCTTTAGCTGAGATGCTTCCCTTATCAACGCAATACGTTCCTCTTCGTTGAAACTTTGATCTGAACTGAATAACCGAATGGTTGTAAGACCTGAGGTAACCTCAGAAATCAGGAATTCTCCCATCGCGAAACCAAGTCCGGATACAGGAACTTTAGTTTTTGATGAATAATGAATCCTTTTTCGGTTACCGGTCTGAGCCTCATCATTCACAAACTCACCGTTAAAGAGCACTTCGTACTCGTATGGAATTGAGATATGAGCATCAAAGGTTAGTTCATTGCGAGGATGATCAAACACAGGAAACCAATGCCTGTGTGCTAAAGGATTTTTTGAAGACCAGAAATTCCCCTTAAAATCCTTATACAATCCAAAATGCGAATTCGACTGCCAGGTAATAGCCAAATCAAATTCCTGACCTTTAACAGATGAATCAGGCAGAGTTACAATCAATTTCATTTCCTCTAACTCATATACCGCCTCTTCCCGATTGATCGTAACTCCGTCAATCGCTGATTCTTCAGTAAAAAGTATCAATTCCATTAGGCCATCTATCTTTGGAATAACCGTATAGGTTACCACCCCTCGGGCAAGATCCAGTTCGGGTTCAAGTCTCACGTCCAGATCAAGATGTACGAAATCGAAAGACTGTTCTGGATTCGATGGATAGTCGAAAGGAGGAATGTCCTCACAGGTTTGAACTACCGTTATAAGTAATGATATAAGTCCTAAAGAATAGCGAATGAACGTTTTGATCATGAGTTATCTATGCGAGTCAAAAATTGCTTTTATTTGAGGGTAAAGTGTTTTATTAGTTGAAAAGCCGTTTCCTGAATGGATGGTTTCTTCGCCGTTTGTATCACTGAAAATCCCTCCGGCTTCTTTTAATATGGGCAACAACGCCGCTGCATCCCAAATGTTGAGAACCGGATCAAACATTACATCAGCGCGGCCTATGGCAACCATCATGTGGCCATAAGCATCACCCCATGTTCTGTGTAGCTTAGTTTTTGCCATTAGTTCCTGAAACTGAGGCTCTAGTCCACATTCCTGAAATCTTCTTATTTCCGTTACAAGCAGAGAAGCTTCTTTCAATTCAGACGTTTCTCTAACTTTGCATGGCTTACCATTTAAAGTGGCTCCCAAGCCAATTCCAGCAGCACAAAGTTCATTTAACGCTGGCGCGTTGATAATACCAACTACAGGTTCGTTGTCAATCATAATACCAATCAGCGTAGTATAAAAAGGGACTCCATGAATAAAAGATTTTGTACCGTCAATAGGGTCGAGTACCCATTGTATATTACTTTCTTCATTAGTTCGGCCAAATTCCTCGCCAATAATACCGTGATCGGGATACCGTTTAAGAATTTCTTCGCGGATAATTTGCTCGGTTTCACGATCTGCAATGGTAACGGGAGAATCGTCTGCTTTACTTATTATTTCAAAATCTTTTTTAAAATATTTTAGCGTATGTTTTCCACCTATTTCTGCAATTTCGATTGCAGCGTTAAGTAGCTCTTTGATGTCAGGCATGTTTTAGTGTATTTTCGATATTAGAGTAAGTGAGTTGAACGCAAAACTAATCATCAATGAAAGACGGCAAATTCATCATTTTATGTATATGTATCTTTTCTATGCTCGTGGGAGCCAGGAATACTTTTGCACGTCAAACCAATGAGATCAAGTCCATTATTCTTGAGGAGAGTAAATTAAGAATTAATGGAACATCAAATCTGAATGATTTTGAATGTATTTATGAAGATGAAATAGAACCGGACACCCTTACACATAATGTTGAAGTGCGAGATACTTCTATTGCTGTGCAAGGAGATGACATTTCACTAAAAATCGATTCTTTTAATTGTGGGAAACGAGGAATAAACAGAGATTTCAGAAAAACATTAAAAAGTGATGTTTACCCAAATATTGAAATTGAGCTCCTTAGTATTGTTTCTCCAAATGGCCAGCCCACCCTTGCCAATATTGCCACAACACTTGGAGGGGTTACAAGAGAATACACTATAGTACTGCGTGATTATGAATTTCTGGATGATCTGGTAATTGTATCAGGCACCAACGAGATTAATATGACCGATTTTGGTATTTCCCCTCCTACTGCTCTTTTTGGTATGATAAAAGTTAAAGATCAAATCAGCATAGACTTCACATTATCTATAAAACGGTAATAAAAAAAGGGTGACCCTTTCACGGACCACCCTTTGGTTAATAGAGGTATTATTTTAGAAAGCAATCACAGCTTCTAATACCACCCCTTTAAATTCTGCGCCTTGGTATAGACTTCCGTTGTAGCCATCACCACCATAGGTTTGTTTCACATATTCAAGTTTGGTTAGCACGTTGTTAGTAAGGAACCAACCTCCACCAAAATTAATCCGGTCGATTTCTATAGTTTGAGCAGCATCGGTTTGTTCACCACTTACCAAATTATATCGTCCACCAAGGTAGAAATTTTCATTAGTTCCGAATCTGAATAATGCTTCCGCACCAAGCTGAGTGAAAGAACCACCTGCATCAGCACCGTTGCTAGCTACTTCGTACACACCGAAGAACTCAAGACCCTGAAATTTCACAAATGGGTTGATCTGGAAAGCAGTTAAGTAACCACCTACCGGTGCTCTTGAGAAACCAGGATTGAATCGACCTGAGAAATCGTTGTCCACAATTACGCTATAGTAACGTCCACCAGCTCGGTCGCCACCATATAGATAGTCGCGGGTGCCTTTATCAGTGCTATTGTAGAATGATCCGGTTAAACGTACTCTTAAATCTTCATTAACCTGAGAATCGTAACCTAATTTTCCGAATAAAACGAATCCTTCATCAGTTGAAGTAACGCTTTGATTTAAACGGCCGTTAGTTGCACCAAGTACTCCAATTATTCCATTTTTCTGTACTGTAAACTCAATGAATGGCTCGGTTGAAAATGAGTCCATCAAGTAATTTCCAACAAAAGGATTGTAAATTGCAGTCGAGTTGTCAGATCTTCTGAAATGGGTATCTCCGTAGTTATACTGATCCATACCTACTCTGATTGTAAGTACTTCCATCAAATCAGACATGAAGCCTTCTTCCACAAAATCGAGCTGGTCGATTTGTAAGTAACCACCTTTTACATAAGCTTCTGTGTGGTGACGTGAAGAAAGATAAGTACGAAGGTGCATTCTCATACCTGGAGCAAGCTGAACATCAAGGTTCAGGTTAGCAGTAGGAAGGTTGAAATTATTTCCTAATTCTGCTAAGGAATCGCCTGAATTAGTTTGTGAAATTCCCTGGAACTGAAGGGCGAAATCGCCTCCCACATAAATTTTCAATCCTTGAAAATCCTGTGTATTAGTTTTAGAAGATTCAAACTGATTTAGCCTATCTTTTCCTGGTTCTGTGAAATACTGGATTCCCTCAACACTTTGAGCCAATCCGCTTGACACAAGGAATAGTGCAAGTGCAAATATTGCTGCGATATGTTTTACTGTAGTTTTCATGATTTTCCTCTATTGAAGGTTATTTTTGATTAGTTTTGTGAAAATTTGATCCGGTATTCTACGTTCACATCTTTACCGGTTTTAAGAGCTCCCATCATTGCTGTGGGAGGTTTGATGTTATAGCCTTCCATATCAACTGGCTGACTACCGGAAACCCAAACTGAACCGTTTTCTCCGAGTTCATAGACACCAGTAAGCATTACTTCATTAGTTACACCTGCCAGACTCAAGTTCCCTTTTACCCAAACAGTGTCATTATCGATTCCTTCCAGTGATATGAATTCGAATGTGATTTGGGGATGATCTTTGGCATCAAGTGCATCTTTAGTTTTATTATCCATAATGCGCTTGCCGCTTTTAATAGATTCTGCTTTTATACTAAAACTCAATGCTTCCAGAGATTCCATTACCCCGTCGGTTATTGTGAAAATTGCCGACCCGGTAAAATCCTCCGCATTGCTTTCCCAATCGTGCGCACTGGATGTCCCTTTCACTACCACGCTGCTTTCATTGGTAGAAATAGAATAGGATTGCTGAGCTACAGCAGATGAGATTAAAATAAATGAGACGAGAAAAATGTATAATACCTTCATGATGTAATACCTCTATTACGTTGGGTTAAGTCCCTGTGGGACAACTACTCGTGAAGGTTGATCAACCTCTTTTGTACAGCTAGAAATTAGTAGAGAAAAATGAAGAAACTGTGAAGTAGAAAATTTTTCTTTTTTTATTTTTTTATGGATTAATCCCTGTAGATCTTTTTCATGGTTTCCAAAGAATCTTTCTGAAATTCGGATGCTATTGATGATATTCTCTTCCTATTTTGGGAAAAGAAATAAGACTATTCAATAAAAAAGGTTTATGTCAGACACGCTTATTGCAAAACGAGTATCTACACTACTCAACATCTCTGAAAAACAAATTACCTCGGTTGCAGAATTTCTTGAGGAAGGTGCTACCATCCCATTTCTGGCACGTTACAGAAAAGAAACCACCGGAGGATTGGATGAAGAACAACTGCGGGCTGTAAGAGATGCTCTGGAACTTCAGAAAACCTTGGAATCACGAAAAGAAACCATTCTGAAATCCATTACCGAACAGGAAAAACTTACTCCTGAATTGGAAGCCAAAATAAAAGCATGTACCGATTTAACCACACTCGAAGATCTATACCTCCCTTACAAACAAAAGCGCAAAACCCGCGGCGATAAAGCCAAGGAAAAAGGTCTGGAACCGCTAGCTGAAATGATCTGGAAGCAGGGAATCGAAAAAGGGAATCCTGACGATTTTGCGAAAGCCTTCATCAATAAAGAAAAAGAAGTTGAAAGCCTTGAAGATGCCTGGAAAGGTGCCACCGATATTGTAGCCGAATGGATTAACGAAAACCTTGAAGTACGTGAAAAACTCAGAAATATCTTTCTGAATCATTCTACGCTTTCCACAAAGAAGAACCCGGCGGTAAAAGAGCGTACCAACTTTGAAGACTATTATGAGTTCTCTTCAAAAGTAGATCGGTTAAAGCCATATCAGATACTCGCTATAAACCGGGGTGAAAAGGAAAACGTCCTCTTTGTAAAAACCGAAGTATGGGAAGAACGAACTCTCGATACCATTGACGATATCGTTATCACAAACGATATGAGTATTTTTACTGAAAACCTCATGGATGCTGTTGAAGACGCTTTCAAAAGGTTGCTTTTTCCTTCTCTGGAAAGAGAACTCCGTAACGCACTTACCGACCGCGCCGACCAACACGCTATAGAAACTTTTGCCACCAATCTCGGAAACCTGTTAATGCAGCCTCCTTTTCAGCACAAGGTGATTATGGGAATTGATCCTGCTTTCAGAACCGGATGTAAGGTTGCAGTAGTAGATGAAACCGGAAAATATTTAGAGGGAACCACCATCTTCCCTACCCCTCCAAGAAATGAAATCGCTAAATCAGAGAATGTAATTAGCAAGCTAATTGATAAGCATGGGGTGAATCTGATCGCCATTGGAAATGGAACAGCTAGCCGCGAAACCGAGCAGTTTGTTGCGGATTTCATCCAAAAAAGCAAAGAAACAAACCCAGACAAAGAGCTGAATTACCTTATTGTAAACGAGGCCGGGGCATCGGTCTATTCCGCTTCAAAAATAGCCCGGGAAGAATTTCCCGATCTGGATGCTGCACAGCGGGGAAATATTTCGATCGCACGACGTGTCCTTGATCCTTTGGCTGAGCTTGTAAAAATAGATCCAAAATCAATTGGTGTAGGCTTGTATCAACATGATATAAACCAAACCCAACTTGCTGCAAAGTTAGACGATGTGGTTGAAAGCTGCGTGAATGAAGTGGGTGTTAATCTGAACACTGCCAGTGCCCCTCTGCTTTCCCATATTTCGGGATTGAGCAAGAAAGTGGCTGAGAATATTGTAAAGTTCCGGGAGAAATCCGGAGCATTTGTCAGCCGAGAACAAATTAAAGAAATTGATGGAGTCGGAGACTTTCGTTTCCAGCAAGCCGCCGGGTTTATGCGAATTCCTGATGCCAAAAATCCCCTCGATAATACTGCCATACACCCGGAGAGTTATGAGGCTACAGAGAAACTCTGTAATCTATTCGGAATTGATATTGATAACCTGACTTCACAAAAAGGTGTTATAGAATCCAAACTGGGACGAATCAACATCAAACAAATAGCCGATCAAATTGGTATTGGAGAGCCGACCCTGGAATTGATCATTGAAAACCTGATGAAACCCGGTCGCGACCCAAGAGAATCTCTGAAAAAACCTATTCTCCGTACCGATGTAATGAGCATGGATGACTTGAAAGAAGGACAAAAACTGGAAGGAACCGTACGCAACGTAGTTGATTTCGGTGCTTTTGTAGATATCGGAGTAAAACAGGATGGGATGCTTCACATCTCGAACATGTCTAAAACCGGAAAGCGTATTCAGGATCCTCATGATGTAGTCGGAGTAGGGGATATCATTTCTGTGGAGATTATTTCCCTTGATCTGGAACGAGGCAGAATTGGTTTGAAGCTGGTTTAGGGAATTCAAAATTATGAATGCTGAATTTTGAATTAGAACTCATCAACTTCCTACCTGGATTCCGAATAATTTCAAGAGAAGCAATCTCATCTTATCCCTGATTTGTTTGATTTCAAATGAAGAATCAATTTAGGAAATAAGAGTATTTCTCAATTACTGAATTAGCGGTATACTCGGGAAACATTCATTTATGAAGTATCCATGAACTCTTTTAGACATCTATTTCTTTTTATTCTGTTATTATCAACTTCCGAAATACTTTTGGCTCAGCAAACCCCAAAAGTGAAACTCCCGGATGAATTACAAAGAGTTCTAACTGATTATGAAACGCATTGGGAAAATAATGACGCAACAGCATTAGCGAATTTGTTTACCGAAGATGGGTTTATTCTCCGTCCCCGAAATACTCCAACAAGAGGTCGGGATCTTATTGAGGAAGCGTATCAAAATTCCGGAGGTGATCTTCGACTATCGGCCTTTGATTATCAAATAAATGGAGACCTTGGATACATTTTAGGTGGCTATACCTATGGTAACCGAACAGAAGATGTCGGTAAGTTTACTCTGGTCCTTAAAAAAGTAGACGGAGTTTGGTTCATTCATTCGGATATGGACAATGGAAATAGCTAACTTCATCATTTAATAACTCAGTTCTGAATTTTCTTACTATATGGATCACGCACAACAGCTCGAGAAACAGCATCACTTCCAGGTTTATAACCGATTTCCGGTAACTATCGACCGGGGCCTTGGAGCCAAAGTCTGGGATGTTAACGGAGTAGAGTATATCGACCTTTTGGCTGGAATAGCGGTAAATAATCTTGGTCATTCTCACCCTGCAATTGTTGAAGCCATCAAAGAACAGGCAGAGAAACTGCTTCATGTTTCCAATTTCTACTACACTGAAGCACAAAGCGAATTCGTTGAGCGTCTTTCCTATCTCTCAGGATTGGAACGGGTTTTTCTTTGCAATAGTGGATTGGAGGCAATGGAGGGAACCCTGAAACTCGCCCGAAAATGGGGACAAGAACACGGTAAATCCGGAAATATTATTTCGCTTTCCAATGGTTTTCATGGTCGTTCACTGGCAAGCATCACGTTAAGCAAATCCAATTATCAGGAAGGCTTTGCTCCTCTCCCTTCGGGCTTTGTGCAATCTCCTTACAATGATTTTGAAGCACTCTTAGAAACCATTGATGATCAAACCATCGCAGTTGTTTTTGAACTGATTCAGGGGAATAGCGGAGTATATATAGCTGATAAAGAGTTCGTGCAAAAAGTGCGTACTCTGTGCGATGAACAAAATATTCTACTCATTATTGATGAAGTACAAACCGGGGTTGCCCGTACCGGTAAGTTTTGGTGTTTTGAGCATTATGGAATCAAGCCGGATATCATTGCCGCGGCAAAAGCACTGGCAGGAGGAATTCCGGTTGGAGCAATAATGGCTAAAGAAGAAGTGGCATCAGTTCTTGGACATGGAAATCACGGCACTACGTTTGGGGGAAATCCCTTTGCTTGTGCGGTAGGGAACGCTTGTCTTAAGACCATTCAAAAAGAAAATCTGGCGGAACAAGCAGTTGAAAAAGGCGAGTACATGATGAACCAGATTCGCCAGAAAACTTCCGGAAACGACAAAGTTGTAGAAGTACGAGGAATGGGACTTATGATCGGCGTGGAACTATCGATTCCCGGACGACCTGTAATTGAGAAAATGTTTGAGCACAAAGTACTTTCAAACGCAGCAGGTGGAAACGTGCTACGAATAGTGCCTCCTTTGGTAATTACTCAACTGGAAATTGAGCAAGCCGTTGAAGTATTGGCTCTTTGTTTGAAATAGAAAACTATTCCCATACTGTTTCATCAACCTTACTTTAGTAGTTGCGCCTGATTGCCAAATGAAACTTGAATAATGTAAATCTCCCTTGTTATACCAAAAGTACTCGCCAAGAAAGTTTGAATTTCGGAATTCATTTTCTCCACTAAATACCTGCTCTACTACATGAATATATATATTTATGATTTATAGTAGTTTATGCGTGAAATTATTGTACCATAGGTGATGGCTTAACTTCGTATTGGAACAACCTTTACTGTAAACCATGCATTAACAAATTGGAGATATCCATGTCAAAAGGAAAATCGGTAAAGAAGAACTCTGGTAAAACAGCACCGTCGAGAACCTTAAAAGAGAAAAGAGCTGCAAAAGCTGAAAAAAAGAATCCCAAAAAAGACTTTCTTGATAAAAAGACTTAGGTAATAACCCGATAGCTTATCCTCGGGTTATTTCTTCCTCAATTCAGGTAAATTAACTTCAAGAACTCTTTACTTTGCCCTTACGAAGATCTATGCTCATGGAACACTTTAGCTACGATTTTCCAACCATCTTCAAATTTCAATAGAGAAAGGTAATCGGTATAAACATGCTTTCCTTCTCGATAAAGCTCCAGCTTTACCATAGCTGAGTTTCCGGTAATATCGACTGAAGAAAAAGTATGTTTCCACACATTTTTACTTGGATCAAAATCTGCACGTTCTTTGGTCGATTTTGTATTTGCTATCCAATTTGCAATCGGGTACCTACGTATCTCCCCATTTCTTCCTGGAGAGAAAATGGCGAAATCTTTGTGAAAAGACTTTGCCATCTCTTCAGGATTAAGTTCATTAAAAGCGCCATGTACGTAGCCCTTTAAGATAACTTCCTTTATTGCTTCTTCTTCATTATCGAACTTTAAAGTGTTAACTGTAAAACTTACAAGTAGCAGTGCCACAAAAACCGATGGTAGGATTTTTTTCATGATTGACCTTGTTAGGTGTTTCTATTTAAGCTGATCAAATGTATAAGTATTGCTCCTACTAATCAAATAGTAGGAGCATTTTATTTACCTAACTCCCTCCCCATTATATAAAAACCAATCTGATAGTAAATCATATCTACCTTTTCGTAAGGCGATAAGCTGGTGTGCTTCATATAGAGATTGGCTTTGCGTTTTCCACGTACTTGTTTTCCTCTGAACATCATCCCACTTTTTTCTTCCTCATTTATTGCTTCGATATATTCCAGAGAAAGCATGACTTCTCCCTCTACTACCACATCGTATTCGTCCAAGTCTATAGAAAATGTTCCTTTTTCTTGGGCTCCTAAAATGAGTACATTTTCTTTTAAATAATTCTCTCCAACTTCGCCATTCTCTACCTTATATAAATTAAGTCGATATCGCATACTGTCAGACCCGGTAAAATTTACCGCAAAATGAGCACTTTCAATCAAAGTTCGGTTTTCAAACTTAATCAAGGCTCCCATTTCAGTACCAAGCTCGGTACTTCCATATCCAATACTTCCTCCTTTATTTTTTAGCTTATAGCCAAATACTTTAAGCTTACCTAAAGACTCCGCCTCAACTCTTATCTCTTCTCCAACAATTATTTGAGGCTCCATATAAACATTTGGAATCTTTATTAAATCATTAATCGAGATTCTTCTTGCCTTATACCCAATAGAAGAAAAAGTAACGCTATCAGATGCGGAATTATAAGCCAGTTTAAAGTCCCCTTCGAAAGAGCTTACAGTACCTTTTCTTAACTCTATAATACCAATATTGACGTACGGAATAGGCTCGGAAGTTATAGAATTCAAGACCTTCGCTTCAATAAAAGATTGAGCTTTAAGAGGATTCAGGAATAAAAGAAACAACAGGAAAGAAAAGAAGTATTTCATTAAAACTTTTAGATAAATTCTGCACTCTGTACCTCATGTCGAATTAAAAGTTACAGGATTACCTTTTTCTTCTATAGCATAAAGCATCCTCCCGTAGTACAATTTTCCGGTTTGGCTCACGAACTTCTGTTTTAAAGGCATTTTTTTAGGCCCAGCCTTTGATAGTGTTCCATTGCAGAGTTATAAAGCGAGGTTAAAAAAAATTTTTGATCACCAATAAAACATTATCCAGTTCCTGATCCCCAATTTGAAAATGAAAGGTTGCCCGGATGGTATTAGGACCAAATGGAACGAAACGAATTCCTTGTTCCTCAAATCGTGCAATAACCGCATTAGCGTCTTCATTAAGCGTGTCGAATAACACAATGTTTGTTTCTACCGAATCCAGATTAATGGAAAAAGCCGAACAGTTTGAAATTGCTTCTGCAAACTCTCTGGCTCTTCGGTGATCGTCTTTCATCAACCCCAAGTGATTATCCAGCGCGTATTCAGCAGCGGCGGCAAGCAGCCCAATCTGGCGCATCCCTCCTCCCCACATTTTACGGTATCGGCGAGCTTTGGCAATATTTTCTTTAGCTGAAAGCAACATCGAACCAACAGGTGCTCCCAGCCCTTTACTAAAGCAAACCGAGATCGTATCAGCTATTTTGCTAAAAAATTCCGGCTCAATCCCTGTAGCTGTCATCGCATTCCAGATACGTGCTCCATCCAGATGCACATTCAGGTTATGATGATCCGCAAAGTATTTGATCGCAGACAGTTCTTCTTTTGAGTAGCAAACTCCCCCACCTTTATTGGTGGAATTCTCAAGACAAATCACTTTCGTCTTCGCTTCCCAGTCAAAGGCTCCTTTCACCTGATGTTCTAAATGAACGACACTTAATTTTCCTTGTTTACCTTTTAAAGGTTTTATCTGAAGACCTGATAGGAAAGCAGCTCCTCCTGTCTCATAGTTATAAATGTGCCCGTTCTCATCAATCAGAATTTCGTCTCCGGGTTCTGTCAAAATTTTTAATCCCAGTTGGTTAGACATCACTCCACTAGGCACGAACAGGCCCGCTTCCATCCCAAATAAAGCAGCTACTTTTTTCTGAAATGCGTTAACCGTTGGATCCTCTCCGAATACATCATCTCCAACCTCGGCGGTTAGCATCACGTCAAGCATCCCTTTGGTTGGTTTGGTTACAGTATCACTTCGTAAATCAATCATATTTTTACTTTGCTTTTTCAAAGGGATGGAATATACTGATTCAATTACGAGTTGAAATAATTATTCTGTTTTGAATCAATCCTATCGGGTCGCTGTAGTTCAGCATCCTCCTGTTTTTCTGAATCTGCCAGAAAGTGTTTCTCTTGCTGGACGCTACACAGAAGAGGCTGTTGAGCAAGGTGCCAAACTTATTGTCTTCCCAGAAACCTGGTTACCGGGCTATCCAGTCTGGCTGGATTATGCTCCGAATGTAGGTATATGGGATCATCCCCCGGCTAAAGCGTTATTTAAAATTCTTGTTGAAAACTCCATTTCTATCGGCGATCAATATTTTAAAAGACTTCAGAATTTAGCAGTAGAACAGGATTGTATTATTGCAATGGGAGCTCATGAAAAACTTGGGCGAACTCTTTATAATACCATCTTCTATTTTAAGCAAGATGGAAGCTTCGATCTCCATCGAAAATTGATTCCAACTTATACCGAAAGGTTGATATGGGGAATGGGTGACGGAAGTACACTCGCCGTTATCGAAGATGAAGAAGTTAAAATAGGTGGATTGATTTGCTGGGAGCACTGGATGCCTCTTGCACGCGCTGCTATGCATCAAAAAGGAGAACATATACATATCGCCCAATGGCCTATGGTTAAAGACCTTCACCAAATAGCCAGCCGGCAATACGCATTCGAAGCACAGTGTTATGTGGTGGCTGCGGGCTGTACACTTACAAAGAGACATATGATTGAAGGGATCAAATCGGTTATTTCTCAGGAACATGATAAAACCGCCTTAGAACTCATTGAAAGCATTCCTGTTGAGAATGACGAGTTTGTTTTGAAAGGAGGAAGTGCCATCATACGCCCTGATACTTCCTTCCTGACCGAACCATTGCATTGTAAAAACGCAATTATCTACGAAAATTTACCGATAAGTGAACTTTCGAAAGGAAATTTGTTTTTAGACACTAACGGACATTACTCAAGGCCGGATGTGTTCCAGCTTTCTGTGGATACACGGCCAAAAACCAATGTAACTTTTGAGTACGAATAAATACGATATCATTATTGCGGGGGGTGGACTTTCGGGACTCAGTCTTGCTTGGAAATTGGCAAAAGGCGGGTACAAAGGTGAGGTATTAGTAGTTGATTCTACATTTGCTCCCCAGAATAACAAAACATGGTGTTTCTGGGATAAAGCCGATCCCCCTTTTCAGGAAATCATTTTTAAAAAATGGAATAAATCGTTTTTCTCAGCTCTCGATTTCGAAGGTTTTCTTTACATGAACAAATACAGTTATTACTGCATCCGGCAAAGTGATTTTAAAGAATTTGTTCTAACGGAACTTCAGAAACATAAAAACTTCGATCTTTTGGAAGAGAACGTACTGGATTTCTCCTCCAATAAGAACAAAGCTGCGCTGGTTACAAAAAACAGTGATACCTATTTAGCGGATTATATCTTCCAAAGTATTTTTAAACCGGTTGCTGGCGAAAAATCTGAACCTAAATACCCTTTAATTCAACATTTTCTGGGTTACGAAATCAAAACGAATTTTCCGGTTTTTGATCCTGCTACTCTCACTCTTATGGATTTTGATGAGGAGTTCGAAAATGGCACCGCCTTCATTTATGTACTTCCTTTCAAAAGTAACAGAGCCCTCATAGAATTCACTGTGTTTTCTAAACAACCACTTGAAAAGAAGAAAGAATACCGGGAAAAAATTCGCTCTTATCTGAAAGAAAAATACAATCTGGATAAAGAAGACTTCGAAATTAAGCGTAAAGAGTACGGGGAAATTCCGATGGATGATCGCAATTACCCTGCTACCTATTCTAATAAAGTGGTTAATATTGGTACGGTCGGCGGATTTACTAAACCTTCAACAGGATACACCTTCAAACGTGTCCAAAATTATATCGATGATCTGGCCGAATCGTTAATCAAAGGAAAAGAACCAATTCTGCCAACCAGATCAGAATTCCGTTATCGCTACTACGATCTTCTTATTTTGCATATCCTTTATAATTCAAGCGAAGATTCAATTAGGGTATTCAGGGATCTTTTTAAGAATAATCCTGTTGATAACATCTTCGATTTCCTGTCCGAAAACACTTCTTTCCTTGAGGATCTGAAAATTATGAGTAGTGTACCTTATGTTCCTTTTTTTAAAGCTATAGGAAGAAACCTGGGTTCAATTAGCTAGTATTGTCCCTTTTCTGTATTCTGACTTGTTATTATTCGAAGTAAAACAATCTCTCATTTATGGCATATAATGAATTCCTCGCTGAACGGATCCAAACAGTATTGAATAAGAAAAACATTGAGTTTGAAGAAAAGAAAATGTTCGGTGGTTTATGTTTTCTTGTGAATGATAAAATGTGTATTGGGATCATAAAAGATAATTTTATGGCTCGGATTGATCCCGAAATTGAACAGGACGCTCTTTCAAGAAAAGGTGCCCGACCTATGGATTTTACAAAAAAACCAATGAAGGGATATCTTTATGTGAGCCCAGAAGGTGTTGACAGAGAAGACGATCTGGAATACTGGATTGATTTGTGCCTCGAGTTCAATCCAAAGGCTGCATCAAGTAAAAAGAAAAAGAAGTAGTTTTTTTGAATCCTTTTGCGGTTATTTGCATCTACATGATGAACATTAAACAAATCATCTTGCTATGAGTACCAAAGGAAAATGTGAATGTACCAATTGTGAGTGTACAAACTGCGATTGCGTAAATTGTAAATCTAACAATTGCACATGCGAAAACTGTGATTGTTCTAAATGTGATTGCTGCAACTAACAAAATGAAGCAAGACACACAACAAATCTGGGATTCCTTCAAGGAATCCCTCTTTTATTTTATTCTTAAGAGAGTGAAGGATGAGGATGTATCATGGGATATCCTTCAAGAGGTGTTCATTAAAATTCACTTGAATCTCCATCAAGTAAAAGACCCTTCTAAAATACATTCCTGGGCATTTCAAATTACCCGTAACCAAGTTGCAGAACATTTCAGGAAAACCACAAATATGGTTGCTCTTGATGCGTTGGATCAGGAATATTTATCAGATGAAATCGGAGCAGATGAAACCAATCTCTGTTGTTTTGAGCATCTAATTAATGAACTGCCACAAAAGTATAGCGACGTCCTTACCCTGATTAATGTACAAGGGAAAAAGCAAAAGGAAGCTGCTAATGAACTCAGCCTTAGTCTTTCGAATTTAAAAACAAGAGTATACCGTGCCAAGGAGTTGCTTAAGCAAAAGTTCATCGACTGCTGCCGGTTTACCCTGAATAATAAAGGTTTGCTTGTGGGTGAGCAAGATTGCCAGCGATGCAGTTGTGCTAGCTGCTGAACAGATATTGAGAAAGAAATACCGTAACCGCCGTTTCTGCTCTTAAACGGTTTACTCCTAAAGAAACCAATGCTCCTCCTTTCGAAAGTTGTAGTTCTTTTTCTCTGAACGAAAACCCTCCTTCCGGTCCGACCATAAGAACAGTTAATCCGTCACTCAATGAGGGAGGCTCCTGTTGGAGCTCAGTATCTACATGAGCCATTAAAAATTCGGCGTTTTCAAAATGGGAATATACTTCATCGGTAGAGTCCAGAATAATTAACTCAGGAAGCCAGAACCTTCCACTTTGTTTAAACGCACTTATAATTTGTGCTTCTACCCTTTCCTTGTTAATTCGATTTCGCTCAGAATGATCGGCATTAAATAAAACGATCTTCCAGGCACCCAACTCCACTGCTTTCTCAATGGCAAATTCCAATCGGTCTCTTTTTTTGATAACTCCCAGAGCCAATACTTTTTTTACGATAGGTTCCTGCGTGGAGGATTTTCCAATAATTATTGCAGAAACTGCTTTTTTTGAAATAGAGCTAATTTCGCATTCAAAATGATTTCCGACTCCATCCGCTATAAAAATAATATCTCCTACCTGATACCTAAGTACGCGGCCAATGTGCTGAGCTTCCTGATCCTTAATTTCCACTGAACTTCCGGCATTAAAATCAGTTTCAGGTACGTAGAAAATGTTGTCCATTTATCACTTTGATTAAAAAATAGAAGATAGAAAATACAAGCTGTATCTATCTTAGAATTATAATTGGTCATTCCTGTGAAAGCAGGAATCTGGAGTGAAATAAATTCATCAGGCTTTTTAAAACTCTGGATTCCTCTTTCGAGTGAATGACCGACTAAAATATTTTAAGCATTCAGGATGAAAAACCTGAGCACCTCTTCAAATACTCGCCCGGCTCAAAAGCAGTTCTATCTGTTTCCAACATCATCTCAACGTAGGGTTCACACATCCTGCAATTCGTGCTGCAAACATCCGCTGACTGAAGTTCAGAGACAGAGGTAAAACCTTCTTTAAAAGCTATTTTCTTTACCTCTTCAAAACTAATAGCATCACAAATGCAATGCGTAACTAGTAGCTTACTCATACCTGCCTAAAGTGCTTTCCGAGCTTGAGGCCTTGCCCCTGGTAATTACTGTCTATCTCTGTTCCATAAATAAATTCCGGTATTTCCGTGTTTGGCTCAAACTGCATGCTGAACAACGTCTGTCCGTCTTCAATCATAAAAGGAACATCATGGGATCGAACTTCCAATACGGCTCTTGCTCCTTTGTCTTCTATACTTCCTCCAAATCCACTGTCAAAAAAACCGGCGTAATGTGTTCTAAGTTCACCTGATCCCGTGTCGTAGGCCATCATCTCACAAGCAAGGTTTGCCGGAACACGTATTCGTTCTTTGGATGCGAAAATATAGAAGGCCTCAGGCTCTAAAATAAACTGTTTACTTTCCTGGGCATAAATCGGCTCCCAATATTCATCCACTTCATAATGCCCAATATTATCCAAGTCTATATAGTTGCTGTGTTTTTTTGCCTTATAGCCTATAATCTCCCCTTTCCTTCCCTTGAGCTGAACGCTCATAAACAAACCCTGATTCACCTTGATCTGCTCCATCGTAACAGGTTTAATATGTTCATCGAACAACAAAGGATCAGTGGAATGGATTCTAAGTAAGTCCTGATCCGGAACTACTTCAAAGCCATGACGAATCCGTAGTTGATTAAGCCGCTGACCTGTTCTCACTTTTACTGAAAAAGATTTTGGAACAACTTCTAAATACAAATTACCCTTATAGCCGGGAGTAATTTCCTCAAAACGATGAGAGTAGTCGGTAATAACACGAGTAAACACATCCAGTCTTCCGGTAGAACTTTTTGGATTTGCTTTAGCAGAAAGATTCTCCAATGCATGCAATTGAATATCCCCATCTTTTGGATGCCCGTTTTTATATCCCTGATTAATGGAATAATGCGAACTTGGAAGATTGAGTTTCTCAAGCAAAGGAATAATGTACACACAGTTCTCTTCGAGCACAGCTCCATCCTTCAAAGAAAAAGAATACTGAGACAGTTTTTCAATTTTCTGCTCTACTGTTTCATTCTCCGGAAGAAAACTACACCGTACCCGGTAAGCCACTTCTCCCAATCGTAGATCCAACGAATTTGGCTGAAACTGGTTATCCAAAATGGGGTAATCGGGGTGGGAATCCAGAATTTCAAGATCCCTGAGAACTTTAAGTTTCTGTACCGGCAAAACGCCTTTGGTTCGTAGATGGACTTCTTTGGAGGTATTACTCATTAAAACGCTGCTTCAATTTTGAAAGAAGATACTTTGAGGAAATTTCAAATACCAGAATACAAAATCTATTAAAAAGGAATAGCATATTTCATCTTTTAAGAAAGCTCCTATTCAGATTCAAAATGAATATAAATTCACTTTGTAGGCAGTATCATTTAAAAATAATTTTCATTGTTAAAATGTTTTCGTGCTTTATATTCTATTACACTTTTGCTTACCTATACTAGAAATTAAGAATTTCATAGTTGTATCAATACCAATTATAAAATCTAAATAAACTGTGAAAATCCAACCCAGAGTTTCCGGGCTTAAGCCTTCAGATACACTAGTTATAAATCAAATATCCCAGCAACTGGAAAAGCAGGGACGTAGAATTTATAAATTCGGTTTTGGACAATCTCCCTTCCCCATACCATCAATAGTAAAGGAAGCTTTAATTCAAAATGCTCATCAAAAAGATTATCTCCCTGTACAGGGGCTTCAACCATTGCGGGAAAAAATTGCAGTACATATTAATGAGTTGTTAAAGCATGAATTGTATACTTCGGATAATATTTTCATTGGCCCAGGAAGTAAAGAACTGATATATCTTACACAATTAGCTATTGATGCCCCACTATTACTTCCCAATCCATCATGGGTTTCTTATGCGCCTCAAGCGAAAATAGTTGAAAAGAAAATATACTGGGTTCCTACCGAAATCAACCAATGGAAATTGGAAGCAGACAGGCTACGCTTTTTTTTAGATCAAAATGGTATTCAGGAGGGAATATTACTTCTAAATTATCCGAATAATCCAACGGGGCAGTCTTTTACTTCTGATGAATTACAAGCTCTGGCAAAAACGTGCAGAAAACATAAAATCATAGTTATTTCTGACGAGATATATGGATCTCTTAACTTTGATGGACAATATAAGTCAATAGCTACCTACTATCCCGAAGGCACAATAATTACAACCGGTTTGAGTAAATGGGCTGGTGCTGGTGGGTGGAGATTAGGAGCAATGGTTATACCTGATGAATTAAAAATACTTTCTCAAGCCTTACAGGCCTTAGCATCAGAAACGTTTAGCGCAGTAAGCGCTCCCGTTCAGTTTGCTGCCATAACTGCATACGAAGAACATGATTCCCTAAAAGAATACTTACACTCAAGCAAAGAGATCTTAAGGACAATAGGTGATTTTTGTTATCAACAATTAAAACTTGGTGGTGTGGATGTTACGCCTGCAAAAGGTGGTTTTTATCTTTTCCCGAATTTTAGCGAACTAGTCAGGCAGCCTGATGCAATTGATTTTTGCCAACAGGTTCTAAAAGAAACCGGAGTAGCCTTATTGCCGGGAACTTCATTTGGTCGTCCTTTAGAGGAGTTAACTGCTCGTCTTTGCTTTGTAGATTTTGATGGTGCCAAAGCTCTAGAGCACGTAAAAAATCATGGAGAGATTAAACAAGAACATCTGGCTTCACTTTTCCCAAGAATGATTCAGGGCATGGAAGAATTGATGGATTGGATCAAAAATCAAAATTAAGTCATGCAAAGGGTATTATTATGAAAATAATATGTTCAGTAGCATTATTTTTGGCTCTCATCTCATGCTCAAAAACTGAGACTACACTTAATTATGGAGCTGTTTCTTCAGCTTCACCCGAAGCAACTGAAGCTGGAATACGTATTCTTAAAGCTGGGGGGAATGCAGTTGACGCTTCTATCGCGGTTTCATTTGCTTTAGGGGTTTCAGAACCCGCGATGTCTGGGATTGGTGGAGGAACGCAGGTTCAGATTTATCTGCCCGGCCAGCTCGAACCTTTTGCGATCAATGGTTCTACCCTTTCACCTGCTTTAACTCCTGTGGTTTTCAAAAAGGACAGCTTAAATGGACATTTAAGATCTACTGTACCTTCTACTGTGAAAGTAATGCAATATTTATTTGATAATTACGGAAGTAAAAAAATAGCGTGGAAGAATCTCTTACAACCTGCAATAGAGATAGCAGAAAAAGGATTAGAAACCGGACCTTTTCGGGGAAAAGTGTTCCAGAGATACCAAGAAAAACTGGAGAAAGGATTGCCTTTCACCTCCGAATATCTTTTATCTACCAACTCGAATGGAAAGCAGCTCAAAATGGCTAATACTTTGAAATTAATTGCTCAAAACGGAGCTGATATATTTTATAAAGGAGAGATTGCAAGGTCAATTGCCGAGGATATGAGAAATAACGGAGGGTGGATTTCCGAGTTGGATTTAGAGATGTTGCCACAGCCGGAAAATTTAGGGAGTGTTCATTTTATGCATAATGGCTACGATATCTACACACAACCTGAACCTGCCGGGGGTTGGATAATTAAGGAGATTTTAGAAAAATTAACCGAACTACGTTCCGGGGATAAAGAAGTAGATGAAATTCAGCTGTTAATAGAAGCTATACACTTCGGTCACAGCCAACGGGAATTAATGGCAAAGGAGATCGCAAAAGAAAATACAGGCGAAACTACTCATTTTTCAGTTATGGATAAGGAAGGTATCGCCGTAAGCATTACTTCCAGCATAAATGCTTACTATGGGGCAGGGGTTGTTAATCCAGACTATGGGTTCTTTTATAATAGCTATATGGATGATTTCATCTTTGATGAGATTGAAAATACCTACGCATTAGGACCTAATAAAATGGCTTATTCTTCTATGAGCCCAACTATTGTGTTGAAAGATGGCAAAGTAGTATTAATAATTGGTAGCCCCGGGAGTTCCAGAATTATTTCCACAATTGCTCAACTAATTGATACTTATACAAGAGGAGAAATTAAACCTGAGCAATTATTGGAGTTACCCAGGGTTCATGCAATTAATCAAAAGGTATATCTTGAAAATGGAGATGATAGAGACCTGTCCGAAATTTCACTAAACACAGATTGGGAAATTGTACAACCATCTACTTACTTGATTCAAAATGGGTTAAATGCTTATTTCGGAGGAGTACATGCTATTGTTTGGACAGGTAAAGAATATAAAGCCTTAGCTGATCCCAGGAGAGATGGTCTGGCAATTACGGATTAGTTGGGTTAAAACCCGCTATTTTTCATAAACAAAACATGGAGAAAAATTTGTTTCATCCTTATTCTCCAACGTGCCGGGCTAAGTTCAAAAGTTGAGAAGCAACTCATCCCAACCCTCACTAAATTCAATAGCTAAAACCGACTGAACTTAAGTAGGCACTCTAGCAGTAATTAAAGTTAAATGAATGAGAACTAATTGAAGCTATTCTTGAACATAAATTAGACCTGATTTACAATCGAAAATTAAAAGTCTATAGAGAAAACTCAGATTTTGAATATTGTTTCAATAAAATCAATCCGATTTCAGTAGACGGTAGCGTCCAAAATTTCAAATTTCAACTCTTTATTTTTGCAGAAACACAAAGCATTATGGAAGTAAGTAAAAAGCACACAACCTTAAAAGTACTTTTAATAATCCAGACTGTTGGATTATTAATCTATACTATAATTGCAATTCAGAATGATGGAGCTAATTTCTTAGCAAGAGCTCTGGAATTTGCTACTTCAATGACTTGGATGGGGCAATTTACGTTGGATTTTCAATCCTATTTAATTCTATCGGCATTATGGGTAGTCTGGAGAAACAAATTTTCAATTAATTCAATTGTAGTTGCGATGGTAGCAATGATTCTTGGGATTATTGTATTCGCACCATACTTACTCTATTTATTGTCTAAAGAAAAGGGAGATTTGAAAAGAGTCTTAGTTGGAAACAGATAAAAAAGCATCTGCAACATTAAAAAAGTTAGTAGCTTATCTAATTAACTGAACCCATTTTGTTTGTGATTAGGTATCTTGAATCCGAAAGGTATGCGTGTAAAAACCCACTACTTTTCATAAACAAGATCATGGAGAAGAATCTGTTTCGCTCTTCTTTAACGTGCGTGCTAAGTTCAAAAATTACGAAGCAACTCTTCCCAACCCTCACTAAATTCAATAGCTAAAACCGACTGAACTTAGCCTGAAACGTCATGTAATCGAAAGAAAAATATTCAATAAATGAAGATTGCAATTATTGGTGAATTTGATAAATCATTTAGACCCCATGTCGCAACTAACGAAGCAATTGAGCACTCTAAAAAGTCCCTGAATGTAGAGTTTCAAGCTGAATGGGTTTCGACTGAACATGTAGAAACTAACTTTGAAGAAGTATTGAGTAAATACCAAGGGTTTTGGATTGCTCCGGGAAGTCCATATAAAAGTATGAAAGGAGCCATTGACTTGATAAAACACACTAGAACCAATAAAATACCAACCATTGGTACTTGCGGTGGATTTCAGCATATGGTTATAGAATTTGCCAGAAATGTATTAAACATTAAAGAAGCCGAACATGCAGAGTATGACCCCTATGCATCAAAATTGGTTGTTAATCCTTTAAGCTGTGATTTAAAGGGCGAACCTTTACAAATTGAAATAATTGATACTAGCTCAAAAGTATATTCTATTTATGAATCGAACAAAATTAGGGAGAAGTACTATTGTAATTTTGGACTGAATCCTGAATACCAAACCGATTTTGATAATAATGGATTCAAAATAGTTGGAAGCGATGAACATAAAGAGGCCAGAATTGTAGAACTGGATAACCATCCATTTTTCATAGCAACTTTATTCGTTCCTCAAGATAATTCAACTTTTGAGAACCCACATAAACTTGTTACTGCATTTATTCAAATCACATTGAAAAGAACCAAGAAAGAACATACATACAAACCCGCTACTATTCTTAAATAAACAAATTCATGACTGCCGAACTAGCTCACACGAATCTTAATAGAATTTAGAAGCTGCAAACCAACTGACCCACTAACCATGAAGTGGAACCTATCCGTAATTTCAATTATCCTTCTGTTAATGACTACAAGCTTTAAAGAAGAAACTAAAAAGTCTGATAACCCCTCTAACATCTGGGAAATAGATTTCTTTGATGATTTTGAAACCTTTAATGAAGAAAACTGGCAAGACCAGATGATCTGGGTTAATAATGAAGATCATTGTTATGTGCCGGATGGACAGTTTAATACACGAGAAGTTAGCAACGGCACCTTAAAACTAAGAGTGGTAGATCTGGGAGAAAAACGACCCTGTGACAATCTTGATGTAAAAACCGGGGCTAAGCATCCTGATACTCAATACGTTGGGGGCCGAATCATATCCAAAAACCGTAAAGAGTTTATAAAAGGGAAATGGACTGCTCGATTAAGGGTTAAAAATAGCGGTCAACCTGGCATGTTCCCGGCGTGGTGGCTTTTGGGGGCATTAAATAATGAACCTCCGGTTGAAGATGAAGATGAAACGGTATGCTGGCCACTTACAGGCTCAGGGGAAATAGATATTTTTGAACACCACAGTGACGGCGGTCCTGATCACTATGCCGCCCGGGCTATTGTGAGTGAAGGTGAATGCCAAATTGGTGACTGGCAGGGTAAAATGCTGGTACAAGAGGCTACGTTAGGTGAATTCCATGATTACTCAGTGGAATGGGAAGGCGACGATCTTATATTCCGCCTGGATGAAGTTGAAGTATATCGTGCAGAAGGTGAAGGTAAAAATTTCCCTGAGCCATTGTTCGCTATTCTAAACTTCGCGAAAATCAACGATTCCCCTATGACTCATACCTGGGAAATGGAAGTGGATTGGGTAAAGCACGAATTTAGAAAGTGAGGATGTTTGAAATATCATACTAAGATTCAAATCCACTTAATTTTCTTCTCTTTATTCGCCTCTTTCAAAATCAAAAAGAAGGGAATCCACCACATAAAGTCGTTGGTAATTAACGTATAGAAAAATTCGAACGGAACTTTACCCTGGGCGTAATTCACAAAAAAGCCTAAAGGCCCAAATATTTTTCCTAGAAAGCCCACCGCTACAATCGGCCAATGAGTGAGCGGGTCTTGAGCTGCCCACCAATAACCAAGACCATACACCCCGATAACCATGCCCATCCCCTGCCATATTAAGGTATGGAGTGGAGCTTCCATCCCTACCAATTCAAAAAAGTGGTTTGGAAATAAGACTACCCAGGCACCCCAAAGAATATTATAAAAAGCAGCTAAACGGAGCGCCAAAGACATTTGTTTAATAGACATGTAATTAGATATAACAGTTAATTTAAAAGCTTATAACTGGTTCCATAAGCTCAAACGTTCAACCATTATTTTATGAACATATTACTTACCGGAGCAACCGGATATATTGGGAAAAGAATACTTCCGCTACTCATTAACAAAGGACATCATGTATATTGCGGCGTAAGAGATAAGTCCAGATTTAACCCTCCAACTTCGCTCAAACCCAATATTACTGTTATTGAAATAGACTTACTGGAAAAGGAAACGCTCTCTTCAATCCCGGAAGATATTGATGCTGCTTACTATCTCGTTCACTCAATGTCTTCTACAGGAGATTATAAGGATTTGGAGCAGAAATCGGCCATCAACTTCAGGGAAAGACTTTCTAAGACAAACGTTAAACAGGTAATTTATTTAAGCGGCATCGTAAATGAGGAGGAACTCTCAAAACATCTGGAATCCAGGAAAATGGTAGAGAATGAACTTGAAAAGGGGGACTTTAATTTCACTTGTTTGCGTGCAGGTATTATTGTGGGCTCAGGAAGTGCTTCTTTCGAAATCATTCGGGATTTAGTGGAAAAACTCCCATTAATGATTGCTCCAAAATGGTTGGATACACGATGTCAACCTATTGGAGTAAGAGACGTTCAACACTTTTTGGTGGAATCTCTGTGTAAGGAAGAAACTTATAATCGAAATTTTGATATCGGATGTAATGATATTCTCACTTATAAAGAAATGTTGTTAGGTTTTGCTGAAGTACGTGGATTGAAACGTAAAATATGGACCGTTCCGGTTATGACTCCCCGACTTTCATCATATTGGCTCTATTTCGTTACCTCAACCTCCTATCGTTTGGCCCAAAATCTGGTAGATAGTATGAAAATAGAAGTAGTATGCAGGGATAATGAGATTAATAAGATTCTGGGCATTACTCCAATTTCATATCGGGAAGCATTAGAACGGGCCTTCGATACAATTGAGAACAATGAAATTGTTTCCAGTTGGAAGGATTCTTATTCAAGCAGCGGAATGAAAATAAGTATCTCAGATTTTATTAATGTACCCAAGTTTGGATGTTTCAAGGATATACGCTCCAGGAAATATATTGACAAGAATACCTCCGTTAATAAAATTTGGGGTATTGGAGGTAACAACGGATGGTATTATGGAACTTGGCTTTGGCAAATACGTGGATTTCTCGATAAACTGTTAGGTGGAGTTGGTCTGCGCCGTGGCAGAACCAATCCTGTTGAAATTTCAGCAGGCGATGCTCTTGATTTCTGGCGCGTACTTTATGCCGATAAAGATGAAGGAAGACTGCTTCTTTTCGCTGAGATGAAGCTACCGGGAGAAGCTTGGTTGGAATTTAAAATTACAGATAATAAACTATTACAAACAGCTACCTTCAGACCCAGAGGTGTATGGGGGAGATTGTATTGGTATGCTGTGCTACCATTTCATGGATTTATCTTTAGTGGAATGTTGAGAAAGCTAACTGATTAATTAAGATTATAATTATTTATACTCTCCTGAAGTATCATCAATCTACTAAATTTTTTTATACCTTTGGTTTATGTGTGATTGTCCTAAGAAGTACAATCTAACGTAAATCTAGCCTTACATTAAAAATTACATGAAATTCTCCAAGTTAGCAGTATTCCTAATTTCGATTATATTCTTAAATGGTTGTCTGGGAGACAATAATTCAGACTCCGACACTGAATTAGCATTCGGAATAAGACATGACCGATCCCTCTCTCAATATGAGGAAATTGCTTTGAACACATCAGAAAGTCAGGAATTCCCTGATTTTTCTCCGGTTGTCTTTTTTGATTATAGCCTGGATGGAAGCGAAAATAAAGAATTTATAGCATCAGGCGTTTTGATAAATGAAGAATGGATTCTGACAGCCGGGCACAATTTTTTTGATATTGAGGAACAAGAAAATCTGGCACCTATCTCTGGAATAAATGTATTAATTGGAAATGACCCTAATAACCCTATAGCCGAATATTCTATTTCTGAAATAGTATTACATCCAACCTGGGAAAACGGTGATCAGGATTATTCAGATGCTAATGATCTTTCATTGGTTAGGCTCTCTAAGCCAATAAACTCAATTGTACCCGCTGTTTTAAATTCAAGTGCCACTGAAAATATAGGCGCTATTGTATGGCATGCCGGCTTTGGTGATTACTCCGAAACTAAAGGACAAAACCCGGATTTATACTCAAAAAAGCATGCCATTCAGAATATTTTAGATCGCAAAGTTTCCGGATTAAATACGATGTTTGATGGTGTCAGCTATTCTGGTGGTTTACTTGCTTTCGATTTTGATGATCCCGATGGAAATATAAATTCATTGGGGGACAACATAATTAACGAGGATGAACAGATTCTTGGAGCCGGCACTAGTTCCAGTGGGGCGCTCAGCTTTGAAGGAGCTACTGTTAGTGGCGATAGTGGTGGACCACTATTTATTTTTCTTGAAGGAAGATGGGTGGTGGCTGGAATTCTTTCAGGCGGAGCATCGGAGCCAATAAATAACCATGAAGACGCCAGCTATGGTGATATTAGTATTTACACCAGGGTTTCAACTACTTATGATTGGATCATATCAGTAATAGAATAAATGAGGTTATAAGGATCTCAATCGCTCTTTAATGTAAACCCAAACGTAAGAAACTGATCTCCCCTTTTCTGGCCGGCAATTACAATGCTTTCGAACGTGTGAATGTAATTGATGTTTAAATCCATAAAGTCCCAGAGAGGCATGTCTAATTTCAGATCGGCACGCCATCTATAATTATTACTTTCTTCCAGAGAAGGCTGAATGTAGCTCTCGTGGTTAAAAATTAATTTATCTGTTATCAGGTGATACTTTCCATTTACCCAAATCGTCCCACGAAAAGTGTCGATTGAATTCTGACCGTTATATTCTGATCGGTTGAAACTTGTTCTTGAAAAATCGGTTTGTTCATATTCTCCGGAAATCGAAAAAACAAGCCAATTTTTTTTGTTATTCAATACTTTTACGGTTCCTCCTATCCCAAAAAGTGAGCGAATATCGATTGCCCGCCTGAAGTTTGTACTGATAAAGCCCAGCACAAACGGGTGTATTCTTTTATGAGGATTGTAGTAAAGAAAATTAAGGCTCAGAATGTCTTCATCAGCTTTTTGTTTACCAAATTCCTGATACACATAAGAGTTTTTAGACTTAAACACCCAACTCTTTCCCGGCATTATGCTTATGTCAGAATTAGCGCGATAAATAAGTGTCTGAACATTTCCTCCCTGCCAAAACCCACTCATAGAAAGGCTGGCCTGAATATCCAGTGTATCGCTTTCGTTGATTTGAGCCGATAGAGAAACCGGGAGAAGAAGTAAGCAATAGAATACTTTTTTCATTGTATTTACAAAAATCAATTAATCAAATAAGCTGAGAGACTTTCTAAACTCAATGTTAGAATTATTAACCGAATTTATCCTTGAGACGCTCTTTTTATTTACCCTCTAAATTTAATCTTATGAAATATGTAAAGCTTACTCTGATTAAAAAAAATCTATTACTAATTTTTTGCATCAAGAATCATCTGCAGAAGTTTCCCGAATTCTCTGGAATTAACCCTGTTATCACGAATATCAGTATCAACTCTATGAACAACTACCATATCGTAATCCGGAATAATCATCACATAATGACCTCCTGCTCCTCTTGCCGAATAAGTGCCTTCACTTAGCTTAACTTCTGGAAGATGAGGAAATTTGTTATGATCTTTTGCAACCCACCACATATAACCATATCCATCAGATGAGTATAAGGTAGCATCAGAATGGTACGATGTACTTTCTTCTACCCAGTCTTCAGGTATAAGCTGATTTCCATTCCAGTCCCCTTTTCTTAACATGAGCAGCCCGAACCTGGCCAGATCCCGCGCGTTAATTCTGAATGGATATGCCTGATGGATTGACTCTTCGCCGGTAACATAGTTACCATCTTCAACACTAAAATTTTCCATCCCAACTGGATCAGCGATTTCAGTTTTTATCGCTTCATAAACCCCTTTTCCGGTCAACTTGGTAAAAATAGTTCCCGATACGTTGAAGTCCCAGTTGTTATAGTACCAGTGCGTTCCGGGCCTTTGGGTAAACCTTTCCGGTTTCAACGCTTTCATCCCCTGTGACTCATACAGCGCCGGATGATATACTCCCGATCTGGATTTCAGGTTATCTCGTATAGTGGCCATCTTTTCTTCTTCTGATAACGGCGGTACATCATCTATTCCCAGATCAGCCATGGTAACATCAAGATCGATGGTACCATCTTTTACATAGTTGCCATACAACGCACTTAAAAAACTTTTTCTGATGGAATGAGTGTTATACTTCTTTTCTACTTCTCCCCATTCGTATAGAATTTTACCATCTACCACAATCATCACCGCCGTAGTATTGATGGTGTTGGAATAGGCTTTGGCTTTTTCAAGCTGAGATAAATTATAACCGTAGTCACTTACTTGTTCTATATTTGCCCAGGAATTTCCGGGAAAGTTCTCCTGAGCCTGCAGGATTACAGGGTTGAGCGTTAAAAAAAGCCCTATGTAAAAAAAGAACTTCATTCGGGATAAGAAGTAATTCATTGTGTCCTCCGGTTATTAATTATTGGTTTTTTCGAAGAACCTGTCCGGCTCTTATCGCTTGATATTCACCCTCTTTTACAGCTAATTGACCATTAATGATAACATAATGGATGCCTTCAGAATATTGATGAGGTTCTTCGAAGGTGGCTTTATCTATTATGGTTTCGGGATCAAAAATCACGATATCTGCCATCATCCCTTCTTCCAGCCAGCCACGATCTTGCAGCCCAAGTGATGTAGCTGGAAGTTTAGTCATTTTACGGATAGCCTCTGCAAGTGTAAGCGTGGATTTCTCTCTTACATAATGTCCTAATACTCTTGGAAACGTGCCGTACCAGCGCGGATGCGGATGTCCGTCACCGGGTTCAACAAGGCGGCCATCCGAGGCTATCATAGTCATCGGATGTTGCATAATCCGCTCTACATCCTCTTCATTCATTGCATGAAATACACAAGAAGCCCCACCATTAACCTGGGCTTCAATTACCAAATCGGCACCGTTACTTATTGTTGGCTGTAATCCTTTAAGCTCAGCCCAATACTTAAGTGTCTTACCTTCCAGTTCCGGCATCCAATCTACTTTCGCAAACTGAACACGTGATAAATCCCCACCTCCACGATCGGTAAGCAGGTTATATTCAATTTCTTTTTTGATTCTTGCTCTTTGAACGGGATCTGCAACCCTTTCTTTAAAAGCGCTATTACCACCAGCTCTTGCCCAACCAGGAATAACTACAGATATCCCAGTATAACTGGCAGTATAGGGGTATTGATCAATTTTTATATCCAGACCCAGAGCCCGTGCAGAATCTACCTTCGCCAGAGTTTGCACACTTTTCCCCCACATTGGTTTTCCAATTACCTTGTGGTGTGTTAAGATAACAGGAATATCAGCCTCCTTGGAAATAGTTATTGCTTCCTCCACCGCAGGCATAAGTCCCAGACCTTCTTCCCTTAAATGAGAAGTATAAATACCGCCGGCGGCAGAAGCTCTTTTAGACAACTCTATGACTTCATCTACTTTTGAAAATGAGCCTGGCAAATATTTTAAACCTGTCGATATTCCGAAAGCACCTTCATCCATTCCCTGCTCAATCTGACCAGCCATTGTTTCCAGTTCTTCTTCGGTTGGGGCTCTGTTTTCAAGGTTCATCACATTTCTTCGAACCGTGTTATGCCCTACCAGGTAAGCAATGTTCATTCCTACTCCAATGGATTCCAAGGTATCAAGATGTGCTGCTATCGGCCAGGGACTCGTTCCATCAGGACCACCAAGCGCGGTGGTAACTCCCTGCCGAACCATACTTTCACCTAAAGGCAGTCTCAGAATCGGGTCCAGATGAGCATGCATATCAATAAAGCCTGGAGTTACAGCCATTCCATTTGCATCAATTACAGACTTGCTTTTGGCTCCCGAAAGATCTCCAATTTTAATAATCCTTGACCCTTTTAATCCAATATCGGTCACAATCGGTTCATCACCACTGCCGTCATAAACCGTTCCATTTTTGATAACGAGATCGTAATCAGCATTGCTGCCGCATCCCAATAGCAGAAGTATCAGCAATCCTTTAATTAAAAAGTGATAGTTATTCATATCAGGCCTTATTAGTTGTTTACGTATTCAGCTTCAGCAAGCGTAATAATTAACGCGAGTTTTATTGCTTCAGCCCCATTTTTATTTATCCACCACTCGCCAAGTGAGTGCCCTCCGGAACCAACGCCTCCTCTTCCAATCGTTACCGATGGAACTCCCAAATAAATTGGAATATTTGAGTTTGTTGATCCCCTCGTAAGTCTTGGCTCAGCTCCCATAAAAGTAGTAGCTGCTATTGCTCTTTGTATGAGCGGGGTTTTAACATCAACTTCACCTGAGGGCCTATCTCCCATTTTTACTAATTCCAGAGAAACAGAATCACGAACCCCTGACCGATTGTACTCTCTCAAAGAACTCATCATTTCTGATTTGAATAGGGAATCGATTTGATTTAATCGTTCCGGGCTTACCGATCTCATATCAACTTCCATAAACGATTCGAAAGGAATCGAGTTTACTGAGGTTCCCCCTCCGATTATTCCCACATTAAAACTGGTTCTGGGACCTGTAGAAACAAATTCGTGTGCCCGCTTTGTAAAATTGTTGATGGCAACGCCTAATGCATGATGAGGGTTTGCTAGTCCAAATGCGCCCCATGAATGCCCTCCTCTGCCCTTAAATATGGCTCTGTATCTTTTTGAACCTAGCCCTGCATTATTAACACGACCAATTTCTCCTCCATCAATCGAAATCCAAGAGTCGATACCATACTCACCGCTTTGAAATAAATATTTAACTCCTCTTAAATCACCCTGTCCCTCTTCTCCTACTGTTCCAATAAATAGAATGTCCGATTTTGTCTCCAAACCGGCTTGTTCCATTGTCTTTAGCAAAGCCAGAACCATTGACAGACCACGGGTATCATCACCTATACCCGGTGCAAACAAAGTATCTCCACGCTGTTTTACTGTAACGTCTGTTCCCTCTGGAAATACTGTATCAAGGTGAGCATCAACCGCTACTGTTCGCTTGCCTTCAGTCCCTTTTCTTAGTGCTATCACATTTCCTTCTTTGTCAATCCATGCTCTGTCTGCTCCTGCTTTTTCCAACATTCGCTTAAATTCTTCGGCTCGTACCTCTTCTTTAAAAGGTGGGGCAGGAATTTCTGTAAGGTGGATAAGATCAGCTATTGTTTCGGGTTCCAGATCATCAATTATCCTGAACGCGTTTAAAACCGCCTTTTGAGAGGCCAGAGTGTTAATTTCTATCTGAAATTTTTCTTCCGCTACTTCCTGAGCAGTTGCTTTTGGTGCTGTAAGGAGAAGTACAGCCGATGCAATCAGAAGTACTTTGGTTTGTTTCACATTCATATTTCCAATTTTTTGGGTGTTATAGGTAAACAACATTTTTTTTAAGTTGGCTGTATGCTTCCTGCAGCATTCTTGTTACCGGAGGGTGTTGCTCACCCGTGTAAAAATTATGATCATCTATCTTTCGGATTGAAGCAATATGAGTGGTAGTCCCGGTTAGAAAGGCTTCGTCCATACTTTTTAAATCTTTATGCATGATCGGTGTTTCATGAACTTCCAAGCCAAGTTCCTTACAAAGATGCAAGGTTATCTGTCTTGTAATTCCGTTTAAAATAAACTCGTCGGCTGGGTGAGTATATACAACAGCATCTTTAACAAAAAAAACATTGCAATGAGATGCTTCTGTCATTCTCCCATCACGTACAAACAACGATTCGTAGGCATCTCTTTTAGCCGCATAATCGTTTGCCATCACGTTACCAAGCAATGAAGTCATCTTGATATCGCACCTTAACCACCGTACATCTTCAGTAGTAACAGCATTTAAGTGACTTTGATTGATATCCGGAACCGTTAAAGGCGTGGCATACATCATCACTGTTGGTTCAGTATCAGCTGGAAACGCGTGTTTTCTTGGTGCAATGCCCCGGGTTATTTGTATGTAGATCAGGGAATCATTTTCCTGAAGATCAGAGGCTTCCAATAGCTTTTCAATTTTACTTTTTAAAACGGAAATATCGTATTGGATACTCACTTTTTTTAGAGAGTCTGACAGTCTTTGAAGGTGGGCATCTCCATAAAAAAAATGGCCGTTTATCCGGATCAACACCTCATAAACTCCGTCTCCAAACAGAAAGCCACGATCAAATACCGATATCTTTGCCTCCTGGCTATCAATGATCTTACCATTCAGATATACTTTTTTTGGATAAGGCATATTTATAAAAGACCTGAAACTTAGTATTAGTTAATAAATCCCGGCAGGGATACTGTTGCCATTGTTTGCAGCCCGGGTTGAGCAGCGAGTACACTCTTAATGCTGTTTATGGTGATCGCGCAGGTCGCAATATCCCCATTTATCCCACCATCAATTTCTGAAGTGAATGATGGAGTTCCTTTTACAGTAATTTTATCAAACGATCGTGGCTCACCAATGGCTGCTTTAAAGTGCATGGTTATTTTTCTTTCACCATTAACATATCCATAGGAAATTTGTTCCACTCCCCGAGCGTCCCCTTTTTTAATTTCCATGCCGGGAATGCTGATATCTTTCTCTGCGATTACCGGATTCAGATCTTCCGTAACTTCATCAAGGGTTAATCCAATACAAGACGCGAGAAAATATACTGATTCCTTTAACCCAACATGGCGAAGTGTTCCTTCTTCTTCTTTGGTCTTAAAGGCTTTAAGATCTAGTCCCGCACCAATCTTCTTTTGAAATGGAATCCGTCTTGGGGTGGCATCTTGAAATCTCTCTACGGTTATGTTCTCAATTTCTTTACAAATTGAAGTGGTTACAGAAGGCAAATAATCCATCAAAAAGCCTGGGTTTACTCCTGTACCAAGGCAAGCTACCTGGTATTTCCGGCAAATTTCGTCGATTTGTTTCCCTGCTTCCGGGTTTTCCTGCCATGGAAAAGATAGTTCTTCACAAGTTGAGACTATGGGCAGACCCGCTTTTGCTACTTCTTCTACTTGTGCTACAAGCTTCTTAACATTTGAAACGGTTGTAATTATTGCTACATCTGGCTTGGAATCGAGTTTAGATAGCGCACTTACCAGGGAGCCATCTACAAAAACACCCGAGGCTTCACCAATCGTCATAGTACCAAAATCTTTTCCTTTCAGCTCAGGGTTAAGATCTATAGCTGCAACTGTTTTAACTTCTTTTTTCTCGGCAATGTATTTTCCAATTTGTATGCCAAGCGGGCCTAATCCTATTTGTACAACCTTTATCATTTTTAAGTATTCGTTTAGTTTGGTTTATTTAAATTGGTAGGCAATCTATTTTATTTTATTCAGATAAGAGCATACCAATTTTCATTTTTCATACACATCAATTTTGAGCAATAAATTAAACAGCATTCTTCAGTTTAATGGCTTTTCCGCTGCTAATAAAAGTTTGAGTATCTATCAAGATCTGGCTGCCTCTCTTAAAAAGTCTATCTCCAATTACCAATTATTAAAAGGTGAGAAACTGCCTCCAACTAGATTATTAGCGAATGATCTTGGTATCTCCAGAAGTACGGTACTTAAAGCCTATGATATACTTTGTATTGAAAAATATGTAACCGCTATACAAGGCTCCGGATATTTTGTTGAAGATATTCAGCTTAGAAAAATGCAGCTTCCTTCTCACTCTTCCGGTAAAAAAAGTGCCCGCCCTGAGATTTCAAAAAGGGCCAGGAACTTTAAACAGTATGTCAACCTGATGAATCGCACCGGAAATAAAGGGATCGCGTTTCGCCCGGGCCTTCCACCGCTTGATATCTTTCCGATACGGCAATGGCAGCAGTTGACCAATAACTACTGGAAAAAAGTAACTTTTTCTGAAATGTCATATGGCGCACCGCTTGGTATAGAAAGCTTAAGAAAAAATATCGCTGATTATTTACGTATTTACCGGAATATTCAGTGCGACTTCGAGCAGGTAGTGGTGGTCACAGGGTCATTGCATTCCTTATCTATGGTTGGTGATTTACTTCTCGATGAGGGAGATCAGGTAGTAATCGAAAATCCAACCTACGCGAATGCGCTAGCTATTTTCAGGAGTCTTAAAGCGCAATTAGTACCTGCCGAAATAGACAAAGAAGGGTTGAGCATAAAGAGTATCAATCAAAAAAAGCTTACAAAGCCAAAACTGGTTTATACCACGCCTTCAAATCAATATCCTTCGGGAGTACAGATGAGCATGGAAAGGCGAATAGAGCTTCTTGACTGGGCAAGAGAACAAAACTGTTTGATTATCGAGGATGATTACGATCATGAGTTTAGTAATTGGGAAAAGCCCATAACCTCTATTTTCGGATTAGACAAAACGGACAGTGTGATCTACCAGGGTACTTTTAATAAGCTTTTGCACCCTTCAATCCGCCTGGGTTATTTAATTGTTCCGCCTTACCTGATTGATGATATACGTGCAGCGTATGAGCAGACTCTTCGTTTTGTATCCCCTGCAACTCAAAAAGTGATGTCGTCCTTCATCGAAAAAAATTACCTGAGTACACATCTGAGGAAGGTTATTGAAGTTTCTAATGACCGCAGAGCTTTTTTTACGGAAGAGTTTTACAAACACTTTGGAGATAACATAGCTCTATCAGATACAAATAAAGGGCTTCATTTGATTGCCCACTTAACGGATGCCGATGATGTGTTACTCAGCCAACATCTCGACAAACATGGAATCACCGTATTCCCGTACAGCAAATACTTCTTTAAAGGAAATAAACCCAGCGGGTTAGTAATGGGCTTTTCGAGTGTAGAAAAATCGGTGATTAAGACAAAAGTAGCAGAAATGTCCCGATTATATTTCGGTTTTTCTGAAGCTTAAACTTGTATTCCAAAGAATTTTACAGGTACCCTTCCTATCAACCTTTAGCCATTTTAACAATGGTATCCCATTCTTCTTTTCGTACCGGGGTGATCGACAATCTGCCCAGTCTGAACAGTTCCATATTCTCTAACGATTTTTCAGCAAGAAGAGCGTCTCTCGTTACCGGCTGATCAAACTTTTCCACAAACTTAATATCTACGTTTACCCAGCGTGGTTCTTCTTCTGAACTTTTTGGGTCGAAATAATCCGAATCGGGATTGAATTGTAATGCGTCAGGGTAAGGTTCACTGGATACTTCGGCAATCCCAACAATAGCAGGCGGATTTTGATTGGAATGATAGTAAAGGACCCCGTCTCCTATTTTCATATCGTCCCGCATCGAATTACGGGCGGCATAGTTTCTCACACCGTCCCAAGGAGTTTTTCCATCTTTCTTTAAATCATCAATGCTATACTTTTCCGGTTCCGATTTGCACAGCCAGTATTTTCGATCACTCATTCTTTTTGAATTAAAGATTCAAAATTAAAGATTTAAAATTGGTTAGAGACTAATTTTAAATCTTTAATCTTTCATTTTGAATTGTACTTTTTCACATACCACAAAATGGTTTCTTCCAGCATTCCATCAAAATCGGGAGAAGGCTCCCAGCCTAACTCATTTTTAATTTTAGAAGCATCGATAGCATACCGGAAATCGTGTCCTAATCGATCTGTTACAAAGGAAATCAGGTTCTTATAATCGCCATCTGGTCCTTTCCCTACTTTTGCATTCAGGATGTCGCAAATCTTGTATACCAGATCCAGATTTTTCCATTCGTTGTTTCCACCAACGTTGTACGTCTCTCCTGCTTTACCCTTTAAAAAAGCTATTTCAAGAGCACTGCAATGATCTCTAACAAACAGCCAGTCGCGCACATTCTGCCCTTTTCCATACACAGGAATTGAATCATGCCCCAGAGCCTTTCGGATTACAACAGGTATCAGTTTTTCATCGTGTTGATGAGGCCCGTAATTGTTAGAACAATTTGTGGTAACCAGATTCATCCCGTATGTCTGGTAATACGACCGGACAATCATATCACTAGCTGCCTTTGAAGCCGAATAGGGAGAGTTTGGAGCGTAAGGAGTGGTTTCGGTAAAAAAGCCATCGTCTTCGAGCTCGCCATATACCTCATCAGTAGAAACATGAAGAAAGCGGTTATTCTCCCAGTTCTTTTTGTCGGCCAACCAAAGTTGGCGGCATTCCTCCAGAATGTTAAAGGTTCCAACCACATTCGACTGGATGAAAGGTTCGGGACCCGAAATGGAATTATCTACATGAGACTCTGCGGCAAGGTGAAAGACGCCTTCAGGCTTAAAACTTCTCACGATATCATTTACTGCATCCCGATCTACCAAGTCAACTTTTTTGAAATGATACCGGTCCGAATCTTTAAGTGAATCCAGATAACTGCGGTCTGAAGCATATGTAAGCTTATCCAGATTAAAAATCTGCCAATTCGGATTCTTTTTATTTAAGTACAAAATCAGATTAGAGCCGATAAATCCGGCTCCTCCTGTTACAATAATTCTCATAGAAAAATATCTTCGTCTTTAAGTGATGAAAAGAGAGGTTGCTTGCGGTCTTTGTCTGAAAGTACAGGACGTGAAACATCCCAGTTTATTCGTATTAGAGGATCATCCCAGCGAATGCCTCTTTCAGAATCTTTATCATAATAGTCGGAACATTTGTAGTGGACAATGGCTTCGTCAGAAAGCACCGAAAAACCATGAGCAAATCCTTCGGGAACATAGAGTTGACGGTGATTTGCACCGGATAATTTAACAGCTACGTAATTGCCAAATGTCTTCGAATGTTTTCTTACATCTACAGCTACATCTAAAATAGTACCCCTTATACATTGAACCAATTTTGCCTGAGGTTTCTCTTTCTGGTAATGCAATCCTCTTACTGTATCCCGGTAAGACTTAGAAATATTATCCTGAACAAATTCGGTAGTAATACCATATTCCTTCAACACCTCTGTTCGAAAAGATTCAAAGAAAAAACCCCGGTCATCTTCAAACACAGTTGGATCGATAATTTTCACATCAGGGATGCGTGCGTCTGTAATCTTCATTCAATTAAATCGTAGTGAGTAGTCTCTTAAGTCCATCCCGCCAACTAAGGATAGTAACTCCGGGAATGGTACTGATTTTTTGAGTGCTTAGCTTGGAAAAGTGCGGCCTTACTGCCTTGGTTCTAAATTCTGAAGAAGCGACCGGAACAACTTCAACATCCAGTTGTCTTTGAGTAAATATCTCTTTTGCGAACTCAAACCAGGTAGTTGTTCCTTCAGAACTCAAGTGGAAAATACCCTTCCGGTTTTGTTTAATGAGCTCAAAGCTTTGCTCCACTACCTGATCTGCAAAAGTTGGACTCCCAAACTGATCATTTACTACCGTCAGTTTATCCCTTTCCTGCCCAAGTCTTAGCATTGTCTTTACAAAATTATTTCCGTAAGTACCACAAAGCCAGGAAACCCGGAGAATTAAATACTCACACCCGGATTCCTGAATGGCTACTTCTCCATTTCTCTTTGTTCTTCCATACACATTAATGGGATCGGTTTGGTAGGTTTCCGGATAGCCATCAGGAAGTTCAGATTGATCTTTTTTTGTCCCTGAAAACACATAATCTGTTGAGTAATGTACCAGTTTTACCCCTTGTTTCTTACATACTTCAGAAAGAACCCCTGGCGCAGTTGCATTAACTAATTCGGCCTTTTCTTCCTCATCCTCTGCCTGATCCACTTTTGTATAGGCGGCGCAATTAACTACCGCATCAGGGTTGAATTCCTGAATACTGTATAAGAGTGTTTCTTCACTCGTAATATCCAATTCAGCTGAAGTGAAAGCTTTATAGGAAACATTTTTAGTTTTGCAGAAAAATACCCACTCCTGTCCAAGTTGACCTCCTGCCCCGGTAATAAGAAGCTTCATTCTTCCCCTTGAACCAGTTTATTTGCATGCTTGTAAGATTCGGGAGTACCGGCATCAGTCCACCATCCCTCAAGTACAGAACTTCTCATCTCTCCCTGCTTTATATAGAAGTTATTTACATCGGTAATTTCCAACTCTCCCCGACCGGAAGGTTTTAGTGTTTTTATGCAGTTAAAAACATTGGAATCGTAAAAATATATACCTGTTACTGCATAATTCGATTTAGGATTCTCAGGTTTTTCTTCAATCGAGATTACCTTTTCACCCTTAAGCTCCGCCACTCCATATCGCTGGGGATCGTGCACTTTCTGAATTAAGATTTGTGCTCCGGCTCCTGGGTAATTTTCAACAGCAGTAGTAAGTGAACTCTCAAAAATATTATCTCCAAGAATTACTACTACTGGTTCTGATCCCGCAAAATTCTCCGCTAATCCAAGAGCCTGAGCAATTCCTCCTGCTTCATCCTGAACCTTGTATGTAAATCTGCACCCGAAGTCTTTTCCAGAACCAAGCAGGTTTACAACATCACCCATGTGATCTGTGCCAGTGACTATTAGTATTTCTTCAATACCTACTTCTGTTAATTTTTCGATAGGGTGGTAAATCATTGGTTTATCACCAACCGGCAACAAATGTTTATTTGTTACTTTTGTTAGTGGAAAAAGTCTTGATCCTGTTCCTCCTGCTAATACAATTCCTTTCATGAAAACTTAACTATTATTAATTCGATCAAAATCATAAGGCGAAGATAACATCGTTACAGGAAAAGTCCTTACTCTATTATTGCATATTGAAATGTTGCACCAATGGCATCTTTTAGAAAAAATTTCCGAAAGGTCAAATCGCAAAAAAAATCGTTATAAAATCCTTTTGTTAGACCTTTTTTAGACTGGTTAGAATCAGTTAATCTAGCATACTACTTCAATAAGTTTCCATACATTTGGGTACGTACGAAAATCAAATGACTATAGGCATATTACATATCAAAAAAAGGTTATTTGGGCTGCTCCTTTTTTTACTTATTGGGATGGCTTCAGAGACACTTTTCGCCCAGGTTTCAGGATACACCTATAGGATAAAGGCACAGGTTAATGCTTCTCAGGTATCAGGTGCCAGCTCTCTTACAAACTTCCCTGTACTTGTCAGCCTTACGAATAATGACTTACGAAGCACGGGAAATGGTGGCCGGGTTCAAAATGTAAACGGATACGATATCGTTTTCACTTCCGCCAATGGAAGTACAATCCTGAGTCATCAACTCGAAACATATAATGCTACAACGGGTGAAATCGAATTTTGGGTCCGGTTTCCTACTCTTTCGGCCACCGTTGATACAGAGTTTTATATTTACTTTGGTAATTCCGGTATTGCTTCGGATCAATCCACAACTAATGTCTGGGATTCGAATTATAAAATGGTTCTTCATCTAAATGGTGACGTACTGGATTATTCTGGAGAAGGAACCAACGGAGTAAACACCGGAACGGTTTCTACTACTGGAGTAATTGGCCTGGCAAGAGATTTTGATGGTACGGGAGACCGTATAACTATTGCAGACAATGGTGTTTCTCCGTTAGATATTAGTGGAAACATTACAATCTCGTTTTGGATAAGAATTGCCAATTTAGGAAATGGCCCGGATATACTTACCAAAGGGGATTACTTAAACGGTTACTCTATTTGGACAAATGGTTCGGGAGGACTTCGTTTTCAAATAAATAATGATGCTCTAATAGCCCCAAATGGAGGAATAGCTAATAATGTTTGGGCCTATGCTGCTTTTACAAGGGCATCAAATGGTGATCGGATTATTTATGTAAATGGATCGCAGGTAGCCAGCGATAATTCTCTTGAGTCTTTTAATGTTGATGATGAAGATCTTTTCCTTTCTACTGCTTCATTTTACCCTTATTTAGGAGACTTTGATGAGGTACGAATTTCAAATACTACAAGAAGTACAGCCTGGATTGCAACCGAATATAATAATCAATTTGCTCCGGGTTCTTTCCTTACCCAGATAAATGCTGAGCCTTATTTAAATAATATTGAAGGTACTGCAATTACTTTTAATTCTGGAGATGCTCCAACAGTAATAACATCTACTCTTACTATTTCTGATGGGGATGATACCGACTTGGAAGGCGCTACAATTGCCATTACGAACAATTTTGATGATACCGAAGATGTTCTTGGTTTTGTTGATCAAAACGGCATTACAGGAAGCTACTCCTCGGTTACAGGAATACTTACTCTTTCAGGAACTTCTTCCGTAGCCAATTATCAAACAGCGTTAAGAAGTATTACCTATCAAAATACAGATCCGGCTCCTTCAGAACTTACCCGAACCATCAGCTTTACAGTTAATGACGGAACCGATGATAGCAATACCAGGACTCGAAATGTGAATGTGGTTAAGGTTAATATCGCTCCTACTCTTAGTAATATCGAACCAAGTTCTATCATTTATTTTGCAGGAAATGGAGAAAGGGTCATCACATCTTCCATTGATGTAAATGATTTGGACGATATAAACATAGAAAGTGCCACCGTTCAAATCACATCAAACTATCTTCTTACTGAGGATACCTTACGATTCGTGGATCAAAATGGAATAACCGGGAGCTGGACAGACGGAACCGGTACACTCAATTTAACGGGCTCTGCTACTCTTGCTACTTACGAGGCGGCTTTGAGGTCGATTACGTATGAGAATGATGCGGTTTCCCCTGATATGAATACCCGAATCGTTAGTTTTACTGTGAATGATGGAACCGAAAGCAGTACTGCCTCAACAAGAGATATTGAATTTCCAACAGAGATTACTGAGATAGCGTCATACAAAAGTACTGGTGTTTTTCACTTCGACGCTCAGGATGCGGATGGAGATGGAAACAGTGGAACTAATCAACCAGCTGATTTATCTACATTAGCAACATGGGGGGACCGATCAGATAATGTTGGAGCTAGTGCTGCAGATATTACCAACTCATCCGCAGGTGGAGACCAGCCCTTATTAAATTACTCTTCACTTGGAAATAGAACGGGAATTATATTTGATGGCATTGATGATAATTTTGCGGTTGATGATAATGATCTGGTAAATACAGACGTTTCTAATTACACAGTTAAATCATTTGCCGTTGCTTTTAGAACCGGGAATTCTACATCTGGGCTTCAGGTGATTTATGAGCAAGGTGGAGGATCACATGGATACCAAATTTCAATCAAAGACGGCAACGCATATGCTTATGTTTGGAGTACTGATGCATCGTTTGTTGATCAGGATGACTTATCCATTAATCTTGGCGCTGTTGAAACAAACACCAGTTATATAATTATTGCCAGCCATGATCAGCCCACAACTACCTGGGAGGCAAATATCAACGGTGGTACTATTATTCAAAGTCCATTTACGGCTGGGACTGTAGGAAGACATACTGGAGACCCAACTATTGGGGAAGAAGATGGGACAAGTGATCCCGTAACTTTCGGAAACCCTCCTGCTGGTACAAACAATTTTAATGGTATAATTGCCGAGCTAATTTCCTGGAATAACTCACTTAGCTCAGGGGATTTCACAAATATCTATAGCTTCCTCAGTGAAAAATGGTTCAACGTACCTCCGGTCCTCACTGGTATAGAAGTTTCAGCGCTTTCTTTTACAGAAGGTGACCCCGCAACTACTATCTCTTCTTCGATTTCCATTTCTGACGACGATACTAATCTGGATAGCGCGAAAGTGTATATTTCTTCCGGGTTCAATAGTGCTCAGGATGTACTTGCCTATGCCGCAGCTCTTGGAATTACTGGTTCTTATGATTCGGGTACAGGAATACTTACTCTTACAGGCACCACTTCTGTTGCCAATTATCAAACCGCGCTTAGAAACGTAACTTATCAAAATACAGAAGCAATAAGTCCAACTACGGTAACAAGAGAAATCAGTTTTGAAGTATATGATTGGGATGATGTTAGCAATGTTACCACAAGGGAAATAGATATTGTTCCATCCAATGATGCTCCTACCCTCGCGAACCTGGAAGGAACTACCCTCGCTTTTACTGAAGGAAATGCACCAACCTCTATAAGTGCCGCCATTACCACCGCTGATAATGATGACGCTAATCTTCAAGGTGCTACCGTACAGTTTGTAAGCAATTATTTTCTTGGAGAAGATGTACTTAACTATGTAGATGCTATTGGAATTATTGGATCTTTCAACAGCTCTACGGGAGTTCTTACTCTTTCAGGCACTACCACCTTGGCAAACTATCAGACAGCGCTAAGAAATGTCACTTACGAAAACATAAGCTCCGATCCTGTTACAGCATTAAACAGAACTATAGAAATAAGAACATTTGATGGTATTGATAGCAGTGCAACTGGTACACGGCGAAACATCTCAGTAGCCAGTATAAATACAGCTCCTACCCTGGCTAGTGTAGAGTCAAACAGTATTTTTTATGCAGCCGGAGATTCGTCGATTATATCTCAGACAATTACTCTTAATGATCCGGACGATACAGATATTGAGACGATCACATTCCAGATCACAGGAAATTACGATAGCAATGAAGATACCCTCACATTTCAGACTATTTTTGGAATCACTTCATCCTGGAATGATGTAAATGGAACCCTTACCCTTACAGGTCCTGCGTCAAAAATTGATTTCCAATCTGCAGCAAGAACCGTGCGGTATCGCAACACCGCTTCTACTCCTACCGATACGGAAAGAACGGTAAGCATAACTGCAAATGATGGAGATGATAATAGTAACGTACCTGCTAGAACTATTTCATTTAGTATTCCTAAATCTGTTTCTGATCTTCTTGTATGGCTGAAAGCTGATGCCGGTACCTTTACTGATACCGGATGTATAACAGCAGCAACTACTTCTCTCGATAATGTAGCATGTTGGCAGGATCAGAGTGGAAATGGCAGGCACTTCACTACCGCGGGAACCGCACCTGATCTGCAAACTAGTGTGGGAACCATTAACTCTCAAAGTGCGATTGAATTCCCCGGAGGCTCAGCAGTAAGACTAGAAGACATAGACGCGGAAAACTACCTGAATGGATTGAGCGGAGTAACTATTTTCTTTGTAATCGAGTCTGATGTAATAAATACTGACCGGGGATTTTGGACTACCTATCCACCCGATGGAACGCTTGATGACGAAGTATTTAGTATCAGATATGATGCAACCGGAGATAATGGTGGCGCTAATGATGTAATAACCACGGGTATGCGCGACTTACCTGTAGCTTTTGTTCTGGAAAGTTTTGAGGATGCTCAAACCACCTCTCCCCAAATCGTAATGCTTAAATGGACTTCTGAGGTTAATTACGAGCTTTATGTGGATGGCGTACTTAGTAACCCAACCTTCTCTCAGAATATTCCTACCGGGGTGTTAACTGCTGTAACTACCGCAATTATTGGGCAGGGAACCCATGACCAAACCGATAGTTGGGATGGGTTAATTGCTGAGGTAATTCTTTACGGAAAAGAAGTTTCTATTTCGGAGCAGGAAGATGTGGAAGATTATCTTTCTACAAAATACGGTATCGCAATCCGGTCTCTTACAGCTGCAACAGGGGGAGAAGCAATTTCAGCCGATGATGCCAATGCCATTTATACAACTCTCACAGGCCCGCGTGTTCAGGAAAGTTTTGCTGGTGAATTTACCAATGGGGGAACTTTCATCTTTAATGCCCCTGCCGGATATGAATGGGATACAGGTGGAGCCGCCCCTTCTGCAACTGTACTACCGGGTTTTGGAGGTACTACTTCTTTGGCAATTGGTTTTACAAGCAGAACTACATCTCAAATAACATTTACTATAAGTGCGGAATCGGTTACTAATCCTGGTGAGATTACGTTCTCAAGCTTCAGAGTAAGACCTACTTCAGGAGTTCTTCCTAATACCGGAAATATTACTAATACAGGTACTACCGGACTTGGAGGAAGCACCAATTATGGTACGTTAACTATGGTAGCGGGCACTCAAATTGAAATGGAGTTTGCGCAGCAGCCTTCAACATCCAACTTAAATGCACCAATTGCACCTCCTGTTCGGCTACAGCTTATCGATCAATTTGGAAATCCCGTAGAAGAGGGTCGTGTGGATGTAGGCATTGCACTTAACCAGGTAAGCGGATCAGGAGTATTAAGCGGAACAACTACCGTAGAAACGAACCTTTTTGGTATCGCGGAATTCGATGATATCCAGGTTGATGCAGTTGGAACATACTCGCTTACTGCTTCAAGTACCGGGCTGGCAGATACAACTAGTAGCGAATTCGATGTGGTAGTACTGGGTCAATTGACTCAATTCACAGTTCAAAGAGTGCCTTCAGGTAACATTGCAAATAAGTTAGCGGGGCAATCTTTTAATATTACCGTTGTAGCCAGAGATGGTGCTCAGGATACGGTAGATACCTTTACAGGAACAGTTTCAATTTCTTCTAACTGTACGTTAGGGAGTGGACAGGGAACTACAGCCAGCTTTGTAGGTGGTGTGCTTGCCTCTCATACTGTTTCAGTTTCAAGTATTGGTACATGTACACTTACTGCCACCAATACATCAGGTTCTGAAACCGGAGACAGTAACACTTTTGATGTTACTCCCGGAGCTGCCTCAGCTACTACTACTACAATTTCTGCAAACCCTACGGTTATTTTTAATGACGGATTCTCCACCTCAACTATTACAGTACAAGTAAAGGATTCGGAAGGAAACAATAGAACAGTGGGTGGAGCAACGATAGTTTTAAGCACGACCGATGGCTCACTTAGTGCTGTTACTGATAATGGAAATGGCACCTACACTGCTACACTTACCTCTTCCGTCGTAGAAGGAACTGCAACCATAACCGGAACATTAAATGCCGTAGCAATTACCGACAACGCTCTGGTAGAATTTGCAGAATTTAATAATATATGGCAGTCTTCGGTGGGTTCTGTAGCTAATGCCAGAAACTGGGATTTATCAACTAACTGGAGTTCGGGATCGGTACCTATTCCTGCCGACAAAGTTCTTATACCAGCTACTCCTTCGGTTGGAAATGAGCAACCGGTAATTAGTACTACAAATACCACCGTAGCTCAACTTTCTATTGAAGCAAGTGCAACAGTAACTGTTTCAGGAGGAATTGAACTTATTGTAACTGGCGAAATTTCTGGAGAAGGTGAGATTCTTGGAAGTAATACAGATTCTCTTACTGTTGGTGGAAATCTGGATATTTCGGATGCCTCGGTTGGCTTCGTAAAACTGGATGGAAGCATAAATCAGGATGTTTCTTCTCCTAATAGTTACCTGAACCTTGAATTAGATAACGCAAATGGGGCTGATTTTACTTCAAACCTGATTGTAACAGACACGCTGAAGCTAACGTCCGGAACACTCTTCATGCCAACAGGAACAAACCTGATTGCCAATACGAAAGAATATGGAACTGGTCTTATAAGAATGCAGCGAAGAATGTTTGGTGTTCAGGGCTGGAGGTTAATCTCCTCCCCTATTGATACTACTTTTGCAGAATTATTGGACGAGGTTCTTACCCAAGGCTATGCAGGAGCTTTCTATAGTACCGGCTCTAACCCTGGCGATACACTCCAGCCAAATGTGCTTACCTATTTAGAAAACTATGACGGTACCGATAATCAACGTTATCGAAGTCCTGATTCTTATAGCAACGGCACACTTGCAAGTGATGGTAAAGTACCGGTTGGAACAGGAATATTCCTCTATTCTTTTGGAAATATAGTTGGCGACTCCAGATACAACGATCCTCTCCCCGATACCTTAGATGTGATAGGTAGAGAATTTGAAGGCAACGGTACAGAAGTAGATTTTGGTATTACTTATACCACTTCTGCCGATTCAGGATGGAACCTGATTGGGAATCCATTCCTTGCAACAATCGACTGGGATGACGCTCCAAACTGGACCAAAACGAATGTAGAATCCACTATATATATGTGGGATCCTTCTGCTAATGGCGGAGATGGTGAATATCTGACCTGGAATGGAGTTACCGGTACACTTCCGAATGGCGGATTAATTCCCCCTTTTCAGGGTTTTTGGGTAAAAGCGAATGGCGCAAGCCCGGTTCTCAGGGTTAATAAAAATGCAAAAACAACCGGAGGTTCCTTCCTTAGAAAAGAGAACTCTTCAAATTCTGAAGCCGAAAGCACCGGGAAAGAAAAAACAGAACATCAGATCGCTCAAATCCAGATGGCTGTTACTTCAAGTACAGGACGTTCAAAAAGAACGAACATTATATTTTCTGAGGAAGGCAAAAAAGGAAAAGACATATATGATGCCTATCGTTTGCTTCCCCTTTCAACTTCGCATATTGAATTCCATAGCATTCTGGAAAACGGAACAGAACTGGCTATTAATAACCTGCCAGTTGATTTCAACAGCAGAAACTTCATTCCATTGCATTTTGAAGCTTTTGAGGACGCTGCCCCTGTTTCCGGTGAATTTGAAATTGTGTGGGGAGATTTAAGAAGTATTCCGGAAGACTGGGTGCTCACCTTGATTGATAATGATACCGGAGAAGAAATAAATATGCTTGAAGAGCTATCCTACTCATTTAATCATACTACAAGAGCTAAAATTTCTAATGCGACCTCGGGAAACCCTCTTACGCCAAACTACTCCATAAAGAGAAAAGCCAAAACTATGGCTACCCGTTTTACTCTTAAAGTAAGTACCGAACAAATTGAACGAGATGTTCCTGAAGAAATCTTCCTTTCTCAGAATTACCCGAATCCATTCAATCCTGTTACTACTATTCCATTTGGCTTGAATGAGACTTCAAATGTAGAACTGGTTATTTATGATATTCTGGGTAGAAAAATTCAAACTTTAGTTCAAGGTCCCACAAATCCGGGCAGATACAACATCCGCTTTAATGGAGCTTCTCTTGCTAGTGGGGTATATTTCTATCGATTGACTACAGACACTGAAGTTCTTGTTAAGAGACTTACCTTGATTAAATAGGTAACATCTGGTCAACTCTCCTCTCTTTTAAATCAATTCCTATCCCAAACCCGGAACGATTACGTTAGAATTTTTATTAATAGTATTTAATATTAAAATTTTTTAATAAGTTAACGCAATCCGATATACTCTTAAACCAGTATTAATAATTTAAAAAGGAATTTATGGCTGGATATACCGAAGTTTTACAGACCATGCTTGCTATGATTTTAGTCTCCTTTCTTGTATTAAATGCAAACAGAGCAATCACAGTAAATAACACAACAGCAGTAGAAAGCGAACTTGAAGACCAGGTTATTGCTATTGCACAAGATTATATTGATGAATCCAGATCGGTTACTTTTGATGCTGCGACAACTGGTGGTAACGTACCGGTAAATATCCCAGGAGGCTTCTCCTCGATTGGCCCTGGAGCCGGAGAAAACACAAGGGCCAGCTTCAATGATTTTGACGATTATCATGGCTGGACAGAAACCATTGTAGCTTCAGACAATGTAGAGTACGATGTTTCCATTTCTGTTTCATACTATAATAATGGCGCTGTAACTGCATCCAAATCCACGCTTAAGCAAATGACAATAACGATCACTTCTGATTTTTTAACAGCAAGCAATGGGAACAAAAAAGAGTACAAGTTTAACTTCATAAGAAGCTTTTACGCTGACTAGATATTAAGAAAATGAATCTAGGTTTAATATTCAGCTACATAATAGCAGGCTTTTTAATGGTTCTTATGGTAACCGTAAGCTTCAACCTTAAAACAAGTGGCCATGAACTAACTCTTCAGGAGTCACAAAAACAAAAGATTAGTGAGGTAATAGAAACCATCACATACGACATCCCAAAAATCGGGTATAATTTAAATGCCCTTCCAGATACTTTGCTAAGATCGGTATCAGCAAGCCATATCGAGTTCTATTCTAATATCGATAACAGCGCCGATCAAAGTCTGGAGTTAATCAGATGGGAAGTTTCATCTGATTCAGTTAGCTCAACTAATAACCCTTATGATGTTTTTGTATATCGAATTGTTGATGGAGACACAACCGTAATAAATGCAGGAATCACCTCCCTCACTTTCAACTACTTTGATGAGCTTGGAAGCAACACTCCCCTTTCCATGCCTATTTCTGCAGTTACTAATAAATCTGATATAGATGATATTGTTCAACTCCAGATAATTATGGAAAGCGCAAGTTCAGTTTCCCTTAAGAAAAGTTTGAATTCAGATGGTCGTTACCTGGAATCGTCGTGGACCAAAAGATTTTCACCCGTTAACCTAAGAGATAACTAAGGAGCAGTACTATGGGTAGAGGAATGGTAATTATGGCTATTGGTGCCATCATTGTATTAGGAATAATCCAGATGGGATTAAACCAACAGCGAAATAACCTTCAGGCATTAACTTCAGACTACGCTAAAGAAGTTCAATCCAAAAACGCCAGTCACTCAGCCATTCAATTGGCTATGGAAAGAATTAATCAAAACCCGGGTTGGTCACCCACTGCCGGCTCTCCCTGGACTACATCCGTAGATGGCGCATATATAGAATTGTATTACGATCAATTATCAACAGGTGCGACTATTACAGATTCCGATTCAATCCGGATTTTTAGTACAGCCTGGTATGGCGGAACAGGCTCAAAAGGTTCTTCCGGGTATAAAGAAACATCTGCTTCGCATACAGTTATAAGTACATATCTGAAATCGGGACTTCATTTTGTACCAGAACCTAAAGGAGGTCTGGGATTTGGAACCAGTAATTTCACCTTCAACATGAGTGGTAGCTCCACAATAAGTGGAAACGATGCCAGTGGTACTTGCCCGGATTTACCCGCAATTACAGTTCCAACTTATTCTGACGAACTAAAAGTGATTGCCGGGGCAGGCTCAAAATATAGCGATCTAGAAAGCACTGTTGACAAGGTTTCTTTTGATAGTGATATGTCTTACCAGCCCGTTGATGAGCTCATCGCGCGCCTTTCCAATCAACCCGGAGTAGTTGAAGTTAGCGGAAATTATAAAGGAGAATTTGGAACAGCAGATAATCCCGGAGTCTTCTTTGTAAACTCTTATGCTAAATTAACCGGAGGCGTTCCTGATGGTTATGGAATCCTGGTGATCCGTTCAGGCGGAGAACTGGAATACGAAGGTGCACTTTCTGTGGCCGGGAACTTCACCTTTAATGGCCTGATTGTTTTTGAAAATGCTTTCGATTTCACCGGAAAAGGTACCCCTGATCTAAACGGATCTGTACTAATAGGAAACACACCAAATAACAATACCACCTTAGATGTGGATTTAGGTGGAAACCTACAAATACAGTACGATTGCGCTGCAATTGAATACGCAAGAATAGCCTCTGCAAACCATCTCAAGCAGAACAGATACACACGAGTAAGCACCTTTGAGTAACCCTCGTGAAAATTTCTGTAATATTTTTTGATTCAACCCCTCTTATACTATAGGTTCAGGAGAATTTAAGTTATACTTAGCATAATCTTGTTCTTTTGGTTTTCAAAGCCTGATTTATATTAAGATTTCTTAATATTTAAAAGTTTTATTAAACCAATTTAATTCGTGTAGAGAGTGCGCATTTGTATATTAAAACAAAAAAGGTGCCATGACTAGTTACGCCGAAATAATTTACCTGACAGTTGCGATGGTGGTTTTTTCGATGCTTTCTATAAATACTGCCAAGAATTTTAACACTTCCCGAAGCAATATTTACAGAACTGAGCTCGAATACAGAGCCATTGCAGTAGCACAGGATGAACTGGATAAGGTTCAATGGATTTATGATGACAATGAGCTTGATCCCAACAATGCTTCGTATGTGTATGCCAATTATCCTATCACAGAAACTCATACGTATGGCTCAAGCAATGAATACAGCAGCAGCTATGTAATTGATGCCCATTCTGTGCTAATTGGCGACAACGGTAGCCAAAAACGATACCAGGTTACTGTAAGTGTTTTGAATGATGAAGTAAATCCGGACGTATTTATTACCATGGACTATGTAAAATCCTATTCATATTAAGGAGTAGTTATGAATGTAGGTTTAATGACGACTTTTGTAGTAGGTGGGCTTTTCATGATCTCGATGCTTGCCTTTAATCAACAGCTTATTACTGGTTCTCAGGAATTTATGTTGAGTACCATCAGCCAGGACTATCTGGATGAAGTAGTAACTGTGCTTTCTAACGATTTTAACCGGATTGGATACAATACCGGAATAGCTGTTCCATTTACTACCCTTCAGACTAACAACATCATTTTTCAAGCTGATGCTTATGATAATGATAATTACGGTGCTACTAATATTCGCTGGTACTTTGATACAAGCGATCCTGTAACTACCACCGAAAATCCTAATGATTACTATTTGAAAAGAGAAGGGCCGATAACGGCGAATACGTACGGTACAATTAAGTTTCCTGTTACCGTATTTAAGCTTAGTTACTATACCGCAGATGGTACTGCAACCTTTGATAAGAATTCAGTAAAGAAAATTGAAGTTCAGATTATTTCAGAATCAAGTGATGCTTATACCGTTGGTAATGGAAGTGAAGAGTTTTATCCAAAAAATGTTTGGAAACGTATTTTCGTGCCAAACAACATCAATTTGCCATATTAAAGAGGAGTTATTATGGGAAAGAGTCTTTTATTTTTAGTTGGAGGGTTAACCATTATAACCGGGTACATGCAGGTTCAGAATAATCAGCGCCTGCAAACCCTTCCGGAAGTTACCGCTGCTTATTTTGAAGAGCAGCAGGCTAGAAACATTGCTAAAAGCATGATTGACAATGCCATTGAGCACATGAAAGCCAACAATAGCTGGACAGACAGCCTTGAGATTACAGATGTAATGAATGTAGGCTCGGTACTTAACCGAGACTTACTACAAACAAAAAATATTGTAAAGTTGGTCAAAGCTGGAGGGGAACGCCCAAGCAACCAACAACAAGAAATAGAAGCAGACCAGTTACTGGCAGCAATGGATCAGGCAGGGATAAGTGGTTCCCTCAAAAGTTATACCCAAAGTTCAACCAATATACCTGTAAATAACAGCGTAGGAACCTGGGATGAATACAAAGTACTGTTGGTAAGTACCAGCACCTATGACGGAATAGAAATCACAACCGAAGTACTTATGCAGCGGGATTCATTCTCAAAATACTCTTATATGACGGATGATGAGCTTAGTTCTGCGGGTTCTGACATTTGGTTTATGGGTTCAGATAATATTTACGGGCCAATACACACCAATGGTACTTTTAAGATGTCCGGTACCCCTTCTTTTTATGGATTGATTACGAGCCCGAATAACTGGGTAGCTCACTCCACAAACGGGGCAACCCCAAATTTCTACGGTGGGGAGAATTTCAACGCACCTACTAAAAGCTCGCCCAGCAGCTATGAAATTTCAAAATTAACTACCGCTGCTGCTAGTGGAGGTTTAAGCTTTACTAACCAGTTAGATATTCGGTTCTATGAAAGTGGAGGTGTTGGATACGCTGACATCAATGAGTGGAACGGTACTTCATGGAGCGGTATAACTACCTATAACCTAAGTACTACTAATGGAGTGATTTCTACTACTGGTCGTGTTGATGTTGAAGGTGTTATAAAAGGGCAGATAACTCTGCATTCTGAGTCTTTGATTGAGATAGATGGTGATATCACCTATTTTACTAATCCACTTGTGGATTCCAGTTCTACTGATATGCTGGGCATAGTTAGCGAAGATAACGTACGTATTGATGAAAATGCTCATTCGGCATCGGGTTCTCTCGATTTAGATATTCACGCTTCCATTATGGCAATGAATACCTCATTTTATGTAGAGAATTATGCTTCCTATAGCCCCAGAGGCTCCTTAAACCTACTTGGTGGCCTTATTCAAAGAAACCGGGGTCCAGTTGGCACTTTTTCCGGAACAACTATTGTATCCGGCTTTTCTAAAAACTATCAATATGATGGTCGTTTGAAAGGATCTATTCCTCCACATTTTCCAAGAGAAAGTATATTCTCTATTGTGTATTGGAAAGATGAAGTTGTAAAGGTTACAAATTAAACTAATGAGAACTATTTTCACCCTACTCCTTCTGGGGGTATTTTCTCTGTTCGGCTCTTCTACTATTGAAGCGCGGCAGCAAGTAACATTTAACGTTAATTTGAAACCTCAACTTGAGGATAGCATATTCGTTCCCGGAAGAGATCAACTACAACTTGTGGGAAATTTACAACCTATCAATACAGCTCGTCCTTATTTTTTAACAGATACGGAACCGATCGATAGCGTTTACAGTGTAACTATTACATTCCCTGGTAGATTTCGAAATCAGACTCTTATCTACAATTTCGAGATGACTGTTAACTACATCAAACAAAAAGAAAGCCTGGAACGCAGGCTGCTTCTGCGTACGGGTGAAGTGGAATTGGACGCACTATATTTCAATGCTTTTGCCTGGTAGCCTGATAAAGGATTACAATCTGTTAATTAAGAAACATTAACTGGTTAAAAAGTGCTGGATATGCAATCTTTAACTTAAAAGATTACACATTCAATCTCATGAGGCAGTTAGCATTTCTGGTTACCATTTTTACTTTTTTGTCCTTCACCTCCTCTGTATCAGCTCAGGACAATGACCCAAGGCCCAGCGTTACTGCCTTAGTAAATATTTCTGCCCAGGTAGTACAATCCATTCAGCTCATAACAGTTAATTCCATGACCTTTGGAAATGTGCAACCGGGACAGCTTGAGATATACGTTAACCCCATCAACGATGTAAATGCCGGTTATATGATTGCCGTTGGAACACCTGGTGCAGAATTCCGGCTCGATTTTCAGCAAGTACGAAACCTTACCAATGTGGAAGACGAAGGTTTTCTCACTTTCCAATACGAACTTTCCGGTAACGATACAGAAGACCAGTCCAGTTCTGAATTAATAGAAAATGAAAACCGTAGCATCGTTTTTAATGCGGATGGAGAATATCACATCTGGGTTGGTGGACGAGTTAACATTGAGAATGCAACCCCTGGTAGTTACGAAGGCGATTTTACTATCGAAATAGATTATATCTGAGCTAATGTGCAAACTGCATCAAATAGCACTAACTGCATTAATTCTCTTAATCAGTTTTACGTCTAATGCTCAGGAGATCAATTTTGGAACTTTCAGTAGTTCATATTCTATGACGGTTACCCCAACAAATGGGACAACACTTAATTTCGGGCAATTAATCTCAGGCGATGTAGATCCCGTAACAATAGCTCTGGACGATTTCGAAACGATTATTATTAGCGTTACAGGAGTAAAGTATCTGGATGTATTTGTACAAATCACTGCTCCTGATTACATAATCAAAGACGATCAACCCGGATGCGTAACCGATAATTGCAGAGTACCCTTTACCCTTTCCGCGGCTTATGCGAACAAAGGAATGGAAAACAGCAACCAGGCAGTCATTATGAATGTACTCTCTAATTCTGCCAGTGCCCTCTTCCCGATAAGATCGAGAGGAAACGCGCCTCCCGGCCCTCCCCCAACTCCTGTGTACGAAGGATATAATCCAGCCTTGTATGAAGATACAGCCTATATCTATGTGTATGGAAGTCTTGCTGCAGGCACTTACGATGCCGGAACCTACACTTCTTTAACTGATATTTCAGTGATGGTTTCCTATGATTAAGACTGGTAAATACATATCAGCTTTTCTTTTTTTAATTGCTCTTGGATACCAAAATTTGAATGCCCAGTTCATAAACCTGCAAATACGAATTGAACCTGAAATAACAGCCAAGGTTGAGCAAAATCTCGATTTCGGAGAATTAGTTATTGGTTCAGGAGAAAAGTATATAGGCCTTGGCGATTTGAATATGGGCGTGTTCAGTATTCGTGCGCTCTACACCCAAAGCATCTATTTATCTATGAATGCTACCGATGCCCTGGTTCACACCAATCCTTTTATAGGAGATCGGATCCCAATCGATTTGAATATTGCTTACAACAACACGGGAAATAACAATGCAAACCGGTCTATTGAATTATCTGAAAACCTGGTTTATTTACCTGTGTATGACAATCCCGGCAACCCAAGGCCAAACCCGATCTGGCAGGAACTCTATGTGTATGTGTTCGGCACCATAGAGGTTGGAGAAGTTGCTACCGGAGAATATTTTTCTGAACTCACCTTGGTTGTACAGTATGATTAAGGGTTTCTTAATAAAACAGGGTATTTCATTAAGAAATAAAAACCTTCTTAAAACACCCAAAAACGCCATTTTTATCCTTTTCTTAGACGTTTTTAATTAAGACACTCTAACTTGTACCCCTCCAAACTAATGGATAAGTTTGTATCAGAAATTAACAAACCAACACTCTCAACTTATTACTATGAAAACTTTAAAAACTCTTTCGATCTTTGTTGTTGCTGCTTTTTTAAGCAATGGTGCTTTCGCACAGGAAACTGCTGATGTAGCTGTTTCTGCTACTGTTGAAGCTGCTTTAGTTCTTACTCCAACAGCGGTTGCTCTTGGAACTATTCAAACTGGTGCTGCTTCTATCATTGACGCTAACGCAAATGATGATGCTACTGAAGCTAACTTAGGTACTGGTGCTTCTGCTGGTTCTTTGCAAATTACTGGAACTTCTGGTGCAAGCGTTGATGTATCATGGGGAAATGCCACTCTTGATAATGGTTCTAACCCTATCACTTTTACTCCATCTGTATGGTTAGGTGCTTCTGAGCTTACTACTCCTGCTGGTACTTCAGTAACTTTGACTGGCGGTGATATCACTATCGATGTTGGAGGCGCATTAGCTGCTCCAGGAGGAACTGGTACCTACAACACTTCTACTGGTTCTGGATCACCAATTACTTTCACAGTTTCTTATAACTAAGAAGGTTAAGAATTTAAAAAAGTCTCATTACTTCGGTGATGAGACTTTTTTTTTATCAGAAAAGACGGAGATTTTCTTCAAATTTAATCTTATATAAAACTTTAGCACTTTTTAGCTATTTTATTACGGGTTCAAATAAAATTGGAAAAATGAAAAATATCATCTCGTCTATTACTTTCTTCGCATTGCTCCTTTTGCTTTTTCAAGGAGTACTTATTGCTCAGGTAACTATTTCACCTACCAACTTGTTTATTGACGACAATGCTCAATTTGGTTCTTATATGGTGATTAATGGTTCCAATGAAGCACAGGAAATAAGCATCGATTTCTTCTTCGCCTATTCCCACTCTGATGAAAACGGAACCAGAGGAATTGTCCAGGATGACTCAGTGAGTGAAAGCCTGTATTCTATCGCCGATAATGTTCGTGCTTTCCCCAGGAACTTTACCCTTGCCCCGGGCCAACGACAAACGGTTCGCTTAAGAGTTTCAGGCACAAATGAATTACAGGATGGAACCTATTGGTCTCGTATTAAAACCACTTCCACCCCGGAAACTCCCCCATTGGAAATTCAGAACAATGACGCAGTTACCGCAAGAGTAGGAATAAAAGTGGAGCAGGTAACCGGACTATTTTTCAAAAAAGGGAGCGTAACTACCGGAATTGAAATTAATGGGATAGAAACCAGTACCGAAAATGATGGGAATACGCTTAATGTACTTGTTGATTTACTAAGAACAGGTAACTCTCCTTTCCTTGGAACTATTACCACAGAAGTTTTAAATGCGCAGGGTTCCAGCGTACTAAGCGACTTCGTTTCAACATCTATCTATTTTGACGGCAAGTTCAAACAACAACTTAATATCCAGGATTTACAACCCGGTAGTTACCAGATTAAAGTAACGTTTGAAAGCAGTAGGACTGATATTGATCAAAGCAGGCTGGTTCAAATGCCTGTTTCAACCCAAACCGTACCATTCTCTATCAGGTGACACATTGGTATTCATCATAATTAATTCATTCACTGGTCATTATTTTATGTTGTTTATTTAGTTCTACCATTGTAAACGGCCAAAATAGTGATGATGAAGATTTTGAAGTATACCTGTCTTTTCGACACCGCGGAATAATTAACACGGTTATCATTTCTTATTATAAGAATGATGAATTCTATCTTCCTGTAAACGATATTTTCTCTAAGTTTCAGATTGAAACTGAAATTTCAGGTATTAAAACCTCCGGGCGCTTTGGCGTAGAACAAACTCCCTATTCTATTGATTTCACAGAACAGGTTATCCGTTTTGGGGATGAAAGTTACACCCTCACCAAAGAAGAGTTTCTGATTAAAGATCTGGACAATTATATGCCCGCAAGAATATTTAATGAAGTATTCGGGCTTAATTTCGAAGTAGATTTTAATAACCTCGCTCTTTCTCTCGATACAGAAAAAGAACTACCTATCGTTGAACGTGCAATCAGAAATCAGAGAAGAAATTTAGCCAATCAAAACAGAACGGGGATCTCCTATTTCCCGCTAGAAAAAAAACGATCCTTCAGTTTGCTGGATGGTGGCTTTGCTGATTATAGTTTCTCATCGGCCACTAACCGTGAACGAACTAATTTTAGTGCAAGTACAGCTTTAGGGCTTCAACTGGCAGGTGGGGACCTTGAAGGCACTATTTTTGGAAACTACAACAAAGATGATTCCTTTATTGAAACTAATTCACTTCGCTGGAGGTACGTCATCAGAAACAATCCGGCAATATCAACCATTACAGCTGGACAAACTAACCTTGATGGCGTTGTAAATGCGCCATACACTGGTATTAGACTTACTAATCAACCTAATGAACCCAGAAGATTCTTTGATGAGTTTGCAATCGATGGAAATACTTTCCCGCTTTCTGAAGTTGAACTCTACCTGAATAATTCACTTGTTGACTTCCAGACTGCTGATGACGCCGGGAATTACCGATTCCTCACTCCTTTATATTATGGCTCTTCCCAGCTGGATATCCGAATTTTTGGCCCGACAGGTCAAACAGTGGAACAATCTTCCAGAATTCAGGTCCCTTTCACTTTTTTACCCAAAGGAGTGCTAAACTATAATCTAAATGCCGGTATTCTGGATAATCCCCTTTTCGGAACTACAGAACGAACCAATGTTTTTACTGCAAACTCTGCGTTTGGAGTAACAAAATGGATGACTGCAAAAGTAGGGTATGAGTTTTATGAAGGCTCAGGAATTGTGGAAGATAATTCCGCTTTAACAGGAACTATCTCTTCTCGGCTGCTTTCGAATTATATACTCACCCTCGAAGGTGTTTCAGGTGGGTATTACCGCTCTGCTCTTAATGCCGTTTATGCCAGTTCCGCAAGTATTAATGTTGATTATATCAACTTTATTGACAATGCGACAATCTATAACAGTTCGAGTAATGATCAACAAATCCTGGCAAATGTCTTCTTCCCCATTTCTCTTGGGAACTTCCCTTTAAGTGTCCGTACCTCCATTTTCTCCCGGTTTAGAGATGACATCAGTTTTTCTACGTTTCGTATGGATCTTAATGCTCGTTTGAGGAAGTTGAATTTAAGACTAGGTTATACCGAGCGATTAAACAACTCATTCCAGGTCTTTAACTTTGAGAATAATTCTACCCTTGAAGCTGCATTAACCTACAACGTACCAAGGACAAGAGACATACCAGGCTTCATTCGCGGCACTTTATTCAGAGGTCAATTCCGGTACGATCCAAAGGAAAAAAAACCGGAAATATTTGAATTACTGTATTCAAGAAGTGTAACAACCAATGGGAGGTTGCAGCTTACCTTGGGCAGAAACTTCCAATCAGAATTTAACTCCATTCGCTTCAATTTTGTGATAGATTTTGGGAAAGTAAGGTCTAATTCTACATTTACAATGCTGGGAGATAATTATAATGTCACTCAAAACTTCAGGGGATCAGTTGGGTACGACTCTAATTACAAGAACTTTTTATTCACAAGCAGAGACCAGGTAGGAAGATCGGGGGCCGCTGTTAAGCTATTTGTTGACAACAACAATAATAACACCTTTGACGAAGGAGATGAGCCTATTAACGAAGGCACCATTCGGGTTGGGCGAAGCGGTACATCTTCTACTCAAAAAGACGGGATTTTTTACTATACACAGATGTTGCCCTATTTCCAGTACAATCTGGAAATGAATAAAGGCTCTATCAGAAACCCTATGCTTGTTCCCGAACTGGAGAAATTCTCGATTATTACCGATCCCAACTCTTTCAAAAAAATTGAAATTCCGTTTTACATGTCTGGTATTATTGAAGGAGAAGTAATCAGACAATATCTAAACGGAGGTGAAAAAGGTATTGGTGGTCTTAAACTGGTATTAAGCTCTTTAGAAAAGGATTTTGTTAAAGAAATCAGAACGTATTCTGATGGAAGTTTTTATGAATATGAATTGCCTCCGGGTAAATATGAAATTGTTGTAGATCAGGGACAGCTGGACATCCTGAACTCGAAATCTCTCCCTGAAAAAATTGAGCTCGAAATCGAAGCTATACCCGAAGGAGACTTCCTTGAGGGAATAAACTTTACCCTTGTCCCTGTTGATTTCGAAGAACAACCTGAGGAAGTAGAAACCGTAACAGAAGCTCCGGTTACCTTAGCGGATGTCCCCATCGAAATAATTAATTCCCCTGAAGTTATCCTTTATGAACAACAGCTACTTACTAATGTTGAAAAAGCTTTACGTTTGATTATTCTAACGCAAAATGCCTTCTTCGAAAAAGACTTTGAAACCGCATTTGGCTATATTAATGAGTCACTTAACAACTTCGAGACGGCACAAGGATACGCTTTAAAAGGCAGTATACAGTATTTTCAGGGAGACCGAACCGGTGCAGTAACCAGCTGGAGAATGGCTTTGCGGTTCGATCCTGATATTTACATCCCTACTCTCGAAGAGTTAGATCAAAAAGTAACGGTTAGTTCTTCTGAATAACAATGCATTCGATTAACAACTTACATATCGGATCAGGTTTTTTACCATGGAAGAAGTACACCCTGAATTGGATGAAAACTCTGTTTTCCTCTATTCTGTTTATTGTTATTGCTGTTTTAACATTTTCGGCTTCAGTTCTTGCACAAAACGCTGTTGATCCAGCAAATTCTCAGTCTCTCGATCTTAAAGTCTCCTCGTTGGAGCAAAGCTATGATGCCCAGGTTTACTTACTGCTCTCTAATTACTTCGACCGTAAAAAATTCTTCGTAAATACAGGAATAAACGCAGAATTTGTTGATGAAACTATTGAAACTACTTCGAATGCGATCGTCAGGAATCAACCGGATCCGATAATTATGCCTGGTCTTCCCTTCCTTCCTCAGGAGAATCTAAGACAACCGAGCGGTATCGGCGAGTCGCCTGAAACAGTCGTAAATCAAAATACGGTTCGCACTCTACGGTTAATTGATGTGAATATCAGTATCTATGCTGATACCTCCTTTAATGCTGAGGAAATCCAGTTTATGCGATTACTAACGGGAATTTCTGCGAAAATTAATGAATCCCGTGGCGATGTAATCACCATTGCTCAGATCCCTATTCCAAAATTCGGAGATGATGACCCTGTTCGTATTGTTCAGACAGAACCGGAAGATTTTAACCTTGTTGCATCATTCAGGCAGTACATTCCAGGCTTTGTACTTTTATTTTTGTTTGGCATGATTATGTTTGTAAGTCACTACTTCAACAACAAATCGAACAATAATCGCGTCTCTCCTCTCCAGCAAAGAGAGAGTATTAAACACGATATTAGCATTAGTGACTACAATCCCCGCACAGTAGAACAAGTAATGGTAAATGGGAGTACTCAACGGGATCCTTCCATTGAAGTAGATGAATTGATTGAAAGCTTCTTTACCAAATCACAGGAAATTTCCCTCTTATTTGAATTCTGGATGTCCGATTCTCCTGAAGAAGGAATTACTAAAGCAGCTGAAGTAGTGGCTAGTGTTGACCAAAGCCTGCTTAGGGCCATCAAAAATGATATGCAAAGCGAAAACTATGAAGCTATTGTTACTGCTTTGGAAGAGTTACAACCGATGACCTCTGAGTATAAAAACTCGGTAATCAGAAATTTCAATTCCGTTCTTCGATCAGGAAACAAAAACTCACTCAGTTCAAAAAAGAACGGTCACATTACACTTTTCAAGTTTTTAGATCATATCAACGAGCGCCAAATGGTGAACCTGTTAGAAGACGAAGGCTACCAAACCGGAGCTTTGATTTTAGATTATCTGCCAGATGATAAAGCTGCACGTATACTCGATCGTCTTGATAAAACGAAGAGTACAAACATCATGCTTAAAATGACCACTATAAATACCATCCCCTACAAACTTCAGAGTGAGATTTCTGCCCGGTTGTTTGAAAAGGCAATGGATTTAATTGATGAAGAGCGCGAACAGCGTCTTGGAGCGGAAAACATACTGCCAGTACTTGATAAACTTCCCCTTAGCGAGCAACAAAATTATATCGACCAACTAAAGGCAACAAATTCTATAGTAGGCGAAATTGTAGAACGACAGTTTATCACGGTTGATCAGGTAATTAGCCTGACAGACGATATCATAAAAGATGCACTCAAAGATATAAACACCTCCACCCTGTTGGATGCCATCATCGGGCTGGATCAAAAACTGATCGATAAAATCTTATCCGTAAGGCCAAGAAGAGAGCAACGACTAATTCGCCTTGAATTAAGTGAAATGGGAGGTAATACTTCGAAAGATACTACCTACGCGAAAGCTAAAATGATGGAATCTATTCGAAATACTGTGAAAGAATCCAAAAAAGATCAGTAACTCCTATCAGGAAGAAAAGAAACATATCACTGGTAACCTTTAGCTTTCTGGGTATTTTTTTACTCTCTTTAGCTTGTGGATCATCAAGAGAAACCTCATCTCCTGCGGAAACTCCGACTGTGCAGGATAATAGTGTGAATATTGTCGATACTCCCGTTCAAGCAGCTCTTGAGGACACTGTAAGTCCTGAACAGAAACGCAGAGAACAACTCACTGAGCTTTATAAAGAAGAATTAAGCGATCAATATCAGGCAGATGCTAACGGATTGATTAACTTCTACATTCTGGCACAGCAACGTTTTTTTACTGGCGATTACCAAAACGCGCTTATTCTTATTAATCGTGCGGCTTCAATAAAAGAAAATGCAGATGTACTGGCTTTGAAAGGCAGCATTTACCTTGGTCTTGGGCAAACTGAGAATTTTGTGGCTAATTGGAGACAGGCACTGGAATTGGATGCAGATGTTCCAATCCCCCCTCTCCCTTATATAGTACAGCAGCTACAACTAAATGGGTTGTTAGACGAAAATCTTCAAAAGGCTTTTTAAAGTGAGAACTTCTGTATTAAACATTTTAAGCTTTCTGGTTTCCGTAGTATTTCTTGGATGGGGAGCACTCCTCGTAATGGGATTTACCCAATATGATTTAATCCCATCTGAATATAGCTTTCTTAACCTGCCTAGTTTGGCCATCGTTTTTGGCGGAATTTCTGCCAGTGTTTTTATCAGTTATCCGTTTCGTAAAGTAGTACAGGCCTTAAGAGACAGTACCAAGTTGTTTTCGCAGAGTACCATTACCGACGAGATGCTTGAACGGGATATAGATGATATCCTGGAATGGCAAAAAATGATAAATGCCGATAAAATTCAGGCTGTTTCCGAGCTTAGCAAAACCTACAACGATCGTTTTGAAGGATATCTTTTTTCCGTGCTGGATACCAATTACTCAACCGAGGAATTGAGAGAGCTAGGTGAAATAAACATCACAGAAAACTACACAAGGCAGCAGCAAATAAACCAGATCATAGCCAGTATGGGACGAACCTCACCCGTTTTTGGTATGCTTGGAACCCTTTTTGGACTTGTAGTAATTCTTTCGGGATTTAGTGAAGTTGAATCTTTGCTAACCGGTCTTGGAGCAGCCTTAATGACTACTCTTTACGGAATCATAATTGGGAACTTTGTTTTTACCCCAATGGCAAAAAAGATGAATAATATTGCTTCTTTGCAATATTTCCGCGAAAAACTAATCCTGGAGGGGATTATTCTTATCGAAGAACGAAAAACATCCCTACAGATCTACGACCGCTTGCAAGCACATATGCGTCGGGGAAGTTATAAACTCTAAGAGCTTTATTTGTGGAACCTAAGCCACTAAATAGTAATCGTAATTCTTTATTTCCGGGTGAACCATTCGAACCGGAAGATGACGAAAGCTGGCAGGTTAGCTATCTGGATATCATCACAATTATTTTAGGTTTCTTAATCATACTTCTGTCTGCTTCCCAACTAGCTAAAACTGATTTTACTTCACTATCTACGTTATTTGGCAATAACTCAGACCGAACCGAATTCATCACTACCCCGGTTGAGGAAATACAGGAAGAACTGGAAACTCTTCTCCAAACCCAAATAGAACAAGAACGTTTAGAAGTTATCCGTGACTTAAATGATATCAGAATCCGATTCAGAAGTGACGATTTCTACCCTTCAGGAAGTGCAAATATACAAGGATCCGGACTGGATTTACTGAACCATGTTCTGCGTGCTTTCCAGCAAACTACCTACAACGATTTTAGCATCGATGTTGAGGGACATACCGACAACGTCCCTATCTCATCTGATCAATACCCTTCGAACTGGGAGCTTTCAACGGCTCGTGCTTCCAACGTAGTGAAGTATTTCAATCAAATGGGTATTGAGCAAGATCGCCTTAAAGCATCAGGTTTTGCTGATTCCCGGCCATTAATTCAGTTTGATTCATTTGGTAATCCATTTGCTGCAAGCAAAGAAAAGAACCGAAGAGTTGTACTCCGCTTATATTATACCACAGAAGGACTACAGCGGCAGGCTACTCAGGATGCACTCGCCATACGTGATAACCCGCCTGTGAACGCTGAGGAGGAGGTCTCTCAGCCTGCTGCATCAACCGCCGAACAACTTGCTCAGGAAATTGCCCAGATCAGCACATCAAACCAACAGGAACTCATTCCTGAACCTGAGACCCCTCCCGCCCCGGCTCAGACCCAGACACCTGTACCTGATCCGACCCCAAACGAAGAAATTTCTCAACGAATCCCTCCTTCTGTCGAACCGGAATCAGATGATACATTACCATTTATTCCTTCTGTGTTTGATCAGGCTGCATCATGCGATTTTGTGGTTCAAACAGGAAGTTATCAATCACTTTCAAGTGGCTTCCAGGTAGCTAAGAATTCTGAGAATAAAAGTGGATATGAATTTGAAGTCTCATACAACAATTCGTTGTATTCTGTCCGCTCAAATAAACTTGGATCGCTTTCTAATGCACTATTTGTTCAGAATATTGTTTCTAAAGCTTTGAATGAATCCACTATAGGAATTGTGCATCAATGTTATCAATCGAGGCAGCTCGCACCTGAGACACTAACCTATCAGATTCAGTTTGGAGCATTCAGAAACCAGGAAAACGCACTTAATTATACTATGAATGTGCTGGATCAATACGGAATTCAAACCTATATGAACCGAAGAGGCTCTACGTATCTTGTAGTTGCAGGGCCTTATACAGGCAGAGAAACTGTGACCGAACAATTACAGGCATTCAAAGAGAAAGGAGTTACTGAAAAAATATATATCCGCCATACTGATGAATCTGTAAAGGAATATAATTTTATCTATCAAGTTCAATTGGCTTCATTTTCTAGTCAAAGCGAAGCAAGAACGGCCTTACAGCAAATCCAAACAAATCTTCAGATTCCGGTAAGCGTTAAACAGCTGAATGATGGAAATTACTATGTGGTCTCAGAAAGGATTACAGACTGGGATGAAACCACTCAGCTCTTCAGTCGGGCACAAAACAGCAGCTTGAGCTTGAAGCCTGTGATATACTATCTGGAATATCTGTAAACAAAAAAGGCTTCTTAATCATCTTAAGAAGCCTTTCTGAAAGTCAAACCTTTGTCTAGAGAAGCATTGACAATGGATTCTCGATAAGATTTCTAACCGTGTTAAGGAACTGAGCTGCTTTTGCACCATCCACTACCCGGTGATCGCTGGAAAGAGTAACCTTCATTCGTTTGCCTGGCACAATTTCACCATTCTCTACTACAGGCACATCTCTTATAGCTCCCACAGCAAGAATACAAGCATTTGGAGGGTTTATAATCGCTGTGAATTCTTCAATCCCAAACATTCCAAGATTACTGATGGTGAAGGTACTTCCCTCCATTTGATCTGGCTGAAGCTTACGATCGCGCGCCAATCCTGCAAGCTCTCTGGTTTCAGATGAAATTTGAAGTAAGCCTTTTTTGTCTGCATGATTAATTACAGGAGTCATTAAGCCTTCATCAATTGCTACAGCTACCGCGATATTAACATCACCATGCTCCATAATCACATCGCCTAGCCATGAACTATTTATTGCTTGATGGCGCGTTAAGGCAATTGCACAAGCTTTTACCACAATATCATTAAAGCTGATTTTAACATCATTAGCTTCGTTCATAGCCTTACGGGCTGCGAATGCCGCTTTCATATCAATATCGATGGTCTCATAGAAATGAGGATTAGTAAACTTGCTCTCAGAAAGTCGGCGAGCAATCACCTTTCTCATCTGAGAGATTTTTACTTCCTTACTTTCAAGACTATCGAAACTTGGAGCAGGTGTAGATGCGGCAGCCGGTTTTGTTAATCCACCTGAACCTTTAAAGTCCTCTACATCCTTTTTTACAATACGTCCTTCAGGCCCTGTTCCACTTACACCGGATAGATCAATTCCTTTGTCCTCGGCAATTTTCTTGGCCAATGGTGAAGCTTTAACTCTACCATTATCAGAAGAAGAGGAACTTTCAGTCTGGGTTGAAGCCTCTTCTTTCGTAGGCTCTGAAGTTGCTTCTTGTTTTACCTCTTCTTTTTCTTCTGAGGAAGAAGCCCCCTCTTCGAGCATACCGGAAATGTCTTCTCCTTTTTCTCCAATAATTGCAATTATTCCACCCAATGGAACGGCGTCACCTTCTCCGGGGACAATTTTCAGAATGGTACCTCCGTCAAATACTTCCACATCCATAGTAGCCTTGTCCGTTTCTACTTCGGCGATAATATCACCTGCTTCTACGGTGTCACCTTCTTTCACATTCCATTTCGCGATAACCCCTTCTTCCATGGTATCGCTGAGTTTGGGCATTTCAATCTTAATTGCCATAATTCCTGAGTTTGAGTGAGTTTAAGTTCTGTAAGTTACCTGTTTTACTGCATCAATAACCTGCTTTGGACTTGGAAACCATGCATCAAAAAGGTTTTTAGCGAATGGAGCATTTATATCCGGCAATGTAACCCGCTGAACTGGGGCATCCAGATAATCAAAGGCTTCGCGCTGAATCAAAAAGCCAATTTCTGCTGCAAATCCAGCAAATGGATGAGCTTCATCTACTACTACGCATCGGTTCGTTTTCTTAACCGATTCGATAATTAAAGGAAGATCAAGAGGTTTTACCGTTCTTGGATCTATGATTTCCACTTCTACACCGTCTTTGGCAAGCTGATTGGCAGCCTGAACTGCTACATGATACATTTTCCCGTGAGCAACAATAGTCACATCGCTTCCTTCACGTTTAATTTTTCCTTTTCCAATAGGAATGATGTAGTCATCTTCGTCTGATACTTCGCCTTTCAACCCATACATTTGTTCAGATTCCATGAAAAGTACAGGGTTGTCGTCGCGAATTGCTGATTTCATCAGACCTTTCGCATCATCTGGTTCGGAAACGTAAATTACTTTTAGCCCGGGAAAGTGAGCATACATGGAATCGTATGCAACAGAATGTGTTGCTCCCAACTGCCCTGCTGAAGCATTTGGGCCACGAAATACAATAGGGCAATCAGCCTGACCGCCGGTCATATATTTTACTTTTGTAGCGTGATTTATGATTTGGTCAGCTGCCAGTACAGCAAAATTAAAAGTCATGAACTCGACAATAGGTCTGAGTCCACCCATTGCTGCACCAACACCAATCCCCGCGAACCCAAGCTCTGAAATTGGAGTATCGATAACCCTTCTAAAGCCATATTTATCGAGGAGACCTTCGGTTACTTTGTAAGCACCGTTATATTCAGCGACTTCCTCTCCCATAACGAACACTCGTTCATCACGGCCCATTTCTTCATCGATCGCGTGCTTTATTGCTTCTCTAAATTGTAATTCAGCCATTTGTAGTAGTTAGTCTCTTAAAATTAAACGTGGAAGTAAGGATCGTCTTCAACAAACATGTCATCGTACATCTCTTCCAATTCCGGGAATGGAGATTCATCCGCAAATTCCACCGCATCCAATACATCCTGCTCAATGCGGTCCTCCACTTCTTTCAAAGAATTTTCATCTGCTATTTTATTGGAAAGGATATATTCCTTTAATCTCAGAATCGGATCTATTTTTTGGTACTCTTCCAATTCTTCTTTACTTCGGTATTTCTGAGGATCAGACATTGAGTGGCCTCTGTAACGGTAAGTACGAATTTCCACGAAATATGGCTCGTCGTTCTCGCGAACATCATCGGCAATTTCTTTCATTTTCTCATATACAGAGAACACATCCATTCCGTTAATCACAGCACTTTTCATTCCGTATCCTTTGGCGCGATCCACGATTTCAGCTACGGTGTGTCGTTTTGCGGCGGTCCCCATAGAGTAGCCATTGTTTTCCACAACAAAAATAACCGGAAGCTTCCATAGCTGAGCCATATTCATGGTTTCATGAAGGGCTCCCTGATCAACAGCACCGTCTCCGAAGAACGTAGCCGATATTTTACCTGTCCTGTTGTATTTGTTCGCAAATGCGAGTCCTGCTCCGATAGGAATATGACCTCCTACAATTCCATATCCTCCCCAGAAATGATTCTCTGATTTGGCAAAGTGCATTGAACCACCTTTACCCTTAGAACATCCTGTAGCTTTACCAAAAAGCTCAGCCATTCCTTCTTTTGGCGTGATTCCACGACATAATCCCCAGCCGTGATCCCTATAACCGGTTATAATGTCATCTTTGTCATCAAAGGCGAATACGGTGCCTGTAGAAATAGCTTCCTGGCCAATATAAAGATGTAGAAACCCACCGAATTTACCCTTCTGGTACTGTTGCATTGAACGTTCTTCGAAACGACGTTGCAGATACATTTGCTCGTACATCGCTTTCAGATCGTCTTCTGAAAGTCCTAATGCTTTATGCTTCTTTTTAGTAGCAGGTGGTAAGTCAACCCCTTTCTGTACTACTCCGTCGCTTTCTTCGCCAATGCCACGAGGGGCAAAAACGATGTCGTCTTTTTTATTTTTCGCCATAGTTAATTTCTTCTTATCGATATCCCTCAAAAGGGGTCAAAATATATCTATTTTTTTGGAAGTTTTCGTGGTTGGATTTATCTGACTCAACTAATGCTTTCCAACACAATATCATTCACCTTTTCCAGTGCCTCGCCAAGTTTTTCGGGGATTCGCCCACCAGCGGTTGCAAGGTTGGGTTGGCCACCACCTCCTCCGCCAACTAAACGACCAAGTTGTCCCACTAAAGCTCCGGCTTTTAATCCCTTTTCTTTGATCAGGTCTTCGGTAACAGCTACCATCAGAAAGACTTTTCCTTCGGCCTCATCCTTTGAACCAAGTACTGTTACGGTATTTTTTGGTGATTTTTGAAGAGCGTCATAACCAAGCTGCTTCAGCACATTCATATCCGCGCCGGAGATTTCCCCTTTTACCAAAGAGATAGAATTATTCAGGTTTTCAGAAGAGTTCAACAACTCATCCAGTTTCGCTCCGGTATTTTGGAGATTGAGTTTTTCCAGCTCTTTTTCGAGTGCTTTCTTTTCTTCCTGAAGTTTTTGGATGCTGGCTACCAGATCATCCGTTTGCCCAAATGCTGATTTAATACTTCTAACCGTGTGCTTTTCTTCCCGAATGAGCTTATCAGCAGCTTTACCGGTAACAGCCTCAATCCTTCTTATGCCAGCAGCTACCGAACTTTCGTGAACAAACCGGAAATAGCCAATCTCCCCGGTTGCACCCACATGTGTGCCACCGCATAATTCCACAGAATAATCCTCATCAAAAGTTATTACACGAACAAAATCACCGTACTTTTCCCCGAAAAGCATCATTGCTCCTTTTTCGCGAGCCTCATCAATCGGCACATTCCGTTCTTCGATCAAAGGGATGTTTTCCTGGATTTTCTCATTTACTTGTGCTTCCACTTTATCCAATTGTTCCTGAGTCATTGCTTCGTAGTGAGAAAAATCAAAACGAAGATGATGCTCATTAACCAAAGATCCTTTTTGGGCAACATGATCACCGAGAACATCTCTTAGAGCAGCGTGAGCTAAGTGTGTAGCAGAGTGATGTTTCTGGATTTCGAGTCTGCGGTTTATATCAATGGTTGCCGTCCAGTTGCCATCCAGTTTCTCAGGAAGTTTTGCAGTGTAATGGATGAAATTCCCTTGATTTTTCTGAACATCTATAATATGAATAAACTCTTCTCCATTATTGAGCATACCGGTATCAGCAACTTGCCCCCCACTTTCTGCATAAAAAGGAGTTTTTGAAAGTTGAAGTGCAAAACGATCGCCTTCTTTCCTGTAAGCAGTGATTTGTACTTCAGTTTCGAAATCATCATAGCCCGTAAATTCAAAATCAGATGTTTCTTGTAAAAACACCCATTCATTTACTAAACTCTGATCAACTCCGAACTTACCAGCTGCGCGAGCGCGATCTTTCTGCTCCTTCATGTTTGTGTTGAAGCCTTCCTCATCCACTTCAATCCCTTGTTCCCGAGCCATTAGCTGTGTTAAATCGATCGGAAAGCCATAGGTATCATGTAATTTGAAAGCATCTTCTCCGGAAAGTTTTTTCTTTCCTTTAATCATTTCGCTGAAGATGTCTATGCCCTGACCCAGAGTCTTCAAAAAGCTCTTTTCTTCGGCACGAACCACATTGGTTATATATTCCTGTTGTGCAACTACTTCCGGGAATACTTCCTTAAACTGGTCAGCAAGTACATTCACCAGTTTGTACATAAACGGTTCTTTAAAACCGAGCTTATCCCATCCATAACGTATCGCTCGACGCTGAATACGCCGGATTACATAGCCACGACCATCATTTCCCGGAGAAGCTCCATCCGCAATTGAAAAAACCACGGCACGAATGTGATCAGCTATTACGCGCATGGCAATGTCTTTCTCTTCATCCTGACCATACTTCACCCCAGCCAGTTTAGAAATCTCATTTAAAAGCGGAGTAAATACATCAGAATCGTAATTGGAGAACTTACCTTGCAGAACAGCACACACTCTTTCAAAGCCCATCCCCGTATCCACATGCTGCGCCGGAAGTGTTTTTAGTGCTCCATCAGCCTGACGATTAAATTGGATGAATACAAGATTCCAGATTTCCATCACCCGAGGATCGTCCATATTTACAAGCTCGGCACCATCTTGTTTTTTACGCTCCTCATCAGAACGAAGATCGATGTGTACTTCAGAACAAGGACCACACGGTCCGGTATCTCCCATTTCCCAGAAGTTATCTTTCTTGCCAAACTTCAGAATGTGATTATGCGCGATGGAAGTCTCGCTTTTCCAGAGTTCAATAGCTTCATCATCAACAGGAAGACCGTCTTCTTCATCTCCCCCAAAAACGGTAGCATACAACCGGTCAGGATCCATTCCCCAACGATCAACCAATAATTCCCATGCCCAGGCAATAGCATCTTTTTTGAAGTAGTCTCCAAAAGACCAGTTTCCGAGCATCTCAAACAGTGTATGATGGTAAGTATCATGCCCTACTTCTTCCAGATCGTTATGCTTACCACTCACCCGAATACATTTCTGGGTATCGGCAGCTCTATTCCATAACTTCCCCCCATGATTTAGTGCTTTTTCTTCCCCAAGAAAAATCGGCTTAAATTGGTTCATTCCCGCATTGGTGAATAAAAGCGTAGGATCGTCTTTTGGAACAACCGGTGCACTTTCAACAATGGCGTGTTCCTTCTCTGCAAAGAATTCCAGAAATTCGTTTCTGATTTGGGAAGATGTCTTAACGGGCATTAATTTACGCTGTAGAAATTTTGATTTTAAGGGTTGGGAAGATAGAAAATTTCCAGCTCTAACTCATGGAACTAATTGAACTACTGAAAGTTATTACATAAAAGAAAAGAAGCCGATGAAAACAATATTGAACTATTTTTTAAGAGGGATGTTAATCGTATTCCCGTTAGGTGCTACCATCTACTTGGTTAGCATAACCATCAACTGGGTAAATAATATTTTTGATAATCTTTTCTTTAGTTGGTTTGAATGGAATGTACCAGGGCTTGGGATTCTTTCAGGTTTTGTAATTATCTCATTAGTTGGATTTGTTTTTACCCGTGCTTTCACCAAGCCTATTGTTCATTTATTTGAGAATCTCTTCTCAAAAACTCCTTTGGTAAGCATTATTTATACGTCGCTTAGAGATTTAACGGAAGCTTTTGTGGGAGATAAAAAGAAATTTACTAAACCTGTGCGTATTCAGTTTGGTGAAATGGGCCTGGTTCGGTTTGGGTTTATCACCCAGGAGACGCTTAGTAATCTGGAAATGGAAAATGAAGTTGCCGTTTATTGCCCCCACTCTTATAACTTTTCCGGAAACTTGTATATCGTGCCTAAAGAGTCAGTCACTCCTGTTAAAGCAGAACCGGCTGACTTCATGCGCTTTATAGTTTCGGGTGGTGTAACCGGATTTGGGAAATAAAGCAGCCAAAAAAACACTAAACATTAAACTTCGTGATTTTGTGTTTTAGTGGCCTATAAACTTCTAGTAAACCTCTTCGAATGTTCTGTCTGAGGGCTTGAGCATGTCTTTTACTTCTTCCCAGCTCCACTCATTCGGATCTTCTGATTCCGGTTGTCCCTTTAGTCTGAGGTAATCCATAAATCCTTTTTTTGCCAGGTTATGATAAATCCCGGATTCCATCCCTTTCATCCCGCAGAGGTAGATTAGTGTGTTGTCTTTACCCAAAATCGGACTCAGGATTTCTTCCTGATCATCAATAGCAGTCTGAACGTAATACTTACTTCCATCTTCGCGCCGGTCTTCCCTGGAAATCATTTTGATGTAGTGAAAATTCTCGTGTTTCTCAGCCATTTCTGTAAAAAACTTAGGGTAAAGTAAATCTGTGCGATATGGACATCCAAAAACCAATGCTACCTCACCCTTAAAATTATTCTCGAACAATTCAATGATCATCCCTCTGAAAGGAGCAATCCCGGTTCCAGTTGCAAAAAATACAAAATTGAAGTCATCCACATTTTCGGGAAGTAAATAACGACGACCGCTTGGCCCGGTAACTTTCAACTTATCTCCCGGTTTTAGATTGCATAAGTAATTTGAGCACACTCCCATATAGAAAGTACCATCAACTTCATCCATAGCCCGCTTAACTGTTGTTGATACCAGATGTTTTTTCCCGCCTTCTCCATTTGAAGGTGATGAAACCGAATACAAACGAAGTTTATGAGGTTTTCCTTTTTCATCTTCTCCGGGAGGTAAAACACCTATTGATTGACCTACTCTGAACTTACCCTCCAAGTCTGTACCTGATATATCAAATGTCATGTGTCGGACGATATTCGGGCTACTCTCCGCCGTACATACATAGTTTTCCACTACGGTTGCTTCCGTGGGATTTTTTGGGGAATGAATATTTAGTTCTACTTCCGGTAAAATTATTTCTGGCATAACTTAAATGATTGAGTGCATAAAAAAATCCCAGTCAATGTAATGACTGGGATTTTAAATAAGAAGTATGAATTAATTAAGTAGAAGTAAGCCTGATCAATTATTGATTACTGATACGGTATCGTACCAGCTCATCAACAGTAGGCCTCTCTCCTCTCTCTTCTATCAACCTTTCAGCTAACCGATCTGTCACATTAATGCTTCTCATTCGCATCAGATTTTTAGTGAGCTCTTCAAGAGTATAGCCTAAATCCATCATGCGGCTTGTAAAGTTTGCAGTAACCCCATTTCGTCGAGTTTCAATTAAATCATCAATGGTAAAATCATATCCAAGCTCCTTCATCATACTGGCGTAAGTCGCACTTACATCTGCATCCTGTAATGCAACTAGTTGTTCTAAGGTAACATTAGTGTAACCAATATCGTGGAGTCGCTGTGTTTCTGTTGCAGTTACTCCCTCATCACGTAATGAAGTAAGCTCCTCATTAGTTAGTGTACCATAACCAAGTTGTTCCATCCATTCACCCATACCAGCCAGAAGGTCGGCATCATATTCGTTAAACGACTGTACTACTTCAGAAATAGGGTTTTCGAAATCAGAAAAGAAATTACTTACTCTGTTTCCTGCATAGAATATCAGGGAACCTATGAATAGAATTACTAATATATAATTAGCTGTTTTAGGGCTGCCAGATTCTGATTTTGATGAAACACCTAAACCAGAAGCTTCTGTTTCGCTTTCTAAATCCTGCAAGTCGTTTTTTAGATTCCTGAACTTTGTATTCATAGTTTGCCCATCAATTTGCGGGAAGGTTACGCAACTGTGAGCCTAAAGATGCATAAAAAGCTCTAATTTTTAAACTAACTCGAAAGATTTTGTGAGATCATTTAAAGTGAACGGTTTTGTGATCAAATCGATGCACTCTGTAGCACGGGCACGGTCGTAATTAACACGATCTGAATTTCCGGTAAGATAGATTACTGAAGTTGAAATCTTTTCCTTAATAGCTGTTACAGCCTCAATGCCATCCATTTCACCTTTCAAACGAATATCCATAAGTATTAAGTCTGGCTTGCTCTCAAATGCAAATTCGATTGCCTCCTGCCCCGATGCTGCCTTGCCTATAACTTCATGTCCTAGCTCTCTAACCATGTTTTCTATTACAAGTGAGATGATCATGTCATCTTCAACAATTAGTACTCGTTTCTTCTTTCCTAGTAATTCTGTCAATGTATTACTTCTTTATTTATAATTAATGAAATTGTCCTTCTACTATCACAGCTAATGAGTTGTTTTATTAAAAAATGTTACGTTCTCTTAACTCTGATCGTAAGAACTTTTTTTAGTTGTTAAAATTCCTGATCGGATTCAATAGGCTCTATTGCCAGCAATAATCCATCGATCACATCAATATTTGCGTTCCATCCTTTAAAGGATTCAGCTGAATATAAAATCTCCACCCTCCATGTTTTCCTAAGCTCAAGTATTCCTTCAAGTATATATGGATAGTACTCAAATTCGGGATCGTTTCTCAAATGTTCTTCATTCACAGTAAATACAATATCCTCTCCCGTATAAGGCACCATATTTATTTCCCAGCCAATCAACATCCTCTGGGCTTCCAAATAACCAATATTTATAAGTCCGGGTGTTGTAAAATCAGGATACCAATTTCCCCAAATCCTGTTTACTCCTACCGAATCCAAAAATACGGTGATGTTCGAATTACGAACTTCAGTGTTCCCGATTTGTTGCGATTCAAATGTAATCTTGTATTCAATAGGAACGCTGTTAATATCCGGACCTTCACAAATAGTACACCCAAAAAGTGGAGATACTTCTTTTACAGCGAGCCTACTGGTATCAGACACTAATGTGTACTCCTGATTCCTGAACAATGATTTTTTTGCAGCCGTAATTAATGTGTCCGGATTTTTCATTTCAACCCTTACAATATCTCTGGTTAAACACGGATTTATGTCTCCCGGAAATAAAACCCTGCTAAAGCCTGTATGTCCGAATTCGTTTAATGTAGAGCAAATATGGTTTCCATTCTCTTCGTGATACCTCAAATTTAACTCTTCGAGTTCTCTCAATTCAAGCGGTTCAATTTTTACTGGGTATTCAGAAAAATCAGCTACCTCTAGTGCCTCGCAAGAAATCACGATTATAATAAACCCAACAAAAAGTGCCCGTTGTATCCTCAACTTTTATAAAAACCTAAATTGTTCAACGGATATTAAGATAGGAATAATCTTGCTTTTGCTCTGTTAATAAGCACTCATATTCATTAATATATTTTTAGGTACTCTAAGTAACTTACAAGTTCTTTTCAGGCTGAAGCTTAGATTAACTAAACATGAGAAATTGAAACCGACTAGCAAAACAATAACCATTATAGGTGGAGGAGTTTCTGGCATAACCTGTGCTTTACTTCTTCAAAAATCGGGTTTTAAAACCGAGGTGATTTCAAAGGATGACTTATTGACCTCACGAAGAAACCCTTCTCTGGCAAGTCTGTTCCCTGCTGCTTCCATTATACCCCATACGGTAGAGCATCCTGAATTAAATACTCTGTTTGAAAACAGTCAGGTATTTTTTGATCATTTATATTCCGAAAACTTCATCGGGCTTACTACCCATCTGCATTATGAGTTATTTGCCAAACAAGAATCTCTGCCAAAATACGGCCACCTTTTAAAAGACTTTCATGTTTTGCTACCGGGAGACCTAGGGACAGCTCCTTTCCACCCCAATATTCCAGTATCTCTTGGTTATCGTTTCTACTGTTATTTCACAGATTGGGCATTTTATTTCCCAAATCTGATAAAGCTTTATCTACAGTCTGGTGGAAAGATATCCCTTAGGAACGTTCAAAGAGAAGAGCTTCCAAACTTCGCTTCTGATATTATTATTAATTGCACGGAACTGGGAGGACCAGAGCTTGCCGGGGAGAAACCTGAACCTGTTATTTACATGGGGCACCTTGTTAACATAAATGGAGTCCCAACTTTAACAGACTCTTCAGGAAAAACAGTTTCCTATAACTTTGTTCCCGGGTATGAACATTATCATTCTGATGACGGCACTTTACTGGATGTTTATTGTTATTCCAGGCAAGGCAATCTTGTTTTAGGAGGAAGCCGGTTTAGGGGAACATTAACGGAAGATGGTCTATGGCATGGGGAAAATACGGTTGAACCTACTATTAAGATCGGAAACGTTACCATTCCGGAACAAATCATTTCTTTGAATCAGGAAATCATAAAGAACTCTTTTGGAATAGACATAAATGACTATGAGGACAGGGCCGCTCATGTAGGTTATCGTTTTATGGGAAATAAAGAAATTGGTCTTACTCTTACCGCAGAAGAGTTTGAGGGTAAATTAGTAGTGCACAACTATGGACATGGAGGAGCAGGTGTGACTATTAGTTGGGGGTGCGCTCTTGAGGTAGCTAATATAGTTTCCAGACATCTTTCAAATCCTGAAATTACCAAAGAAGAAATTTTAAAAAGCCTCAGCTTTTAGAACAGGATTTCTTTTGAACTTGTAGTTCAACCAGTGCCCACGAATCAGCATCAGGCTCCCAATTAGAGTAATTCCGGCTTCCCCATATTCACCCAATGTTTCATTAAAAAACCATGCTAGAAATATGATTAAAACGCCAAGTATTAAATATAAGGTAGTGGACAGCGATTCATGTTTTCTCCTAAGAGAAAGCACGACCGTTGGAGCAATCGCCAGAAAAAAGAAAAGATGGGTATAGCCATGAAGTTCTTCGAAGGCTGGCCATAGAGGAATCAAAGAAACAATGACCGGGACGAGCAAGCAATGTATTGCACAAATACTGGAAAGCCCGATTCCAATACGATCCCAAAACCCAGGTTGTGAACCCTTTTTATTACTCATTTAAAAATTTAAAAAGTGAACTTTAATGATACCCCTATTAGCCATTGAGTTCAACCAGAACCTGTTTAGTTTTTTCTACCAACTTAATCGACAAAAGAATTCAGTTTCTTATCTGCTTCCCTCCAATCAGGCATAAAAGAATCCATTAGTGAATAAAACCTTTTGTTATGCAGTCGTTCAATTAAATGAACCATTTCGTGAACTACCACCATTTCAATGCATTGCATGTTCTTATGAGCCAGCTTGAGATTCAACCAAATCCTCTGATCCCTGATATTACATGTACCCCATCTTGTTTTCATTTTCTTAACCCCGAATTCTTTCACCTCTACGTTCATAATGGGTTGATAATGCTCTATTATTTTTTTGATAGATTTCTTCAACTGATCACGATACCAATCATCCAATAGTCTTTCTCTCTTATCCCTACCTGAGTTTCCACGTATTTTCATTACCAGGTGATCATTATCCAAAAAAACCTGGGATTTTGAAGCTCCATCAAACACCTTAAGTGTATATGCTCTTCCTTCAAATACATGTTCTTCTCCGGAAATAAACTTGAATTCGGGTTCAAATTGAACTTTTGCTGCTTTATCTAACTGTTTAAAAATCCATTCCGATTTAGAGTGGATAAACCTGACTAAGTTTTTCTCTGATATTCGAACCGGGCAGGAAACACGAATTCTTCCGCTCCTCCTGTTTACCCTAACGTAAAGATTTTTGATACGCTTTCGGGTTACTTCTATGGTAATCCCTTCAACCTCAATGGAATAAGTACGGAATCCTGTATTTCTGAACATTCCGAACGATAAGAACTTCCTGCATTTATTTTAGCATTTTTGAGAAACTAAGATTTACTTCTCCCGTTATATTTTTATTCTTCAAATTGTAGCATTGGTAAAACTCTTTAAATGAAGTATTTCACACGTATTCTAAAATGGATTTCTGCACTAATTCTACTCGGTTTTATAGGAATAATTGTGTTTATACATACCGTAGATTTTTCAATAAGCCAGGAGAAAGTGGATCGTGCTTTTAAAGGACTAAATTACGCACCGAAATACAACACCTTCAGCTATGAAGGGAGGGAAATGCATTATGTTTCGGTTGGTGATACATCGAAACAAACTGTCTTATTTGTTCACGGCTCACCTGGAAGCTGGGACAATTTTCTTTACTTCCTTGCAGATTCCTCAGTGTTAAAAAAATATCATCTGATCGCTGTAGATCGTCCTGGTTTTGGAAAAAGTGGGAATGGAATTCCTGAACGATCTCTTTCGCAGCAAGCAAAGCTGATAAATCAGATATTAATTAGAGATAATACCTCGGCAATTCTGGTAGGTCACTCATACGGAGGCCCGGTTATAGTCCGGATGGCTATTGATTTCCCCACACGAGCCGATGCACTCGTATTGGTAGCCGGATCTATTGATCCTGAATTGGAGAAAACTAAGTGGTATCAAATTCCTGTTCATTATAAAGTTCTTTCATGGATACTTCCGGGAATGATTTATTCTACCAATGAAGAAATACTCGCGTTGAAAAATGAACTTTACGAAATGAAACCTTTTTGGAGTAAAATCACTCAACCGGTTTCGGTAATTCAGGGGGGAAAGGACAAGCTTGTTCCTAAAGAAAACGCTGATTTTGCTGAGAAAATGCTTGTTAATGCATTGGTCTTTAAATCTATGGTACCAGAAATGAATCACTTTGTACCATGGAATCGACCGGAATTAATTAAAGTTGAAATAAATCGAATTGACTCTTTACTAAATAAAAAGCCTTGACCAATTTGACCAAGGCTTTCTAAATTTTTATTCAAAATTTATCTTCTATTACCGAAGATTCTTAACAAGAATATGAAAAGATTTATGAAGTCTAGATAAAGGGCTAGTGCTCCCATAATTGCTCCCTTTCTTCCCTCTTCACTTTCAGCATCAACTTCAAGACTCATTTGTTTTATCCTCTGAGTATCATAAGCTGTTAAGCCAATAAAAATTAATACTCCGGCGTATGATATGATCAAATCAAATAATGTATTTTGCCAGAAAAAACTAACAAATAGTGCGATTAATAATCCCATTAATGCCATAAAGAGAAGGTTTCCCCATGAAGTAAGATCTCTTTTTGTGAAGTATCCATAAGCACTCATAGCTCCGAACGTACCTGCAGTTACAAAAAAAGTTGAAGCGATTGAAGCAGTTGTATAGACAAGAAATATTGATGACAAGATTAGCCCATTCAAGGCTGAATAAAGCATGAACAAACCAATTGCCATATTTGATGACATTCTATTAATTGCAGAGCTCATCCAAAAAACCAGCCCTAATAGTGCTAAAAAAAGACCTATAATAACTATTGGGGAGCCGAAAATAAAACTAAGCATAGCTTCTGAAGAAGCTGTTCTTAATGCTACAAACCCGGTTAGTGTTAAAGCAAGACACATCCAGGCATAAACCTTATTAATAAACGAAGTTTGCAGGGTTTTAACCTGATCTGCAGTTAATTGAGTGTACATTTTAGTATTGATTTAAATTCTTTGTAGATGCCAGAAGATAATGAACTGGCGCAAGAATTATAGCAAATCTTATGCCATTTTAGCTACCAAACCAATAGCTGAATTTGATGAGAAAGATATTGAGAGGTTTGTCTTTAAATATATCAATTGTGTTCTCGAAAGGCATAAATCTACTTTGACCCTGGATAACATTTTGGCGGTCTTGCTGCCATACAAGAAAAAATGTAGATCCTGGTCGGTATTCATATCTCAATACTGCATTTCCCTGAATGGTTCTGTAATCGAAATCAAAGCCAGAGTTAAATAATTCTACATTTTCAGGTGAAGTTATCTCGCTAAGGGGAGTAAAATTATACGTCTTACTTTCCTTAAAAAACTTAAAGTTATAGAAATCAGCAGAATAAATTAATGGACGGGCATAAGTCTGCAAACTTAACTTGGGAGAAAAAGTCCAGTTTAATCTGAATTCCGTGTAAAATATTTCCTGATCCGCTTCGGAGAAAAGAGTTCCATTAGCTTCACTTTCATAGCCATCGAAGCTTTCCGGTTTTTCATTGGTTGATTTTTCAAAATAAAGCGTAGGCGAAATGCTTAGCTGAATAAAGCTTGCTGGCCTGTAATAAATGTTGGAATAAATGCTGGTTGTGTATTCTCCCGAAGTATCTATTCGGTAAGAACCTCCCAAAGAGGCGTAAAAATCTTTAGTAGCATTTGAAGTTACTTCCAAAGATGTACTCCAATCTCTCGGTCTTTTAAGAACTGCTCCTCCCCTTGAACTTCTGTCATCATAAAAAGTACCGGTAAATCCGGCTGTTCCTAAAATCGTCCATAAATTGTTTAGTTGGAAATACGCCCCTGAAGAATAAAAATTCATAATCATATCACCATCAAAGTTCCAGGCATATCCTCCATACGCCCAAAGTAAATAAAACCGGAACGCTTCAGAGCTAACGTTCAAATACTCTGCATAAAGATGTGGCGCACGGTAATCAGCCCGGTTCTGAAAGCCAATATCGTTTATTTCATAGCCCGGGCTCATTTCTGAATAGGTAAATGAATATCTTAGACCTGCACCACTATATTTGCCGATACTGAATTCTCCAAAATACCCATTCAAATTTGTTTTTGATGAATCCACAGAAAGATAATCTGAATCCACCCGGTTGTAATAGCGAGCTGAAGTAGTTTGGGTATTTACAATTGAATTCTGAGTTCCATTTACCTGGCTGAATGCGAGCACACCACCTGCCCCCCAGTTTCGATTCGCCCAGAAATACTGTCCATCTAATCCAAACTGATACGCCGATTCGTGCAAATAATTTTCTAAATAGGATCCATTCATCGAACGATTTACCGAACTCAGAAACCCTCCTACCTGGGCTTCTCCATCTTTTAAATCCTGACTTATCCTTGTGACAAAGTAATTAGTTGCTGGTTCAATCTTATATTTATTTTCACTAAAACCTGAACCATCAAAACTACTTACTCTTCCCTTTTCTTCCAGCGTGTATGCATTCAACAACCCAAGCGATAAACCTCCTTCCGTTTTTCCACTAACTTTTGCAGCGCCGGCTATGGTAGTTTCAAGAGGGAGGTCTTCAAAATCTGGATTTAAACCTGCCTGAAATGTTTGTCCGGTTGGTTCTTTTCCTATCCTTCGACTGTAAAAATTTGAGTGTGAACTAAATGTGTTTTGAGAAGTAGTACTCCCGAAAGCAAAAATATCGCTCCCTTCAAGAAAGAAAGGTCGTTGTTCGGCAAAAAAATCTTCAAACACCGTTAAATTAATCGTGGCGGGATCGGCTTCAACCTGACCAAAATCAGGGTTTATTGTACCAGTAAGGGTAAAATCAGAAGTAATTCCGTATTTGAAATCTCCCCCTATTTTAGCTGTGAATTCGTTTTTCTCATAAAAAGGATTGCCGTTATTTAAGTCAGGTTCACGTTTCAGTTCTCCTGATACGTATGGTAAAATTTCCAGCCTTAACGGCCTGGAAAGATTCCCTATCCCTTTTAAGTCGCCGAAAAAAGAAACTTGCCCATATTTTTCCCTTGGAATTCTTGCCCAATAGTTGAATTCATCGTAACGAGCAATTTGTCGCTCAAAATTGATTCCCCAGTTCTGTTCATTCCCGGACGAGGTAAAACGAAGCTGCGATAATGGAATTCTGAATTCAGCAACCCATCCCTCAGAGTTTATTGAAGTTTCGGAATCCCAGACCGCATCCCAAAGGATATCTTCTTCCACATCATTGTAGTACATAATGTCCTTTTGAACCCCTTTAGGATTCACTCCGAATGTAAATGCGGTTCGGTTATCATTGTAGCTATCTATACTTACAAAAATCCAATCACTTAACTCATCTCCATCTCTACGGAATAAAGTGGCTGTAATGGAATCAGGAGCACTATCGTAATTAAATGCTCCTACATACAGATATTTATCGGAGTAAAGGATTTTTATTTCTGTTTTCTGGCTTGGCTTTCCCCCATCAACCGGGAAATTCTGAACAAAGTCTTTTGCCGCTTGTACGCTTTTCCAGGAATCCTCATCAAGTACTCCATCAATCTGAATTTCACTATCTGAGGTAATTCTCTCAGCTTTTATTGATACTTTAGAAGCTGGAGATTGTGCTTTTATTATCGAAGAAAACACCAAAAAAAGTAATATAAAAGACGCGCCAAAGTAAACACCAAACGTGTTCTTCATCCGTATTCCTGTAGCTGTATTCTTATTTCTGAGAGCCCCTTTAGGGAATTATGCCCGTATTACCACGTAAGAGAATAAGGAAAAGCTATTGTTACAAATAAAAAAAGGGATAATATCATCCCTTTTCTAATTAACCAATGTAATTACTTATGTACCAAACCAGTAGCTGAATTTGACCAGAAATATATTTGTAGGTTTGGGCTCGAAAAGGTCACGGGTATTTTCGAAAAAGTTAAAAACACCATCACCTCTACCCCCTTGTCTTTGCTGTTGCCATACAAGGAAGAATGTAGAACCCGGTTTATATTCCCACCTAAAAACAGCACTTCCTTGTAAATTCAGGCTTGTAAAGTCGCTTGCATCCCGGCTATTGAAATAAAATTCGCGATTCCCATTTTCATCAACATCTACTTCATAGCATGAACCAATTTCATCACCTTCATCATTTACGCAAGAGTTATTTAATACAAGTTGATTCTCGCTAAATTCGTTGAACTCGAAACCACCTGGTTCTGTAAATTGTTTAATTCTGGAAAATCTACCGGAAAACATAAATGGCCTTAAAAATGTTTCGAGAGACATTTTTGGGGTAAATGTCCAGTTTACACGAATTGGTAAAGAGAGGTTAGTACTTCTGAAGTCTGCAAAAATATATCTGTTTCCAAAAGTATAATCATGATCTACTACCGGGTTATCGCTTTCATAATCTACTGTTGTAATGTATTGATCTTCATCCAGTTCAAGACCCAATTCCGGCTCTACAGAAACCTGAACAAATGTTGTTGGGCGATACGTAAACCAAAGCCAGTAATAATCATCGAATTCATTCTCGATATCTCTTCTGTGAAATTGTCCAAAGCCTCCTGCAAACATCTTAGAGCGATCTGAACCAACATTGAAATTAAAATTCAGGTCATCGTTATACCTCATTAATGGCCCACCCCTGGTAAGACGGTCAGAAACCCTATTCAGTGAACCGTTAAAGTTAAGGTTGAATGTCCATTGATTTTTGAAACGAGTAAAACCTCCAAGATTATAGTTTTGGAATAAGCGATCGCCGTCATAATTCCATCCATGCAGATGATAACTCCAAAGTTCCCAATATTGTACATTTTTGGGAGCTGTCTCTTGCCACTGGAATGCAAATGCTATGGCTCTGTAATCTGCACGATTTTGAAATCCCAAATCATTAGTTTCGTAACCGGGACTTACTTCAGAATAGGTTACAGATCCTGTAAAATGATCCCCTGAAGATTTTCTCAGGCTTAGCTCAGTTGCAAAACCTTCTAAACTGGTTTTTGATGAATTAACGCTTAACCCTTCTGAATCGACCCTTTGATAATATCTTTGTGGTGCTAGTTGGGCATTGGTAATAGTTTCAGCACTACCATTTATCTGGCTTAAAGAAAATGTACCACTTACAACATACTCCCGGTCTTTCCAGTTATGCTCAAAATCTAGTCCGGTTACATAGGCTGATTTTCTTAAATATGTTTCGAAATAAGTTCCATCAATATTCCTATTTACTGCACTTACAAATGCTCCAGCAACTGTGTTTCCTTCATTAATATCTTTTTTGACTCTGGTAACAAGATAATTTGTGGCTGGTTCAACGCGATAACTTCCAGAGGATTCACCAAGTACATCTCCTTCATCTAAAGTGTAGGAAGCGGTTTCTTCTAAGGTGTATGCATTTAAAAGTCCGATAGACCACCCTGATTTAGTTTTACCACTTATCTTAGCTGCAGCTGCAATATTCGCCTGATCAGGTACATTCTGGTAGGTAGAGCGTAAACTGTCTGGATTAAAAACCGATCCCCCGGTGTACGAATTGTACCTGCCTAAAGAACCTTGAGGCGAACGCCCTATTCTTCTTGAATAAAAGGTATTTGGATTTCCGAATGAATTATAGGTTCTTGTTTGTCCAAATCTGAAAATATCATTGCCTTCGAGAAAGAAGAGTCTTCTTTCCTGAAAAAATATCTCGAACTGTGAAAGGTTTATGGTTGCCGGGTCTGCTTCAACCTGACCAAAATCCGGATTTATGGTAGCTGTAAGAGTAAGATCTGAGGTGAGTCCATATTTTACGTCTCCACCTATTCCAAAATTTACATCGTTTTTATTGTAATAAGGATTATCCGGGTTACCATCCGGCTCCCTTGTAAGTCTGGAAGATACATACGGAGTTATTTCAAGGCGGCGCGGTTCTTCGAGATTAGAGATTCCATTTAATCTCCCAAAATTAGAAACTACCCCTGCTTCAGATTGAGAGGTTGGTGCCCAGTAATCCACCTCATTATTTCTAGCAATTCTCCGTTGGAAATTCACTCCCCAACTTTGTGTTGCATCTTTGGAGCTAAACCTAAGTTGAGATAACGGGATTTTCATCTCCACCGACCATCCATTAGCCTGATTGTGTGCCTCGGCTTCCCAAACCGCATCCCATAATACATCCTCTCCATTATCATCAAAATACAGGATGTCTTTTTGTACTCCTCTGGGGTTTACTGCAAATGTAAATGCTGTTCTTTTGTCGTTGTAACTGTCAAAGCTTACGTAAACCCAATCGCTGGTAAAATTTCCATCTCTTCGGAATAACGGACTTGTAGTAGAATCGATATCCGTTTCGAACGCCATCATCCCAACATAAATGTATTTATCGGTATAAAGAATTCTTGCCTCTGTTCTTTGGGATGGCTGTCCTCCGTCAACGGGAAAACGTTGTGTGAACCCGGTTGCTATAGGCGCAGATTGCCAAATTAACTCATCAAGTTTTCCATCCAGAACAACCTCTCCTCCTGAAATTCTTACCGCGTCCATAGTTGGGAAATCAATATCTCCCATGCGATAATCTTTGGCTGGATTTATGATTCCAGAAGTTGATTTGAGAACAGTTCGCTCTCCTGAGGCTTGATTTTGTGCAGAGGTTTTTGTCCAAAAAGCAAGGCACACTATAAGCAGGGGTAGTAGTTTTTTCATGATATAAACCGGCTGAGCTTTTAATCCGGCAGGTCAGAATTCCACTTCTGAGTTACCGCCGGAAAAGCGATTATTTTTCTTTGGGGTTTGACGGGGAGAAATTGCTGACGTTTCCCGGATTTACTAATTTTTACTTATTTCAATATCTCCGTGAAGGGTCTTGAAAAGGAACTCTGGCCCTCCTCCATTAACGGCACCAGTAATCCACTTATTAACCGTAACGGTATATTTGCCATCTCCACTGGATATTTCGGAAGCACTTGAGGAACGGTCTATGTTTATATCAAAATTTGTATAAACATCTCCGTAATCCGTTTTCATCTTACCAGTAAACTTTGTGTTTGCCGGAAATGAAACCTCGATATCGCCATTCAGGCCGGTAAACGACATTGGTGTATTAGGAGTAACGGAAACCATGCTAACTTCGATATCTCCGTTTAAGCTGTTTACCACTACTGATCCTCCAACCCGGTACATTTCAACGTCGCCGTTTGTTGCTTTTACTTCGTGTTCTCCCATAACGCCTTCGATCCTAAGGTCTCCGTGCGTTACCTGTATGTTTAGAGAGAAGTTTTTGGGAACCCATATTTCCAGGTCAAGATCGTGAGAATTGGGCGCTGTTTTTATACGAACTTCATTATTGTCTTCGGTAATTTCAAGCCCTGCTCCGGTAGTTGAAATTCTGCGAAGCCCGTTTCTGCTGTAGTTTTTGCCATCTTCATCATCTTCGCCATCAAATATTACCCTTACATCATTACCATCATGGGCTTTAATGGTGATATCATCAGCGAATACGGCATTCAAGCTAAGTTTTCCCGGGCTACCGGGATTTGATAAAGGTACCCGCAGATCGTCCTGACCAAAAACGACTCCGCTGGTTATTGCCAACATGCCCAGTATGTAGATAATTGATTTTACTCTTTTCATGGTTCTTTCTTTGTGTATTATGATTTTCTTGTGCGGATATAGACGTCGCCGTTTACCAACTCAAATCCCATTTCAATAGCCCCATCTCCAAACTGGATGGGTGAAGTGTTATTGATTTTGTAACGGTAGCCATCTCCTCGTTGTTCCTTGTTCAATCGGTTAGGGAGGCGCTTTATTTGCTCAAAGTCTGTATATAGTTCACCGTGTAAACTCTGGAAGGTTACAACAGCTGATAAATCTTCCGGTGAATAAATTTCTATAGTACCATTTACGGTTTGGAAATCGGTGTCCTCTTTGGGGCTCTCCAGATACCAAACCTCAATATCTCCATTAACGGTATTCGCGGTTATGTAGCCACGCACATCTTTTACCAACACTGATCCGTTTACATTATTTGCCTTTACTCCATTAAGCATATTACTAACCCGTACTTCACCTGCATTTACGGTTGATGCATTCAAAGCCAGTTTTTTGGGAATTTTGATCTCAAGATCATAATGCGCGTTTATCCTGTTCCGATCATTATCATCCCAGTGCCAGTGGTAATCCAGCTTCCCTTTTCTGAATTCAACATGCGCATTCGGAGAATCCACATATACATACAGCTTGCCTTCATACATACGGGTTTTCAGTTCAAACTCAGCGGCTTCTTCATCTGAAATTTTGCCCCGCTTTTTCCAGAGTTCTTTGGTTCCTTCAATTACTATTTCATCCCCATCATATCCGGTTACAAAAACATCCCCGTTTATGTTTTTAATTACAACTTCGGTATCAGAATCATATCCATCTTTTTCTATTACCATTCGGATATTTTCTTTGCGGGGATCAGCACCTGATCTCATTTCTTCATACCAGAACCCCTGGTAGTCATTCAAATTGTTCAGACCACTGAAATCAAACTCAGGCATTTCAAAATCGAAATCGAAGTCAAACTCAGGCATCTCGAAGCTGAAGTTGAAGTCGTACTCAAAATTAAAATCATGTTCGAAATCATGATGAAAAGACATTTGATAATTAGTAGCAAAATGGTCCTTTACCTGTTCCTTAACGTCCACTTTCATTGATTGTGCAAATCCTGTAGCAGTTAGTACAAGAATTGATAAAAATGTTGCGAATGAGGTTTTCATAATAGTACCGCTATGGTGTTTTCAACTTTCTGTTTGGTAGCGCCGGAAAGATCTTTCTCGGTAATGAGGCGCTGGAATTCATTGGCAGAGTTTTTAACTCCCAATTCAACCATGGCATCAGCCAGGGTTATAATTACAATATCGTCGTTTTGGTTTGCTATGGATTTCACGAAGCCTTCTCGTACCAAAGGATTATCGCCCCATCGGGTTAATGCTTCAATGGTTTGAACACGTACATTCACGCTTTCATCATTATTTAAGGTGAAGAGCAAGGCTCTGATGGCTTTCTGATCAACCGAGGTGAGCTGTGCACTAATGTTTACGGCTCTTAAACGATCTGTTGTGCTTGGCCCTTCCAACATGCTTACCATCATCATTTCACGCATGGTTTGCATTTCGGAAGTCAATTCTTTGAGCTCTGCATCGGAGCTTCCCATCTGGTTTCCGATAAAACCGCCTACAATCAACAGTACAAATGCGTAAGCCAACCTTGGCATGGTGACCTGAGACAGAAATTCATTGAGCTTTTTTCTGATTTGCTCTCCAAATGAAGATGGTATGCTCGTTTTTTCTTCCTCAAGCATGGCATAAAAGCGGCTACTCATTTCACTTGATGGCTCAGGAACCTGGATCATATCCAGTTCATCATGAAGTTGCTCCATCGCGCGGAAGTCAATAAAGTCGATATCGCCCCTGGCGATTAACTCCTCTACTTGCTTTTTGCCTGCCTCATCAAGAATACCTTGCAGGTAATCGGCGATTAATTGTTGGTTTTTTTCACTCATGGCTGTATTCCTCACTAAGTGTGGTTACAATCTGTTTTAATTCTTTCATAGCTCTGAACATCCGAACTTTAATGGCGCTTTCGGTTACGCCCTGGATTTCCGCGATTTCGTTATATTTGAGTCCTTCAAACCGGCTTAAAATCACTACTTCCCGTTTGTCATCATCCAGCTGTTCAATGGCTTTTTCCAGTAAGACTTTCTTTTTATTTCGCTCGTCCATTTCCCCATATCCGGCCGGAACTTCACCCGGGATTTGCTCTTCGTCAAGAATTTCATCCTCCCTTCGCCGCTTTTCTTTACGATAGTGGTCGATGTGGGCATTACGCGCGATGCTGAACATCCAGGTGGTGAACGGTCCTGTGCCGGAGTACGTGGTTCGATATTTGAGCATGCGCTCGAACACCGATTGAACAAGATCTTCGCTAAGCTGGGGCTCGAAAGTTTTACGATAGAAGAAGCTGTACAGCGGGCGATTATACCGCTCGAAGAGTAAACCCAGTTTATCCAGGTCACCGTCCTTCACTTTCATCATTAAAGCTTTGTCTGTCGTAGAATCCAATCGATTTATTTCTTACCCGAGTTAGCGTTCTCGATCATGTACACTGATGAGATTTGGAAAGGTTACAAAAAATAGTTGTGAGTTTTGAGGGATGAGTTCTGAGTTTAGTAAGATGAAAATAAATTCGGCTGAATGCCTGGCTCCCTTTGGGGCATGCCTGTCGGCAGACAGTGGAGAAAGAGTCCAAAGTTGTTTGAGCCCAGAGAGAGGATTGAAATGGCACTAAGCTTTGAAGCCGTACTATCCTCTCCCTGATCATCACGCAAGCGTGCTGATCGGTCCCTCCCCAAGGAGGGATAGGGTTCTTAACAATTACGATTGATCTTTTATTTTAAAAATCATCATCAAATTTTCGACTTTTTAAAATAGAGCATAGACAGAAAAAAAGTACTCAAGAAAGCTCCGATCCATAGAATTATAAAAAATGATTTTGGGTGAATAAAAACAAAATCGATATCGAATTTCGATATTAAATAAATCAAACTTCCAGATGTAATAGAAGAAAACAGTAAAGACATATCTCTATTCATCTTTTTATTCAACCGATCATAATCGGGTTCACTATCCAAGGCACTTTTGCTTGTATAATATTTCTTATTGAAGTGATAGAAGCCCACAGATATGGTAACGACAATAACTATACTTAAGATTAAAAAAGAAATAGGAATACTTTCACCGAAAACAAGACCAAACAAAAAAGAAACCGAAGTCCCCATGCATATTCCAATCAAGGCTGACATATTACCATTTTCCTCTTCTTTCCATAACTCATTCTCAATCTGGTTCAACTGATTCCTCTTACCCAACTGATCAAACAAGATATCCGTGAATTCTAATGAGTTTTGCATTTCACGTAGAACCAGATGAAATCTTTTAAGCTTTACTGTACTATCGGTTATGTCTTTTATGCCTTGATATGGAATTATCCACGGCTTAATCAGATATCTCTTTACATAAATCTTGTCAACTAGTACAATTTCTTTATATATGACCAGTGGAAAAGAGCATATACATATTCCCCAAAAAGCCATCGAAACCCAAATAAATGGCTCCTTAATAAGAGACCAATCAATAACAACAAGAAGAAGCGTAAGTAAAAAAAACATCACTGCCAGTATATAAGAGATCAGTATCTTTTTGCTATACTTAGGTTTAAAGACCACCTTTTCCATTTTTCGATTCTATTTTTAGTTTTAGCCAATATTTTTCAAAACTTCGTCACCATCTTCTCTTCCTGTTTATCCAGATAAAATAGATATTTCAACACTATCTCAGACCAACTCCACCTTCTCCCCTACACTTTCTTCCAGGAAACGATGGATATATACAATTTGCTGGTGACCGAATTTCTGTCCGAGGTAGGCAACCAGATAAAGAGATAGAAATACCAGAATAAGAGCCGGAACTGACCAAAAAATTATACTCTCCTGCCCCAGCGACCAATAGGATAAACTAACCATCGCGGCTATTAAGGTGATGAATCCAATCAGAGAATAAAAGAACATAAACATCGTCCAGACCGTGGGTTGAGGGCCGTACAAGCCTCGAATTAAACTTCCGGTTTCAGATTGTTCAAAATGGATGGTGAGTTGGGGAGACCAATAATGCTGATCTTTTTTGAGTGGGTAAAAGGTTGCAAAGCCAGGAAGCACCTGTCCTTCGCATTCAACTTCTGGTTTTGCTAATTGCTCTTTTAGTTTGCGATGTAATTGCTCCGGGCTATAAGGACTTTCGAACCGGATTCTCGGCCGGATTTTGGTAATGCTGATATGGTCGATGGAATGGGAACTCATTAGGCAATTTTTTCGGATGCTTAATTTGATATTTCTCCAACCAAATTACAATGCTTATTAAAACTTATACGAGGCTTTATACCGATCAATTATCACCCCAAAGCACTGCATTCTCCCCTTTATAATGATAATAGAGTAAAGGTTTAATCGGGTCGGGAGGGTTAATTTGAGAACCAAATAAGAAATATTCTTCGTCGTCCAACACTGCCCAGTGAGCGGTATAAGTGTCTGGCAATTCAAGAAGTGTTTCTTTCTTCCCTTGTTCGTTTATTTTAAAAAATGACCTGCCTCCCCAATAAGCGACCAGTAACTCTTTCCCGTTATAATCTGCACTGAAAATACGATTCCCCATAAAAGGCAAGTTCTCCTGATCAGGATTTATAAGATTATTCCAGGTTTTAAGTATAGAGTAGTCTTCGTCAACTAACCGCACTTCAGTAGGTGAGTTCACTAATAAGCCAGCTTCTGTCATAGTTACTCCACTAACTGGTTCTTCAAATTCGTGAACTAAACTGATATTCCCTGCTTTGTTTATACTGTACAGTGATGGATATTTTGCAAAAATAATTTCCGTTTCATCAGCTATATAAAACCCTCCAGCTGATCCAAACTCAAGTGCATCCTGCCAGCCCCAAATTTCTACAGGAACCTCTCCTGCCAGCCCTTTCAGTAACCTAAACCTACTGCCATTAGTTACATCGCTAAACTCTGCATAATATACTGTATCACCTATGGCATAAAAGTGAAAGTCGCTGCTATTAAATTCCGACCGCATTAATTCTCTTACGCCATGTATCCGATCCCACATAAAAACACTTGAGTAATGAGAACGCGCATCAGGTGGATATACATATTGCCAAATAAGAAGCCCGTTCACTGAAATCATGTTTCCTCCCGGATGAGCGATAACCGGAAAGGTATATGCGCTTATTAGAGCAAGTAGAATAGCACTCTTTAACGTTCTCATCAGAATTGTCTTCCCATCCATATCGTATCAACAGGTTTAACCATTAAGTTTGAAATAACATCCGGATTTTCATCCGAAGGGATTAACAGAAAACCGATTTTTGCTTCAGTATCACTTATAAACCAGACTTCAATACCTTTCGGCATCTCATCCTCAACCCAACGATATCCTGCAACTCTGAAGTTTTCCATCGATTGTTTTGCTTTTATGATCTCTGACCAGGTCGCGTCGGTACGCTGGAAACTGCCGGGATTACTTACAGGTTCAAGAATAGAGAATAAGGCATCCTCATCTTCCTCCTGTATAGCCTTAATCCATTGCGCCATCACTCGTTCTAGTTTAACAGAAGTAGAAAGAGAATCCACAGACACAACCTGAATTCTATTATTTGATCCTTGACCTGTGCTAGTAGCTATACCAAATATGTTATAAATCCCTTTCTGGAGCTCAGTCATTTTGTTTAAATCAGGCAGTCCAACATTATTTAAAGCAATCACAGAAAATTGATTTTTTCTATCCCAAAGTAACATGTTAGAATATCCCGGAAGAGAGCCGAATACTTCTAATCGTTCGTCTTCCCCAAGTAAAAGATTTAAAGACTGTTCGCTAAGAACATTTTCTTTGTCCAAGGCAGTGACCAGACGAGCCAGATCATTAGCGGTTGAGAAAAAACCACCGGAAGTATATCGATTGACATAGCTGTTTTCGTCCTTTAACCATGCATTCCCTTCTTTTAAAAAACCACTTACAGGTTTTTTATCTGTCATTATCAACCCTGATGAATTCATCTCCAAAGGTTCAAATAAATATGCGTTAAATGCTTCTTCAACATTTGTCTCTGTAACTTCCTCTATTATTGCTCCAAGCAGCCAGTAGTTCAGGTTACTGTACGATTCGTTAGTTCCCGGTTCATAGGCTAAATCCAGATTTGGTATTTCATCCAAAAACATTCCCGCTCTGGAGAAATCATTATACTTAACTCCGGTCAGGTTTTCGGGGTCTAGCTCCCTCGGTAAACCGGATTTCATATCAAGAAGGTGTTGTATCTTAATTTTGTTACCAAATGAAGGCTTGAAATCTTTTCGATAGTCTGAAATGGTTTTACTTAAGTACAATAGCTCTTCATCAACCAACCTGTAAATCATAACTTCTGTAAATAACTTGGTTAGAGAGGCTAAATAGAGTGGTGTATCCTGATGAATTATGGGAAGTCCGCTTTGATTTGGTTGGTGAGAATAGGTGAAAGGCTCTTTCCCAAAACTTTGCACCTGTATAAAACCGTTAAATTCGCCCGATGAGGTAATCTCAGGTACTATTTTTTGAATTTTTTGTTCTTCAGAACTACATCCTGTTATTAATAGAACAAGAAGGCATAAGTGAGATAGTTTTTGCATGAGTTTTCTTGTTAATGTAAAATTACAGTCTCACCTACCGATAGTAAAAAAACGACATTACTGAGCAAAAATAGCATGTTGTATTCCCCTGTTGAGGTTAAAGTATTCGGTGGGAGTTTTCCCTGTAAAAGCTTTTACTTCTTTTATAAAATGCATTTGATCGGTAAACCCGAATTGGTGAGCAAGTAGTGAAAAGCGTTGAGCAGGATTTTGTTCAAAAGATTTTACTGCTTCTATAAGCCTTACCAATCGGGAATATTTTTTTGGGGTAATACCAACGTATTCCGAAAATTTTCTTTGTATTGTTTTTGGAGAAACCGAAAACTCTTTACTCATTTCTTTTAAAGAGACTTGCCCTTTCGAACTCTGTATTCGTTTCAAAAATAATTCGAAATAGGGATCTGCTTTCTTCTTAGATGCAGCCAGTCTATCGTTTAAAAACTTATTTACCAACCGAACTCTTGCACGTTCTGATTTCTCCTCCGCAATTTGCTCCTGAAGGTATCGGATTTCTTTACCGAAAATAATTTCAGGATGAACGGATTGGTCAATCAAACTTGCAGTATCCTCATTTATAAACGGATACAGTCCTTCAGGTTTAAAACGAATAGCCAATAAAGCAGGACCATTTACTTTAATCTGCTGCGGAGTAGTTTTTAAGCCAGCCAGGTGGCTCCCCACTTCTATCTTCTGTTTTCCGAAACTTCGTTCAAAAGAATGCTCTGTAAATATTAACTCAATGGTATTGTCAGGAATAACTAAATGAGTATTTCCTATTTGATCTTTCTGTTGAGTAAAGCTCTCAAACCAGACACAATCGATATGGTTGCGTAATTCTTTGCTTGGCAGATATTCTCTGAAATTTGACACCATGCCAGCCAATTACGGAAAAAAGTGAATTTTGTTTTTAGATCACTTTAAAAACCATTCAATGCTGTGTTCAATAAATTGATCGAGGTTGTTACTGGTTTCTTCAAATGATGTAAGTGGAAGAATTGCCCCTTTAAATCCGTTTGTAATCTCCCATCGTCCGCTTTTTAATTCCGGAGCATTTGAGTAATCCAGGCTTCCTTCACTTGGGTAGCCTGACATATAGAAATAAGGTGCTCCTGCCATTTCATCTTCCATAGCCAGACCAAAGCCTATTCCCAGACTTTCTGTTGCCTGAACATAAATACCCGTATCAAAATGATGGGGCCAGACTCGAATGGGAGTTTCCACATCCAGAATACCAGATACTTTTTCGCAAGCTTCATTGCCCAGCGATCGCCACTGAGTCCATTCATCCAGATTGTGTCGGTTGATCATTTGGAAAGGTTGACCAGTGAAACTGTATTCAGGTATCTCAAAGTGCATTGGTTCCGAAAAGCCTTCCGGATCTAACCCCGATTCTCTAATTCCCTTTTTAAGCTGCTCCTCTACCTCTTTAGGTGTTTTCAAGACGGTTGAAACTATCTGAAATGCTTCTTCTTGCTCATTCAGCCAAAGCATACAGAAGTCGGTGATTCTAAGAACCAGCTTAACCTTCCCTTTTTCAGAATTTATCCAATGCGTTTCCAGCCAGTTTTTTGAGGGAACAAATCCCAGATTGGTATGGCTGTCGTCATCCTTTTTCTCGACATAGGTTCTTCCTGCTTTTGCAAGAATCTGAGCTAAATAGTGAATTCGTTGATCTGTTTGGGGGTATTTATTCAATTTGATACTATTTTGATTGTTATTCCCTTAAATGTATCGCCAGATGAGTACTCTATTTCCTCGTCCTTATAGTAGTATGGATCCCATTTCTCCAACTCGATTTCGTTGTTGGAAGACCATCCAGCTATTTTATAGCCATCGGGGATTTTGTATTCAGCCAGATTTACTGTTGAATCGGTAGAATCTATCACAGACCAAAAAACTCTAGAGTATCCAAATACTCCAGTATCATATTGATATACTAAATATCTGAATTTATTATTTGGTGATACTGAATCTTCCAAAAGTATAAAAGACTCATCTGTTATGTAATGCTCAATCATATTATCACTACAGCTTAACGATACACCGCAAAAAGTAAGGATTGTTGAAAAGACTAATTCTCTCATTTATTCCTTTCGATTGACTCCAAATCTATTTCCAGCACCATCCATCCATTCTGGAAAGAACCCATCCCGGAAACAGTAATAGTTTCCGCAACATAAGGAAGTATTTTTTTATTAACAGCCTCTCCGTTTTTTCCTTTTACGAGATAATAATCATAAGAAATACCGTCTTCTTTAAGTACCCTCATCACCGGGGGAATTCCACCACTTAAACAACGAATTGCACAGCTTTTATGGATTTTTCCTTCGCCCGGCTTCATGACCCCGAAATAACATTTCGGATCAAGGATTTCGCCGACAAGAGTTACATCCATTGGTTTAGTTTCTGGTCCCAAATACTGTTTATTAGTATCAACGGCTTTTACAAAACTTTCTTCATTACTTGTAAGCTCTAGTAGTGTTACTCCATCCCCGAAAATCAACGTTCCGCGAAACGTGACTTCTTTCCCATTCAGGCTTCCTTGACTTCCCTCAATTCCTGAAATTATTCTTTCTGCTCCAAACTTTCCAAAACCCACAAGAAGCACTTCTTTTGAAAATCCACCTGGAACTTCATCTTCAACTATTAGTATTGGAAAAGGGTTATCATAATAAACTCCGGTTAGTTCGGTAATTGTCCCAAATTCGAAATGATGATGATTGAAGGGTTTTTGAAAAAGTATCCCATACATCAGGAAAAGTGGAATCAAAATGAAAAGCCCAATCAACATTCGTTTGATGAAACGCTTATTGGATGGAGGCATTTCTTCCTGCCAGCCAATATAAAATTCTTCGCTGCTCATGCTCCCTCCAGTTTTACGGGTTCTACAAACGCACCTTCTTCATTAGGAACAGGGTTTACCCAAACCTTTTCTCCAAGTACCATCACTTGGTAGGTTTTGAGCTTTTCGGTAAATGGTTCTGGTGCCCGACCATCTTCGGGTTTGTACTGATATCCGTGCCAGGGACAAGTAATGCAACCATCTACGATCCGTCCTTCTCCCAACGGTCCCATCTGATGTTTGCACACATTATGAACAGCCGAAAGCTTTCCATCATATCTGAAAATCGCGATGTTCTCTCCTTCCACAAAGACAGTTTTGGCACATTCTTCAGGAATTTCGGAAGTGAGGCATACTTCAATAAATCCTTCCTTCTTTAATAGATTGATATCTCTCGATAACCTTCGGTTTTCTTTGATTCCGGCTATCAAATGGAGAGAAACCAGAATTGAAAATCCTCCAATCAATAACGCCCAATAGAACGGATGGTTTTCGTACTGAAGTGCTCCTAAAGCTACATGAAGTATCAATAATCCATAAGCTAGATATACTCCCATATGAAGTGTTTTCCAGATTCCTGGAGACAAATTATTTAACCAGAAATCGTGACTGGTGGCCGCCATCACAAAAAAGATAATCAACGCAAAAAAGCCGAGGGTTTGAAATGGGAACTCGCTTATCGCCTGATAATTTTGATTGGAAGTGAACACACTTACAATTGGATTGGTATCTCCCAGTACATGAAATTGAATAATCGAAAAAACACCGTGAATCAGGGCAATGAAGAACATCGAAACTCCTAAATGCCTTCGGTTATAAAGCAAAGGCAGGAATCTGGCATCCAGTCGTGCTAAGGGTCCGATTGCAAGAATAATGTGCAACAGTAAAAAAGCTATAATTGCCGTAGCGCGAATAATTAATGTTTCCGCTGTGATTTGAGGATGCAACCAAAGCTGAAACCCAACAAAACATATAAACATTAAGAAAATCCCCAGCCAAAGGATTTTATCGTAACTCTTCTTCTGTTTATTCCATTGAACGGAGGTATAGTTAACACTCATGTTATAAAAGAATCAGGATTAGGGTTACAGTTAATGCGACTATCACCCACATTCTAAGATGAATTTTCCTAAGTGATGGCTTCATACTTTCCTCCATTTTATTAAGAAAAGTGGCCAGAATGTGACCAATCCTGGAAAGATTAACACCTTAAAAAACTTACCGCTTCCTTCTACTCCGTGATCTACTTTCGACAGTCCTTTCCAGATGAATATCATTGAGAAGAGAATACCAACGATAATGTAAACTAAAGCGATTGTGAGGATTATTGTGATGGTTTGTTCCATAGGTTAAAGAGTTCGGCATTGGATTGTTAAAGGAATAGCATGCCTCATCAAGGCTGATAAATTGATACTAACACCCCTCTCCGCCTTTGGCGGCACACCCATCGAGGGGAGATTTATTGAGTTAGTATTTCTTTCAAAATAATTAGCCATCATTTGACAGGTAACATTCCCGCGTAATTTATTCCTGTAAGCCGATGTATATCGTAATCGAAGGTGCTCAGATCATTGTGATTGAATTTGGAAACATCATCATGTCCGCATGCGCGGGCTATTACCATAACCAGTTCGGTACTGGCTTCAAAGAAGTTTTTAAGTTGATTTGCCGAGGAATCGATGATAATCCGCTTTCTTAGACCTTCTTTCTGAGTAGCAATTCCCACCGGACAGTTATTACTATTACAAGCCCGCATCCCTAAACATCCTATTGCCTGAAGCGCCGAGTTTGATACTGCTACTGCATCGGCTCCAAGCATCATGGCTTTGGCAAAGTCTTCTGCAACTCTGAGTCCTCCGGTGATGATTAATGTCACATCTTTTGCACCTACTTTATCCAAATGCCGACGTGCACGAGCTAACGCCGGAATAGTAGGCACATTGATGTTGTTTCTTAGAACCGTAGGAGCCGAACCTGTTCCTCCTCCCCGGCCATCCAGAATGATATAATCAACGCCAACTTCAAGCGCAAAATCGATATCTGCTTCTATATGGCTTGCGGCAATCTTAAATCCAACCGGTATTCCGCCCGTTTTCTCGCGCACTTCTTCGGCTACTTTTCTGAAATCAGAAGCAGTTTTTAAATCAGGAAAAGCTGCGGGAGAGATGGCTGTTTCACCTTCATTCAGCCCACGAACTTCTGCAATTTCTTTAGTGACTTTATTCCCGGGAAGATGTCCACCCGTACCGGTTTTTGCTCCCTGTCCGCCTTTAAAATGGAAGGCCTGAGCTTTCATTACTTTCTCCATCGAAAAGCCGAATTTACCTGAAGCGAGTTCATAAAAGTACTTGGAGTTGTTTTCCTGCTCAGCAGGAAGCATCCCTCCTTCCCCGCTGCAAATACCTGTCCCAGCCAGTTCTGCTCCTTTTGAAAGTGCAATTTTGGCTTCCCTCGAAAGCGCCCCAAAACTCATGTCTGAAACGAAAATTGGGATATCCAGAACAAGAGGTTTTTTCGCTTTAGCGCCAATAGTTACTTTGGTAGAAACCTCATCTTCATCCAACAGAGGTCTTGTAGCAAGTTGCGCAGGAAGAAACTGAATATTTTCCCATTTTGGAAGTGTATTTCTATCTACGCCCATTGCTTCTGAAGGCCCATGATGGCCGTAATTCTTTAACCCATTCTGAGCCAATTCTTTAATGTAACCTGTATAAGGCTCGGTATCTTCGGGATGCGTATCGGCATAAGCGCCCAAGTACTGATCCCGGTTAAACGGTTGTGGGTTTTCCTTCAAATACTCATTGATTTCATCCTCATCCACCCAAACAAAACCGTCCTCAATCCAGGCTTTAAACTTGTAGAGTACTTCCTCATTATTGTATTCACTTACTCCGGTATCGTAACGGTAATCCCAACCATGTACCCCACAAATCAGATTATCGCCTTCTATATGTCCATCTCCCATTAGTGCTCCCCTATGTAAACACCGTCCATATAAAACTGAAACCTCTTTCCCGTATTTAATCACAACCAAATCGAGCCCGTTTATTAACTCGTGTTTCGGCTCTTTTTCACCCAGTTCCCATACCTTACATAATTGCAGTTCTTTCATATATCCCAAAAAAGTTAATTAATAATAGTAATGAGTCAATAAATGAAAAAAAGAACTCAATATCTGTAACGAATATGTAACTATGTTCCGAAAGGTTATGCTGTGAGAAATCTTATCATTTGACTATTTGCAAATGTTGGACTAATGTTAGTCAGCCCCTTTTAAAAACTTCAAAAACCATGAAGCTACTCCTGATACTTATCTTTTGTTTCTTAACTCTTACTTGCAAAGAAGACGGTTCTACGGGACCTGAAGTACCGGATGGGCTCGTTTGGAGTGATGAGTTCGATGGCACTACCTGGAGCAGGGATAACTGGTACCCGGATTTAGGAGACCATGGCTGGGGAAATAACGAACTCCAGAACTATACTGCCAGTTCTCAGAATATTCAGGTAAGTGATGGAACCTTAAAAATAATCGCCCGAAAAGTAGGTGATGGTCAGGGAGTGGGAGACTATACTTCCGCCCGGCTGCTTACTTATCAGGCCTTTGGTCCGGGACACCGAATGGAGATTCGTGCAAAATTACCGGAGCTAAAAGGTAACGGACTCTGGCCTGCTATTTGGATGTTGGGTGATGGCATCAGGAATGGAGTAAGTTGGCCGGAATGTGGCGAAATTGATATCATGGAGTATGTAAGCTATGCACCTAATCAGTTTTATGCCACAGTACATACCGGAGCCTATAATCATGTGGAAGGAACTCAACGTGGATCCGGGGCTGTTCCTCTTTCTGATATTGAAGAAGATTTTAATGTCTTCGGAATTATATGGACAGATGAGTTCGTCAAATTTTATGTAGAAGATGAAAACAATATTGTTTTCAGGTTTAACAAAGAAGCTAATGCTACCAATGAGGAATGGCCTTTTGATAATCCCCATTTCTTTCTGCTAAATATGGCTGTAGGTGGCGATTGGGGAGGCGCACAGGGTCTTGATGATGCCAATTTTCCGGCTACCTTCGAGATCGATTATGTTCGGGTTTTTGAACTGGAAGATTAAGAATCAGGTAGGCAATCCCTCCATTCTCATAATCTCAAGTGCATTCGTACTTGGGCAAGGTCCTGAACGAAGTTTGTATTCAAAACTCATCTTTCCGTTTTCGATGGATTCCACAAAATGCCAGTTGCTTAGCTGAGGGATTTCCTGTTCAAGATCGGCAAGTTCCAGATCATGGGAAGAAACCAGACCCACTCCATTCTTTCCGGCTACTTCTTTTAAAAAGGCCGCACTTCCAGCGTATCGCTCCCGATTGTTAGTTCCTCTGTAAATTTCATCTACAAAAAAGAATAACGGCAGCTCATCCTCTTTCAATAATTCATCCAGCAAAAACCTAAGTCTCTTAACTTCTGTGTAGAAATGCGATAAACCATCGTCGAGTGAATCGGTGATATTAATGCTTGTAAATACTCTGAAAAACTGAGTATTAAGAGCGGAAGCACAAACCGGAGCTCCTGTATAAGCAAGAACCAAATTGATTCCCACCGTTCGCAAAAAAGTACTTTTACCCGCCATATTAGAACCTGTTATGAGGAATAAATCCTTCCCTTTCTGAACCTCAAAACTGTTAGCAATTCTTTTATTTGAAGGAATTAGCGGATGACCCAAACCGATTGATTTAAACAAAATCTTATCTCTGTCTTCAAACTCTGGCCAAACAAACCCAGGATTAAGCATCGCAAAGTTAGCCAACGAGTTAAGGGCTTCCAGTTCATAAAAGACATCAAGCCATTTTGTGAGTTTTGGCTCGAGGATTTTCTTTAATTTCTCAACTCGCATAAGGTAGTATAAGTCCCACGGCACCATGAAATTAACCACTCCCCACATGATGCGATTAGCTTTCAATGAAGCCCTGCTTAGGGTTCTCTGATTTTTTTTGATAAATAATGAAGGCCGTTCTGTCTCATCCTGGTAAACTGAAAGCAATTTTTCTAACTCACTTCCCTTATTCGGTACAAATTTCTCCACATGAAACAGGATGGATTTGAATTGATTTAGTTTTATTTCAATCTGGTAAGCTGAGTCAAAAAGGTGCAGAATTTTTTGATCATTCAACTTGTAATACACCATGTAAATAAACCAGCAAATCACCAATGGAAGAGATGTTGAAAAACCATTCAGAAGTAAAACTGCAAGAATAAAATTACTAATAGACAACACGCTTAAGATCGCTAATGGAATTTTGATTCCTTTTTTTTCAGGTAATCGGAGCCATTTAAGCATGTCTTCTATACTCCAATCTTTCTGCATTGAATGTAATCTGGTAAACAACCCAATCACTCTGAGTTTGTCCCTAAAACCTGTTAACGGTACTAACTCCTTTACCTGTTGCTGCCGTCTTAAAACTTCCTCTTTCGATGGCGCGGCAGACAGAAACCAATGTGCAAGTTTTTGTCCACTCGCTTCATACATAGATGTATCGGTAAGATGGAATAAAGAGTGTTTTCCCAGGATATCCAGATCACTAGCAAAAGGATGATTTTTAGTCTCAACTTCAATAGGCCGATATCCAATGTGATCCCAATCCAACTTCATTCTTGCTATATGCTCTTTTTTGATACCCCTTAGATGCTCGAACTTCTCCTGCGACTGATAAACTCTTCTGTGCCGATCGATAAGAATTATGAATCCTGTAATCAATGCAAAGAGGCTGAATAAATACGCCCAATCAGGAATCATACCATAACTGAAGTAGATTCCTGCAACTGCTATCACAAAATAACTGAGCCGGATTTTAGAGTATTTATTACTTAGCGTTTTTCTCTTTTCAATTATCCGCTCAATGCGTGTAATATGTCTCTCAAGGGATAATTTCAGTTCTTCTTGTGTCATTCTTTGGTTTTTTCAATTCTACTAAAGTGGCACCCCAACTACTGCTGTCATCAGCAAGCCGATAAGAACGCACATCCTTATGTTTATCTAAAATGCTATGCACCAATCTACGAAGTACGCCCTTCCCTTTCCCATGAATAATCCTGACTGAATAAATCTCTTTCTCCAGACAAGCTTCGATATAGTCGGGAATCAGGTCCTTTACTTCTTTCGGACTGAAGAGATGTAAATCCAGTATTCCATCTATGGGAAGTTCTATTGGTTCCGGTTCGGACAATTTGTTAATTGTTATTGGTTATTGGTTTTCAAATGGAAAGAGAGACTCAATATCAGGAAGCTCTTTTGGAGTAGCTCCTCCATCAACAGACCAAAGATCTAATCCCGCCAATTGATTTTCTGTTTCAAACAAATAAATACCCATCAAATTCCCACTTTCCTCTCTATACAAGAAATCTGAAACAACATTGAATCCTGAATTAATAACCTTAAAATCAATGCTTGCACATCCACACTTGCAATAACTCGCTACTCGTAAGTCGTTAACCTGATCTAAATAAGACTCATCGCTATTCTGTCCATTTTTTATCAGCCAAATTACCAACTCCTCTTCTTGTAGGGTTAATTTTCTATTTAGAGCCTTCTCAATCATTATTCCTAATTCAACTATTCCTAATTCTTAATTGAATCATTTTTAATTCTTAATTCACCTCGTAGTCCACTACTCTTCGCTCTGCTACTATATTTCCGGCAAAAGCTACCACTTCTTTATGATCGGGATGTACCGCATACTCTTGTAGCTTTTCCTTCGATTCATGCGTGGTTGTCAGCACCATATCAAATACAGCTCCCTCAGCTTCCATGTACCCAATTCCTACTTCCATAAATTTAATGGCATCAATTTTCGGAACCAGAGCTTCCAACCTGACTTTAAATTCTTCCGCATTTTCCCGCTTTGGTTTTCCGTTCGCTTCATCCAGAAGCTTCCACATTACGATATGCTTTATCATTCTATTTAGATTTGAGTTCTTAGATCTCTGTTTACTCTACCAAATTAGGAATATTTCAATTAGGAATTAGGAATACCTTCAGTATCGCCTATTCCTAATTCACATATTCTTAATTCCTAATTCAATTCCTGTCAATTAATCTCAGGAACTCTTATTTTTGAGGTTCGGTTTTAACTAAAGATTCAGGCTTATCCTGTTTCTCCAGAAAGAAAATTATCCCCTATTGGAAAACTTAAACTTAGATCAGATTACAGCAGACGAAGTCGGCGACGCTCATTTCGGTTCTTCTGAACTTACTCCACTCAGAGAAGATGCCTTCGATCTTTCAGACTCAGAGAAAATTGAAATCATTCAGGAGCATTTCGCTAAAATAATGGAAACCCTTGGGCTGGACCTTACCGATGACAGCCTTAGAGGAACTCCCTATCGTGTTGCAAAAATGTATGTGAAGGAGATTTTTCAAGGTCTTAATCCCAAAAATCGTCCTGAAGCACGCACCTTCAGCAATGGCTACGATTACAGCGACATGGTAATCGAAAAGAATATACAAGTGACTTCCTTCTGTGAACACCACTTCCTGCCCTTCATTGGAAAAGCACATGTGGCTTATATTTCAAAAGGAAAAGTAATTGGCCTTTCAAAAATCAATCGTTTGGTAGATTACTTCTCTCGCCGACCACAGGTTCAGGAAAGACTGACCCTTCAAATTGCAGATGCTCTTTCTGAGGCAATGCAAACCGAAGATGTTGCTGTATTCATTGATAGCAAGCACCTCTGTGTTTCTACACGTGGAATTAAAGACACCACCAGTAGCACCATTACTTCTGAATTCCGTGGTGCGTTTAAAGAGAAAGAAACCCAGCAGAAATTCATCGATTTCATCAGAACTAACACCGAGCTTTAAGCACGTTTTGGCTGAACAAAAACTTCACGTTTACAATACCCTTTCCCGAAAAAAAGAGCTTTTTGAGCCACTTAATCCTCCTTTTGTGGGGATGTATGTGTGTGGGCCCACTGTGTATGGCGATGCTCATTTAGGGCACGCTAAAAGCTATGTTTCGTTTGATATCGTACTCCGCTATCTGCGTTATCTGGGGTACAATGTCCGATATGTTCAGAATATTACTGACGTGGGTCATTTGGTTGGTGATGGTGAAGAAGGCGAAGACAAACTCGCTAAAAAGGCGCGTCTTGAGCAGGTTGATCCGATGCAGGTTGCTGAAAAGTACACCTACACTTATTTCCGGGATATGGACGCATTGAATGTGCTTCGTCCTGATATCGCTCCACGTGCAACTGGCCATATTCCAGAGCAAATAGCGATGATCAAAACCCTCATCGAAAAAGGCCATGCCTATAATGCAAATGGCAATGTGTATTTCGATGTGAGTTCCGATCCTGATTATGGAAAGCTTAGTGGTAGAAATGTGGAGGAGTCTGAATCAGGTACCCGCGTAGAGACTGCTTCCGACAAAAAAGATCCAAAAGACTTTGCCCTGTGGAAAAAAGCGGATAATGAGCATTTAATGAAGTGGGATTCCCCTTGGGGAGTAGGTTACCCTGGCTGGCACATCGAGTGTTCAGTAATGAGTACTAAATATCTTGGGGAGAGTTTTGACATTCACGGAGGTGGATTGGAAAATCAGTTTCCACATCACGAATGTGAAATTGCCCAGTCGGAATGCGCACATGATGCTCAGTTCGTGAAATACTGGATGCACAACAATATGGTGACTCTGGAAGGCCAGAAGATGGGGAAATCGCTCGGAAATGCGATTAATCTGGAAGAGTTTTTTAGCGGGCATCACAAGCTGCTAACCCGTCCCTGGAATCCGCAGGTAATTCGTTTCTTCTTGCTACAAAGTCATTACCGAAGTACTACTGATTTCTCAGAAGATGCACTCGAAGCTGCTGAAACCGGATTAAAAAACCTGCATTCAATGATTAATTCTATTGAGAAAGCGGAAGCAGGAAACGGAAATGCTTTTGATATTGAAGGCTTCAAAGCATCTTTCGAAGAAGTGATGAACGATGACTTTAACTCTGCTCAGGCCATAGCTGTTTTGTTTGAAAACCTGAAGGAAATAAGGAAACAGATTACAGCGAATCAAACTCCTTCAAATCTTGGAGAGCTGAAAATCTTTCTTCATACGGTTGTGGAAGAAGTGCTTGGAATCTGGCCTAAAAAAGCAGGTGGTTCAGGAAATGGTGAACTCACATCAGGCTTGGTTGAGTTATTAATTGAAATCAGGAAAGATGCCCGAACCAATAAAGATTTTGCACTTTCGGATAAAATCCGGGACGACTTGAAGGAATTAGGCGTACAGTTGATGGACGGAAAAGACGGCACGACTTTTAGTATTGACTAATGAGAGCGCTGAAATTCATATTCAGCAAACTAATTATTGGAATTGTACGATTTTACCAGTTAGCGATTTCTCCATGGTTGGGAAGCAGCTGCCGGTACTCTCCCACTTGTTCGCATTACGTGATTGAAGCCGTGAACGAATGGGGACCATTAAAAGGATTCTGGTTGGGAATCAAACGGATTGGTCGGTGTCACCCCTGGGGCGGCGATGGCTATGATCCGGTTCCGGAGAACCCTAAGAAGAAATTGAAATCATAAGGTCATTCTGAGCGAAAGCGAAGAATCTGCACAGATCATTAATTGTGCAGATCCTTCGGAAGTATCCTCAGGATGACAAATAAACCCAATTAACGAATAACGATTCACGAAAACGTTATTCGTTAATTGTTATTCGAAAGCTATTAATGATGAAAGAAATAAATTTTAAAAAGCGTATCTCTGTTTTCCAGGTAGAAGAAGAAAAAGACCTGGCTCCTAAATTTCAGGAAGACGGACTTATTCCCGTAGTCACTACCGATTACACTTCCGGTGAGCTCCTCATGCATGGCTATATGAACGAAGAAGCCCTAAAGAAAACCATTGAGCTTGGAGAAGCCGTGTACTATTCCCGCAGTCGTGATACCCTATGGCACAAAGGCGCTACTTCGGGCCTGACTCAGATCGTGAAAGAAATGCGCATTGACGACGACCAGGACTGTGTGTGGCTACGTGTGGAAGTACAAGGCAACGGAGCGAGCTGTCACGTAGGCTATCGCTCATGCTTCTACCGCAGTGTGCCCACCGGTAAAGACTTCTTTGATAAAGACGGCGAACTTACTTTTGAAGAATCGGAAAAAGTCTTCGATCCGGAAGAAGTCTATGGCGATGCTCCGAATCCTACAAAGTTATAGTTTCTGGGAAAAGACAATGAAGCCACTTTTCTAGTCATTCCTGCGTAGGCAGGAATCTGGAGTTGCATAGAATATACCTACCCTTAAAACAGCTACGGATTCCGGGAATACGCCACGGAATGACATGTCACTTATTATTTGCTAAGAATAGGAATACCTTGCTGTTAAGGGATATATAGAGTTTATTCCATTTTACCTTAAAAATAACTAGGATAAACTGAATAAAACTTAAACTTGAAATAGGGATAAAGTGAATAGAGTTCACTTTACGCTGTTGTTGTTGGGCATTTGAAAAAATACAATGAAGTACAAGAATTATAAATCTGCAATTCACAATTTCACTCATTCTTTCATGAGCATAGACTACATGAAAAGTGGAAGACTTTCTGTGAACGTTTTGATCGACTTGTACATCCTTGGACTTGAAACTAAGACAACGTTTGACTTTATCAAAAAGACCATACAACCCGACAAAGCTGAATCAAAGGAAAGTAAACAGTTGCTAAATGATTATTTGGATTGGCTGCCAGAACACTTTTCAAATCACAACTGCGACTTGACCAAATTGGAGAAATTAGAAACAACCATTTGGACTGACTTCGACTCAGCATTTTCGCCACCAAGAATGAATGATACAATTGAATTTACAGTCAACGGTGTGACAATTTGGAAAGCTGACGAACGAGAAGAACAAACAATTGAGATTTCACAGACCGAGTTGATAAAGAAGAACTTTTTGAAATTGAGAGTACCTGAAATGAAATAATGAGTGAGACTAAAAAATACTATTGTCCTTGTTGCGTGTATGATACATTAATCGAAGAGCCACCTGGAACATACAACATTTGCAAAATATGCTTTTGGGAAGATGACCCCTCTCTAGCGCAAGCATCCGCTTACGCTTACCTTAATTTGATCTCGTTCCGAAGGTCCTCCTTCGGAATACAGTCCTGAAGCTCCAGCTTTCAATACTTTGTGCCTTACCCGAACTTACTTCAAGCGGACGCTTGAAGTAGAAGAGCTTATATCAAGCCTAGTTTACCCTATTACCTCAACTAGCAGCGGATTGAATTTTCCCCTATAATCTGCTTTCAAAAGAATTTAGTTCACCATTTATGAAAGCAGCCGTTACAACCAAAGCCGGAAATCCGGAGGTTATTGAAATCCTGGACGTTGATCTTCCTGAAATTAAACCCGGTTGGATGTTAATTAACGTGAAAGCCTTTGGGCTGAACCGTTCGGAGCTGTTTACCCGGCGAGGAGATTCACCGGGAGTAGCTTTTCCCCGAATACAGGGCATTGAGTGTGTTGGAATTGTTGAAGAAGACCCATCCGGAACCTATTCCAAAGGACAACAAGTTGCAGCCATTATGGGAGGAATGGGCCGCTTCTTTGATGGCGGCTATGCCGAATATGTATCTGTTCCATTGGAGATCGTTTTTCCGTTTCAAAGTGGTCTTTCGTGGGACACTCTTGGTGCCATTCCGGAAATGTTTCAAACGGTCTCAGGTTCTCTAAATCAGGCTCTTGAAATTCAATCGGGTGAATCATTATTGATTCGCGGAGGTACTTCTTCCATCGGTATGTTAGCCTGTCAGCTTGCAAAATCAGAAGGCGTAACAGTTATTTCATCTACCAGAAATCCCGACAAAAAAAAGGCTTTGATTGATAACGGTGCTGACTTTGTGGTTATCGATGATGGTAGTGTAAAAGAGCAGGTTAAAGAAATCTTTCCTGAAGGCGTGAATAAAGTACTGGAACTCATCGGTACCAGAACTATAAAAGACTCTCTTAAATGTATTGCCACTAAAGGAATGGTTTGCATGACCGGGATACTCGGTAACGAATGGACCATGCATGATTTTACCCCTATGGGAGACATCCCTTCGCTGGGAAGACTAACTGTGTATATGGGAGAATCCGGGAATCTGTCTAAAGCTTTACTTCAGGAGTTCATTAATAAAGTTGAAAGCGGAGATATCAAACTTAATATTGATTCTGTTTTCAGCCTGGATAAAGTAGCCGAAGCCCATCAATACATGGAAGACAACAAAGCGAAGGGCAAAATAGTGGTTAAAATTTGATCTTTTCTCCTCTCTCTGGCGCATGCGTCCGCTTGCGCCTTACCCGAAATTGCTCCAAGCGGACATTTGAAGTAGTGGTAGTAGATTAATCTATTGATTTTACCCTTCTGTGATACTTTCTTTTTTCCCTGATTTTATCTTTAAATAAAAAATCATGAAAGCACTAGTACTCTCCCTTTTCATTTTACTGCCTGTTGCAGGATTTACTCAAACTTCTGAATCAGAATATTTCAATCTGGATAAAGACAAACTTGCGATTAAAGGCTACGATCCGGTAAGCTATTTCACCGAAAAAGAACCCCTGGAAGGACAAAAAGAACTCTCTCACGAATATAACGGTGCAACCTACCACTTCGCTTCCGAAGCGAACTTAGAAACATTTAAAGCCGATCCGGCAAAGTATGAACCAGCCTATGGTGGTTGGTGTGCGTATGCGATGGGTAAGGGTTATACCGCAGATGCTAATCCAAAAACCTTCAAAATTGTTGACGGAAAGCTGCTTCTCTTCTATAATAAGTTTTTGGTGAATACTCTTCCGAAATGGAATAAAGACGAAGCCACCCTCTACCCTGCTGCAGAAAAGAACTGGGCAGAGAAGAGTTTTAAGCGCTAGATATTTCTCTCTCTGTTACTCCAACAGAAATGAGAATCCTGAGTAGAGTCTTTGATCATCAACCCCGGATCCCTCTGTCTGTCTTTGCCGGCAGGCAGATTTCGCAGGGATGACTTCTTACAATAATAAAGCACATGTAGCCTAGCAGATAATTCCATACCTTATCTGATAACTAAACTACTAAAAATGGAACGGGTACTTACATATTTATTGGTTACCTCATTCTTGTCTATAGCCTTGATGTCTTGTATGGAAAAAGAGCAAAAAACGGATTCAATATCTTATAATAATAATGGAATTTATAAACCAGGTGCCGATTGGGAACTGGTCTGGTCGGATGATTTTTCAGGAGAAACTATAAATCCAGAGAACTGGAACTTTCAAGAGGTAGAAGCCGGTCTTTTTAACGAAGAGTGGCAACGATATACCGATAGCGAGCAGAATGCATATATCGAAAACAACCAACTAGTAATTAAAGCGATTCACGAGAGTGATGAACATGGATTGAATCAATACACTTCGGCACGCCTGAATACGGCAAACAAACAAAGCTGGAAGTATGGTAAAATTGCAGCCAGAATTAAGCTGCCTTATGGAAAAGGTATCTGGCCTGCCTTTTGGATGCTTGGTGCTAACATCAATGAAAACGGAGGCGATACTCCGTGGCCGCAATCCGGCGAAATCGATATCCTGGAATTATATGGAACCAAAGATGATGCTATGGTGGAAGCGAATATCCACTATGCAGATAGCGAAAACAAGCACGCAATGATGGGCGCAGTTTCATATACGCTGGATGAAGGTATCTTTGCAGATGATTTCCACATTTTTGAACTGGAATGGACTAAAGAATATATAAAGTGGTTCGTTGATGGAAATGAATATGCAACGACAGATATTTCATCATTTGAGCTTACTGAGTTCCATGAAGAGTTTTTTCTTTTGTTAAATATTGCTGTTGGTGGTACATGGGCAGGACGACCAGATGACTCTACTCCTTTTCCACAATACATGTATGTTGATTGGATTCGGGTGTATCAGCAGAAATAGTAATTCTAGGAATCTCTTTCTTGTCTCTCCTCTAGGAGGGACAGTTCCATACTCACTTAAGTTTTCCTACGATCACTCCCGCAAGCTTTTCTGCCGCCTTCTTATTCCTCCTGAACCAAAGCTCCGGTTCTATCAACTCTACTTCTGATACGGCCAGTTCACCTTCATTATCCCACATCACATCTACACGCGCATATGCAGGAAGTGGCACACAAGCTTTGGCAACTTCTTCTGCAAAGGTTATCTCTTCGGGAGAAGGATTGTATTCATGAAGTGAACCTCCAAAATCATCCTGCACCCGGAAATCACCCGACTTTCCTTTTTTTAGAACTGAATGCGTGTATCTTCCTCCGATCACCATGAAAGATACTTCACCTTTTATCATGATGTTTTTTTGAAAGGGCTGGATCATCATATCTTCGTTTTCAATCAATGATCGGAAAATGGATTCGTGTTCTTCAATATTATCCTTATTCAATCGATAGGTGTGCCTGGCAGCTCCGGCAATTGTGGGTTTCAGAATTACCTCTTCCCAATTGGTTTCTGCAATAACCTCAGCCAAAGGCCGCCTCTCTCCCCGTTCGATATACCTTGTTTCGACTATCCTAATTCCTTTCCCTTTCAAATCCAGCAAATACCACTTATCCATATTCCAGCGGATTTGGGATACCGGATTAAAGAATTGGGTTTGCGACTCTACCCTTTTTAGCCAGGTTTTAAATTCCTCAAAACGATCGAAATAATCCCATGTAGTTCTGAAAACAGCAGATTTCGTGGTTGACCAATCAAAATCAGGATCTGCCCAATCTTTTCGGGCAACCTTTAATCCCAATTCCTCTAGTGAGGCTTGAAGAAGTCCATCTTCGGTAAGCACATTTTGAATGTAGTCATTTACCTTAGTCGGGTTCAAATACCTCGATTCCGTTAAAATGACCACATCAAATTTTTTCATTATTTACTTCTTTCTTTTTCGGTTTTTACCGCCACTTTTTCTAAAACCTTCGGGTTTTCCTTTTCCGCCTTTGCGAAAGCTTTTTTTAGGCTTGCTTCCCCCACCACCTTTTCGGCCCGGGTCTTTTTCTGAAGGCTCAATAGCTACATCCCGACCTTCAAATTTCACACCTTTTACGCTTTCAACCAAGTTGTTTTGGTAACCCGGCTCAACTTCAAAAAATGAAAAATTATTCTGTACATCTATTTTTCCAAAATCTGGTTTATCGCCATTCAGAGATTCGTTTATTAACCCCATTAATCGAACGGGATTCAATCCATCACGTCGCCCTACATTAATGAAATAACGATCGAAGGAACCAGCGTCATCATACCGACGGTCTCCACCCGAATCTCTGCCACCACGCTCTCTTCCGTTATCGCGATCACGTCCTCTGCCTCCGTCTCTGTCGCCCCTATCACGATCTCTTCCACCTTTTGCAGATGCATTCAGATCTTCGGAATCTTTGTAGTATTCGAGAAACTGGTTGAATTCAACCGAAAGAAAATGTTTAATCAATTCTTCGCGTTCAAGATCAGCCAGTTTTTCAAGAGCCTGGGGAAGGAATTTCTGAATTTGCTCTTCGTTTACTTTGGTTTCCTTAACCGTATCAATCAAATCAAGCATACGGATCGCGCAAATCTCTTCACCACTAGGCATGTCTTTCTTAATGAACTGCTTTCCAGTCATTCTTTCCAGATCACGAATTCTTCGCATTTCGCGGGTATGTACAATGGAAACCGAAATTCCACTTTTGCCTGCTCGTCCTGTACGCCCGCTTCTGTGAACATACACTTCAAGATCATCCGGCAAGTTAAAGTTGATAACGTGTGTCAGTTCGTTCACATCAAGCCCACGAGCTGCCACATCGGTTGCCACTAATAACTGAAGGTCTTTGGTTCTGAACCGGTCCATCACTTCATCCCGTTGTGCCTGAGATAAGTCTCCGTTCAGTAAATCCACATCATAACCATCTTTATTCAGCTTGGTAGATATTTCCTGAGTTTCTCTTCGTGTTCTGCAAAAGATAATCCCATATATCTCCGGATTCATATCCACAGTTCTTTTAAGCGCTTCAAAACGGTCTTTGGCATGCACCATATAAAAATGATGCTCCACATTCTTAGCTCCTGAATTACGCTCCCCTACTGCCACTTCCTGGGCATCGTTCATGTATTTTTGCGCAATTTTTGCAATTCCTTTGGGCATGGTTGCAGAAAAAAGAAGGGTCTGCTTTTCCTTTGGGGTGTCTTGAAGAATGGCATCCAAATCATCCTGAAATCCCATGTTTAGCATTTCATCGGCTTCATCAAGAACCAAAGTACGAACATCAGTAACATCAAGTTTTCTTCTTTTGATGAGGTCAAGCATACGTCCCGGAGTTCCTACAACCACTTGGGCTCCGTTATTGAGAGCTTTAATTTGTGTAGAAATATTTGCCCCGCCATATACTGCTACCGTAGTTAAGCCTTTTACTTTCTTTGCGAAAGACTTCATATCCTTTGCTATCTGAATAGCCAGTTCACGGGTTGGAGATAGTATTAAAACCTGCACATTTTTTGAGGACGCATCTACCTTCTGAATGGAAGGTAATCCAAAGGCTCCGGTTTTACCGGTTCCCGTTTGTGCAAGAGCTACCAGGTCTCTTTGAGACTCCAAAATGATAGGAATAGCTTCCTGTTGTATTTTAGTTGGGTTTTCGAAGCCGAGGAGCTCCACGGCTTCAAGCAGTTCTTGCTTAAGACCAAGTTCTTTGAACGTTGTCATGTAATTTTTTTCGTTGTGATCCCGTACAGAAGACCTATGCTGTGCTGTATTCTTGCCCGGAACAATTTGGGTGAGCTAGGGACAAGAAACAAGCGCGACTGCTTGATTTAGACTGCTTCAAAGGAAGCCAGCATTTTTCTAAACCTGAAAGGTTCTTTACACTACTCCCTGATTTAACAGGGCATCAGTATCAATTATTCAGTCTTATCGTGAGCTCACGATTTTTTGTAAGCCACAAAGATACGGAATTAAATGATAAACAAGGCATTCCGTTAATTAAATCTTTCAAATGTCTGATTATAGCCAGAACCTCTTCATGAATATGAAGAGGTATTTGACAGAGCCGCTAATCCTTAAAGAGATTTACTGTTTTCCCTGCATCTTCTTCTTTTATGGTTAGCAGCAAGGTATCCTTCCAAAGCGGACGAACCAGATATATTTCTGTACCAACAGGAAATCTCTCTTTACGAGTTTGATATCGCCCAAATGGAGCACCATAGCCAAATCTCGCCCCTTCCGGGCCATTGAATTCTACATTGACCCGTTCTGAAGAATTATTTTTAATTTTCACATTGATGTACACCACTTCTTTAGGAGGTGCTTTGTCTTCTTCAAGTGAGATCACTTTTCCTCCTTTCTCAGTCTTAGTTTTTAAAACTTCTGGTTCTTTTGCATATACCACTTTACCGTTGTCTGATACATCTGCATCAATACTGTTCGTTGCGTTCACTTTTATGGTTCCCCAACTCCATATATTGAGCCTTGCTTTTTCTACATCAAGATTCAAAGCATCTATTGTTCCTACTTCCGTTCCTACAGTTAATTCTTTTGCTTTTCCTGAAAGGACAACAACTCCAACAGGAGACATTACTTCAAACAGTTCAGTATTAATCCCTGATGCAGTAAACCTTCCATGTGCGGAATTAGCAAATCCATTGAGTTCAGGAGTTATTATCTCAATCCGAATTTGTTTTGTAGGTGAAATCCATTCCTTCTGATTGATATCTAACTCGCCATCTATAACCTCTATATCAATAAGATCGAACAGGTTCTTATCGGTTATTACTCTTATCTCTGTTCGTGAACCAAGCTTAATTTCTATGTCGCTTGATAACCCGTTTTTGATACTCGTAAATGATTCTATTTCTACTTTAGCGGTATCAATTTGACCATTTCCTTTTATTTGAGCGTTGGAGTTTTGGGTTCCAAATGCCATCACAACCAGAATCATACTTATAACCGAAGCTGGTTTTATGGACTGAGTATTTAGTTTTCCGGATTTCAATTTTCTGGTTATAAGGTAGTCGAGTCCAAATTTACCTGAACCAAATGCTGTGGCGTATAAACTAACCCAAAGAAATCCCATCGCAGGCAACATTCCCCAAAGTGGACCGCCCCATTTCTGAAGAAAAATTGCGGTAAGCATAGTACAGGAAATCAGAAAACCGGAGATTCGGGTTTGAAATCCAAGTAACAAAAACATCCCTCCGATAGCTTCACTCGCGGCACCAATCCAGGCGAAAAAAACCGGAGCTTTAGAAAAGGGAAATCCAAATTTGGCTACATCTTCTGGAAACCAATCCACTACTTCAAAAAGGTTGAGGCCGGTATCAGCGATTGACCAGGGCACTCCGAATTTATCTCCTCCAAACATAGTGGCTAGAAAAAATCCCGCGAGAATTCTTGGTAAAGCGAGTACGAAATTGGCGAAGAAGCCTCTTACATCCTTAGGTTCTGTAAGTTTGATTAAAACAGAAGTTAGCCTAGTAATAAAGCTTTGAGTATTTGAATGTTCCATAATTATTCATTTGTGTTTAAGGTTTACACAATGATCGAAACATCCTTTGGCTTGTTCGTCTCAGGAGAAAATGAGACGTCTCAAATCATACTTTTGAGTCCACTAGTTCTTTTCCAGGCTTACATATTCTGAAGGAGAATGACCGGTGATACGTTTAAAAACCCTGTTAAAAGTAGCCTTACTATTAAAACCGCATTCGAAGGCTATCCCCAGAATCGAGAAATGAGAAAAAGCAGGATCAGACAGAGCCTCTTTAACTTGCTCAACACGATAAGCATTCACAAAGTCATTAAAGTTCTTACCAAAACAACTGTTGATTACTTTTGATAATTGATTACTTGGAATGCCAACCATCTTAGAAAGCTCGGTTAGTGTAAGGTCGGCATTAAGAAATACCTTCTCATCTTCCATATAGGTTTCTACTTTTTCTTTCAGAGGAAGGAGTTCTTCCGCTTCCGAATTTTTTTCTAAATCTGATCCCGACTCTACAAATTTCAATTCCGCTAATCTTCCAAGATCTGCGAAAATCCCCATCATTCCCAGGTAAACCAATACCATAGAAGCGATTAAATACCACCACCAGTTTTGGGTCCAACTCATCTGGACCAATAATTGATTGGTTGCTATAAAGCCTATTCTGAGTATGAATAAGCCAAGATAAACGACTAGAAAATTACGAAGCCAGTTTAACTCAACTTTATATGTATTGGAGAAGAACTCTTTGATTTTATTCCTGAATTCATAGAATATTTTAGCTGCATGATAAAAATAGACAGATCGTGAGATGATGCCCAGAATGAGCATATAGATTCCAATATTGAAATTGATCTTCTCATACAGAATACCATTCTGTACTTCATTAAATCCGGGTTGCTGCGAATCGTAGATATAAATGAAGGCTTGTAGCGCACAGTATGCCAGCCAAGGAACAGCATGCCAGATATCTTTCTTCTTAAACCTGAAATCCGGGTGAGTAACACTCTTTACATAGAAGTACACAACCGGACCTAATATCAATGAGAAGTCAATCAGAAAATAATTGATTTTTGTGTTTCTGAAATCGTCATACCACCCCATAAATCCAATCATATAAGCTGTACAACGTATTCCTGTTATCACAAGAAAAAGTGCCAGGATTAAGTCAGATGTTTTTTTCTCTCTGAAATACCGTAAGAATAAAATGAGCGCAAATAAATACCCCTGGCCTACTAAAATGATCAGGGGCATACTATACTGATTGAAGTCGGGAAAAGTCTGCAAAAAAGCCATATCGAATGATCGTATCTATTTAAGAGAAATCAAATTCAAAATTCGATTTATCACTCGGCTTTTTTTGCGATTAAATTTCTGCCTGAAAATTTACTCTCGACATAACTAGCGGTTTCAGAAAGTTCAACCCATTCATTTTCAGTGCTTAACTTACTTAAATCGGTATGACCGCTTAAAGAGGTAAGATAAATGTTATCCAATGTACCAGAAAGGGATACTTTTGCAGCTGGATTCATTAAAACAAAGTTTTTCTGATCAAGGCCTATAACGAAGTAATTCCCGATACCGCCACTTATCAGTGAATTAAAGCCTGTTGTTTCAATTACAATTCTCGTCAACTGGTTTTCAATTGTTTCACTCTGAAAAGAAATTGCCAGCCTACCCTCTTGTTCCTGAATTAACAAATCTTTCTGAGCTTCTTCACTTCCCTGAATAAGAATATTATTGCGTGTACTTTTTATGATGATTACTTCTGTATTAACCTGAGACTGAAGCTCTGTGAATTCAGAAACCTCTCGATTATTAAGTACATCTGTTTCCTGAGCATTAGTATTAACAGAGATTATTAAAGCAAAAACTGTAGTAATTTTGATAAGATTTTTCATAGCGAACCTCATTTTTTGATTATGATTACGCCACAAATATCCTCCCAGAATAATCGGAAATCGACTCAGGATAATATGAGACGTATCAAATCAACATTTTGAGACCACTATAAGCTGCCTTACGAGCTATAAAAGAAAAGATGCGGGTTGCCTAAATATATTTATCGCCTCTTACCACACTTACGGGGTAGGCATAGGCAATTACAGAATAATTTTCGAAGTAAACGTCGGCTATAAAATCTATGATATTATTTCCAACATCTTTACTTACCACAACTTCAATCTTAACATTCTTTCCTTCGAAATCGCTGGCTCTAAGACCCCTTGATCCTTCACCGGTAGTATCGGTTAAAGTGAATCCTTTCGCTCCCAGTTCTTTAAGTTTTTCGAGGATATCATCCCGGAAATAGCGTTCTGTAATAATGGTAACTAAGAATAATTCTGTCAATTTCATATTAACCTCCCATCCATTGAGCAATTAAATAGTAGAGTGGAATTCCAAGTGTGATATTAAATGGAAATGTAATTCCAAGTGATGCCGTCAAATATAGTGAAGGACTGGCTTGTGGTAAGGCAATCCTTACCGCGGCTGGAGCAGCTATGTAAGAACCACTGGAAACCATGGCTGCAAAAACGGTTGCCCCGCCTATACTAAGTCCTGCTAAAAGCCCTATCCAGATAGCTAATACTCCATGCAGTATTGGGATGGCAATAGCAAAGCCAACAATAAAAAAACCAACTTTTTTGAGATCCTGTAGCCTTCTTGCTGTAACCATTCCTAGTTCCAGCAGGAATAAAACCAGTGCTCCCTGAAAACCACTTACAAAGAACGGTTTTACCGCTTCAAATTTAATTGGACCTGCTATATAACCTATTATTAATCCTCCTAACAGTAGAACTATACTACTACCCGTGACAACTTCATGCAGGGCTTTTTTGAAAGAACCGCCTCCACTTTGCATCATTTGTGGGATAATCAGTGCTACTATTATTCCCGGTACTTCCAACATGGCTACCAGAGTTGGCATAAACCCCTCTGATGAAACTCCTAAAGCTTCCAGATAACTTATTGAGGCAATAAAAGTAACTACTGAAACTGAGCCATAATGAGCTGCAATTGCTGATGAATTTGTAACGTCTAATTTCCCTAAATACCGAAGAACCGCAAAAGCAATTAACGGGGTTAGACACCCAAGTAACAGAGTAGCCCCCGCGGGTAAAATAAACTCGTTCATCGGAGTTTTGCTTAACTCAACTCCACCTTTTAATCCAATTGCCAGAAGCAGGTAAATGGAAATTCCCTGATAAAGAGGCTTTGGAATCTCAAGGTCGCTTTTAACTACTTTGGCTAATATCCCCAAAACAAAGGCAAGAACAACCGGAGAAGCAAAATTTGAGAGTAGTGATTCCATTAAAAAAATATTTAGCTAGCCTGAAATTATATGGCTGCAAAACTAAGGAAAAATTAAGCTGATTCATATTTCATAAAAGAAAGGTAAAACGGCCCCCTCTGATTAGTATCAAATTCTTTATTTCAGCTTTTTTAAAAAAACCGAACATTTCTTATCCGGCTTTGGTTGATAGTGGCTGATTCTATTAAGGTTTGATATAGTTTGACTGTCAAGGTCCTTATTTTTTATAAAATTAATAATAAATGAACATGACCAAGAACACTACAATTACGATTGCACACGGAGATGGAATTGGCCCGGAGATAATGGAATCCACACTCAGGATTTTAGAAGCTTCAGGTGCAAACTTGAGCTACGATACTATAGAAATCGGGGAAAAGGTTTATAAAAGAGGAATTAAGTCAGGAATAGAAGAAAGTGCCTGGGATCCCATCCTTAAAAATAAAATACTTCTGAAAGCACCGATTACCACTCCTCAGGGCGGCGGGGTTAAAAGCCTGAATGTAACCATGAGGAAAACTCTCGGTTTATTTGCGAATGTACGTCCGTGTGTGGCTTATGCACCTTTTGTAGAAACCAAACATCCAGGAATGGATGTTACTGTAATTCGAGAAAATGAGGAGGATACTTATGGTGGAATTGAACACCGACAGACGTTTGAGGTTTATCAATGCCTGAAGCTTATCACTTTACCCGGTACAGAGAGAATTATCAGATACGCGTTTGAATACGCCCTGTCTCAAAACCGAAAGAAAGTAACCTGTTTTACTAAAGACAATATCATGAAACTTACAGATGGTTTATTTCATGATATCTTCAAAACCATTGCGAAAGAATACCCTGAAATTGAATCTGAAAATCTGATTATTGATATCGCCACTGCCCGACTAGCAGACACCCCCGAAATTTTCGATGTGTTGGTTATGCCAAATCTATATGGCGATATAGTTTCTGATGTAGCTGCTCAAATTTCCGGATCAGTTGGGATGGTTGGCTCTTCCAACATTGGACCATCTTGCGCAATGTTTGAAGCGATTCATGGATCAGCACCAGATATAGCAGGTAAAAACATCGCCAACCCTTCTGCTCTTATTAATGCCGCTGTAATGATGCTACGCCATATCGGACAACACGATCCGGCTGAAAAAATTGAAAATGCGTGGCTGAAAACACTGGAAGACGGAATTCATACTGCAGATATTTATAACGCAAAAAACAGTACTCAGAAAGCTTCCACATCCGAATTTACAGATGCTATAATCGCCCGGCTTGGAGCCAAACCTGAGGTTCTTACTCCTGTTGATTTTACGCACGATAAACCTATTGCTATTCCTGAACTGAAGCTCAGCCGTACCGAAGCAAGGCCTGCACTACATCAAAAAAGAGAACTTAAAGGAACCGATGTATTTGTGTATTGGGAGCCGGACAATCCTGACAAGCTTGCAGCTGAACTTAAAAAAGCCTCAGGAGATAAATTTGAGCTTACGATGATCACCAACAGAGGAACCAAAGTATGGCCAAATGGATTACCTCAAACTTTCTGCACCGATCATTGGCGCTGCCGATTTAAGTCTACAAATGGAGCAAGAAACACTAAAGATATCGTTGAGCTTCTGGGACAGCTTTCAGAATTAGGGATAGACGTAGTGAAAACAGAAAACCTCTATGAGTTTGATGGAGAAGTAGCCTATTCCCTTGGTCAGGGAGAATAAAATTGAGTTAAAAGAACGGCTGTTAATAAAAAATGGTCGTTCTTTTTGAACCCTTACTTACTGTTTTTGTATTATAAGCCGACTTAATTTTAGAACTTGGCTTATATGCATAAAACCATTCCTAAACATTACCCTTCTGCCATCCGGATTACCGATCTGGAAACAAAAATAATTACTGATCTTGTACACAAGAAACTGGATTTAAAATCAACGATTTGGGCGACCTCATTTTGCAGCGATGAAGTAAATAACCTCTTCTCCCCTTTTTATGACTTATTCGCCGGTCCAGGCCCGTTTATGCTTGGGGGGATTTCCGGATTACCTTTCTCCGGAATTACAGGAATGAAAGCATTTTTGAGCCATGCTCCCTCACATGGTGCCGTGCTTATTTTGTATGGACCACATATTGGGATTTCCGAAGACGGGAAAATGGGACAGGTTAACCGACAAAATCAGTTCGCTTCTTCTACTTGCTGTGGTTCGTTAGTGGCGGCTTTAGACTCCCTCAAAAAAGAAGAGCACTTACCCATGAACAATCCTCTGGATTATCAGCAAGCACGTGTAATTGAGCATCTGTATAACAAGCGGGAACAAATTTTGGAAAGTGAACTCCCTTTAAAAGAAGCAACGGATGTGGCTTATCAGGAAATACACGATAAATTGTATAATATATTAAGAGCCATTAAACCAGAACTCGCGGACATTAAATTATATCTGATTGGGGGAATTGTAATTAATACCGACTGGATGATTGAAGACTACTTTGAAATTAAAAATGTGGAGTTTCTGGAGTTTTAGAACCAATTCTCAATCAAGGATTTTCTTCTGAAGGCACTAATTATTGAAATAGTCAGAATTACCGCTTTGATTACATTGTTAATCGGGCCTCCAAATGGTAAAATTTTATTGGCAATCATGTAAGGAATCCAGAGTATGGTCAGGGTTCCAAAAAAATTTATTGCAGCGATCACAAATCGATTTTTTCCAGCAAAATTTCTTTCTTCAGCATCTTGGAGTTGATCATTCAACTTTAAATCTCTCCCAAGCTCAAACTCCATTTCTTTTTCGGATTGCTTTCTTTTCCGAATCTCTATTAACTCCTCTCGCCTAATTTTTTTCTTCATAAAAGAATTCAATCATGTTCCCATCCGGATCAGCTACGAAAAGAAATCTCCCTTTTTTCCTATTCGCCGGCCCACTCATTATGGTAACTTCTTTATCCCTTAAGTATTCGGCAATGGTATCTACTTCTTTGGGAGAATCCACATAAAAGCCAAAGTGATCGACCCGGAAATCCCTGGAAGTTGGATCGTAGCTCGTTTCTGCCTCTACGATCACCAACGTATCACCATTTCCCACATCATAAACAGCCATACTTTGCCCCATGGTTTTTACAAGTTCAAAGCCAAGAATGTCCCCATAAAATTCTTTTGAAGCATCAATTCTGTTTACTCTGATGGTGATGTGATTTAGTCCGGTAGGCTTAAAATTCATTATATCTTTGTCTTAATTTTGTTTTCGGATAAACTAACACTTTTACAGAATCATTCTTAATCAAATGAAATTATACTACTTACTTTTTTGATGAGAAAGTGAGAAGTTAGGCACGAATCAAACCAAAAAGCTTTTGTCCACTTTTTATATCGTAGCAACTCCCATTGGAAACCTTGGAGATTTTTCTACCCGTGCAGTAGAAACTCTGCAAAAGGTGGATTACATAGCCTGTGAAGACACGCGTACTTCGGGAAAATTGCTGAAGCATTTTGGTATCGATACACAAACCTTCTCTTTTCATCTTCACAACGAACACAAAAAAGTTGGGCATCTGCTCAATATTCTGAACGCAAATCAGGATGTTGCCTTAATTAGTGACGCGGGTATGCCCGGAATTTCTGATCCCGGTTTCCTTGCTGTTCGGGCAGCTCAACAGGAAGGCCATACTATTTGCGTTATTCCAGGGCCTGATGCTGCTACTACCGCGTTAGTTGCGAGCGGACTTCCCTGTGATCGTTATTCCTTTGAAGGTTTTCTTCCTCATAAAAAAGGTCGCCAAAAAAGGCTGGGACAACTCGCTGAAGAAGAACGAACGTTGGTTATTTATGAAAGTCCAAACCGGCTGCTTAAGCTTTTGGATGAACTGGAATCTTATTTTGGTGGAGACCGACTAATGGCAGTTGCCCGGGAACTCACTAAAACGTTTGAAGAAATTAAAAGAGGCACAATAGAGGAGATCAAAAAAGAGTTTAATTCCCGTGATTCCATAAAAGGTGAAATTGTAGTAGTTGTTGCAGGTAAAGGATATTCAGAATGAACAGGTTTTTTGAAAATAAATGGGCACTTTCTTTAACAGCAGGACTTTTACTTGGATTGAGCTTTCCTCCTGTTAATCTTTCCTTCTTAAGCTTTCCAGCTTTTATTCTGCTTTTCATGCTCTCTGAAAAATGTGAGAGCTACAAGCAAACCGCTTATTACAGCTATGCAGGATTTTTAATTTGGAACCTGACAACCACTTATTGGTTAATGATGGCAAGTATTGGCGCCGGTGTCGCCGCTATTCTTGCTAATAGCGTTTTAATGACCATTCCACTTTGTTTAGCACAATTCTTTAACAGGAAATACAAGTCTCCGATCTTAATTGCTTTGTTACAGGCTTCTGCCTGGGTTGGCTATGAATTTCTTCATCATAATTGGGATTTAGCCTGGCCGTGGTTGGCTATTGGCAACGGATGGAGCAATCAGGTAAGCCTTATCCAGTTTATCTCTGTAACAGGGCATTTGGGTATCAGTTTCTGGGTGGTTTTTACATCTGCACTTGCCGTTCAGGCTATCCGCCTTCGAACCCGAATGCTGGCCATCTCAACGATTGCTTCATTGTTGCTTCTTCCTGCTACATCGCTTATCTATTTTGCTTCAACAAATCCTGTAGAGGCAGATTCTGATCCTGTTCATGTTGCAGTGATACAGCCTAACCATGATTCTTATGAAGATTATGGAGGAATGAGTGGCCCAAATGAGGTATTGGATAGCTTGTTCTCTATCACGAATAAGATCCGTACAGATGAAACTGAGCTTATAGTATGGCCCGAAAATGCCATTGACCAAGCCATCAGAATCGACAGTTATATTTCCAACAGGATTGCAGACTCTGCAAATGGCTGGAATGCAAACCTGATTGTTGGTACCGGACTTACCGTTGTTTATGAAGATGACCAAAGCCTCCCGGTTACATACCGAACTTCAAGAAATGGAGCGAATTATAATATTTTCAATTCTGCCCTCTATTCCGATTCCGGTGGTAATCTAACCTATTACAATAAAGCAAACCTGGTCCCCATCGTTGAACGAACACCCTTTCTTGATTTCTTTAACACCGTTGATATTTTTGAATGGATAGACTGGGGAGCTATTCCTAACTATGGAAAAGGTATAACTCCCGATATGTTAGACGCGGAGTCTTTTTCAACCTCAGGACTAGTTTGCTATGATTCTGTATTTCCGACATGGGTTCGGGAATTTGTTCATGATGGCGCAGATTTTATCACCATAATTACCAATGATGGTTGGTGGGGCAACTCAAGCGGTCATCATCAGCATTTTGCGTACGCCCGTTTACGTGCTATTGAATTTGACCGCTGGGTAGTTCGTAGTGCAAATAATGGTACTTCTGGCATTATCCGGCCGGATGGTACAGTTGAGCAAAAAACAGACTATTGGGTACGTACTGGATTCAATTCAGCGATTCCAAGAAAATCGAACACAACCGTTTATGCAAGATTTGGCGACTGGCTTTCCTACTTATGCCTGTTACTTGTTTTGGGTGGATGGCTCTATGGCAGATTCATCCTAAAACCCACTATCTCGAACGAATCGCAATCCTGACATTGAAACGAATATCATGATTGGTTCGGGTGGGCAAATTGTTTGATTCGATCCTGCTTAACGTATATTCAAAATTGGATGAGATAGTTCTCGAAACCTGATAACCAAGTGTAAAGGACCCATTAAGGCGCTTCCTTTCCGTTGTCCGCTTTGTATCTCTACTGTCTTTAACCGCCTGATCGATAGATGGTAAGGCATCCGCATTTCTTAAGGCATTATTAAGATCGGTATCCAATTTAAAGCTGTTCTCAGTATCGCTATCAAAGCTACCTCTGATACTCATATCAATGTTGTTTTTAACTTTTGGGAGAAATGAAATCTTCACATTTCTAAATGTGTAATTCACCCCAAAATCAAATCCCCGGGTAAGTGTTTCGGTTACCCTGTTACTGTTAATCGCGAATGAAGAAATATTCCCTCTATCATAACCTAATTCGGTTCTTAAGTTAGATTGCCAGGTAACATTTAGTTTTGCCAGAGGTGAAAAACGCTGTTCTACTCGAATAGTAGTGGGCTCATATAAACCACGATTGTCAACTAAAGAAAAATCACCTAAGGACCTTCCGGGTTGCTTTCCGGTTACCGCATTCAGGCTCCAATCTACCCTGTACGAACCCCTGTATGAATGCGTAAGAGTAGCATTGTTCATTTTACTACCCAGAAAAGGAATAAGTTTATGGAACTGTGTCCAGTTAATTCTCCACTGTGGGAGTGGAAAAGCCATAAAACCTTTCCCCCCAATTCCGTTGCTTTCATTTCCAAGATACGCCCTTCGGAAATCATCCTGCAAAGTATTTCGGTTCAGCACTCCCCGTCCATCATTATTACCTAAAGAATCTTCTAATACGGAGCTTCCATCAATAATATCAGCATAAGCTGTTTCCAACTGCCGTTTTAGTAAATCTTCATAGCCTCCACCAAAAGCCCAAACTGAGGTATTGTAACTACCCGACTCTATTGTTGTTGAAGAATACGATCCATTAGTGGAAGCGATAATATTTTCTGTTTTGTTTGTAGAAGCAGTTAATGACCAATCCAAATCTACCGTCACATTTTTAAATGGACTGATTCTAGTACTAGCTGAAAGCTGGTCTGAATACCTGTTATTCGCAGGAAACCGAATTTCATTTATTCCACTCACATTACCTACTAATTGCTCTCTGGGTATCCGCTCCGATAATCCTATTCTGTAACCTAATGGGGGAGAAAAATTTCCTGAACCCGGGCTATTGAACGCATAAAAAATCTGTGATGAACCACTATATCCGGGTTGGCTCCCATTTTTTGAACGCTTGTAACTTGCTGAAATATCTTTCATGCTGAATACAGCAAGAAACAGTTTTCTTCCAACAAATCGAACATCATGCAACAGGTTCGGTTCCGGTCTTGGTGTTCTCAAACTATCAGGAACTGTCTCCTCTTCTCTTTTTCTGGCTTCCCGTTCCTTTTTTCTATCTGAGGTTTCTTTCTGATCTCCGTCTTTTATTTTGGTAAAGAATCCAAGCTTATTAAAAATACGGTCTGTATTTAATCTGACTGAGTTATCTAATTGAAAACTGTTGCTTACACTTGCCCCAAGGTTAGAGCCTCTTGGGCTGTTATTCCATTGATACCCTCCACCATAAGAGGCCGTGTATGTTAGCCAATTTAATCCATTGATTTTAGTAAGGTCGGGACGCCAGGAAGCAGTAAAACGCTCAGAATAGGTTGATCTTCGCGCAGTTAGTGTATCGGAAGTAATCCCTTTAATCACCTCGAAAGAAGGTATCACTTCAAATGAAGCACTATCCACTCCGGATATATTCCGGTCTCTGATTCCCGCACTGGATAAATCGAAACTTGTGCTAGAGTTAAATGTGATAGGAATGGATGGCGTAAGCGTGTAATTCAGCGAAAAGTTATTCTGATTGGTAAATGCATGCTGTTGGTTAAGTCCCTGAAGCGCCCCTTGATCTGTAAGGTTTCGCCTTCGGTCTTCGCTGTACCTTCTGGTGAACGTAGTTGATGTAGTAATAGAAGTTGGTAAATACCCAACCCTTAAGCCGGAAAGAGCCTTAGCGACAGGAATATTTTCCGTAAATCCGAATGGCCTGATAAGCTTGGTACGCTGAAGCCGTAAACTATATTGAAGAGATGCCTTGTAGTCCCATTTATTCTGGAAAATAAGTTGCGGATTTTTAGAAAAGCCCTTGTTATACACATAGCTGAGACGCAGGTTATCAATAGTATATTGAGCTAGTTTACCCCTGGAACCAGTTTTGGAGATATTCGACATATTGAAGGAGAAGTTCTCACTCACAGTCTGAATGTCATTGATCTTGTCGTCAATAATTTCCTGCTTTTCCCGGTTTGAAAGATCTTCATCAGCATTTATTCGATCCTGAAAATCAGATAAGCGAATATCCCCCTGATCAGGTAAGAATTTCGGAGTTTGAGTGTTTCTTCGGGTTGAAACATTAACCGGAAAATTCCATCCATATCTGTCCGGAATTAATTTATGAAGATTCACCGTAGTGCTTAGTCCATATCCAAGCTGATCAGACATTGAACGCTCCCCCAACCGCGAATCCAGGCCTCCAAAACCATTGGTTCTACGGGATAAGTTGGCGTTCACTGTTGCGAAATCTGCCAGTTTAACCGATGATTTCGCGTTAGCTGCCCAACCGAACTCGTTATCAAAGCCGGAAACACGGAGTTCGTTTAACCAAAACTCTGCGTTAAGGTCGGATGTTCCTTGCGATGCACCCCCCATTTCAAACGGGTTTCGAATTCCTAAACCAATTTCAGAAACACGATCCAGAGAAGGGTTCCCTTTTATCGAAATAACAGCCCCATCAACCACATCATCTCCTCCCAGCCTTTGAAGCAAGCCTGTAGCGTCGCTATATAATTCCGAAGGATCTGTTCCATTTGCATCTCTTTCCTGTTTCAGTACATTGAATGCAGAGATGATAATATTCATACTATTTTCTTCATACCGCCAGATTTCCCGGGCTTCTTCCTCAAGCCTTCCCTGATCTGAAATATCATAGCTGAAATTCCTTGGTTCAGATGGAGTAACCGGTTGACGGTATTCATAGAAATTATTTTCAAGATCGTTACCAAAACGAACAACAAGCTCTGCATCTCCTGTATTTTCGAATCCCTCCCCATGCACAAACATTCTCACATTCGAATAATTCAACAAGTTCAGCTTACCCGGATATACCCTTTTTACCATGTGGATTTCCTGTGGTCCCAGGTTTTCCACCGACAATACCAGCGACTGTTCGTTCTGGAGAGCCTGTACCTGTGCTCCTCGGTTCAAAGCACGAATAGAACCATCCGGTTGACGATACGGAAAAGGCTCACGGCTGGCATTTTCTTCAATATTGATGGTGGAAATTTTAAAATTATCCTGATTTACAGGTGATTCGGTAAGTTCAGTAACCTTCCTCCATTGGCTCCCAATAAACTCAAATGTAGCGAAGCGAAGTGTGAATGGTCGTTCATAGCCAGACATCCACAAGCGCATATACGAGATATTCTGAAAATTGTCGATTTCCCCAAATGTTCTTCTGAAATCACTTAATGGAATTCTAACGAGATACCAAGAAAACTCCTCACCAGTAATCGGACTTTTTACATCAACTTTATCCACAATGTATGAGCTATCTGCTCCTATCTGAAGACTCTGTCGGTCTGCCGGATTGAACTTTATCTCATATTGGTAATATGAATTTGATTGCTCGATAGATGACGAGCTAACGAGTCCTTCTGTATCAGGTTTAAGCGTAATAGCTGTTTTGTCGCTGCTGGTTGAGCTTTCAGGAGTGTTTCCATCATGATAACCCAGCATACGGTGGAATCGCTCATTCAGGTTTAGCTCCCTGACTTTTGATTCTCCGTAATATACATAATCGTCATTGGATGGATCAGCCTCTACCTGGGCTAACATATCACTTCCCTCTCCATAGTCATTACGAATTGACTGAATGAACTCAACAAATAACTCCCCTTCGTCTCTTCCTTCAGCTCCCTGCGTACCGGGATTGGGAGCTCCATCTAACCCAACATCTTCCAATTGTCTGTTTGAATTTGAAAACTGCCCCAACGGAACAGGTGGTGAAGGCGGGATATAAGAACGGGGTTCTCCTTCAGGATCATCTTCAGTTAGATTATTCAACACTGTTGAGAGACCATCTTCCGTATTCAGACGTACGTTCGGTACTATATCTTCAGAAAGGATTCCAAGATCCAGGTAAATTTTACCATCATAAAACTGCTCTTGTCCGGTGGGGTCTTGCCCTCCGGGTAAAACCGGTTGTACCCAAAATTCGAGAAACTCAATATTATTCTGGACCAAATCTTCCTGGCCCGGAGGAATTACAGCCGTCATTCCACCCCATGTTTTTTTAGGCTCGTTCTCAAGCAGGTTTTTCAAATTGCGATTATAGTTATAAGGACCTCTCTGATTTGGATTATAGAATATATCCAACGGGGTTAATTGAGCCTCACTAGCATTAATAATTTCTCTGCCTCTGAAAACCTCCTCTACTCCTATTGGTCTGGATTCATCTGTAACTATTGCGTTCCTGATAGATTGGATATTTCTCGGAATAGAATACCACGAAAACTGTGCCCGAAGATCAGAACGTGCTTTTTTATCGGATAAAGACTGAGGAGCAGGAAAGTTGGGATCATCAAAATAGGATGCATCGCTACCATAGCCCGGAACAGCCGCCGGAGCCGCTGCCAGATTCCATCTTGTAGGGTTTACAAAACTTATACTATACTCCGCTCCTTCAAAATCATCGATAAAAACGAGACCATTTTCTTCATCCCGGAACAACTCGCCATTATCTATTGCTTCCTGTACTGCATTGGTTTGGGCAACGCCAGGTCTGATTTGTGCAAACTCACCGGTAAAAGAAAAATTGGAGGGGGCTCTTGTCTGAAGAAGAGGAATTTTATCAATAAAGCGAGTCAGCCAGGGGGTATCGAACTGAGCTGAACCGTCAAGGCCAAGAACAGTGTTATTTATAGGTTCATTTCCAATTCTGATTTTATCCGATAAAGGCTGCTCTTTTAACTTGAAGAAGGTACTCCCGAATTTGATGTCTTCATTTACCGTGTATTCAGCTCTTACCCCGGTAAAGTTCTTTTGCCCGATTATACTGAACTGGTTATTCTCGTATTCAACTTCTATCTCCTGACCTGAGGCAAGAAATTTATCGTTTAAAATAGTGAGACTACCGAATGAATAATCCACCTCGTAATCACTTCCTTCGGTTAACTCTACATTATTGGCAAATACTTTAACTGAACCTTCCACCAAACCAAAGCCCAGTGTGAATGAACCTGATACACCCCCACTCGACACACCTGAAATCGTATAATTTCGGTTTTTGGAGTTTTCTCGCGCATCAGATTGCTTTAAATCGTACAGTTCGGTAAAAGCAAAAGCACTTATAACTGAATCAGGAAAATTCTCATCATCCATGATTTCAGCAATCCTGTCACCAAAAGGTTCAAGGTAAGGAAACATCAATCTGCCGGTACCTGCATCCAGTGTTATACCTGTAAAGTCGATGATGTTGTCAGCTCCGATTGCACCCTCTGAATCCACACGGTCTAAACCCAGATCTTCAAGAAGATCGTTGCTTCTCCCAGGGAGTGTAAAAACCGGCTGGTTTCCCCTGGTATCAGAAATCTGAAGTTCAAAACCATCCGGTGTAATTCCGGAAACGCCGAGTGAATAAATATTCCTCATGGTAAGAGGCCAGGCTTGGTCTTGCGTTGTCATCCCACCCGGACGGAGTAGTTTCAAATACATCCTGTTTCCCTCTGTAGTGTTCAGTTCGCCAACCTGAATAGGAATACCATCAGAACTAGTATATACGAAAGCAACAGCCAGTGCATCCCCGGAATTAATACTGGTACGCATACTTATAAAACCCAATGCCCGGTTAAAGGTGTAGTCCACCCCTTCTTCAAGAAGCTCGAAGCTGGCATCGACATACTCCTGGGAAGCGGCTCCAAAATCTTCGTTGGTAGCCCCACTGTTTGTAAGACGAAGGGAATCCAGTCTTTCTTCATCAGTAAAACGATCAAATTGATTTCCCGGAGGACCACCAGTCGTATTGACACCAAAATCGAGTAGTGCTATCGCCTGCACCGTTTGCTCTCCAGGATTAGTTTCACTTTTCCTTCTGATATATACGTACAACTCAGAAACCTGATAAGGCTGAATAATATTCTGAGGATCAGCCAGAGCCTGTTCGAAAAATGCCCTGTTATAGAAGTCCAAAAAGAAGTTACCATCATCATAATCAGAAGGCGTAAGATTTATCTGCGTTTCCTGGGAACCACCGCTTATTCTTTGCGAACTGTTCTTACCTCTTTGTTGAGATATTACCGAAGTAACTTTTAGCGGACCAAGTTCTGAAACGGCTTTGATACCAAAAAGAGATTTACCCCCACTTACCAACGAGTTGCCTGTTTCCATCGAAACATTACCCATCTCGATACTTTTAATAATCTCATCTTCGTAACCTCTATATACAATGCTGAGTCGGTTCTCAAAATCAAATTGACGCTCAGTATCCCAGTCGGTCGCAATAGTTAACTTATCCCCGATGGTTCCCTGAATGTTAAGCTGCAGATTCTGATTGAAGGTTGGATCGACCTGGGTTCTCAAATCCGGAGGTAGTGTTCCATCATCCAGTTTTTGAATGGAAGCACCCACATTCATATTCGCAGACCCATTTACCCGAAGGTTTACTTCATTGGTTCCAAAAATAGTAGTAAAAGCGGAATTTTCACCACCCGGAACACTGATTTTGAAATCCAGTAACCCCCTTCCTGTACTTTCTTGTGTCTTAGATTCCTCCACAAGTAAATTCCTGATGCTCTCTTTCTGTTGCTCTTTTCTAAGCTGAGTGTATTCCTCAAAATCGACTACTGTTGGAAAGTAATAGTCCCTGCCAAATACTGTTTTTGAAACACGGAATGTTGATAAAGTATCCCAACTTACTGCCGTATTCTCAAACGATGGAGCCGCTCCATATAACCTGCTTTTCCTGATACCAGAAAGTGTACTTATTCTGGATGCAGGGCTGTTATTATAAAACTTAATACCAACCAATGAACTATCAGGAGTAATTTCAACCTTAACCGAATCGGAATTATCCTGAGACCGAACTGTACAGATTCCAACTACAACATTGCAAAGCAACGCCAATAATAAAACTTTAAATAGCTTATAAATAATGCTCACCGAAGCTTATTAAATCTCGGTTTTTGAATGTTTTAGTAGCTGTTTACGATAGGCTGTTTTTCTGTAGTGATAGATTTAGTACAAATGAGCACCGATAATACCATATATTTGAGTATGTTGAAAGTGAAATGAACCCGAATAAAAGTGGTTTATTGCACTCTGAATTACCCAATAAGTACGGTTTTAAAACATTATTAGTGTATAACGATACTGAGAATTTTCACCTTTGAATTTCTGGAAAAATAAAATACAACTAGACCTGCTTAAAAGGCACGTTGGTCCTTTTCTGTTTTGCTTTTTCACACTGATGTTTTTGCTACTCATGCAATTCTTAATCCTTCATGTAGATAAGCTGATAGGAAAAGACATACCTGTTCCGGTTATCATTGAGCTAGTTCTTACAAACCTGGCTTATATGGTAGTACTTGCAGCCCCAATGGCTGTACTTGTTGCTACTTTAATGGCGTTCGGGAAGTTCTCTGAGCTAAATGAACTTACAGCTCTCCGTTCATCCGGGGTTAATCCTTTTTCCATTATCCGACCAGTACTTGTTGCTTCCACTATACTTTTTGCAGGCCTGGTATGGTTCTCAAATAGTGTACTACCCGAAGCCAATAACAAAGCGCGTTCCCTTTTTATTGATATCAGGCTTAAGAAACCCGGATTCGAGCTACAGCCTAATGTATTTTATGATGGCATTGAAGGGTATACTTTTCTTGTTAAACACATTGACAATGAAACCGACAGCCTTCATGGTATTACCCTGTTTCAGAACCCTACCAGTGCCAGAAACCGTGCTTATATAAAAGCGGAAAGAGGGTTTCTAAGTAGTGAAGGTACACAGGGACTCACTCTTTTTTTAGAGAATGGTGAAATGCTACGCTACCTCGATCGATCCAGATCATCTTCGATGGATAATCTGGAACGCACTATTTTTTCAAAGTATCGACTTTCATTTGACCTATCCGACCTGGCCTTTTCGCGATCAGATCCAAACCGGAGAAACCGAAGTGACCGTACGATGAGTATCCAGGCAATGAGTGTTGTTGTAGATACACTCGAACAGGAAATAAAGGAATACGCCGAAAACTTAGCTGTAGCAAGTAGCTATATTTCTCTTACTATGCTGGAAAACAGTCCTGACCAAATAACTAGAAATATTTTCACAGGTTTTTCGGTCACTGATTCATTAATTAATCCACCTCAAACTTCACTCTTTATCCTAAACCAAATCCAGAAAAATTCCTACCGTCAGCGTTTGGCAGGGGTAAGTTCTACCCGTCTTGAAGAACACAAGTCAAGTTTTGAGAATATTAAATCCAATATGCTCTGGAGGTTAAAGCGGGTTAACAAATTCCTGGTCGAAATCTATAAAAAGTTTTCTATACCATTTGCCTGTGTAGTGTTTGTTTTACTAGGAGCACCAATTGGCATTATGACCAAACGAGGTAATTTCGGCTATGCTGCCATAATAAGTTCTGTTATTCTAACCATTTACTGGATTTCTATTATACAGGGAGAAAAACTAGCCGACCGACTTTTCATTACTCCTTTTTGGGGGATGTGGAGCTTCAATATTGTTTTTTCTATCATAGGAATAATTCTGATTATTCATCTTACAACAGACTTAACCCCATCCAAAATCTGGAAGAAAAACAGTGATTAAACACTTTGATAAATACATCTTTTTCAAGTTGCTTGGAATTACTCTTTTTGTGCTGCTGATCCTGATTTTCATTTTTATCATGATTGATTTTTCCGAAAATAGTGATGACTTTACTGATCGTGGGGCTACTTTTGCAGAGGTTTGGAAAGATTACTACCTCAATTATATTCCTGAGATGATCCGCCTGGTAATACCGGTAGCCGTTTTTTCCGCATGCCTTTTCCTAACCGGCCAATTATCAGAGCGACTTGAAATTACTGCCCTTAAAGCTGCAGGAGTAAGCTTATATCGGCTCCTTTTTCCCTATTTGGCGTTCGCTTTTGTAGCTGCCGGAACCATCAGCATACTTGATGCCTATGTAATACCAACCTCAAACAAAACACGGATCGCTTTCGAAAACAAATACATTAAGCAGAAGAATGAACGGATAGACCGAAACGACATTTACCGGGAGCTTACGGGAAATACCATTCTTCAGATCAATTATTTTGACAATGACCAGAGCACCGCCTACCGGGTTAGATTGTCTTATTTTGATAGCTTGTCTCTCAAAAAAACAATCACTGCCACCAATATGAGCTGGCGGGAAGACACCGGAAAATGGCGGATGATCTCTGTGCGGGAAAGAATCTACACAGATACTGGCTATGTAGAAAAATCGCTCGCTGGACTAGACACTACTCTTTCTATTCTTCCTCAGGATTTATCCCGAACAACTTCTGATATCTATCAACTAACCTACCCCGAAGCCCGGCAGTATATCGCTTCCATAGAACGAAGCGGAGCTGGAGGAATCAATATCCCTAAAGTTCATTACTACGGAAGATTGGCCTATCCCTTATCCATTATTGTTGTGATTATTGTAGGATTTTCAGTCGCTTCCGTTCGCAGGAGAGGTGGTAAGGGATTATACATTGCCTCCGGACTGGTAACCAGTTTTTTGTACTTGTCTTTTATGAAAATTGCAGAACCCTTTGGTGCTCATGGAAGCATTACCCCGGCGCTGG
>JBLLNP010000011.1:0-70412 GCA_048058975.1 Balneola sp.
CCCAGGCCCGTTGAGAACTCTTCAGCACTCATATCAAATCCAGGCCCGTTATCAGAATAGGATACAAAAATACGTTCGCCTGCTTTGCGAATTTTCAAAGCAATTTCACCGCCTTGCTTTTTCTCCTGAAAAGCATATTTAAAAGAGTTAGTCGCGAGTTCATTAATAAGTAATCCCAATGGAATCGCCTGATTAATATTTAATGAACTTATTCCGATATCTAATTCGATTTGTACATCGGTATTTTTAACCTGCATGTTGTTCCTGATTGTTTTGATCAGTTTTTCGTAATAAGTGATCAAATCCACCGAAGAGAAATCTTCGGACTGATACAACAATTCATGAACCATAGCTATGGAATGAACCCGGTTTTGAGCTTCTGTCAGGCGGTATTTTTCTGACTCCTCTTCAGAACGAAAAACCTGTAGCTGCAGGAGACTCACTACAATCGCCAGATTATTTTTTACCCTGTGATGGATTTCCTGCAACAGGGTTTCTTTCTCTTTCAAAGAGTGTTTTAATCTATTTCTGTTTTTTTCCAGCTCTGTAATGTCCAGCAGGGTAACAATAATTTCAGAAACAGTGCCATCTTTATGGTATATACAACCTCCTGTTACTTCAAGCCATCTTTCTTCACCAAATTTATTAGCTCGTTTTATTATCCCGGAATATTGACCACCTTCAATAGCTTCATTAATTCTATTATCAAAATTAGCCTCACTCTCCTGGTTAGAAAATGGCAACCGTTTACCCATTACTTCCTCACGGGTCCAACCTAATAATTTCTCTGCTGCCGGGTTCCAGAAGTCCTGAACAATTCCATCTTTATTTAAAGAATAAATAGCCACCGGAGAAGCATTGATCAAAGACCTCAACCGTTCGTTCGAAAGCTTCAGCGATTGCTCGGCGCGTACTACATCATCAATATCCGAAGCAATACCAATCCAGGACTGTACAACTCCGCGGTGATCTTTTTGTGGAAATATGAGTACCTGGAACCACCGCTCTTTTCCTTTTTGATTTATGAAAGTATGCACATGGTTAATCGCAGTCGCGGTCTGATGGGCAAAGGTCCATTTTTCATACACTTCATCTACACTTTCTGGAGGCACAAAGTTTTTCCATTCCCAGTTGCTAAGTGCAGATTTCTTTTTGCCAAAGAAGGCGAGTCCATGCCTGTTCATATAGGTTAGATACCCATCTTTATCAGCAGTCCAGATAATATTGGGCAAGGATTCAGTAAGCAGGCGATACTTTTTCTCACTCTCTTGTATAACTAGTTCAGCTTTTTTCTGGTTTGTGATATCCGTATGGGTTCCAATTGCGTGATAAATAAAATTGTTTTCACCAAACTCGAGCACTTTGCCCTGGGAATGAATCCAGATATAAGCGCCGGATTTTTTTCTTAACCTCAGTTGAAGATCAAAATTCGGATCCCCTGTTGTAACAATACGGTCTTTTTCAGCAAGTAAGAGAGATGCATCCTCGGGGTGAATAAGCGTGGTATAAAATTTGAATGCGTCTTCCCATTCATGGGCGGGATAGCCAAGCATTTCCCACCATATATCATTTGCATAAAATTCTTTGGTTCGAAAGTTGAAATCCCACAAACCAAGATTTGCTGCTTCAACGGCAGACTGAAGCCGGTCTCGCTCCTTTTTGAGTTTATTCTCAAGTTCATACTCCCTTGATATGTCGAAGGCGAGAGTAAGTGTATAAGTTTTCCTGTTAATTTTTACCCGGGAATTCTCAATAGATGCCTGAAGTAAATCTCCATTTTTAGAGATATAAGGCCATTTTTTATCTCCAGTAAAACCAGTGGTAATAAATCGGGCGAATTCTTTTAAGAAAACTTTCTTGCTTAAAAGAACAGAGATTGATTTGCCAATTAGCTCTTCTTCGGAATAGCCACTTTTCTTGGCAAAGGCTTTATTTATAAAAACAAAGCGAAGCTTTTTGTCAGTTAAGCAACAGCTTATAGTTTTGCTCTCGAATAACGGAGCACCAATCGCTTCCTTTATTGCATGTCTGTCAATCATAAAAGATTACTCGGAATACCCTGTTAGCCTAATACTACTCCTAATTATATCTGTACGTAGCTAATATGTATAAATCTCAACTTTTTACAAACAAAGACGCACTTTTTTGTGAGATTAATGGGAAGGATTGGTCATCCTTAACCAATAAAGCTAACAAACGGGAAATTTATGTCACGCAAAGGAATCCTGACGGTAACTATGTTACCGATCTTTATACTCATACTATCATTGAGCATCACTGCTCAGGAATCGGAAGAAACTGATTCCGTTAAAATTGAAAAAAAGAGCAAAGACCTCCCAATGGATCCGGAAAGGTTATTCGAATTTACAACAACCGAAGGTACCTGGATGTCTGTAGATGTAAGCCCTGACGGACAAACTATCGCCTTTGACTTATTGGGTGATATTTATACCATGCCAATAACCGGAGGGAAAGCCACACCAGTAACCGACGGAATGGCGGTGGATGTACATCCAAGATTTAGTCCTGATGGGAAACACCTGCTTTTCATTTCAGACCGGACGGGGTCAGAAAATGCTTGGTACATTAATTTGGAGACTGAAGAAGAACACCAGGTTACTAAAGACAATAACGACGAAATGATAAACGCGGAATGGTCACCCGACGGAGATTATATTGTGGTTTCCAGGGGAAGGAGGCTTTTCAAACTCTGGCTTATTCATAAAGATGGGGGCGGAGGCACCAAAATTGTGGATGGTTCCCCTGCTCTTAAAGCCATTGACCCGGCTTTTAGTGCTGATGGCAGATACATCTATTATTCGCGACGAAATGGTGCATGGAATTACAATGCCCAACTACCTCAGTATGCAATTGGGGTATATGATCGAGAGACAGGAGATAACTCATTTTTAGTTTCTAAATTCGGTTCTGCGTTTACCCCTACTACCTCACCTGATGGAAATTGGTTGGTATATGGAACCCGCCACGAAGCTGAAACAGCCCTTATTTTGAGAAACCTGAATACAGGAGAAGAACGATGGTTAGCATATCCGGTTCAGCGGGATGACCAGGAATCTCAGGCTACCCTGGGTGTGTTACCTGCAATGAGTTTTACGCCTGACAGCAAGCACCTGGTTCTTTTCTATGGAGGTAAACTCCACAAGCTTTCAATCGAAGATGGCACCACAACGGAAATCCCTTTTGAGGTGGACGTTGAATTGGAGTTGGGACCAGAGTTAACCTTTAAATATCCTATTTCAGACGACAAAGAAATGCTGGCTACCCAAATCAGAGATGCTGTTCCTTCTCCGGATGGTACACAGCTAGCTTTCACTGTTTTGAACGATTTATACGTTCAGGACTTTCCAAACGGAACCCCAAGAAAACTTACTGAAACACCAGCAACAGAAGCAGAGCCGACCTGGTCGCCTGATGGTAAATACATTGTTTATGTAACCTGGGACGAGCAAAACGGTGGAGATATTTACCGGATTGAGCCAAACGCGAGGAGACCAAGAGCACAGAAGCTTACCCAGGAATCGGCATTTTATACGCAACCGGCCTGGTCGTATAATAGTGACCGAATTGTATTTATAACCGGTTCAAAGTACGACTACATGGATTCAGGAACAGGAGGGTCTTTCTTTTCAGCCGCGGATGAAATAGCATGGATTCCAGCTAATGGAGGCGCTTCAAATTTTGTTGATTTGAGAAATGGCCGAACTAATCCTCATTTCATTAAGTCAAATGATCGGATTTATATGTCGGATAATGACGGGCAGTTGGTTTCGCTGCGTTGGGATGGAACGGATGTTAAAGAGCATATCAAAATTACAGGAATCTCTACCTACGGTACCACAGATCCTGTACCGGCAAGCGAAGCAAGTATTCTTTTAATGGCTCCGGAAGGGGATCAGGTACTTGCTCAGGTGAATAATGAAATTTATACTGCTACAGTACCTCAGACAGGAGATGTTGTAAGGATTTCAGTTTCTAATCCAGATGGAGCGGCTTTCCCGGCAAAAAAGCTGACCGTAATTGGGGGTGAATTTCCTCATTGGTCCGGCGATTCTGATAAGGTGCATTGGTCACTTGGTAAAGGGCACTTTGTATATAGTTTAAGTGATGCGGAAGCCTTTGCTGATAGTGTGAAAGCAGCAAAAAAAGCGGAAGAAGAAGCCAGGAAAGCTGCTAAAGAAGCAGAGGAAGATGCGGATAATGAAGAGTCTGATGTGGATAAAGAAGAAGATGAGTCTGAAAAAGAGAAAGAAAAGAAAGGCCCATCTGAGTATCAGGCTGCAGAATATAAGATTAAGGTAACTGTAGAACGGGATACTCCGGAAGGAACAGCGCTTTTACAAGGAGCCCGAATCATCACAATGAATGGAGATGAGGTGATTGAAAGAGGGGATATTCTCATTGAGAATAATCGAATTTCGGCCGTAGGACGAACAGGTACGTTAGACGTTCCGTCCGGCGCGGAAGTAATTAATATGGCCGGAAAAACAATTACTCCGGGATTTGTTGATACACATGCTCACCTGAGGGTTACAAGAGGAATTCATAAAACCCAGCCCTGGAGCTATGCTGCGAATCTTGCTTATGGAGTTACAACAACGCGAGATCCCCAGACAGGGACTACTGATGTGTTGAGTTACAGTGATATGGTAACTACCGGAATGGCTTTAGGGCCGAGAGTATACTCTACAGGTCCCGGAGTTGGATTCTGGGGATATAAACTAAAGAGCTACGAGCATACCCAGGAAGTGCTTCGCCAGTACAGTGAATATTTTGATACTAAAACCATCAAAATGTACAGAGTAGGTAACCGTCAACACCGCCAATGGATTATCATGGCTTCTAAAGAGCAAAAACTGATGCCAACTACGGAAGGAAGTTTGAACATTAAAATGAACCTGACGCAGTTGATTGATGGATATCCCGGACACGAGCATAACCTTCCAATTTATCCGATTTATAACGATTGGGTAAAAACTGTAGCCGATGCAAAAATGGCGGTTAGCCAAACAATGCTGGTAGCTTACGGAGGACCTTTTGCCCAGGATTATTTCTTCACCAGAGAAAATCCATACGACGATCCGAAGCTATCCTATTTTACTCCTCATGATGTGCTGGCCTCGAGTACTCGCCGAAAATCGTTCTGGGCCAGAGATGATGAGCAGGTATTTCCTAAACATGCAGAGAAAGCCAAACAGATCGTTGATGCCGGCGGACTTATTGGTATTGGAAGTCACGGTGAGTTACAGGGTCTCGGCTACCACTGGGAGCTATGGTCGGTTGCAGCCGGTGGTTTAACTAACCATCAGGCGCTTAAAGTAGCAACCTTGATTGGCGCTGAGGCAATCGGTTTAGATGGCGATGTTGGCTCTATTGAAGTAGGTAAATTAGCTGATTTAGTAATTCTGGATAAAAACCCGCTTGATGATCTTAGAAATACTAATACCGTTTCTCATGTGATGTTTAATGGAAGATTATACGAAGCCAATACTTTGGACGAAGTATATCCCCGCCAAAAAGTATTCGACATGAAAATCTGGGAACAGAGTGTGCCGGATGCGTCCAGCCTTCCTGGCATTGATAAATAGATAGGGCCATTCCTGCGAAAGCAGGAATTTTAGGCACAGGAGGTAATTCAAAAGCGCGTCTCTTTAAGACGTGCTTTTTTTGTTCGAGTAAGCTTTTCTCAAAATACCCCGTTTGGGTGATAGAAAACGCCCTGTTTATACCTCAAATTTAGTTTGCATTAACTAAATCGGGGTAATTATGAAAAAAATACTTATTGGCTTTTTCGGGGTTTCACTATTCTTGGTGTCCTGCTCAACCATTCAGCAACAAATGGGCAAGGTTGCTTTAAAACTAATGACAAAAAAGGAGAAGGATTTCTCCCAAATGGCTGTCATAGGAAAATATGAACGGAATTTGTATCCGGCTGATGTTGGTATTTCAACACTTGGTACAGAAGACTGGGAAGCAGGACAAAATGCCGTTGGCGTTCAATTTGTAAAACCGGAGGGAGGAATCGGTGTGATTGCCCTGGATGGAACAGTTACGGTAGATGGAGTAGAAGCGAAAAGCTACGGAGGAGGGGTATATATGATTCTCACAGATCATGAGGATACTTCCCCAAAAACAGTACGTGTAGAAAACGCGGATGGTCAGGTTTCTGAGTTTACAATAAGTGCCGCACCGGAAGTAACCATTAAAAGCATAAATGGAAAAACAGAAGGGGCGGAAGTAAATTTAGCAGAGCCACTGGAACTTGAATTGGAGTACAGTTCCAGCGCAAAAGGTAAAAGAGTTCAGGTAGCACTTATTACCAGTGCGGTAGGAGCAAAAGGTTTCGCTTACTTCCAGTCAGTTCCATTACAAAATAAAGTGACTATTCCAGCAGACGCTTTTAAGCACAAACATATTAATGGAGGAAGTCCCACAGGCAAAGATGTAACGAACTGGGTAAAAGGTGAAAATCACCTACAGGTTTCCATTATTGATGAAGATAGGGATGTAGATTCAGGGGCTTTTCCATACTTCAAGAAAAGAGGGGTTACATACGATACCGTGCCTGTAACCGTAACCGGTGATACAGAGGGCCGTTCTTATGTACGCATTAAAGGTGATGTAGAAGCTCCTAATGGTAAATTCAAGTACGAGGCCAGTTCCTCAAATGCATGGTATGCCCGTCCGTTAAATTCGAATATTAGTCGAATTGGAATTGCCTCGCTTTCGGTTGAAGGAGTGCTTTTTAAGCAGGAAACCAACGAGAATACCACTGATTATGGTTCTTACAAAGTAATCACCACAACTACCACTACCTGGCAATTTCCTCAACTGGATGACGAATACTGGAATCAGTTTCTGGAAAACATTTACAGCGATCTGACTGCTATGTTGGAAACCGACTATGGGGCAAATGTGGTGGATGTTGATCAGATTACAGCTAATCCGGTTTACGAGAAGTTTTATGAGCCTAAGGATGAGAATACTGAGAAGTACATCAGCAAGAACCTGAGAGACACTAAGAGGTTAATACCTTCCTCTTTAGGAGAATTACTGGAAAGCCGAACAACCGCTCTTGTTGCTGATGGGGGACCAGTACCAACATTACTACGAGATATGAACATGGATGCCCTCATGAATATTTCCATCGATTACCGGGTAGCTTCTGATAACAATGACAAAATCGTTTTACTGCCTATGGTTAGTTATCAGATTACAGGAGAAACCCAGGCTTTTGATGGAACAACGAATACCTGGATTCAGGGAACGATTCAAGGTCCCGGGGTGCCATTTACCAGAGAAGAGTTCACTGATTTGAATGCGCTGAACCGAATTGGACAGAAAGATATAATAGTGAATCTCATAAAACAGTCGATTGAGGAACTGACCTCGAAGCAAGCAGAGTTTGGGTATGATAAAGTTTGGAATGTGGCTTTGTCCAACTAGGTCTTACTAACCAGACTAATAAATATTAATGAGGCTGTCCGGGAACGGGCAGCCTTTTTTATTTACATCAACTTCATATTGTATAGTTAATCTTAGTTAAAAACTAATAAGGAATTAAAATGCTTAATTATACAACTGCTTCAGAAGCAGTAAAATTAATACAATCAGGCGATAGGGTACTCATTCACGGGGTAAACGCTGCTCCACGTACGCTCATAGATGCAATGGTAAACAGAGCAGATGAACTTCGGAATGTGGAAATAGTACATATTCACACCGAGGGAGAAGCACCTTATTCGAAACCGGAATATCAAAAAAGTTTCCATTCCAATGTGTTCTTTGTGGGATCGAATGTTCGCAAGGCTGTAAATGAAGGAAGAGGTGACTACATCCCGATTTTTTTAAGCGAAGTTCCGGGACTTATTCGAAAAGACATCCTTCCCATAGATGTAGCATTGCTAAATGTTTCCGCTCCTGATAAACATGGTTATTGCTCGCTTGGCGTTTCAGTTGTAGCCAGCTTTCCCGCTTCTCAAAAAGCAAAAAAAATAATTGCTCAGATAAACCCAAATATGCCTCGCACTCATGGTGACGGCTTTATTCATGTAAACCGTATCGATGCACTGGTGGAAGTAGACGACCCGCTTCCTGAACAGATTATTCCCGAACCGGATGAGACTGAAATGAAAATAGGTAGGTATTGTACAGAATTGGTAGAAGATGGAGCTACTCTGCAAATGGGAATTGGAGCAATACCTAATGCCGTACTGAAAAGTCTGGTAAACCATAAAGATTTAGGAGTCCACACCGAAATGTTCGCAGATGGGGTGATCGATCTCGTGGAAAAAGGGGTAATAAACGGCTCGCAAAAAGTAAAATACAAAGGCAAAGTAATAAGTGGTTTTGTGATGGGATCAAAACGAGTGTATGACTTTATAGACGATAATCCGATGGTAGCCATGCTCGACATTGCCTACGTGAACGACACCAAAGTAATTCGCCAAAACCCAAAAGTAACTGCAATTAACAGCGCGATAGAAGTAGATATGACCGGGCAAATTTGCGCCGATTCCATCGGGACTTTTCATTATTCGGGGGTAGGCGGTCAAATGGATTTCATTCGTGGAGCCTCTCTTTCAGAAGGAGGGAAACCAATAATCGCGCTTCCATCAACTACAAAAAAGGGAATCAGTAGAATTGTTCCGTTTTTGAAACAAGGAGCCGGAGTTGTGACCACCCGGGCTCACGTTCACTATATAGTAACCGAATACGGAATAGCTAATCTTTATGGAAAGAATCTGCATCAACGGGCAAAAGCGCTGGTTGAGATCGCACACCCTGATCATAGAGAGAATCTCAGCAGAGCTGTTTTTGAAAGGTTTAGGATATAAATTTGTTATGAGTTAGAATAATAATTGTTAGATTTGGACATAAAAATCGATTAAACAAATGGAGTGCATTTTGAAAAAAACAGGTATCATTTTATTCATCTCAATTCTTCTAACTCCGCTTCTTTATGCACAGGAAATGGATGATTTTGCAGCAACGAAGCAACTGGGATTATCGCTCTCTTCCGTTACAGGTGCCGGTATTCATTATATCTATCCTTACAATGAAAGAGATAATCTGAAGTTTGTCGGAATCTATATTTATAATGATGATAATAATGGGAAAGACTCGTTTTTTTCTCTGGGTGCAGAGTATCAGAGAGATTTAAGGGAGACTTCCACGCAAAGAATTTATGCATTTGGAGGTTTCATATTGATAACAGCTTTTCGGAAGACACCTTTTTTGAAAGTAATGGACAACAGGATAAGTTTTTTAGCCTGGGTGGCGGTATGGGAGTTGATTTCGGAGATAGTAAACAAGGGTTGGCTTTCAACATTCACATTGCCTATCAATTTACCAAGGGCTTTGGCGATGAAGATAAAACCAGGATAGGTCTTGGAGCCGGGTTCGGTATAGGGTATAACTTCTAAGCCGAAAAGTACCTTTTACAAAGTGCTGAACAAAGTGTAAACTTCGGAATGCATTCTTCGGCAAACAGATTAGAATCCATTGACCTCCTAAGAGCCCTTGCAATCTTAGGAATGATTCTTTCCGGGTATATTGCCTATGGCGGAGTAATGCCCGCATGGATGTACCACGCTCAGGTCCCTCCACCTTCTCATACATTTAACCCATCTTTGCCCGGTTTAACCTGGGTTGATCTGGTGTTTCCTATGTTTCTTTTTACGATGGGAATAGCTTTTCCTTTTTCTCTAAGAAAGAGGTTGGAAGGTTCAGGAACTATCAAGCCGGTAGTTCAAAAACTGATCGTACGCTTTTTATTATTAGCCTATTTTGCCATCTACTTTCAGCACATTAAACCTTATGCCTTAGCTCCCTCTCCTCAACTCTTAGAATGGGGAATTTCTTTAATTGGTTTTTTTCTCTTGATCGGGGCTTTTGGTGGCTATAGTAAATATTTGAAGAGCGAAAAAAAAGGTCAGTATGGGTTTTTGATTGGCAGTTTTCTTTTTCTGGGAGCGCTGCACGTAGGATTGGAAGGCTTCGGGTTCAGGCTAAATCGAAGCGACATCATCATTCTCATCCTTTCTAACGTGGCACTGGTTGGGGCTCTTTTTTGGATGGTCTCAAAAGACAACACAATGTACCGAGTGTTGTTTATTCTGGGGATTATAGCACTGAAACTTGGAGCCACCGTTTCTGAATCGTGGGTAAGCCAACTTTGGACCTTTGACTCTGTCAATTGGCTTTTTCGGGTCAGTTTTCTGGAATATATGGTAATTGTGCTGGCAGGAAGTATTGTGGGAGATTTGCTGTTGGCTTCGATAAAGAAACAAGATAATAAAGTTCAAAGCACAAGTAGAGCCGAATCAATCGGTACTCTTTTAATTTTATTTTTAATGGTTTCGTTAAGTCTTGTCGGCATGTTTGCAAGATGGGGAATTGCAACTTTAATTATTCAACTTGCTCTTATTTTCGGACTCTTCATTATAAAGCGAAAAAATCTTACTGAAAAAGAAATCTCACTTTTATCAGGTACTTTTTTGGTTATTGGAATGTTGATGGAACCATTTGAAGGAGGGGTTAAAAAAGATCCGACCACCATCAGTTACCTGTTTATCTCATCAGGATTATCGGGATTTATCCTTCTATTTTGTATGGACATTTTAAAAGTCTTTCCTCGCAAGTTTTTAACCTGGTTGATCGAATCAGGTCAAAATCCTATGGTAGCGTATGTTCTCCCCGCTATTTTTATAGTACCCGTTTTCGGGATTTTAGGCATTGACGAATGGATGGCTTATTTGAATGCAAATGAATGGACAGGCTTTTTGAAAGGATTAATTTATACCGTGTTAGCAATGATTATCACTTCAATGCTAACACGGCGCAGGTTTTTGCTTAAAACCTGAATTACCTGATTATCTCATATCATATCTCAGAAAGGCTACAAAACTTCCTCCAAACGTAGCAATTATGAACAGAATCAGTAGCCCAAAATCAAGAATACTATTTCCCAGGCCGGTGCCCGCCTGCATTACCGGCGCAGAATAACGGGGCATTTCGCTGGTATCCAGTGTCTGGTCGTTTCTTCCGAAATCGAGTTTCACTCCTTCGTTAGAATCAACTTCAATACGGAATCCTCCGTGATTACCTCCCTCGGCTTGTTTCTTTTGAGTGTACGTGGTGAAAGAGTCCTTATATTGTCTCATACTTTCTTCGTAGCGGTTTTTCATTTCAATATCGGTTCCCGCCAGATTCATTGCTGCTAACCTGAAAGAAGAAACAGGAGAGATTCGTGCCAGGTTAAAAGCCAGTTGTTCCTGTACTTTTTTTCTATTTCTGGAATCCTCCAGAAGCGTTCGGTTATTGTCTATGATATCGGACTGAACCTGCTTTCGGGCAGCGTCATCCACTTCCAGCCATTCCCATTCTTTTTCATCGCGATAGGCTCGGCGTTCATTCTCATCCATACCTTCCATTTCCTGATTCCGGGCTTGCCATATATTCGATATTTGATTTGAGTATTCTTCCCATCGCTCTCTCTCAAAAGCTTCCTGCTTAGCTTCCAGTTGAGCTACTGATTCAATGGCAACGAGTTGCCCGGCTGCCATTACTCCCATTCTTGGAAGAATCAAGACACCGCTAATCCAGATAACCAGCAATAGCAAAAACGAAAGAGAGGATTTCCTTGTGATTGCTGAGATAAACAAACCAATCCCAACAAAAAAAGTAATGTATAGCACGGATAATGCAATCAGGCTGGCAATACTTCCCCAATCAGAAGAAGTAACAGGAATTTTGAAGATCATGAGCAGTAGCAGTCCGATCAGGATAGGAATTAATAAAGGCACAATTAATCCGAGCCAGGTCCCCACAAATTTAGAAAGTAGGTATTGCACTCGTGAAACCGGGTTTGAAAAAGCCAGCTTCAAAGTGCCGTTTTCGCGTTCGCCATTAATTGCATCGTAGGTAAAGAGGATGGCAAACAAAGAAAGAACAACCTGAACAATGAATGCAAAATCTATAAACCGGAATATGGCAAAAAGGGTCTCGTCTGAATATGGGCTTCGAACAAGCTTCACATCATCAAAAGTTGAGATACCTGAAAGCCGGCCGACATCAAAATGTAAGCCCGAAACAAAGATTTGCATCGGAGTAGGTTCGCGGTGAACAATATTTCGTACCTGCGTCCAACCGGTAGCCTGCTCAATATTCTGTTGCGCAATCTGTTGATTGATCTCGTATTGGGTGACAGCATTATTGTATTCGTTGATGCCGATGAACACGCTGATTAGAATCAGGATGGAACACACAAGAAATGTTGCGAAGAATTTTGGACTCAGAAGTATGTTCTTGAGCTCTTTTTGTATGAGTATGGATAGCATGATTTTTTAGCTTTGGTGATAATATTTTTTTTAGAGTCGTCCTGAGGATACTTCCTGCCGAAGGCATCCCTTTGGGAGAAGGATCTGCACAAGAGAATGTTTTCCAGATGCTTCACTTTGGCTCAGAATGACTATGTATTTTCGTTACCTCAGATCGTATTTCAGAAATGCAGCGAAAGCTCCTCCAAAGAATATGATATTGAAGAGCAGTAGTAACCCCATATCGAGCATGCTGTTGCCAGCGGCTTCTTCAAGAGAGGTTTTGGCATATTCAAATTGAGGCATTTCATTTGGGTCCAGGTATTCCGGTTCTTCCTGATCATCGGATGTTATCATGATCATCCGGAAACCACCGCCTTGATTTTGCCCGGTTTTTTCGGTCATAAAATTACCATACACATTCTGGTATTCATTTGCGGAGTCCATAAACCGGTTTTGCAGCCCCAGCGATGTGCCTGCCAGTTCTGTGGAAGCAAGAGTGAACACAGAAGTTGGCGAAATTCTCGACAGCCCCAGAGCGACCTCTTCTTGTCTGCGCCTTTTATTTTCATATTCTTCATTAATGCGTTCTGTAAACACATCTACTTTTTCCTGCCGCGCCGAACCTAGTTCACTCATAAACGAGCTGAACATCCCCATTACTTCGCTAGGCTCTGTACCTTCAGGAACTTTAAAGTTCGCCATTTTTGTACGGTCTTCATTAAACAACTGGATTCGGTATCGGCTTTTCTGGGCGGTGATATCATCCACATTTGGAACCTCAACCAATCTCCCGGAAATAAGTACAGAGGCTCGGGGCACAATAAGTACCGCGAAAATCCAAACAACCAGTCCTATCAAAAAAGAGTTGGAAGGTCGGGACGTGATAGCAGAAACACCGATAGCCAAAGCAAGAAACAACCCAAAGTATGCCAGCCCAGAAACAATGATCAAACCAAGGCGGATCCACTCATCAGAGCTTAATTGAATGCCTAAAATTGGGAGCAACGCACAACCAATCATCAATGGAATCAATAAGGCGATACTTAAACCAACAAATGAACCCGCGAGTTTTCCTCCGATAAAAGCTGCGCGTGATATCGAGTTAGCAAAACAGAGCTTTAAGGTTCCACTTACTTTTTCGCCATTAATTGCATCGTAAGCAAAGATTATTGCAAACAAGGAGAGTACGATCCCAAATATGAATTCGAGATCCATAAACCGGAATATGGCAAAAATGGGTTCATCGTTAAACCGGGTATTATTAGCCTGGAGCTCTCCTCGTCCGCTCATATCTATATTTCTGCCAATATCATTAGAAATGCCATTTACAAGCGCTGTGAGTGGCTGCGGTGGAAGCGTAATCGTATGATCTACCATCATCCATTCGGTATTAGCAGCTATTTGATTCCTGTTTTCCTGAATAGCAGCTTCATATTGTGCCTGGCTGGCCAGAAAGTTTTGCGCTCCCATAAAGAAGGAGAGAATGATTAACACCGAGCATACCGCGAAACTGATGGTAAAGCGACTGCTTTGGATAATCTCTTTAAGTTCTTTGATAAATATGAGTTTAAACATCGTTATTCGGATTAGTTATTCGTTAATCGATGCCGAATAACGAATAACGATTAATAGTTTAAGTGAGGTTGTTAGTGAGCGAGGTTGATTCCACAGCTTCTTCCATATATCCGGCCATGTATTCCACGTACAGTTCTTCCAGATTTACGCCTTTTAGTTCTGCGTGTGTTTTTTGAGCGACAAGAATTCCGCCATTTAAAATGCCTACATGGTCGGAGATTTCTTTAGCCCTGAAGATGTCATGGGTACTCATGAGGATTGCTTTGCCTTCATCCCGTAAGTCACCAACCAGTCGGGTGAATTCTTTTCCAGCTTTTGGATCGAGTCCGGAAGTAGGCTCATCAAGAAGAATAGCTGGAGCATCTTTTAGGATAGCAATGGCAATCCCGCACTTCTGGCGCATCCCTTTTGAGAAGTCTTTTAGCTTTTTGTCAAAGGCTTCGCGTTGCAGCCCAACCCGTACCAGTGCCGCTTCATAATCATTTCTTGAATAGTGATGTTTACCTCCAAGGCGTACAAAGAAGTCCACATTCTGCATTGCAGTAAAGTTGGGGTATAACTGTACATTCTCTGATACAAAGGCAACGTTCTTTTTTGCTTCGAGCGGATCAGAGTTTGCGTCAATTCCATTTATGAATGCCTTTCCACTGGTAGGTTGGATAAAGTCCAGAAATATGTTGATGGTGGTGGTTTTCCCTGCGCCGTTACCTCCAAGCATAGCGAATATTTCGCCGGGATGAACTTTGAGTTGAAGGTTATCCAGCGCTTTTACGCCGTCCTCATATACCTTGGTTAGGTTTCTGGCTTCAAGTAGAGGTGCTTGTTTAATGGTTTCGTTGTTCATAGTTATGAAATTTTGAATGCTGAATTATGAATTTTGAATTGCGATTCAGCCAATTCAAAATTCATAATCCATAATTGAAGATTATTAAGGGCTATGATGATGTGATAAGTACGCGTTTTCTTACAGTTCATGAGCTTACTTCCTCGAAAGTTTGATTCCAAAGAATACCAGTCCGCCTACCAGCCCGATAATCAGAAAAAGAATCAGGGTGGTACCAATAACACTTGCCTGAGCAGCAATCTGTACTGTAAAAGTTTTGTCTTCTGCATTTACAGGTTGACTGTCTGAAAGTGAAGTCGATCGCATCCGGGTTTCGTATCGCCCAACACTAACATCCTTTGGTGGGGTGAGATACAGTTTTACCGTTGTTTCCTCACGAATGTCCAGCTCCGGGATAATGGCGGGTTCAATCCGCTTTTCCCATTCAAAAGGAGCGTCTAATTCAAATTCGATATTATCGAGTCTTCTGGAACCTTCGTTTACAACACGGAATGTAAACTCAACAGAGCCTTCACTATCACCTTCGTTATATAGTTGTGGGGCTTTAATGACGAGTTGGCCGATTCCTCTTGGAACCATCTCGAGCCTGACAAACCCTGCGTTCAGTGCTTCTATCTCGGCCTCAGTCCATTCCTCATTCAATCTTGGATTTACCTCATTCAATTGATCGATAGGGAGAGCCACCACATAAAAACTGATAGGCTTGTCCATCGGGACATCATTGGTAGGGCGGTCTGGTAATGAAATATCCAGGTTCGCCGAAATGTTGTTTTTACTTTCAGTGAATTTGATCTGGCTAATCCGGCCTGAGGCTCCTTGCTCAGAAAAGTAGCGTGTAACCGAGGAAGGAAGGTTTAATACCTCAAGTTTGTAGGTATCATTCAATCCGCTGAAAAGCTCAAGTCCAAGCCCGAAGGTGGCATTACTTCCTAGCTCAACTTCTTGCGAGAAACGTTCAGATTGAATCAATACCCGATTTTTCGAGGCATCTTTTTCAAGGAAAACCTTGGGACTTCTGGATGCTCCATTTCCGTAAATGATGTTTACAGTCACTTCGTCAAGATCCTGCAATAAGTCAAACTCTACCGTTTCAGGATTCTCGCTTCTCAGTTCCTCCAGTTTAATTTCATAAGGAGAGCTGATGATGGCTCCGTCGTCATTGCTTAACGACACATAGATGTTATGAATTACATCTGGTTGAAGAGAGCGAAAAAGTTCGTCTTCCATATTAACTATCTGGGCAAACTCAGCATTTGCACTGGAGGTGTTTTCAAGTGTAACCCGCACTCTTTTTTTGGAGTCTTCGTCCTGAGATTTAACAGCGCGTTTAATACTTACGAATTGCTGTTCAAACAAAAGTACAAGCAAGGATTGTTGATAGTTTACCTCGGCATCTTCGAAAGAGTTAACTGCTGTTTCATACTCTTCCTGAGAAATCAGTTCTTTTTTGAATAACTCCTCTTTGCGATCAAGCTCACTTTTGGCCCTGTCGTAGGTACTTTTAGCTCTTTTTAAACCCAACAAAGGATAACTGTCATCCCGAGCATTTGGGAACGGACTCTGAGCCAGAGCAGACTCGGAGATCATCAACCCGGAAAACAGAAGAATCAAAAATAAAGGGAATAGTTGTTTCATAAATTAGTTGTTGCTTGTTGAGATTCTGAAAGAACCTCGAGGCTCCTGCTTTGTGAATACTATACTCTTCTCATCTCCATCTTTTTCTAAAGTGATGGAAATCTCCGCACCAATCTCGAGTGCTTCAAGATCCTTGCGTAATTGATCTGTACTCTCTGGTTGTTCACCATTTAATTCTTTAATTGTGTAGCCTTCAATCTCAAACGCTTTCAACTCTTCAGGCTGCATTGGGGGGATTACACGTTGGATAAAAACACTACCATCACGTTCGGCAAGTAGAGCTCCAAGTTCCGGTACAATAGCGGGTGGAGGACCATCACCTTCTGTATCGAAAGACATCATCATACGTTGACCGCCCTCGGGACCGTCACCTTTTATTGCATTTAGAATAAATCGTTCATTGCCCCGACGAATTCCCACTTTAATTTCCTGATCTGGTTCAATGCCCTCGTAAATAGCTCTCAATGTTTCGATATCGGTAGCACGTTTACCATTCATCATCAGGATTACGTCTCCCTGCTCAAGTTGGTCTGTTCCTTCTTTGGCCTCGTTGCGACCTAATTTCATGCGAACCTGAACTTGGTCGTCTTCAAAGGTGAGCATAGCCTGAAACTCCTGAAGCATCAGGCTGGTACTTGCATCAAATTGCATCATTTGTTGAGCGTTAGCTAACTTAGGAAAGAAAATGAGTAGAGGTAAAATCAAAACGGATAGTTTTATTGCTTTCATAATTGGTTATTGGCTTAAAATTTAATTCGGCACCAATATTCGAAAGCTCAGAGTTGGAGTTGTTAAGCACTCGCAAAAACTTTGTTAAGGATGTTAAATCCACGCTAAAACTTTTTTAATAGCCATAAAACACGGTAATTTCAATCTGTGAAAAGCTCATTATATACATATAGTTTTTTGGGGTTGATGGTAATAGCCCTTGTTTCCCTTGCAGTATTGCAGTATCAATGGCTGGGAAGCGTAAGTGATGCCGAGAAGGAGCGGTTAGAAGAAAATCTTTCGGCTGCCTCAGAAAACTTTGTGGCCGATTTTGACGAGGTATTTACCAATCTGGGTGCGGTATTCAGAGTCCAGGTATCTTCTCCGGAAGACGATATTCGCCCAACCTTAAATACCGCGCTGCAAACCTGGATAAGAAACAGTACTTATCCTGAGGTGGTAGATTCAATTTTTGTGATAAACACCTCTAACTCAGAAAAACCGGAAGTGTTTCTATTCTCTTCTGATCCTGTTCTTCTTAACCCGGTTCAACCTTCAGATGCGGTTAAAAGTTGGATAATAAAAAATGGGAAAAATGTATCGCAAAAAAAGGTTTCTTTAAAAGTACAACCCGACTTCGGAGAAAACTCTTTTTTATCGGTTCCTGTTCAGTTTCTTGATATGATCCAGGTCTCTAATCAGAAATTCGGGCAAAAAGTGGAAGTCCAACTCAGCGTCGATCAACTTGATGATGTGGTGCTTTTAAAACTGGATAACCGGGTTATCAAAGAGAAAGTTATCCCCGATATTGCCAGAACTTATTACTCAGACTCCTATGATGATCAATACACGCTTAGTCTCGTTAAAGATGATGAAGAACCTTATGTTTATTTCACTTCCGGCAATTCGAACGATATTCCTGAACCGGATTTTAGAAGCTCTTTAGATCGTTTTAGCTTAAATAGTGTATTAGTTTTTCAGTCTAACCCATTCTCTGTAGGTAATAAATCACTTCCGGGTTTAGCAGACAGTATTCGGGGCGGATTTGGGGAAATAGATTTTTTTAAGGAAGGCAGTTTTGATACAAGTTTTGGAGATATACATGGTATTAGGACTGATTTTCAGTCTCAAACTATATCCAGAATTAAGACAAGAGATTCCAGTTCATGGCAAGTTCAAACCAGAGATACCACTATAACCTCAAACCTGACCGCTTCTCTGGCAAGTTCGTCCTGGGAATTATGGTTAAGTTTCAAAGAAGGTTCGCTGGATGCTTTTGTAAATAAAACCAGAAACCGAAACCTGGCAATCAGCTTTGGCATATTATCCATCCTGGGGATTAGTGTAGTGCTTATCGTCGTTTTTTCGCAACGCTCACGTGAACTCGCAGAACAACAGATGCTGTTTGTTGCGGGTGTGTCACACGAGCTCAGAACTCCTATCACCGTAATAAGATCTGCCGCCGAAAATCTTACCGAAGGAGTTGTGCAAACCGAAGAGCGAAAGAAGCAGTATGCAAGTCTGATGTTAAGAGAAGGACGCCGACTTAGCGATATGGTTGATCAGATAATGGAGTTTTCAGGTATTCAAACAGGCAAAAGAGTATATCACTTTACGCAGGTGAATTTGGGCGGGCTATTCGATTCGGTTAAAGAAGAAAGCCGCCATCTCCTCGAAGAAAAAGGAATGCATTTAGAATATTCCATCAATACAAAACAGAAGAGTATATATGCCGATCCGGATGCTTTATTCCTGTGCATTTCTAACCTGATTAATAATGCCATAAAGTTTAGTGGTAATAGTAAAAAAGTATTGTTGAAAGTAGATGATGAATCTTATCGTGGAAAATCAGCGCTCAAAATTCAGGTCCAGGATTTTGGAATGGGTATCCCCGAGAAAGAACAAGCGTTCGTATTTAAGCCATTTTTCAGGGGGGCAAAACCGGTTAGCGATCAGGTGAAAGGAAATGGAATCGGGCTAAGCCTGGTCCGGAAAGTAGTAGATGCTCACCTGGGTGAGATCACTCTTAAAAGCAAAGAAGAGCAGGGTTCTACATTCAGTGTAATTCTTCCGGTGGAGGGAGTTGATGTCGGATAAGCCTAGCATTTTATTAGTAGAAGATGAAGCCGGGCTAGTAATGACGATCCGGGACCGACTCGAAGAAGAACGCTATGAAGTAGAGGTTGCTGAGGATGGAGGAAAAGGATATGAAAAGGCTTTCTCAGGAAGATACGACCTGATTATTCTGGATCTTATGCTTCCAGGTAAGGGAGGACTCGATATTTGCAGAGATTTGAGACAGAATGGAATTGAAACACCGATTCTGATGCTTACCGCTAAGGGACAAGTGATTGATAAAGTACTGGGACTAAAACTCGGTGCGGATGATTACATGCAAAAACCTTTTGAAATGATGGAGCTGCTTGCGAGGGTTGAAGTACAGTTGAGAAAGAAAAAAAGAGCACAGGATAAGTCTGAAATAGGAGAGTTTTCTTTTGGGGATGTGCAGCTGAACTTCAAAAAGATGCTGGTTTCTAAAGCAGGAGATGAAATCACCTTATCAGCAAAAGAATTTCAACTGCTGCGCTTTTTAGTAGAAAATGAAGGAAGCATTCTTACACGTGATCAGTTGCTAAATGAGGTTTGGGGCTACGATGCGTTACCCTCCACAAGAACCGTGGATGTACATATAGCCTGGTTACGCCAGAAGTTGGAAGACGATAGTCGATACCCAAAGCACATTCTTACTGTGCATGGTTTTGGATATAAGTTTGTGGGATAAAAAAACCGCTTTTAACTTTGCCTCCCCCGCCCGATATTCGGGGACTTTTTCATGTGCATAACTAAATGACAAATTCAGAGAAATCTTCAAAGGGGCTTTTTTCGTGGGCGTTATACGATTGGGCAAATAGCTCATACTTCGTAATTATTCAAACCTTCATATTTGCAGCGTATTTCACAAAAACGATAGCAGAAAATGTTGAAATAGGAACGGCGCAATGGGGTAATATGATCAGCCTCGCAGGAATAGTTATCGCGGTCGGAGCTCCTATCTTTGGAGCTATTGCTGATCAGGCTGGAAAACGAAAACCCTGGATAGCTTTTTTCACAGTAATGTGTGTATTAGGCTGCGGTATTTTATGGTATGCAACACCTGACCCTTCTTCTCTTTGGCTGGCTTTATCTATGGGGTTTGTTGCTACGATTGGAGCCGAATTTGCTTTCATTTTTTACAGTGCAATGTTACCGGATTTGGTTCCGCCTGAAAAACTGGGCCGTTGGAGTGGCTGGGGATGGGGACTTGGTTATGCGGGTGGGCTCGCATGTTTATTGGTTGCATTGTATGCATTCATCCAAACAAATGGAGCATGGCTCGGGCTTGATCCGGAACAATCAGAACCGGTTCGGGCTACTTTTGTACTTACTGCAATCTGGTACAGCTTATTTAGTATACCGTTGTTCCTGAAGACTGCTGATAACCCTTCAACGAATAAAAAAATTGGTGTAGCAGTCAGAGATGGGTTCATTCAGTTAAAAGCATCGATAAAACAACTGGGAGAGTTTAAAAACATTGTTCGCTTTCTTCTTGCACGCATGTTTTACAATGATGCGATAGTAACCATTTTCGCGATGGGAGGAGTATATGCGGCGGGAACTTTTGATATGGACGAACAGGATATTTTACTTTTTGGAATCGGATTGAATGTAACTGCAGGCCTTGGAGCTTTTGCATTTGCCTGGTTGGATGATAAATCCGGGAGCAAGTTTACTATTAATATTTCGATTCTTGGTTTGGTGATCCCCCTAATTGCATTAATTGTAGTACAAAGCATAACATGGTTTATTGTTTGGGGACTGATTTTAGGAATTTTTGTTGGCCCTATTCAGGCCGCTTCCAGATCGTTTATGGCAAGGCTTTCTCCACCTGATCTTACCAACCAAATGTTTGGGTTGCTGGCTTTGTCAGGAAAAGTTACTTCGTTTATTGGACCTTTTTTGGTGGGATTCCTGACTCTGCAATTTGGAAGTCAGAGAATTGGTATGACAGCTATACTTTTGATGTTGCTGATCGGATTTGTTCTTATGTTTACCGTTAAAGAATATCAGGCACCTTCTCTGGAAGTAACAGAATAAAAATGTCAGAACTCCCCGAAACCCGAATTAACGAAAACGCGATTAAGGCCTGGCGGATATCTGCAATCCTGTTTGGATTGATTTTATATGCTGTTCCAGGGGTGTTATTTTTTTTATATCTGAATGGGGCTTTACAAGTTATTGCCCCCATGGTCGCTGGTCCCGCTGCATTTTTTACCCATCTTTTTTTGATTTTCGTTTTCCCAAAAATACGGTGGAGTCGCTGGAGGTATGACGTAACCGAACAGGGTGTGGATATGTATAGGGGAATCATCATTTTGAAACGTACGGTTGTTCCTGTAAACCGCATACAACATGTAGATACCAAACAAGGGCCTATCTACAGAAAATTTGGTCTTTCGTCCATCAGCATTTCCACAGCTGCAACCACCCATGAGATTCCTGCTCTGGATGACGAAACGGCGGCACAGTTAAGAGCGATGATCTCTGATCTTGTTCGAAAAGCAAAGGAAGATGTCTGAATTCAGAAGACAACATCCTATTGCAGCAGTTACGCAATTTCTTACGGTACTTCGCCAAAACCTGGTGCCAATCGCAATTTTCCTGTTCCTTGGTTCACGAAATACGGATGAGTATTTCTGGTATTTTTTTGTATTTGGGGTGATATCTACCTTGGTAATTGGGGTTTTGGGATGGATCCGGTTTACTTATCGGGTAGATGGAGATGAGCTACAAATAAAAAAGGGTGTGTTTGTACGAAAGAACCTATATCTGACTAAAGACCGCATCCAGGTAATTGATATTACCGAAGGACTCCTGCAGCGGGTGTTCGGGTTAGTAAAGGTGGAAGTTAAATCTGCAGGAGGAGGTACCGATAATGCCACAATAAGTGCCATAACAAGAGAAGAAGCTTTAGAACTCAGGTCTTTACTTCGCGGAGAAAGTTCAGTAGCTAATGAAGAAAGTAGTGTCGAAGTAGAAGCACAGGTAAAACAGCCAGAAATACTTGAATGGAAACTTTCAGGAAGAAGTTTGCTTCTGGCGGCACTTACGTCAGGTAATTTCGGATTGATCGCTTCTATTCTTGGTGCTATTTCAGGCCAGCTGGATCAGTTTATTACAGAAGAGAATTTATACTATCTGCTTGATAAGGTTCCGGGATTAGGCAATATGTCTCTTTTTGTTGGAGTGTTTATCATCATTTTTATCGTCTCGTATATTTTTTCCTTTGTTGGGGTTATTTTCCAATACGCCGATTTCAAAGTAGAGAAGAAGGAAAAGGAATTGCACATCACAAGCGGCTTACTGGAGAGAAAGCATATTACCATACCATTTAACAGGATCCAGGCGCTTAGATTTGTAGAAGGTGTTTTCAGAGAGCCATTTGGATACGGTATGTTGTATGTAGAGAGTGCGGGCTTTCAGCAGAAGAGTAATGATCGGTCAATTGTACTGATTCCATTTATCAAAAAAAGTAAGCTCGGTGCTTTTTTCGAAGAGTTTATTGAACAGATTGAAGAGCCTGAATTAACAATTACTCCACCTTCGAGGGCATTCTTACGATATTTAAGAAGGCCGAATTACATGCTTCTAGTTGCTATTTTAGCGATTTGGTGGTTTTGGGATTTTGGATGGGTTTTCTTCGGATTTTTGATTCCGGCTACGTTTCTGGGATGGCTGAGGTTTAATGATGCCAAACTCAGTTTCAACGAAAAAATGATGACGTTGCAGTACAGGGTTTTGGCCAAGCGAACGGCTTATTTAAAGAAGAACAGGGCTCAGGTTTCTGAGCTAACTAAGAATCCGTTTCAGAAATTAAAAAACCTTTCGACTGCCCATATTACGGTTGCTTCAGGTGCAGGAGGGAAGGCGTTTTCTGTAATTGATTTGGATGAAAAAGACGCCCAAAAAGTGTTAAACTGGTCGGCAGGAGATTACAATGAAGACTAAGAATACGATTATTGATGCTACATCTGATGATATAGAGTTGATAAAAGATTTATTAAGCTCGCACCATCTTCCTGTTGACGATATTGGGGATTCCAATATTAGGTTCTACTTGGTAAAACAGGAAGATGAATTAAAAGCCTGTGCCGGAGTTGAGTTATTTGATAACCTCGGACTTTTAAGATCTGTTGCAGTAAGCGAATCTCTCAGAGGGTCGGGTATTGGGAGAGAACTGGTAGAATTTGTTTTAAAAGATTCAAAATCCCATGGGATCACTTCATTGTATTTGCTTACACAGACAGCAGAACATTTTTTTGGCAAACTTGGATTTGTTAAAAAAGAGCGTGATCAGGCACCCGAGAGCATAAAAAAGAGCAGTGAGTTTACCGATTTATGTCCTGTATCAGCGGCACTAATGGAAAAAATTCTATAAAGGGTTTTTATTTGGAAATATTAATCGTAATATTACGATATGGGAAAAACGAAAACAAAAGCATTTTCTGAAACGCAAAACCGACTGGCTGCTACTGCAAAGGCAATGGGGCATCCGGCACGAATTGCTATTCTTCAGTATCTGGCCAAAAAGAACAGCTGTTTTTGCGGCGATATTGTTGATGAACTTCCGCTTTCTCAGTCAACTGTATCTCAGCACCTCAAAGAATTGAAAGCTGCTGGCCTTGTAAAAGGAGAAGTAGAGGGTGCCAGTGTTTGTTATTGTATTGATGAAGAAGGTTGGGCAGCTCTTACAGATCAATTAAGCCTTTTTATAAGTCAACCGGATAACAAAAACTGCTGCTGATATATTTTTTAAACAAATAATCGCAAAATTACGATAATATGAAAACGAACGTACTCTTCGAAAAACTTGATGCAAACATTACAAGCAGGCTACGTTTTATACTACCAAACGGAAGAGAAATACAAGGAGATTTTCATTTTACCGAAGTGAAAAGTGTAAACGTAAAGTCGATGGATTGTGGATCAAATAAACATATTTTTAATGAAACGATTATCCAGATTTGGGTGAATGAACGCTCAGAAAAAGAAGCTGAATGGTCGGGAGGGAAGGCCGTTAATATTCTGAATAAAGTTGGTTCGAAGCAGAGGTTTGACCTGGAGAGTGAGGTATTTTTTGAATATGGAGACAGTATTTCTCAGACCGCTAAATATTCGATTGAAACAATGTACCGCGTAAAAGATGACTTAATTGTACGGTTGTTTGTGAAGCCGACCGAATGTAAGCCGAGTAGGAATCAGGAGTTAGTATGTTGCTGAATCTCTGATAGGGATTTATACAAACTGACAGTTTTTACGGTTCCATAATACTGTAAAGGGTATTATTAATGTGTAAAAAAGAAATTTATCAAATAGCATTATGAGAAAAGTGTTGGTTCTATGCACTGGAAATAGCTGTAGAAGTCAGATTATGGAAGGTTGGTTGCGTTATTTCGGAGGGGATTCTGTTGAGGTAAAAAGTGCAGGAGTAGAAACACATGGAGTAAATCCCAAAGCGATTCAGGTAATGGCAGAAGTGGATGTGGATTTATCATCTCACACATCAAACCATATCGATGAATATATAGACGAAAGTTTTGATCTGGTAATTACAGTATGTGATCACGCCAAAGAGCGATGTCCGGTGTTTCCGTCTACCGCAGAAAAAGTGCATCACAATTTTCCTGACCCGGCTAAAGCTAAAGGAACAGAAGAAGAGATATTGGTTCAGTTCAGGAGTGTTCGGGACCAGATCAAAGAGTATGCTAAAGATCTGGTCTCGAAACTAATTGCTTAGTTTATCCCAGAGCTACATCAAGCACCATCATAACACTGAAACCTACCATTGTGCCTAAGGTAGCTATGTCAGTGTTTCCATGTTGTTGACTTTCCGGTATCAACTCTTCAATTACTACATAAATCATCGCTCCGGCAGCAAAAGCTAACGCGTAGGGAAGAATAGGTTGAACAAAAATTACAGCGGCAGCTCCGATCACTGCTGAAACGGGCTCAACAACTCCTGAAAGCTGCCCATACCAAAAACTTTTACCTACCGACATTCCATCTCTTCTCAGTGGCATTGAAACTGCAGTCCCTTCCGGGAAGTTTTGGATACCAATTCCCAATGCCAGGGCAATTGCTGCGGCAACAGTAGCAGTGCCGGTTGGATCAACACCAGTTGCAGCGGCTCCGAAAAGTACACCCACAGCAAGGCCTTCAGGAATATTATGCAAAGTAATTGCCAGGACAAGGAGAGTAGATCTTCTCCACTTAGTAGGAATTCCTTCGGCCTCATCTTTAGGAAGCCCAATATGGAGATGAGGCAAATAATGATCGCAAATACGAAGAAAGATGCCTCCGGAGAGAAATCCAATTACGGCCGGCATCCAGGAAATTACTCCCTGTGCTTCAGCCATATCAATAGAAGGTATGATGAGCGACCAAACACTGGCTGCAATCATTACGCCTGCCGCAAATCCCATCATGCTGTCCAGGAGGGTATAGTTTACTTTTTTGGTAAAGAAAACCAGAGATGCACCTAATGCGGTTAAGCCCCAGGTAAAAAGTCCCCCGAGAAGAGCCTGAATAATCGGGTTAAGTTCGAAAAACCATTGTGGTAAGATCATGTGCTTTTATTTGGAAGATAATATTTGTCATGAAAAGAAAAAAATTTAGCCATGGCTAAATTCATAAAGATTAGTCTTTTCTCACGTTAGATCAATAATAATTTTAATATTTTCATACAAAAGGTATAGGTTTATGATTAAGGACAGCAATGCTTTCGATATTCCGATTAAGGAGGGGAAAGCAAGAATATTATTAAGGCTAGGAGAAATAAAGTGCGAAGTTGAAAATAGTGCGCCTGACTTTATTTCCACTAAACAGGATGAAGTAACCCTTAAAGTGGAGCTTCCCACCGATTCCAAGATAAGTATTTCTGAATTCGAGATGTCTTATGATCTGGAATTAAAAGATTATTCCAAAGAAAGTTTAACGGCTACATTTAAAGTTACCGAAGATTCTATCTGGTTTGATATTAATATCGATCAGGTTAAAGACGTTTGGGTAGCTGATTTAGGATTCCGATTAGAGAGCAAAAATTCAAGGTATCTTGCCTATTACATAAAAGAACTTGATCATCAATTCGAGTGGCTTCAACCTGATATGAAGTCAGGTGAGATCAAGACGATGAGTATTTCTAAAAAGAAGTACAAGGTTCCAAAGATTTCCGGCAAAGAAACTTTCTCAGCAACAGAAGTAATACGTTGTGCTGATATGCTTAATCGCTCGATTAGAAAAATAGATCTTAGAATTGGCGGAGCTTATGTAAAGTTTAATACCGATAAAGGTAAGCTTGAACCACTTATTGTGGGCATAGCGGATAAACTTGGTTACGAGATAGAGCCGCTTTCTAAAGAGATTGTTCTGGATATGGAAGCGAGTGGCGAAAATGTAAGCCACTCTATTTTCCTTAAAGAACGCTCTTAATTAACCTGTTTCCAGAAGTAGATTCCACCAGCTTGTTTACCGGTTTCTACATAGTCAACCAGTTTATTAGTTTTCAGGTTGATTACATCCACTGAGCCGGGTTCTCCACCTATTCCTTCCACCGATATAAAAGCATATTTGTTATCCGGCGAAATCGTAACCCCATGAGTTACTCTGCGTGTATTAGCGATTTTAGCTAACTCTTTTCCGTTATCAATATCCCAGATACTGGTGGCACCTTCGCCTTTGTACGTAACTACCATAAGCTTGCCATTCGGGCTTACTTCCAGATTATAAGGAGCTTTTCCAGTACTAAAACGTCGGGTTACTTCCCAACTTTCGGTATCTACTTCCAGAATTTCATCCGATCCATTTCCGGCAATATACACTAATGGCTTAGTCGGATGAGGATCAGCCCAGGTAGGTTTTTCTACCGGATTATGTTTCATTTCTCCATGATTCATTGATGAGTGGTTCATTCCCGAATGATTCATTGTAGAGTGATCCATCTCACCAGATTTTGAAAGTTTGAGCTTTCTTGAAACTTCCATAGAGGCGGTATTGATTTCTATCAACTCATCCGTCATCATAGAAACGTGATACATAAATTTACCATCAGGGCTTATTCTGGATCCATGAGGCATTATTCCTGTATCAATATCGGTAAGCAGAGTCATTGACTCTGGTTCAACTACAGAAACAGTACTTGGCTCCATTTCTCCATGTAAGTTAAAGTTCACGACATATAGCAGCCCGGTCGCTTCAGAAATTTCCATAGTAGCGGGAAACATGCCTAATTCCGTTGTGCCAACTAACTCATCCGTTCCGGTTTTATATTTGGCTAGCCAGCCATAGGGATTGCCATGTGCAATGGTGACATACCAGTATTTTCCATCCGGAGAAACCGATAGTCCGTGCGGTCCGTCAATCTCGGTGGGATAGCGTCCCACCGTTATTGTTTTAGCAATTTCAGCTTTTTCAGTTTCGGAGTTAAAGTGAATTAGATGAACTTCATCTTCTGACTCTGCTGCAACGTACAGGTAGTAATCCTGAGCGTTGCTAACCGTTGTATAAAAAGCCAGAAAAGAAATAAAAACCAGAAGTATAATCCTGTACATTATTTTAAAATTTAGTTGGTTCCAGCCGTTGGATCTTCTCCAACTCTTACCGCCCAGATTCCTGAGTTCCAGTCTGAGAGATAAATTAACCCTTTATAAGGCATTGGTCCCCAGGTGAAAGGAGCATTGGGAATAGCTGCATTTTTATCTGTAGGAAGAAACATGCCGATCTCACGACCTTGTTGGTAAAGATCACCCATCAGTTCTCCTGAGATATCTACGATTCTCAAACCACCATTGTAAAATGCGGCGTACATTATATCATCCTCAATCCAATAGTTATGAGAACCAGCTTCAGGTACCTGGTATCGTGCTACTTCTTTCGGGTTTTCCCAACCATCAAATTTTACGAAGTGAACCCAACCTGCTGCACGGTTCGGCCCTTGCGTATCTAAGCCATAAGGGAAAGCTTCATCCCCAGCTGCGATATAAAAGTCTCCGGTAGATTTACTTTTGAACGGGAAGGCCGCATGATTCCATCCACTAGGGTATTTGTAGCTTCCCAGTGGAACAGGATTTTCCGGAGAACCACCTGCACCCGGCATATCGGCGGAAGTGTTACTTCCAATATCAACGGCAACTACTCCATCTCCCCAGTTAGAGGAATAAGCAATTCCATCCTGAATCCAAACATCATGAATAGCATGACCTGGAGTGTCAAGCTCGAACTGGCTTACAGTTCTTGGGTTTCTTGGATCTTCGATATTAATGATGTCGTATTTACGGCCATTATTTACAGCATATACGTGGTTCTGATAAATAAATGCGTTATGAACACCTCCGGTAAGGTCTTCATTGTACTCAGAAAGAATTTCCACGTTGGAAGGATCAGTTACATCCAGAATAATAATTCCATTTTTACGGTTCGAAGCGCCTTCACGGGTGATAACAGCAATGGTTCCGTCTTCAGAAACCTTCACATCGTTCACTGTTCTGGCATCTACCTGTACCGTGTCGATGGTATGGATATTAGTTGGATCGGTGACATCCCAGAAGAAGGCTTCTCCTCGTGCTCCCCAGGTTCCGGTAACCGCATAATCACGTCCATCAACACCTTCCCAAACCCAGAGGTCGGAAGTTTTAACATCGGGAACAATTCCTTTTCCAACTACCTCAATCGGACGTTGTACATTTCTTTTTTCAACCCGGAATGAAGTTTCTGCTACTGTATTTCCGGATTTAGCCAATACGGTATATTTGCCGGGATGATTGGCAACAAAACGACCATCCTGCTCAATTTGAGCTGAAGCGCCCTGACCCAGATTGTCATCGGGGCTGGCAATAAAGGAATAGTTAATCGGGGCATCAGGTACTTCCAGATTTTTGTCGTCCAGCGCAATTCCCGAAAAGCGAATAACATCTCCCGTTCGTACAGCTTTGTCTTCATAATTGTGAGAAAGTGAAACAGACTCGGTGGGGTTGTCACTTACTCTTATTCTCCATTCAGCAGTAACTCCTTCAGCAGATGCGGTCAGGGTGGTGTTTCCCTTCTTTAAAACTTTCAGGTCATTGAATTGATTTATTGAAATAACATCTTCTTTCGAGCTGGTTACTACTACTTCTACGTTATCTCTTATAGCACCTGATGCATCCTTTACTATAAAATGAAGCGGAAAAAAGGTCTCTGTATATACATTATTTGGTGTGTCTATAAATTCAATAGAGGTAACAGGGGGGTATTCTATTACAACAGGTAAATCGCTTCGAACTCTGTTTTGGCCAAGTGTGATAGCAATTACTGAATAAGAGCCCGGCTTAATCGCTTTGATTTCACCATCCTGGCTAACAATTAGAGATCTTCTACTGCCAGAGAAAAAACGTACGGTGTCAGGTAGAACATTTCCATCTGCATCCACTACTTTGGCTGTTAATTTAACCTCTTCGTTCAGTTTAAGAGTCAACTTCTCTACATCAAAGACAATGCGTTTTTCCTGAGCTGTTAAAGTAGTTGATGCCACTAGGGCAATAAGCATGAAAAACAGGGAGTGTAATCCGATTTTTTTGAAAGAGTTCATATAGGTGTTTTGAATGATTGTGTATTGCTTCAGTTCCCGGTCTGAAAACCCGAATTTGAAATGCTGATTAAACATTTTCTAAGCAGTAAAGAATAAATCAAAAAAAAAGGAGAAATAATATTTTCGGCTTTCGATTTTACGCTTATTTAAAAATGATTTTACGTAAATTTGCTAGCCTTCCCGGAACTTAAGGAATCAGCATTTGTTGAGTAGGCAAATTGGATTTAAAAACTAGGTTAGCAAACTAAATCAGAACTATTTCCTAATGAGTATCAACTTTAGCAAAGAACTTTTCGCAGCACGTCATAACGGATCAGATATACAGGCAATACAGCAAATGCTGGATACGATTAAAGCGGAAAACATAGACCAGTTAATAGACGAAACCATTCCCGAAGAAATCCGGCTTGAAAGACCTCTGAAGCTGCCTGCGGCGCTTAGTGAAGTGGATTTTCTGGAAGAATTCAAAGTCTTAGCGTCCAAAAACAAAATCTACAAGTCTTTTATCGGAATGGGATATTATGATACACATGTCCCGAATGTGATTAAGAGAAATATTCTTGAAAATCCGGCGTGGTACACTGCTTACACTCCCTATCAGGCAGAGATTGCACAAGGAAGGTTAGAAGCTTTGATTAATTTTCAGACGATGGTTAGTGATTTGACCGGTATGGAAATCGCGAATGCCTCGCTACTGGATGAAGGTACTGCGGCTGCTGAAGCAATGAGTATGTTGCTGGGGCAACGTAAAGGCGCAAAACGCAAAGAAGCGAATCAGTTTTTTGTGAGTGATTTGTGCCATCCTCAAACTATTGATGTACTCCAAACCCGTGCTGAACCTATCGGCGTGGAAATTATAGTTGGAAATCATAAAGAACTGGATGTAACGAACCCGAAACTGTATGGTTTCTTACTTCAATATCCTGCAACCGATGGATCTGTGGAGGATTATTCGAGCCTGATTGTGGCAGCACAGGAGAATCAGGTACACGCTGTGGTTGCGGCTGATTTATTAAGCCTTACCTTGTTAACTCCTCCCGGAGAAATGGGTGCTGATGTAGTGGTTGGGACTACTCAACGTTTCGGAGTACCAATGGGCTATGGCGGCCCACATGCCGCGTATTTTGCAACGAAAGAAGAATTTAAACGCCAGATTCCGGGAAGAATCATTGGGGTTACTCAGGATGCAGAAGGTAAAGCTGCTTATAGAATGGCTCTGCAAACCAGAGAGCAGCATATTCGCAGGGAGAAAGCGACTTCTAATATTTGTACGGCTCAGGTTCTTTTAGCTGTGATGGCGGGAATGTATGGAGTGTATCATGGTCCGGCCGGATTGAAGAAAATTGCCTCTAAAATTCACGGTTTAACAAAATTGACCAAAGCTGGTCTTGAAGCTCTGGGACTTGAAGTTGAAACCAAAACCTTTTTCGATACAATCACAGTAAAAGCGAATGAGAAAAAAGTTCGTGCGATCGCAGAATCCAAAAAAGTAAATTTCAGGTATTTTGGTGAAGGTCGTGTTGCGATTGCTTTTGATGAAGCTAAAGAACTGGAAGATGTCCGTCTGGTACTTTCTATTTTTGCAGAAGCGGAAGGCAGAACATCAAACTTTGATGTAACAGCTCACGCGGAAAATGTAAAGGTAGCTCTACCAACTGAACTTAACCGGAATTCAGAGTACATGGATCATCCGGTATTTCACCTATACCAAACCGAGCACGAAATGCTCCGGTATATGAAGCAGTTGGAGAACAAAGATCTTTCGTTGGTGCATTCTATGATCTCTTTGGGCTCGTGTACCATGAAGTTGAATGCAACCGCTGAAATGATACCGGTTACCTGGCCGGAATTCGGTCAGATTCACCCATTCGTGCCAAAAGATCAGGCAGAAGGATATACTCAGCTTTTCGACGAATTAAACGAATGGCTATGCGAAATTACCGGATTTGATGCTATTTCTCTTCAACCTAATTCCGGTGCTCAGGGTGAGTACGCCGGGTTAATGACCATCCGCGCATACCATAAAAGTCGCGGAGAAGGCCACCGAAATATAGCCTTGATTCCTGCTTCTGCCCATGGCACAAATCCAGCGAGCGCAGTTATGGCAGGAATGGAAGTAGTTGTTGTGGCAACCGATGCTTATGGAAATATTTCTTTAGAAGATTTAGATGAAAAAGCGAAAAAATACAGCGACCGACTTGCTGCTCTGATGATTACCTATCCTTCAACCCACGGCGTATTCGAGCATAAAGTGAAGGAATTTTGTGAGATCATTCATTCCCATGGCGGACAGGTGTATATGGATGGAGCCAATATGAATGCTCAGGTTGGATTAACCAGTCCGGGAGAGATTGGAGCGGACGTTTGTCACCTGAACCTTCACAAAACATTTTGTATTCCGCATGGCGGTGGTGGACCAGGAATGGGACCGATTGGTGTAGCTAAACATCTCACGCCATTTTTGTCAGGTCATGCAGTTGTTGAAACCGGAGGAGAACAAGGTATCTCAGCGGTTTCTGCAGCACCTTATGGCAGCGCAAGCATTCTTACTATTTCTTATGCCTACATTCGAATGATGGGTGCCGAAGGATTAACCGATGCTACCCGACATGCCATTCTGAATGCGAACTACATTAAAGATCGGTTAAAAGATCACTATCCGATTCTTTATACCGGCAAAACAGGGCGATCCGCACATGAGTTTATCGCAGACTTGCGCCCCTTCAAACAAAGTGCAGGTATTGAAGCGGTTGATGTAGCAAAACGACTGATGGACTATGGATTCCACGCCCCAACCATGAGTTTCCCGGTTGCCGGAACTTTGATGATTGAACCTACAGAAAGTGAAAGTAAGGAAGAGCTTGATCGTTTTTGTGAAGCTATGATTGGAATTCGCAATGAAATCCGTGAGATCGAAGAGGGCAAAGCTGATAAAGAAAGCAATGTGCTGAAACATGCTCCGCATACGATGCGTGTGGTTATGGATGAAAACTGGAACCGGCCGTATTCAAGGGAAAAAGGAGTCTTCCCGATCGAAGCACTTCGTTACAACAAATTCTGGCCGAGTGTATCTCGCGTTGATGATGCCTACGGAGACAGAAATCTCATTTGCTCGTGCATTCCTATTGATGCCTACGCGATTGAAGAGGTTGAAAGCTAGTAGTCTGTCAGACATTAAAATTCCCATACTGAATTGCTTTAAGAACATGCCTTATTTTGCGTTGAATCTGATTGGCTACCAGAATTAAGTCATCACATTCTGCTGGTTTCATGGCCGGGATAGGATCGATTCCGGTCACTTCTACTTCCCCTTTTTCTGTTTCCTGAACAACAAAACTTGAAGGTAAAAATAGTCCTGCTTTATCGTGAGCATGTAACGCCCTATAGGTATAAGTTGGGTTGTATGCATTTATAATGGAATATTTTCTAAATGATACACCTAGCATGGTACTAAAGGTTTCTTTTATATTTATATCGGTGATCACATTAAAACCTTCTTTGCGGAGTTCTTCTTCCAAAAACTGGACTACATCTTCAAAAGACAATCCGCTCACCGTAACATCAAAGTAGTTACTCATAGCGACTCCTGCTTTTGTTGAGGTTATATTATAGCGTTAGCAAAAATTGTGAAGTGGTGATGAAGAACCTGGAATTAATTCAACCAATAGAAGTTAAGTTCAAAGTAATTTATTGGGTGTGATGAATAGAAGGCTCTTTTGTATATTAAACGCTTTCGAATCCTAAACTAAAGGCAAATATGAAGAACCTTCTCTGTTTTGTTTCTGCGATACTTTTTTTCACAGTGTACAGCGTTGCTCAAATCTCTGAAGTAGAGCAAAAAATGATTAACCATATTGATGCAACCAACGAGCAAGCCCTGGAGCTTCTCATCGAAAGTATCAACATCAACAGTGGAACGATGAACTTTGAAGGCGTGAAAGCTACTGCGGAACATTTAATGCCTCACTTTGAAGCGTTGGGATTTAAAACCTGGTTCGAAGATGGAGCTGCATGGAATCGTGCCGGACATTTGATCGCAGAACATCTGGGTAGTGAAGACGCACCAAAGATTATGTTAATTGGTCATCTTGATACCGTTTTTGAACTGGATAGCCCCTTCCAAAAATTTGAAATGGTGAATGATACCACAGCCAAAGGTCCGGGTATTGCCGATATGAAAGGCGGGAATATTATTATGCTTCAAGCTTTGCGTGCCTTAAAAGAAGCCGGAGAGCTGGATGATATGAACATCAAAATAGTGATTACAGGAGATGAAGAGTTGAGTGGACGACCTCTGGATTTATCCAAAAAAGCATTAATCGATGCCGCTAAATGGGCGGATATTTCCATCGGCTTCGAAAACGGTGATGGAAGTCCCAAAACAGCGAATGTGTCCAGAAGAGGCTCTATTGGTTGGGAATTGACAGTAAAAGGAACACGGGCACACTCATCACAAGTATTCAGAGAAGATATTGGTGCCGGAGCTATTTACGAGGCTTCCAGAATTCTGCTCACTTTTTATGAAGAATTACGAAGCGAAGAATTCCTGACATTCAACCCCGGAAGAATCATCGGGGGCACTACGGTAAATCAAGACAAAGGCTCCAGTAGCGGGACTGTATTTGGAAAAACCAACGTGGTTGCAGAAACCGCGATTGTGGCTGGTGACCTAAGAGCACTTTCACCTGAGCAGGAAGAGAGGGTAAAAGAAAAAATGAGAGAAATTGTGAGTCGCCATCTGCCCGGTACATCAGCTACCATTGAGTTTGATGAAGGTTATCCACCTATGGCACCTACCGAAGGAAACCATAAGTTACTCGAACTATACAGTAAAGCGAGCCAGGATTTAGGTTTTGGTGAAGTGGTTGCTGTAAATCCACTTCGTGCCGGCGCAGCGGATGTCTCTTTCACTGCCAATCATGTAGAAATGGCTATTGACGCACTTGGAATGAGTGGAACAGATGGTCATACGGTGAATGAATTAGGCTATCTGAATCAGTTTCCAAGGCAAGCAAAAAGGGCGGTGATTTTACTCTATCGATTACAAAATCAATAGATAGAAGTATTCTTTAGTTGCATTGTTTTTTTTGGAATACAAGCTTTTACTAAATACTACTTGCTCCTTCCAATATTAGTGAATTTATTAGGATTCAAATCCTAACTACAATTCACTAACCATGAAGAACAAACTTCCTCTGTTTATCATCATAATAGCCCTTTTCTTTACCGCAGATAGTTTTGGGCAATATGGTTATATGGAGCCTTCTCAGGCCATGACTAACTTGGTAGATAACGATGCCACACCCTTTGTAACAATTGCTCCAAATGGAGAAATCATGGCTTTGCTTCATCGACCGGGAAGACCATCAATCGAAGAGGTTTCTCAGCCAGAACTCAGATTAGCTGGAATAAGGATTAATCCCAGAGTTACCGGGCCTTCTCGTACAACTACATTAAATGGTATCACTATTCGTGATTTAGCAAGTGGGAAAGATGTAGCCATTTCCGGACTCCCGGAAAACCCTAAAATTACCGATGCATCGTGGTCGCCTGATAGTAAGTATTTAGCGTTTTTGATTATTCGAAGTAACAAAATTGAATTATGGAAAGCTGAAGCAAAAAATGGAAAGGCGTCCAGGATGTCTGACATTGAAGTGAATGATACCTATGGAACCTCGATGGCATGGAGCAGAGATTCTAAGTCAATCATAGCTCAGATTGTACCAAAAGATCGAGGTTCAGCTCCGGAAGAGAGCCTTGTTCCAACAGGGCCTACCATCGAAGAAAGCACGGGAAGTGCGGCTCCAGCCCGAACGTACCAGGACTTGCTTCAGAACAAGCACGATGAAGATCTGTTCGACTACTACTTTACTTCGACTATTGCCGAGGTAAAATTGAATGGAAAGGTAACTGAGCTTACAGAACCGGGGATTTATACAAGCATCCAGATAAGTCCTGACAATAAGTATATCCTGGTTACAGAAATTAAGAAGCCATATTCATATCGTGTTCCGGCTTCTCGCTTTCCAAACGAAACCAGAGTATTAGACCGCAAGGGTGATTTGGTATCTATGGTAGCCGATCTGCCGCTTCGTGATCAAATTCCTATTGGTTTTTCCTCAACATATGAAGGTCCACGCTCTTTAAACTGGAGAGCAGATCAACCAGCCACCTTAGTATGGGTAGAAGCCTTAGATGGTGGAGATCAGCGCAAAGAAGCCGAGAAAAGAGATAGAATATTTATGCAGGAAGTACCATTCAAAGGAGACCCAACTACATTGATCGATTTAGAATTCAGGTATGCAGGAATATCCTGGAGCGAAGAAGGTTTCGCACTAGCTAATGAATACTGGAGAAGTACACGGCAAGGCAGAACCTGGATGGTTGATCCCGCTAACGAAGAAATCGAACTGATTTTTGACAGAAATACAGAAGACAGATATACAGACCCCGGATCTCCTGAATTCAAACGCTCTGAATATGGCACGTATGTTCTTCATACCATCGACGGAGGTTCTAAGGTGCTCATGAGTGGTCAGGGATATTCACCGGAAGGAAATCAGCCATTCCTGAATTCTTTCGATATAAAATCAGGTGATGCAGAAGAACTATGGCGTTCTGAGGCTCCTTATTATGAATATTTGGTTGCAGTTTTGGATGAAAACGGTTCTGAAATTATTACCCGAAGGGAATCAGTTACCGAGCAACCAAACTATTTCATGAGGGATGTATCAGCGAATGAAATGAAGCAAATTACGTTCTTTGAACATCCAACACCTGATTTAAAAGATGTGAAAAAGGAGTTTATTACCTACGAGCGGGAAGATGGAGTGAATCTTTCAGCTACCGTATTTCTTCCACCGGGATATGACAAAGAACGTGATGGTAAATTACCAACGTTGGTTTGGGCGTATCCTCGCGAGTTCAAAAGCGCGGATGCAGCCAGTCAGGTAACCACATCTCCATACCGTTTTACAAGTATCGGCTATTGGGGGCCTCATTTTATGTTGACGGAAGGTTATGCCGTTGTAGAAGGCGCGGCAATGCCAATTATTGGTGAGGGTGATGAGCAACCCAATGATACATTTGTAGAACAATTAGTGGCAAACGGCAAAGCTATCGTGGATGAAATTGACAGAATGGGAGTAGGCGATCCGGAACGAGTAGGAATAGGTGGTCATAGTTATGGAGCTTTTATGACAGCCAACCTGCTGGCTCATTCCGATATTTTCAGAGCGGGAATTGCCCGAAGTGGAGCATACAATCGTTCTTTAACGCCATTCGGTTTTCAGGCCGAGCCAAGGACGTTCTGGGAAGCTCCTGAAATTTATTTTGAAATGTCCCCATTTATGAATGCGGACAAGATCAACGAGCCACTTCTTTTAATTCATGGTGAAGTGGATAATAATTCAGGAACATTTCCGATTCAAAGCCAACGGATGTATGGTGCTGTGAGCGGATTAGGCGGAACTGTGAAGCTGGTGATGCTTCCGCACGAAAGTCATGGTTATGTTGCCCGTGAATCATTACTACACATGTTATATGAGCAAACGGAATGGATGAATACCTATGTACGTGACGCTAAACCCAGAGAACTGGAAAGAGTTGCTCCGGTAGTTGATTAAAACCTAAAGCCTTCTTCGGAAGGCTTTTTTATTGAAATCATGGTAAGTCTTCACTTATTAAAGAGAATCTTATTAAGGTGTCTACTCCACCACACTCTTACAAACGTAATCCGGAATAATTCCGGTGGAGCTGATATTCAGGCTGTAGCGATCTTCGCGGGTATTTCCCGAAAGTACCAGCATGGTTTTTACCCCAAATTTGTTGCCGCCGAGAATGTCGGTTTCGAGGGTGTCGCCCACCATAAGGATGTCGTTTTTATCAATAGGTCCGAGTTCATCAACTAACCGTTCGTAGGCATACATAAACATCTGGGAATCGGGTTTTCCAAAGTGAATAAACTTTTTGTGGAGCATGCTTTCCACCAACTTGGCGATTCCTCCGGTAGCTACTGCCACATCATTCCTTGATACCGGGTAAAACCGATCCGAATTGGCAAGGATTACCGGCATCGTTTTTTTACGAAGCAGGTTTACGGTTTTATTGATGTCGGTATTCCAGTCAAAGCCCTCATCATCCAGAAAAACAAAAGCCGAAATGTCTTCAATATCTTCCAGATCCACATCGCACACAGCTACATGTTGTAAACCCGATTGCAGGATATACTCAGCGGAATTCTCAGTCCCAAGGTAGGCAATTCGTCCGGAGGTGATTTTCTGCTCCAAAAACTGCTTGGCCATCATGCCGGAAGTGATAATTTCATGCAGTTCTATGCCGGGAAGTCCTAATGCTGCCAGACTCTCTTTTTGCTGATTTTGACTTCTTGATGCATCATTGGTAAGCAGACGAAAGGTTTTTCCTTCGCTTTTAATCCAGTCAATGGTTTTATCGATTCCGGCTATAAGTCCTTTATGGTTTTTTACCACTCCATAGGAATCGAGCATGATCACTTTAAAGTCTTTGGCAATATCAAAAAAAGAAGGGTAGCTCATAATCAAAGGTTAAGGGCTTTTAGAATAGTTTTTGGGTTGAACTTTTCCTCGATAGAAGGAAGGTGAATATCGAAAGTTTCTTTCTGGAGTTTGTTTGCAAATACTTCATGAAAGAAATACCGACCATATTTTACCACATAGTTGAGGAGGAAGAAGCGGTAAGTTTCCCGAAGAAGTAAAACTTCCTTCTCAGTTAATGGAAATACTTCATGATAACTTTTCATGAATATCAGGAAGCGTTCTTCCATCAAAATATCGATGTTGTAAGTAAAAATAGTACGGTCTCCGATGTCTGAAACAACTCTGCTGAAAAAGTAAAAATCCATCATGCGTGAACTCATACGAAACCAGTCGTAATCCCAACGCGAAAAAAACCGGAAATTCTCGTTCACCGAAAAGTTGCCAATATTCCAATCCACAAATACCGGAATCGCATCAAGAGAATCAGCACCGATTTCTTTGTAGCTTTTTTTGAAGAGGAGGCAGTGAGAATGGATCAGATCAACATATCTGTGAAACTGGAATTTTCCATAATCGGAGTCTAGGATATTCAGCAGATCATCAATATCAACGCTCATGCTCTTGGCAGAAGGTGGAAGCGTACCCCGCACGGTGTGGCAGGCTTTATGAAATTTGGCGGCTTCACGACCAAGTCGTTTAATTTGCCGTTCATCTAATCGACGGGGTAGTTTATTCCTGATTTTAATCGGACGGTAGAACACCACCCAGGCATCAATTACTTCACTTTGGTGGCGGTGAACAAACAACTCATTCCCTTTCATTAAAGACCGGGCAAGGAAATTCTCGAAGGGAGAAGGTAGATTATTCGACAGCGCATTTATGATACTATGGTCTTCCACAAAGTGTTCGTACTTGCCAAAATAAGAGAGCTTGGCCACAATCAGGTTGTGGTCCTTAAGTGTGATACGATAGACATGATTGGTAGATACTTTAGCACTAATGTCCTCAATCCGGATAATCTCCCGGGAGCTGTCGTATGCTCTCCAAGCCTCGTGTACAATGTCGTTAAAATCTATAAATGACATAATTCCTGAACTAAGAATATAACCGTCTTTGCGAAGTAGTAAGTGAATCCGAAGTAGTTCGGATGAACAAATACTGAAGCAATCTCATAATTAAAAGCGTTCTTTCAATGAGATTGCTTCGTCGAAATCTGGTTTATTAGAAATATAATTCATCAATTGCTCGCAAAGACCCTTTGGTTTGTTAGATGATTTCAAAATACCGTTTTAATTCCCAGTTTTTTTGTTCGGGTTTAAACTGCCGCCATTCCCATTCCCTGGTTTTAAGAAAGTGATCCACAAAAGCTGCTCCAAATAATTCTTTCGCAATGTCCGATTTCTTCATCGCTTCTGTAGCTTTATGGAGATTCTCGGGCAAGGGAGTCGATTCCTTATTTTCGTATTCATTTCCTTTTGTTGCAGGAATATCCAGTGCTAGTTTATTTTTGATTCCATACAAACCGGAAGCAAGACTGGCAGCCATACTCAGGTAGGGATTTGCATCGGCACCCGGAACACGGTTTTCTAGCCGCATAGAATTTTTGCATGGTTTATAACCCGTAGTGCAGTGGTTCTGTTTTCTATGCCCCAGCTAACCGAAGTCGCCGCCCAGGAACCTTCCACATATCTTTTATAGCTGTTTACCGTTGGAGCGAACATTGGGAGAATATGCGGTAAACAGTGTAATTGCCCGGCAATGTACTGTTCCATCAATGGACTGATATGATGATTCTCAGATTTTCTGAAAAAGAGGTTTCTCTCTTTTCCATCCCATAAACTTTGATGGATATGCGCGCTGCAACCGGGAAGATTCAGATTCCATTTTGCCATAAAACTGGCAGTCAGATCATATTGAGAAGCAATTTCTTTAACAGCGGTTTTGAACAATGCCGCCCGATCTGCAGATTCTAAAATCTCATCATAAGTGATGGCGGCTTCGTAAACGCCATCTCCGGTTTCGGTATGAATACCTTCAAGCGGAATGCCAAACCCATCCAATAGATCAAACAGATCGTTGATGTATTCACCATTCTGTGAAGCCCGAAGTACCGAATAGCCAAACATTCCCGGAGTTAAAGGAGTTGGGTCGGTATAGTCTTTTTCCTTGAGGGAATGCATGGTTTCATCAAAATTGAACCACTCGAATTCGGCAGAAAATTTTGGTGTGAAGCCCATCTCAAAGGCTTCATTCCGTATTTTTTTAAGAAGCGTTCTTGGGCATACTTCTTTCAGGGCTTCAGATTCAGAAAAATCAGCCAAAAAGAACGGCTTATCATTTTCCCAGGGGATTTTTCGATAGGAGGATGGATCAATAGAAGCTAAAGAATCAGGATACCCGGTATGCCAGCCGCTTACTTTGGTGTTATCGTAACAGGCATCGTTAACGTCCCAACCGAAAATCACATTACAGAAGCCGACTCCTTCATCGAGCACCTTTAAAAATTTTTCGGTGCTGATGATTTTTCCACGAAGTACACCGTCAATATCGGTAACCCCAAACTTGATATTTCGAACCCCAAGTTCCCGAATCAGCTCTATGATTTCTTCCTTATTCATGATCACTATCAATTTTTAGTGAATATAGAAAATGGCGAGGGTAATTGTATGGAAGTGTTTACCTGGGTTATAAATTATTCCGGGTTAACTTAAACTTGCTGGATAATTCAAAAACTGAACAAGTTAATATTTAATTTATTGAACGCTGATGCTGCTCTCAATTCTGATCTCATTCAACAGGCTGCGGTGAACTGGACATTTCTTGGATATTTCAAGCAGCTTCTCTTTCTGTTCATCACTTAGATCTCCCTTTATAATAAGTTCCTTTTCAATCACATCGATTTTAGAAGAGGGGTCTTCGCAGGTTTTGCAGTCTTCTACATGACTTTTGTTATGGCGCAGTTCCATGTACATATCACCAACCTGCCATCCTTTTCGGTTCGCATACATCTTAACGGTCATAACGGTACAGGTTCCCAGAGACATCAAGAGCAAATCGTAGGGATCAGGTCCAAGATTTTGTCCGCCTTCAACACTGGTTGGTTCGTCTGAAATAAGCTCATGCTTTCCTGCGGTTAGTGTGGTTTTAAAAGGTTCATTCTCTGGAAGGTGAACATGTACAATTTTTTGTTCTTCAGGTGCTGCCATAACTATTCGGTCATTAAGTGTTTCCGTTAATGTAGCTCAAATTTTTCAAACAGAAAGGGCTTAAAAGTATATCAAGGTTACGATTCGGTAACATTTCGATTACCAATTAATAACAATGAAGCTAAGCTCTGATAATATCCAGCTACGATCTTTGGGGGTAAAATCATCTTATACAGACTATGAAAAGATCTCTGGATACGGTAGTTATCTCGGATGTACATCTGGGAACGGTTGGCTGCCACGCCGTAGAACTTGTTCAGTATCTTAACTCCATTGATCCGAAGCGGATTATTCTGAATGGAGATTTTATTGATATGTGGCAGTTCAAGAAATATTACTGGCCTGAAGCGCACATGCATGTTATTCGTACGCTCATCACTATGATGACCAACGGAGTGGATATTTATTACCTCACGGGAAATCACGATGAGACACTTCGTAAGATATCCAGCCTGCAACTTGGGCCGCTTTTTATTCGCGATAAACTGGTGTTAGAGATGAATGGAGAGAAAGTTTGGATTTTCCATGGCGATATTTTTGACATTACCATGAAGTATTCCAAGTGGTTGGCTAAACTGGGTGGAAAAGGGTATGAGTTGTTGATTCTTCTAAATCGCTGGGTTAATAAACTTTCGGTGAAACTAGGTTATGGAAAGATTTCCCTTTCCAAAAAAATTAAAGACAGTGTTAAAACTGCGGTTAATTTTATTGATGATTTTGAAGTAACCGCAATGGAACTGGCGATTGATGAAGGCTACGACTATGTGATTTGCGGGCACATTCATCAACCTAAAATAAGGGGCTATGAAAACGAGCACGGTTCTGTAATCTATCTGAACTCCGGTGATTGGGTAGAGAATTTAACCTGCCTGGAATACGATGGGGCGGAGTGGAGCTTGTACCGCTATGAAGAAGACGCCGTTCTGAAAGAAAGTCCAAGAGTTACACAGCTTGTTCAGCGTTATACTTCGAACTCAAAAGTGATGATAGGATGAAAATACTCTATGGAGTACAAGGAACCGGGCACGGGCATATTAGCAGGGCCAGGGTAGTTCTTCCTAAGCTCAGAGAGTTTGCCGAAGTGGATGTATTAATCAGCGGCTATAATTTTCACATGGATTTAGATGGAGAGATCGCTTATAAAGCCCGTGGAATAAGTCTTACCTACGACAGTAAAGGTAGCGTAGATTTTCTGAATACCGCACTAAATCTTAACCCGGTTAAACTAATTAAAGATGTTCATTCTGCTCCCGTTGATGAATATGATTTTGTAGTCAATGATTTTGAACCGGTAACGGCTTGGGCAGCTCAGGCAGCAGGGATTCCTTGTGTGGGAATAAGTCATCAGGCTTCTTTTTTATCACCAAACGTCCCAAGGCCTCCAAAAAAGTCGTTGGTTGCGGAAGGAATCATGAAGCACTTTGCTCCATTTAGTGCGGCTGTTGGTTCTCATTATCTGAGGTACGACTATTTCGTAGAACCACCAATCATCCGTAAACAGATTAAAGATCTGAATCCGGTTTCAGGAGATCATATTACCGTGTATTTGCCCGCTTTTGATCATGAAACTTTATGCTCCATTTTTAATCAAATAAGGGAAATTGAGTGGCATATTTTTTCTCCTTCCTGTGAGCGCGGTTATCAAAAAGGGAATGTAAAGGTTAAACCGGTTGGAAAAGATACCTTCCTTAAAAGTGTTGAAAGTTGTCTTGGTGTGGTTTCTTCCACAGGGTTTGAGACCACTTCAGAATCCATGTTTCTTGGGAAAAAGCTACTCACAATCCCTATCAGAAATCAATATGAGCAACTAAGCAATGCAGCCGCATTAGAACAACTTGGTGGGCATGTTATCTATTCCATTGATGGCACGTTTAAGGAAAAAGTATCAAGCTGGATAAAAACAGCAGAGTTATTATCTCTTCCAGAGATTTCAGATGAAGATGATCTTGCGCAAAAAATTCTGGCAGCAGGTATCACAGAAAAAGAATACGCCTGATTAGCTTTCGGTCAGGTATTTTTCTTTAATAATTTCGAAATGGTGTTTGTCATGTCCTGCAATGATAAATGCTAGCGCACGTACCGTCACTTCCACACCGCTTGCGATTCCTTTTCTGCCAATCATTTCCTTGGTCATACTGCTTAATAAATGAATGGTAGATACCCGAACGGCGAGATATTCATTACAAAGATTAGCCAGAGAGCGTTTGTTATAATTATTTCCCTTCATGTACTCGTTTTGATCCATTCCCGGTAGAGGCTGAGTATCTCCGCGGCTAATTGCGAAAGCCCTGTACGAGAACACTCGCTCAGTTTCTATCATGTGCCCGAGTATTTCTTTTAACGTCCATTTGTCAGGTGCATATTTGAAGTACGCTTTATCTCCGGGAACGGAATTTATAAGCGTGAAAACTTCATGCATCTGATTATTCAGCGTATTTATGATGTTTGTTTTCTCAATTTGCTCAACGTAGGTAGCATAAAAGTGAGCATATTCTGTACCGTCAGGGTATTCGTTATCCCAAATCTTCATATCCAACCGCTTAGTTCTTATTTCGGATTATATAGTAAAATGACTATTGAATAACTAGAGGTTAAATTTTGGCACGAATTCTTTGAGAGGCAGCCCCTGTTTACAAGACTCGTTGCTTTCATCACCTCTGAACAATTCAATTTCGTAGGAGATATAAGCCGGATTGTTATATCGCTTTTGATAATACACTTTTTTTCCACCCGTAGTTCTGGAGCATCGGTCTATTTCAAATACCGGACTTCCTTCCTCCAGATTTAAATGCTTTGCTACATAGGCATCCGCTTTGGCTGCAGTGAATTTGTACCTGCCGGCTGAGATAGGAATAGAATAGGTGTCCTCAAGAATTTCATAAATCGTTTTATTTCTTAAATCTTCATCCAGTAAAAGCTGACCGTAACTCGCGGGAAGCCAGGTGATATCGAAAGCCACAGGAACTCCATTTCCCAAACGTACACGATCGATTCGAATAAGAGGGCTATCAGGTGGAAGTTCCAGAATCGGATTCACCTCCGGCTCTGCATCCACTCGTTTGAAACGAATCAGTTTTGAAGAACTCGTAAATCCTGCCCGACGCATGTCTTCAGAAAAGTCGGTAAGCTGAACTAACCTCTGGGCATTGGTATCGTCACTTACAAAAGCTCCAAGTCCTTGCTTTTTGAAAATCAGCCCTTCGTTTTCTAAAGATTTTAAAGCCTGGCGGACAGTAATTCGGCTCACATCAAAGTAATCGCACAATCTTTTTTCAGAAGGGAGTTTATCTCCCGGTTCAAATTCTTTTTTTGCGATATCATTGCGAAGATGGTCCGCTATTTGCTGATGTCTTGGAACGGAGTGATCAATCATTTTGTAACTTTAATCTATCTTGTTATAACATGTTGTAACAAGTTTACAAAAACTCTTACACTTGCTCAACAAATAAAAATAGAAACGAAAAATGTTCTACGAATTATTACTTAAACCAATGCCCTGGTACATCGCTGGTCCGCTTATAGGATTAACGGTACCTTTATTATTAATCGTGGGCAACAAAACCTTTGGTATTTCATCCAGTTTCCAACACATGTGTGCGGCTGTAATGCCAAAAAAGTTCTCTTATTTCAATTACAACTGGTGGAAGGATGGAAGATGGCATCTTCAATTGGCGTTCGGAATCACTTTAGGTGGTATAATTGCCGCGCTGTTTATTCCAGAAAACTATGCAATAAATCTATCCTCAAATACGGTTGATGCTCTGCAAAATCTTGGAATCACCAATTTCAATGGATTTGTTCCTGTCGAGTTATTTTCTTGGTCAAATCTGGCAAGTATTCCGGGAGTGTTAATGCTGGTTGTAGGCGGTTTTCTGATTGGTTTTGGAACACGATATGCGGCAGGATGTACATCGGGGCACGCTATAACCGGATTGGCTACGCTTCAAAAAGCATCACTGATTGCAGTAATTGGTTTTTTTGTAGGAGGAATTATCTCCACCTATTTCATTCTGCCTAATATTTTAAGCTAAAGAGTTCATCATGAGATTTATACTAGCAGGAATTGCATTCGGTTTTATTCTGATCAAATCAGAAGTGGTATCCTGGTTCAGGATTCAGGAGATGTTTTTATTCGATTCAATCCATATGTATGGAATAATAGGGTCAGCGATTTTAGTTGGCTTGATCGGAACAAAGTTGATAAAAAAGTTCAACCTGAAAGATACTTCAGGTAACGAGATCAACATCAAACCAAAGGACAACAGCCTATCCAAACGCTATATTATTGGCGGATCATTATTCGGACTAGGTTGGGCATTGGTAGGTGCGTGTCCGGGCCCGTTGTATGCCTTAATTGGTACAGGGTACCTGATTTTTATCGTTCCGCTTATTGCGGCAGTTGTCGGAGCAGGAACCTATGGGGTACTACAAAGTAGATTACCTCATTAAGAATTTTAGTAAATTTGAAGAGTAAAGGAGTGAAACATGTTTTTTGAGCAAATTTTTGAAGAGAAACTCGCACAGTATGCGTACTTAATTGGTTGCCAGCGCAACGGACAGGCTATTGTAATAGACCCGATGCGTGACATCGACCGCTATGAGCAGCTGGCAGCAAAGCACAATCTGAAAATTGTAGCTGCCGCTGAAACCCACATTCATGCGGATTATTTGTCCGGCTTGAGGGAGTTTGCAGAACGCGGAATCAAAGTATATGCCTCAGACGAAGGAGACAAAGACTGGAAATACGAATGGTTAATGGGTAGTGACTACAACTATCAACTGCTGAAAGATGGCGATGAATTCAATATCGGAAATATCAAATTTACCACGGTTTACAGCCCGGGCCACACTCCTGAGCATGTAAGTTATTTAGTAACCGACGGCGCAGCTACCGATCAGCCCATGGGGATTCTCTCCGGTGATTTTGTGTTCGTAGGGGATGTTGGACGACCTGATTTACTGGAAACAGCCGCTGGTCAGGTGGGGGCCATGGAAGGTTCTGCCAAAGTATTGTACCAGTCGCTGGAAAAGTTCAAGCAGATGCCGGAATACCTTCAGCTTTGGCCGGGACACGGTGCCGGAAGTGCCTGTGGTAAAGCATTAGGAGCAGTTCCAAAATCAACGGTAGGATACGAACAGAAATTCAATACTTCTATTCGCTCAGCGATTACAGAAAAGGATTTTGTGGATTACATTCTGGATGGACAGCCTGAGCCACCTCTGTATTTTGCCCGGATGAAACGAGATAATAAGATAGGCCCCAAAGTGCTTGGAGAGCTTCCCAATCCCTCTAAAATGAGCATTTATGATATTGTAAAAAAAGGAGCTCCTGAAAATGCAGTGATCATTGATACACGAAAGCGCACAGAGTTTATGGCGGGTCATTTGGAAGGTTCTTTGCTGGCTACAATGAATAAACAGTTTAATACTATTGTTGGCTCGTATGTTACTGAAGATCAGTATATCTACCTGATCATTGACGAAAACAAGGTAGAAGAAGCGGTTGTGGATTTAATCCGGATTGGTTTGGATAACATTGTAGGATTTGCAACTCCATCCGAACTGAGTGAAAGCAATGTCGATCTTGTTTCAACCACTACTATTGACTTTGAAACTGTAGATACTCTGATGGAAACCGGCGAGTACAACCTGCTGGATGTTCGCAAAAAATCAGAGTACGATGCCGGACATCATCCTGAAGCCATCAATATCTCACACACAAGATTACTGGATAGAATGGATGAGGTACCCAAAGACAAACCGGTACTTATTCATTGTAAATCAGGAAATCGCGCTTCTTTCGCAACTGCGTTGATGGAGTCGAAGGGTTATGAAGTTCAGTTTATAGATGATTCCGTTGACCCCTGGTTAGAAAAGAAGAATCTTCTGGCAGAGGTTAACTAATGTTCTGGGCACTACTTGGTGCTCTGCTGATTGGAATCTCGCTCGGACTGTTAGGTTCGGGCGGCTCCATTCTTACGGTGCCTGTACTCGTTTATTTGGTAGATCAGCCTGAAAAAGTCGCTATTGCGGAATCATTGGGAATTGTAGCTTCCATCAGCTTATTTGGAATGATTCCTTACGCCTATCGAAAAGAAATTGACTGGAAAAGCGTGCTTTGGTTTGGAGTCCCGGGAATGCTGGGAACATACGGTGGAGCCAGTATCTCCAAATTTATTTCCGGAAATACTCAGCTTATCATTTTCGCGGTAGTGATGATACTTGCTGCTTTTCTTATGATAAAGGATAATCCCGCGCTTAAGAAAGAAAAGGGATATTCTGCGCCGAGATATATACTTATCCTTGAAGGGTTGGTTGTTGGTGTGGTAACTGGTTTGGTAGGTGTTGGAGGTGGTTTTCTCATCATCCCTGCCTTGGTTCTCTTCGGGGGATTAAACATGAGGGTAGCGATTGGAACCAGTCTCACCATTATCGCAGCAAAAAGCTTTATCGGATTTTATAAATATCTGGATGTATTACGTGCCGAAAAGTTGAATGTAAATTGGGAATTACTTGCCATATTCACTGTGATTGGAATCATCGGAAGCTTGGTCGGTGGCCGTTTAAGTAAAACTATCCCACAAAAAAAGCTCAAAAAAGGCTTCGGTTTCTTCCTCGTTGTGATGGGAGTATTTATTTTAGGAAGTAATTTGTTTTGAACGGTTGAGTATTCAATAAAGAATATTCAGCTTTGAAGATTTCCACTTTTGGTTACTCAAAAGTACCATGAAAGGGTGAAGAAATTTTAAAAATTGAGAAGTCGATTCATAAGATCCTGAAACAAGTTCAGGATGACTCTTAAAAAAAGAAACTTATGCTTTTCTCCTCGCTGCCCAATACAACACCGTTCCCACAGCTATAAAAGCTGCCGTCATCCAGATGTTAGTGAGGCTTACCTGGAACATGAGCCACAGACAGGCGAGGATTCCCAGAACAGGAATTATATAACCTCCTTTTAATACGAAAGCTTCTTGCCCTTCAAACCGGGGACGTAATTTCGGAATCGCTGCACAGGTAATTATGTAAAAGAAAACCCGCGCCAGCACGGTCATAGCAGCCAATGCAGTAAATGATCCTAATGCAGCACCGATAAACGCACAAACTCCAAAGAAGACCACAGAATTAGCCGGGGTAAGGAATTTAGGATGTACATTTCCAAACCATCCTGGAAGAGAATTATCCAGGGAAAGAGCATAGGTTAGCCGCGGAGTGGAAAACATATTGCTCACCAGATTCCCGGTTACCGAAGTTGCTACACCGATCATCAGGATAACCGCCCCGAATTCCCCAAACAAAGCAGCGGAAGCATCCAGCAAAGGAGATGCAGAAGAAGCCAGATCAGGCACGGCAGCTTCAGCAACCAACTGGATCAGCATATACAGGATTACGATAGCAACCAGCGCCAGGATTAGTGCTCTGGGCATGTCGCGGTTTGGGTTTTTAGCTTCTCCGGCAGGAACCACCCCACCTTCAAATCCAACAAAAGCGTAAATCATCAAAAGAACAGCAGCTCCAATGTTGCTGCCCGATGGAATTGGAGTATCAAACGAAGGCAGAACTTCACCGCCTAACAAAACCAGCCCTCCGAAAATGAGGAGGATTAATACCGAAAATTTAATGATAGTAAAAACAGCCAGTGAACGGATAGATTCAACCGATCCAAGTACGTTAATAACGGTGAGGGCCCCACATACAATGGCAAGACAAATGAGTCTCCCGATACCTTCACCAACCGGTGCATAAAAATATCCGATACTTTCCACCAACAACACAGAGTTCGCTGCGAAGGAAATCATGCGGGCAAAATAGTACAACCATCCACTTTGAAAGCCTACAAAATGCCCGAATGCTTCGGTGCCGTAACGTACCGGTCCGCCCGTTCCACGAAAGTAGCTTCCTAGTTCAGCAAAACACAGAATTACCGGAAGTATTAGTAGGGCACACAGCGCATACACCCATACACTGTATTCTCCGGCAAGTTCTGAAGCGCCACTGGGCAACCCAAATATTCCGGCTCCGATGAGCCCGTTTACCACCAGCATCCAGAGTCCCCAGACACCTAATTTACGAGGTAGTTTTTCGTTTTGTGCAGAATGTACGTGCGTATTGGATTCAGTCATCCGGCAAGTATAGTAAAAAAATGAGTTGTTATTCCAGTTGCTGAGTGACAAAGGCACAAAGTGACAAAGCAGGAAATTTCTGCCCTTTGTCACTTAGTATCTCTGTTACTTTGTCTCTTTGCATATCCAAACACATCTTTTTACTACCTCTTTAGGATGAGCTCCTTATTATTTCGCGATTCTAACCAACTCTCAGAAAAGGACACCGCAGCATATTGAAAGTCATAAAAGTAATTCTAATATCAATGCTTTTGGCTGGGACTTCCATCAACCTGAAAGCATTTCAATCGTCAGGTAATTCGGATAAGACGATTCAGGCCTATTCCTTAAATACAAATGAACAACAAGATTTTCGTTTTGATGGAAAGTTAGATGAAGCGTTCTGGAATAGTGTACTTCCTGCTACGAGCTTTACCCAACAATCTCCGGTTGAGGGGAATCCCGCTACCGAGCGAACGGAAGTGAAAATCGCTTATGATAATAAATATCTTTATATCGGAGTGATACTCTATGACAGCGAACCTGATCAAATAAAGGCTTTTCAGAAAAGGAGAGATCAGCGAATAACCTCAGATGAACGTTTTGTATGGATTTTTGACACATTTAACGATCAGAGAAACGCTTATTTCATGGAGATTAATCCGAATGGACTACGAACAGATGGTTTGGTTAGCTCAGGTCAGGGTGGGGGAATTAATCTGAACTGGGATGGCATCTGGGATGCACACACATACATCGGAGAATATGGCTGGTCGGCAGAGATTAAGATTCCATTCGGAACCCTGAACTTTGATGAAAACAGTGACTACTGGGGCGTGAATTTTATGCGGGTGATCCGAAGGAAAAACGAAACCGCGCTTTGGACCGGACATAGAAGGAACCAGGGAATTTCCCGGCCTCAGAATACTGGACGTCTTACCGGTCTGAAAAATATTTCTCAGGGATTGGGGCTGGAGGTTGTGCCTTTTGGGATTGGAACGGTAGCAAGAGATCTAACTTCCACAGAAACAGAAGCGGACTTTAGCTCGGATGCCGGAGTTGATATCAATTACAACATTACCCCAAGTCTGAAAGCCTCTGTTACCTTTAACACCGACTTTGCAGAAGCCGAAGTGGATCAACGGCAAGTGAACCTAACCCGTTTTCCAATCGCCTTTCCCGAACAGCGGGATTTCTTTCTGGAAGGAGCCAATATCTATTCCTTTGCTCCAAGCAGTGGAATCGATCCTTATTTTAGTCGTAGGATTGGATTAAATGCAAGAAAGCCGGTTCCCATAACGTATGGCGCTCGATTATTAGGTAATGTAGGCCAGAATAACCTTGCGATTCTACATGTGAGAACGGGCGAGAGCGGTGATCTTGACCCTGAGAATTTTTCTGTAGCCAGATTAAAACGAAATATTGGAGCTGAAAGCACCATAGGTCTCATTTATACCCGAAGAGCTACCTCAAATATTGATTCTTTGCAGGACCGCCACACTTTAGGCGCTGATCTGGAATTGGCTACATCTTCTTTTCTGGGAGATAAGAATCTACAATTTCAGGCATTTTTTGTGGCTCATAATCCGGCAGCAGCAGATGGGAATAGCACGGATATATTTGACCGGTCTTCACGTGGAATACGGTTGAACTTTCCAAACAGGCCGTGGTCGGGACATGTTTCTTACCGTGAATTTGGTAAAGCGTTTAATCCGGCGGTTGGTTTCGCTCGTAGAGTAGCGTTTCGGCGATTACAGCCTTCGGTAGATTTTACTCCTCAGTTTTCAAATAGCAAAACCATCGATCAGGTGAGATGGGGGATCCGGTTTGAACACCTTACAGATTTAGATTTCACGCTTTTAACTCAAAATTTAGTGTTTACGTTAGGTGATGTTCGGTTTTCATCCGGTGATCGGGTCTGGTGGAGAGTTGGAAGAAATTACGAGCTACTTGATTCAGAATTCGATATCCGCAGAGACGGTAGCATTATTATACCTGTGGATGAATACACCAACTGGAATACAGAAGTCGGGATTAACACCGCTCAGTTTAGGAAAGTGTCAGCAGGTCTCGGAGTAGAGTATAATGGATTCTGGACAGGTACAGAAACCGAAGTAGAGGCTGGAATAAATGTACGACCTGTTCCGGGTATAGAGCTTTCACCAAGTTATGTGCGGAGAATGATCCGTTTGCCCGAAGGAGAATTCAACGCGGATATTCTACTCTTTGAAGGAATCTGGGACTTAACGACCGAACTCTTTCTTACCGTCAATCTTCAATATGATAACCTGAGTAAAGTAATAGGTCTAAATAACCGATTGAGATGGATTATTACCCCCGGATCGGATTTATTTCTGGTATATAACCACAACTGGCAGGAAGATGTATTTGGTCGCTTCGAAACTACTGCTCAGGCCGGAATAGTAAAGCTGAGCTATACCCACAGGTTTTAAAAAGCCTCTGTAATTCGTCATCTTGTACCTGTCTGCCGATAGGCAGGCTCGATCCGGGATCTGCGAGGATCGCAGCTTTGTTATAAACTAAAGCTCAATTGAAATATCATCCTTTACAGATCCTGAAATAAATTCAGGATGACGACATTTATAGAAATCAATCTCTTAATCTAATCTGCTCTGTCTCCTCCTTATCAAGGAGGAGGACTTTCTAAGAAGAAGGGAATTGGATCAACGAGCTCTCTTCTCCTTACTAAGGAGAAGGGACGGGGATGAGGTCATAGATACCACTTTTTTCAATTTCACCCCGCGAAGCCGGGGATCTTGAGTTTCTAAAAACTCAGGAATGACTATAAATAATTCACCTTCTCAACCACGTACACCAAACTTTCAAGGCCATACACATTTTTTCGGGTACCTGCAGCTTTGGCTCCGATTTTCTCTGCTGCTCTGTAGGAACGGATATTATCCGGGCCAATAAGCAGTAACACCCGATCTACATACAGGAAAGCATGTTCCATCATCAGGTGTTTCATCTCGCCATTGTAGGTGCCACCCCAGTAATTTCTGGCAAGGAAAGTCCACCCGATTTCAATTTCGTTAGCTTCGGGATTATATGCGTGATAGCGGGAAGAACCAATAACCTCGCTGGTTTTATTGTCGATGGCGAGTAAGGCTCCACCTGATTCCAGCGCTTCCTCAAAAAACTTCCGAAAGACCGGTTCTTTGTAGCGGTCCCATGCCGGATGCTGCTCCCAGATTTTTGGATCAGAAGCCACTTTGAACAACGCCTCAAAATCATCCTCATGGACAGGACGAAGCGTAAGAAGTTCTCCGATTAGAGTGGGTTGTTTGGCGAAGGACATGATATGTGAAGAATATTGAGTTATGAGTTATGAAGGAGGAATGTAACACAATGATTCGTTTTATATGTAGTCATCCCGGATATGTATGCCCGGTCTTTGCTGGCAGACAGGGAGATAGAAGAGTGGGGGATGAGGCCGGAAAGATATGGCTTCTTTCAATGTCATCCCCGCGAAGTCGGGGATCTAGAGCTTTACAACAACTCTGGAATCCTTGTTAAGCTTTCATTGGCGCAGGACTAAAGTCCATGCTTGTTTATGCACGAGGTTATTGTAAGGAAATAATCAAGTAAAGGGTTTTAACCCTGTATAATTAATCAGGGTTTCCAATTAAAATATGCATCACGAGGCAGAGCTACATGATGAGGGCAGAAAGGAAGGGCTTTTAGAAATCGAAGAAATACTTATTTGAACGTATTTTAGTAGGGATGGAAGTCAGGAGACTTCCTTTGCTCCCACTTTCAATTTACAAACTTGAAAGATCGGGGGGGATACATCACGCAGCAGAGCTACATGAAGAGAGAAAATGTAAATGAGGCATCCTGAACTTGATTTAGTGTCCGTTTGAAATGCTTGTTAGGTGCCGAAATATATATTTTTTAGTACAGCCGATTTTATGTTAAATGGTCTAAGATATTCGAAAATATAGTTTTCAGTTTCTTCGAATGTTTCAAATTTTGATTTACATATTTCTACCTGTGAGATCACTTTTTTGTATATCAAAGTTGTTTCATCTATTTCAAGGTGATTTGGAAATTCTTTCATTCCAGTTGGGCCATGTTCGATCATCAGCTCTAATACTCTTTCAGCAATATTTGAAACAAACGGGCTACCTTGAATTTCCGGTTTGTCAGGGTCATCATGAAACTTAGCCTCCATGATGACTGCCCATAAGGCATTTAATTCATAGAAGTTTTCAATGTATAGATTCATAGGTACCAAACATATTATTATCCGAACAAGAATCGATAAAAATTATACTAAAACCAATTAAATCAAATCTCTTCCCCATACCTAAAACAATCCACGGTATGATCATTTACCAGTCCACAGGCTTGCATGTGGGCATATATGATGGTGCTTCCTACAAATTTAAAGCCACGTTTCTTCAGGTCTTTGCTGAGGGCGTCTGACTCAGAGGAAGTGGCCGGAACGTCTTCCATCGTCTTTGGACTATTCACAACGGTCTTGCCATTCACAAAACTCCAGATGTAAGTATCAAAGCTGCCGAATTCTTTTTGGACTTCCAGAAATTTCTGAGCATTAGTTACCGCTCCCCGAACTTTCAGTTTGTTTCGGATGATACCTTCAAATTGTAGCAGTTCCTGTATTTTGTCTTCATCAAAAGTAGCTACTATTTCGGAATCAAAGTTTGCAAAGGCTATTCGGTAACCCTCTCGTTTCTTTAATACCGTAGCCCAACTGAGTCCGGCTTGAGCACCTTCCAGGATCAGGAATTCGAAGTGTTTCCGATCATCGTGAACGGGAACGCCCCATTCTTCATCGTGGTAGGTAATGTAGTCTTCGAACTGACCTTGGGCCCATGCGCATCTGGTTTTCATTGTTATCCTTTTAAAGTCATTCTGAAGCCTGTCTTCCGTCAGGCAGGCTACTGCCGAAGAATCAGCACAAATTGGTTAATTGGCAAGTAATATGTTGTACTTTTGGCTTGATCCAAAAGTATCCAAAAATCGCCGTAAAAAATGCAGATTTCAATTTCACGAAGCGTTGATAAAACTAACGATTACGATCCTTACTCCCCTTAATAAGCGGGCTTGCCCATTTTTTCCGGATTTGTTTGGGAAGTAATAATGGACAACCTTGCCTTATACACGCTCATTTGTTCCGCTAATATTCCAAAGGTCGTTGTTGATATTAGTCCTCCTTCGAAGGAGGTGTCATTTGATCGAATAGATCAAATGACGGAGGATGTTAGCAGGTCATGAGAACACAATTAAAACTTAACCCACCAATAATTAAAAAAGGGAGAATTATTGGTTACATTCTAGGTTCACTCACTCAAAAAAAGACGAATTTTAAAAACGAAGTAGCAGATGCAATGGCAATCGACTGTAGAAAAGCTCGCTGATGAAAGTAAAATCAGCGAGAACCTGGCAAACCACATTATCACGCTTACCCAGATTCTGGAGCAGCTCAGCGCAGAACGATCGGGCGAAGATTTTATAAAAGTACTTGGGGAATTTCCTCTTAATAGTAAAGAAGCTCTGGATGGTGGAAATGAAGACGAACTCAACCGCCTGAAAAAGCTTGTAAAAGAGATGTCTGGGAAAGACATCAAAGAATACCTGAGGATTTACACCACATTTTTTCACCTGATTAACTCCCTGGAACAGCACGAAATCAGCCGGATTAACAGAAAGCGGGAATTTGAGGAGACTCCGGATAGTCCACGGAATGAAAGCATTCTGGAAGCAGTGCATAAAATGAAACAGGCAGGGTATTCGTTGGAGCAAGCGATCGGGGTATTTGAAACGATGGACATCCAACCAACGATCACCGCTCATCCAACCGAAGCCCGGAGACGAAGTGTACTTACCAAGCAGCATGAAATCAGTACCATGATTGCGGATGTTGGGAGTGACTCGCATACCGAGGATGAAAAGCGCCATCTTAGAAAAGAGATTTTCAACCAGATGAAGCTGCTTCTGATGACTGATGAAGTACGTGCGGAGCGGATGTCTGTGGAAGATGAAGTGGAAAACGGACTTTTCTTTTTTACTCATACCATTTGGGATGTGGTACCTAGTCTTTATAGGGATATTCGTCTGGCCCTGGAAACCTATTATGGAGAAGCAGGAGAAATACCCATTGTGCTAAAGTATCGCTCCTGGATTGGAAGCGACCGGGATGGGAATCCTAATGTCACTTCTTCGGTAACCTGGAAAACAATGATAGAGCAACGAAAAACGACTCTTCGAACTTACTTGAAGAGATTGGATCATTTGCGGCGTTACCTGAGCGTTTCCTACAAAGAAACTTCTATTTCTGATGAACTACGTTCTTCCTTAAGAAGTGAAGAAGCAGTTAATCCATTAAGTGAATTATTCGAGCGTCGCTATCAGCGAGAACCTTATCGTCGTAAGCTCACACACATGATGCAATACATTCAGCAGCAACTGGATGCGATATCAAACGATAAAGATGAAGTTCTTAAACAGGCTGGAAAATATACTTCTGCTGATTTTATAAATGATCTGGAGCTTATCCGAAACAGCCTCATAGAGAATAACCTGGTAGGACTAAGTGAACAGGGAAGGCTTCAGGATTTATTGATTTGTGCTAAAACATTTGGATTTCATCTCACCTCGCTGGATATCCGCCAACACAGTCGTTTGCATGAAGAAACAGTAGAAGAACTACTGAGTAAAGGGAATGTGATTGAGGGATATGGCAAGTTATCAGAAGAAGAAAAAATTGAGGTGCTGGTAAAAGAACTCAGAAATCCTCGTCCATTAAGTCCTTTTAAAAGCAAACGTTCTCCTGTTGCAAGCCGCGTAATGACGGTTTTTGAGGAAATCCGGGACATGATTGAACTGGATCCAAATTCGTTTGGAAGCTACATCATAAGCATGACACATGGCGTTAGTGATATGCTGGAGGTATTGATAATCGCCAAAGAGCTTGGTTTGTGGAGTTATATTGATGGTAAGGTAGAGACTTCATTGGATGTAGTTCCTCTTTTTGAAACCATTGAAGACTTGGGAGCCAGCAGCAAAGTGATGGCCGACATGTTTGAGCATGAGATGTTCGGGAAGCAGATTCATTCCAGAGGCAACTTCCAGGAGATTATGCTTGGCTATTCCGATAGTAATAAAGATGGTGGTTATTGGATGGCGAACTGGGCATTGAACAAAGCTCAATATGATTTAGGAATTACATGTCGTAAATACGGCATCGATTTCCGCTTATTTCATGGAACGGGAGGAACGGTTGGTCGTGGAGGAGGGCAATCCAACAAAGCAATTGTTGCAATGCCGCCGGTTGCAAATAATGGCCGAATTCGATTTACCGAACAAGGAGAAGTAATTTCATTTCGTTACTCGCTAACTTCCATTGCACATCGCCATTTAGAACAACTTGTAAACGCGATGGTTCAGGTTACGATGGCCCAAAAAGATAAACCGGGCTATCTCAGCGATTCCAATTACGAATGGGATATGATGCAGGAGTTGGCATCTACAACGATGACGGCATACCGGGGTTTGATTGATGATGAAAAATTCTGGGATTGGTACTCTGGTATTACGCCTATTGAGCATATCGGAAAGCTCCCGATTGCATCCCGACCGGTATCAAGAGGAACAGGAGGAAAACTGGACTTTTCGGGATTAAGAGCAATTCCATGGGTATTCGCATGGACCCAGGTTCGCTATAATGTTCCGGGCTGGTATGGTATTGGAAAAGGTTTATCGACAATTTTTGAGAAATACCCTGATGGAAAGCAGATTATTTCACGTTGGCAAAAAGAATGGAAGTTCTTTTATACGGTGATGAATAACTCTCAGCGTGAAATTGCCCGAACCCATATCGCTACTTCGTTGATTTATAATGATCCGAATGATCACTATTTCCATGATAAGATCACTCATGATCTGGGTCTTGCAGTAGAGGGAATCACCGGAGTAGCTGGAACAAAAAATATTCTGGATCATAACCCGGTTATTCAACGATCGATACTTTTCCGTAATCCATTTACTTATCCATTAAATATCATTCAGTCTGAATTGCTTAACCGTTGGGATCACGTAAAAACGGACGAAGAAAAGGCAGAATTAACCGAGTTAATTTTTCTGAATATTAATGGTATTGCTGCAGCGATGCAGAGTACCGGGTGATGAAAGGGAAAGGAAAATAACTTATATTAACTGGCTCCCAGAATTTTAGAAAAGACTTAAAAAAAGAGAACCATGAATGAGACATTGACAAAACCAGCCATTAAAATAGAAGAAGCCGAATACAGCAGAATAGGAGAGGTGGATTTTGATAATCTCCAGTTTGGAAAAATACTAGGGGATCATATGTTCGAAATGCATTTTCGCAATGGGGCATGGGGAGAGCCTTCGATTAAACCTTTTGGCAAAATTGAAATTACCCCGGCACTGAATGTGATGCACTATGGCCAGGCTGTTTTTGAGGGAATGAAAGCGTTTTATGTGGATGAAAACACAGTAAATATTTTCCGTCCGGATGTTCATTTCGAGCGATTCAATAAATCAGCACAAAGGATCTGTATTCCTGAAACGGATTACGAAACATTCATTACAGCGCTGGAAGAACTCATTCGTCTCGATAAAAAATGGATTCCCAAAAAACCGGGTACAGCTATGTATATTCGTCCCGTTATTTTTGCCAGTGATGATTATCTGGCAGCGCGTGTTTCAGATGTATATAGTTATTATATCATTACTTCTCCGGTTGGGGCTTATTATGCAGAAGGATTTAATCCTGTATCGTTAACCACTCCAAACGGATATGTTCGTGCGGTTAAAGGAGGTACAGGTGAGGCCAAAACCGCTGGAAATTATGCGGCAAGTTTCCTTCCTGCTAAAAAAGCACAACAAGAAGGATATACTCAGGTTCTTTGGCTGGATGCGATTGAAAATAAGTATATCGAAGAAGTGGGTACAATGAATATCCACTTTTTGATTGGAGATACTCTTGTTACCCCAGAACTAACCGGCTCAGTACTTGCCGGAGTAACTAGAAAGTCGGTTACTGCACTCGCTGATGAGTGGGGCTATAATGTAGAAGAACGAAGAATCTCAATTGACGAAGTATTTGAGGCTTCGAGAAATGGATCGCTTAAAGAAGTGTTTGGTTCCGGTACTGCGGCAGTTATTTCCCCTGTTGGACTTATTCAGCACAATGGAGAAACCATTCATATTGGAAATGGCAGGATTGGGGACTTCGCTCAACGCTTGTTCGATGAAATCACAGGAATCCAGTACGGAAAAATTGAAGATCGCCACGGCTGGGTTCATTCGGTAGAAGTTTAAAGAATTCATTAAGGATTAAGTTATGAGCTCAATAGTTGTACATCCGAAGAATAAAGAAGAGTTTGAATTCATTACTCATTTACTAAAGAAGCATGGTATTGAATCGAAGATTTTGTCGGAGGAAGAAATAGAAGACATAGGGCTTTCAATGTTGATAAAAGAGGCTGACATTTCAGAAAAAGTTTCAGAAGAAGAGGTTCGTTATAAACTTAAGAACTAATGAAAGTTGAGTTTCTTAGGAAGTTCTATAAAGACCTGGATAAAATTAAACGTCCCAAAGATAATGCTGCAATTCTCGAAATAATTGATTCAACTAAAGAAGTAGCGTCTATAAGTGAATTACCCTCAACTAAAAAATTAGTTGGATTTGCGAATGCATATAGGATAAGAGTAGGTGATTTAAGGATAGGTGTCCTTTTAGAGGGTGATACTGTTATTTTTGTAAGAGTAGCTAATCGAAAAGATATTTACAGGATTTTCCCATGAGTCCCTTCAGCCTTATCAGCTTGCTTTCCGTTGGTGCAGGGGGATTCCTGGGCGCTACAAGTCGATACCTTTTGGCCGTTTCTGTTGATGATTATTTTAAGCCAGAACAGTTTCCGCTTGGGATTTTTTTGGTAAACATTATAGGTTGTTTACTTATCGGTTTACTAGCTGGAGTTTTTGAGATGAAAGGATGGATGAATCCCGAACTTAGACTTTTCACCTTTGCCGGGTTCCTTGGTGGCTTCACCACTTTTTCTACTTTCGCCAACGATACTTTCTTATTGGGAAAAGAAGGAGAATTTCTAGCTGCAATGCTGAATGTTGGTGGACAGGTAGTGCTTGGGCTTCTTTTTGTGTGGGTTGGGTATTCGATTGTAAAGTTGTTTTCTTAATACCCTCTCTTTCTATCAACTCCATTTAACAAGTCCATTCCAGATAGACTTCTTTTATAATTCTCTACAATTTGTTCAGCTGCTTCTTTAGGATTGGTGATGGATGCCACATGAGGGGTAATCATAATATTAGGTCGGTTCCAGAATAGATGATTGGAGGGTAATGGTTCCTCTTCAAATACATCCAGGCAAGCACCCTTTAATACCCCGGTATCCAGTGCATAGATCAAATCCTCTTCAATCAGATGACCTCCCCTTGCCACATTTATTAAATAAGCGGGAGTCTTAAGCTTCTTAAATAAATCCAGTTCAAGAATACCGGAGGTTTCTTTGGTTAGAGGAAGCAGACACACCAGAATATTTGTTCGTGCCAGAAACTCATCAAATTCGCGGTCATCAAAGCAATCAACTCCATGGATGTTTTTCTTGTACTTCGACCAACCTGCTACCGAATACCCATTAACCAATAACCAATCTGCAACAGCAGAACCCATTTCGCCTAACCCCATGATTCCAACCGTACAATCTTCTTTAGAAACCGGGTCATGTTTACTCCAATATCCTTCTCTTTTCTGATCTACATATCTTGAAGTATGAAAACGATAGTTCTGAATGGCGTTTAGCACATATTCTGCCATCTGGGATTTGAGGGAAGGAATCACTACCCGTGCCAGTTTTACTGATTCCGGAATCGCTTCATCTTTAAGAAGATGATCTACACCTGCACCAAGAGAAGTCACTGCTTTCAAATTAGGGTATCCATCCAGTACTTTTTCGGGATGGTGCCAGCTCACGGCAAAGGTTACCCGTTCCTTTTTTTCAACGCGAGGCCAGATTTCAATATCCAGATTAGCATCTACTTCCAGAAGTGCTTCTTTCAGGGGGTTCATGTCCCGGTTTTTGGCAATGAGTAAGAGTGACATTAGTTTATACTTTAAGTGTCTTTGCGAAGGCTTCACGAAGCAAGCCCGAAGCAATCTCGGGTAAATCTACGGGATTGCTTTGTCGAATACATTTGAAATCACTATAAATTATAGTACACCTCTTAAAGATAAATGTTCTTTGTCATCGAATTACCTAACATTTACAGAAATGACAAAAGTTGAAGTATTAAACCTCCGTTTTTGCTGCCATCAATTCATCCCAACGAGTGGTATAGCGGTTACTCAGATAGTTTTGGTTCATTAGCCATTTATTTCGGTGACCACCTTTTTTATGAAGCCCTGTGGCAGCAAAAGCGGTGTGATTTCTTCCAAATCGGGAATTAATCCGGTCAACACATTCCATCAGCCGGAACTGTTTTTGAGTATATAGCTCAGGATCAAATAAGTCCATTTGCACCTCGCTATTGGGTACAATACCGGTAAGCATGACGGCCGCTTTTTTGTATTTACGTCCTTCTTCGAAAGCGTGGGCGGTAAGTGCTTTTGCAACCTTAATCATTGTTGGTGTGTGTGCCGTGGGGACTTTCATCGGGTAACCCGCTCCAAACTTGTATTTTCCGCGAATGTTATCGTACTTATCACCAATCAGGTTGATATGAATATTGGAAGCCACTGAGTTTTGTGCCCGTAGTTTTTCAGCGGCCCGGCTCACAAAGGTAGCTACGGCTTCCTGGATGTCTGAAAGTTCATACAATGGTTTTCCAAACATGCGGGAGGTCAGGATACCCTTTCTTGAGTCACGCCCTTCGCTTAATCCCGAACAAGGAAATCCATTCAATTCCAGTACCGTTCTCAAACCGGTTACAGCCAGATGTTTTCGCACCCATGTTTTATTATTGATGGTTTTCTTCAAATCTAACGCATTGTTGATGCCATAACGGTTCAATCGAATGGTGAGTCCTTGCCCGATTCCCCAAATCTCCTGAATGGGTGTTTTTCCCAAAAATCTATCTATTTCAGGGTGATTGGTAAGATCAAGCACATTACTGAATTCAGGATTTTTCTTGGCAATGTGATTCGCGATTTTTGCCAGGGTTTTACTTGGCGCAATCCCTACCGACACCGGAAGCCCCGTCCATTGAGCAATGGTGTTTTTGATTACAGTACCGTATTCGTTCATACTGGGATAAATATTGGTGGAAAGCTCCGCAAAAGCTTCATCGATACTATATACTTCAATATCATGAGTGAGATATCGGAGCGTTTCCATTACCCGGTGCGACATGTCTCCATACAAAGCATAATTCGAAGACCGTACAGCGACTCCCTTTTCTTTGAACTGCTTTCTGTACTTAAATTCAGGCGCACCCATTGGAATGTCGGCATCTTTCGCTTCCTCAGAACGGGCAATTACACACCCGTCATTATTAGAAAGGATCGCAATCGGCTTGTTATTCAAAGAAGGATCAAATACCCGCTCGCACGATGCATAAAAGTTGTTACAATCGACCATTGCATAAGTCAGAGTACGAGGGTGAGACGGGAGGGAATCTAGAAACATACTATCTTTCACTTAACGAATAACGAATAACGAATAACGAATTCACATTTCATACACCTTCTCCTCTTGTTCTGTCTCTTCTTTTTGATTTTTGAACCGATGAATTAAGTGTGTAGCTACTCCCCATACGGTCCATTCGGTACCTTCATTCACAGGAATAGGCGCGTATCTTATATCCCCCGAAACAAGAAAAATTCGGTTTCCTTTTTTTGCCAGGCGGCGAATAATTACTTCTTCGTTCAATGAAACAATGATTATGGAACCGTCACGAGGATGGAGAGACCGATCAACTACGAGGATATCTCCATCATAAATTCCGGCGGCTTGCATCGCGCTTCCTTCTGCACGCACATAAAAAGTGGAGGTGGGTCGGTGTACAATCAGTTCTTCCAGACTTAATGATTTTTCCAGGTGATCACCTGCGGGAGAAGGAAAACCAGTTTCAATTTTACGGGATAATTCGAGCATCTCAGAATCATCATGCTTTGTTTTAGTAGCGTACGAATTCAGTCCTTTCATCAGTCAATCTCCTTACATATAATTATATGTACATTATATGTGTATTGATTGAGAATGTAAATGTTTTTTTGAAGATTGGAAGAAAAATAATTCAGTTTAGAGAAGGGATAAGTGGAAACTGAAAAAGAAATTATATGTTAATTAACAGAAACTTAATACGTGATTAAGTTATCAATTTTATACCTTTCTTAAGCCATGAGAAAAATCTACCAGATCAAAATAAGCAGATGCTTCTTTATAGCATTTATAGCCATAATAATGTCATGTGAAGTGACAAATACAGATGGAACAGATGTAGTAAATATACCCGAAACTGTATTCAAAGAAGTGGATTTAAGATTTCATATGATTCTGAATGGTGAAAAGAGTAGACCTAGTTTTAATGGTCCGGGAGTAGTATTAGAGATGAATAACACTATTTATCAAAATTGGGGAAATTTTGGAAGATTCAGAATAACAGACATTAAAAAAGGAGAGTACCAATACACAGCAACTTATTCGGTTTACAAGGACTCAGGAACGGTTTTTATTGACAGCTCTTATGTTGAAATTCAATTTGGAGATGAGTTTTTATTTCACCCTATTGCACAAATTTTTGAAGTTTCCGGTTCTGATACCACTATTTTCACTAGAGGAGCTGTAATAGATAAACATAGGGCAAACCCTGTAAATAATGGGTTTTACCAACCAACATTAGTAGAAAAAGGGGAAGTATTGGATTTGACAATTAATAGTCCAGCATTTAACCCAATAGAAAAAAAACTTTCATTTAATCGGGTAGATTCTACCTATCTGATATATATACAGCCAAAAGAATATTTAGATATTGTAGGGAACGTATCCTTCAAGAATAATTCTAGTATTTACCCTTTATCGAACGCTTTTGTTAACATTAGTGGTAACTATTACCAGACAGATGAAAATGGTGATTTTAAAATCAGTTCAATACAACCCGGTTTACAAACACTTGAAGTGAATGAGGAAGGTTTTTTTCCGCTAAGCAGGGAAATACAGGTGAATAGTAGCGTAACGCCTCACATGGTTTTGAACGGATCAGAGGCGGACTTTCTACCATTAAAAATTGGAAATTATTGGAAATATCAAGTTTCAGGTACATTTACTGATTCGGGTTTGCCTGATAGGAGAATAGCCTACACTTCAGAATGGTATCTTGAGGATGTTCAGATTGATGAACAGGATACTATATATACGATTAAAGAAATCAAAAACGGTTACGAAACATATAACTGGGCTTCTGATACAACTCGCTATTACGACCATGAGTCAGAATTTCAGATTATTATAGATGAAGCTGGGAAAATATCATTCAAGAATTCAGATTTTAATTTTGCCAATCCATATTATCATGGTTCCGCACCTCCGATATACCGGTATAATCTTAGCTATTTTTTCAACATCACTATTGGAAGAGGGTATAATTTTAAACCCGAAGAAGATATAAGATATAGCAGTTATAATATCCTTACGAAAGGTATCGGGCTTACTAAATACCTGAACACAAGTGGAAGTATTTCTACTACAAGTCCATATAGCCTTAGCTATACCCTTCTGGAATACAACCTCGTAAACTAATATCAGTCGACAACTTGTGGAAAACTTCCTGAGATAAGGTGCGTTTTGTACCCTATATTCAAGAGATAATTTCAGTAGATCACGCACGTACGAAAGGCATTTTATGTATCTGATTTTTGATACCGAGACCACGGGACTTCCCCGCGATTATTCCGCACCTATTACCGATTTTGATAACTGGCCACGATTGGTTCAGTTAGCCTGGCAGTTGCACGATCACACCGGAAAGCTGATGAGTAGTGGGAATTACATTGTGAAACCGGAGGGTTTTACCATTCCTTTCAACTCAGAAAAGATTCACGGTATCTCTACCAAAAGAGCATTAAAAGAAGGGCATGATCTGGAATTTGTGCTCCAGCAATTCCGAAAAGATATTGACCGCGCGTATTTTATGGTTGGGCATAATGTCTCTTTCGATGAAAGTGTAATGGGAGCTGAGTTCCTTCGTAAGAAGATCGCCTCCGCTATTATGGACAAGCCCAAAATCGATACTAAAGACGAGAGTACAGAATATGTTGGAATTGAAAATGGGCGTGGAGGCTTCAAGTGGCCAACACTTACCGAGCTTCATAAAAAATTATTTGGTGTCGATTTCGATGATGCCCACGACGCCGCTGCCGATGTAGAAGCTACAACCCGTGCTTTCCTGGAATTGGTTCGTTTAGGGGTAATCAATGTAAACTTCCCGTTGGATGCCCGCCTGTATGAGTCTTCTCAAAGCTACATGGTCCGGGAACATTATATCGATTTGGTATCCCCATCAAGGCTCAAAAAAAAAGAGGAGATCACAGATCAGAGTACCACGGCAGATTTAACTCCCTCGGAACCGGAGGTAACACTTAGAAAAGATGTAGTTTTTACGCATCTGCATTGCCATTCAAAATTTTCGGTGCTTCAGGCTACTGCCGGAGTAAAAGACCTTGTTGCTAAAGCCAAAGAACTTGGTATGCCTGCCGTTGCGTTAACCGATAAAGGCAATATGTATGGCGCTTTTGCTTTCGTATCAGCAGCGGAGGCAGAAGGAATTAAGCCCATTGTGGGGTGTGAATTTTTTGTGGTGGATGATCGGCTTCAAAAGAAATTTACCCGGGAAAACCGGGATCGTCGCTACCAGATTCCGATGCTGGCAAAGAATCAAGAGGGATATAAAAACCTCGCTAAACTTTGTTCCATTGGGTTTACTGAAGGTTATTACTACAAATATCCACGCGTGGATAAGGAAGTGATACAACAATTCAGCAAAAACCTGATTTGCCTGAGTGGGAATACCCGTGGGTTATTGGGGGATTTGATTCTGAACAAAGGCGAGCAGTTTGCGGAGGAAGAACTGAAATGGTGGATCGATGTTTTTGGGGATGATTTTTACCTGGAAGTCATCAATCATGGGTTGGATGAAGAACAACGAGTGAACGAAGTATTTAAAGAGTTTTCTGAGAAATACGGGGTAAAGCTGGTAGCCAGTAACAATGCTTTTTATCTGGAACAGGAAGATGCCAAAGCGCATGATGCCCTGATTTGTATTGATGATGGCACACTGGTTGGAACACCTATTGGTAAAGGAAGAGAGTTTCGATATGGATTCCCCAACGAAGAATTCTATTTCAAAGATACGCAGGCAATGGTGGAACTCTTTGCCGATATGCCTGAAGCCATTGCCGCCACTCAGGAAATTGTTGACAAAATTGAACCGATAAAACTGAAGCGGGAAGTAATTCTTCCCAAGTTCGAAATACCTGAAGGTTTTGCAGATGAAGATGAGTATCTGCGACATCTTACTCTTGTAGGAGCTAAAAGCCGCTATCCCGATTTTACAGATGAAATAAAAGAGCGTATCGATCTGGAACTGGGAATCATTAAAAACATGGGTTTTCCCGGTTACTTTTTAATTGTGCAGGACTTTATTGCAGCTGCCCGGGATATGGGCGTATATGTTGGGCCTGGTCGTGGTTCTGCAGCTGGTTCTGTGGTCGCGTATTGTACCGGAATTACCAACATTGATCCGCTTAAGTACGATCTTCTTTTCGAGCGTTTTCTGAATCCTGAGCGAGTTTCGATGCCTGATATCGATATCGATTTTGATGACGATGGCCGCCAGAAAGTGATCGAGTATGTAGTAAACAAATATGGCAAAGATCAGGTAGCACATATCATCACCTTTGGCTCAATGGCAGCGCGTTCTTCGGTGCGGGATGTAGCCCGTGTGCTTGATCTGGATTTAGCGGATGCCGATCGCATAGCAAAACTGGTTCCTGAACGCCCCGGGACTTCACTAGATGATGCTTTTTCGGAAGTGAAAGAACTCCGGGAAATCCGCGATGGCGAAGGACTGGAAGCCGAAACGCTGAAGATGGCTCACGTTCTTGAAGGTTCGGTCCGGAATACAGGAATTCACGCCGCTGGAATTATCATCGCGCCTGATAATCTGACGGAGTTCATTCCCGTAAGTACCGCAAAAGATGCAGACCTTACCGTTACCCAGTTTGATGGAAGTGTGATCGAATACGCTGGCATGTTGAAGATGGATTTTTTGGGTTTGAAAACTCTGTCCATTCTGAAAACGGCGATTGGGTACGTAAAAGAAAATCATGGCAAAGAGTATAATCTAGATGATATTCCACTTGACGATGCAAAGACCTACAAACTGTATCAAAAAGGAGGAACACTAGGTACGTTCCAGTTTGAGAGCGAAGGGATGAGGAAATATCTTAAAGACCTCAAACCAACCGACATCAACGATCTTATTGCAATGAACGCTTTGTATCGCCCCGGCCCGATGCAGTTCATTCCGAATTACATTGAGCGAAAACATGGTCGTGAAAAAGTGGAGTATGATCATGAGGATTTAATTCCGCTTCTAGAAAATACCTTCGGGATTATGATCTACCAAGAGCAGATCATGAAAGTGGCACAGCAGATGGGCGGCTACTCACTAGGCGAAGCAGATGTACTTCGCCGGATCATGGGTAAGAAGAAACCGGAACTACTTCCACCGGAAGAAGAAAAATTTGTGAATCAGGCGAAAGAGCTTGGCTACGATGAGAAAACAGCGAAGGAAGTGTTCGACAAGATGGCCATGTTTGCGGGTTATGGTTTCAATAAGTCTCACTCGGCGGCGTACTCGGTAGTGGCGTACCACACCATGTATTTTAAAGCCAATTATCCGGCAGAATACATGGCTGCGGTAATGAGTCACAACATGAACGACATCAAGAAAGTGGCTTCATTTATTGAAGAATGCCAGAGAATGAATATTCCTGTTGATGCGCCAAACATAAACACCGCACGTGGAAAGTTCGTAGCTAAAGACGGGCGAGTGCAATATGGAATGAGTGCGATTAAGGGAGTGGGCTCATCTGCTATCAAACATATTGTAGAGGAACGTGAAGAAAACGGTTTGTACAAAAGTGTCTTTGATTTTGCTTCCCGGGTGGATTTGAGAGTCTGCAATCGTCGAACTTTGGAAAGTTTAATTCAGGCGGGAGCTTTTGATGAGCTAAACGATAACCGGGCGCAACTTTTATTTGGGGTGGAAGACATCCTGGCATTTGCATCCCGAAAGCAGGAAGAGCAGCGATTAAATCAGGTGAATTTATTTGGCGGAGCTGCAGGTGGAGGTATCCTTCAGGAGCCTAAACTTAAGGATGTTACAAAATGGAGTAGTATTGAACGGCTTAATAAGGAGCGCGAATTAATCGGGTTTTACCTAAGCGGACATCCTTTAAACAGATACCAGGAAGATATCAGGTTGTTTGGAAAACAGAATCTTGGCGAAGAATGCATTAGCAGGTTACAGCACGATTCGGAACTTAGGTTTATCGCGATCATTACTTCTAAACGTCAGGCTACCGACCGCAAAGGACGTCCTATAGCTTTTTTGATGGTGGAAGATTTACACTCATCACTTGAAGTTGCTGTATTTAGCAATGAGTTCGATAAATTTGCAGCACTTCTTAAGGTAGATAATGTGATTTATTTTACAGGGCGTTACAGCAAGCGCGACAGAGGCAACAGCATGATTGTAACCAATATGGAGCGGGTGGAAAATCTCCGGGAGAAGTTCCAGGACAGGCTTCGCTTAAAACTGGATATTGTTACAGAAGGACTTACCAATGAAGATCTGAGCCAGATGCAGACGTTGTTTGAATTGAACAAAGGTACAACAATGGTGAAAATAGCAGTACACAGTAAAGAAGCGAATGCCCCCATTAAAATGAATGTGAGGAATTTTGTAGTAGAACCTAATGATGAATTGTTAAAGGGATTGAAAGATGTATTGGGTGAAGAATCGGTAGAGCTGGTATTGGCTAACTGATTCTCAAAGAGGTCATCCTTATTCCGAATATTCGGGACGAAGGATCTAAACGGGTATCGGTTTCGAGATTTTTATCAAATAAAAAAACCGTCATCCCGGACTTGATCCGGGATCTTAAGATCAAGCTTCTAAACGCTGATCTAATTTCTCTACTTTTGTGCCGACAAAAGTAGCAAAAGCTCCCGGCTGCAACTGCCTCGCGGGTTCATCAAAGGTTCCACTGAATAAATCCGAAGGTCCATATTCTGAAAAGCCATATTTGATTTTCTTCCGGTGCGGATTTATTCCCCTGACGGGACGTAAAACCTTTGTATTCACAATTCCGCTCACCAGTTTAATGCCGGATTATTCTTGAGGACGATACAAAAGTCCCCTCTTGAGAGGGGATTCAGGGGTGTGTAAAGCTAGATTCAAAAATAGAATGGATGTAGTTCTTCATAAACGAACACAATTATCCCAATAATGATAAACAATGTGTAAGTAGAAAAAGAAATTCGGATATTTGAATCAGAATTTTGAAAAAGTATTAACAAAACACTAGGCAACTATTATGGCAAACACAGTAGAATTTACGGATAGCAACTTTGATGAAGAGGTATTAAAGTCGGAGCATCCAGTACTGGTTGATTTCTGGGCTGAGTGGTGCGGACCTTGCCGCATGATTGGGCCTGTGGTAGAAGAAATGGCAAGCGAGTACGCAGGAAAAGCAAAAATTGGAAAAGTAAATGTAGATCACAATCCGGAAGTATCAGTGAAATACGGAATCAGAAGTATTCCGGCATTATTGATTTTTAAAGACGGACAAGTAGTAGATCAGATTATTGGTGCAGTTCCAAAAACTCACCTTACTAAGCAATTAGATGCACAGCTGAACTAAGCTGAATTCTTATCAAGAAATATCAAAAGCCGATTCATTTGAATCGGCTTTTTTTATGGATAATGAAACCCCAAAACTAGTTTCGTGCCATTTTCCTGATACTCCACTTCTTCTGCATACTCCTTCATCAAAAATACACCACGACCACTGGGTTTTAACAGGTTTTCTTCGGCAAGAGGGTCAGCAACCTCATCGGGATCAAAACCCGGACCTTCATCTTTTGTAGTGAAGATCAGTTTTTTGCCATCGTATTCTGCGGATAGAGTTACCTTTTTGGAAGGATCGAGTTGATTGCCATGTACAATTCCATTGGTTGCAGCTTCAGAAACGGTTAGCATCAGCCTGGCATAAAATTCGTCGTCAAAGCCAATTTCTTCCTGCAATTCGTTGAGCAGATGTTCCACTTTCTCAACTTCCTCATATTCCGACTTTAAGATCAGTTCCTTCCGTATGTTCATCAAAAAGTATCCCCGTTAATCTTCAGGGGAATACTATACTTTTTGAATTCCAGAAACAAGTTCCACGGGACGAATGGTGGAAATAAGTTGTTAAACTCTTTGCGTAAGTATTAAGATGAATTAAGACAGAAAAGAACGGAATACATAATACTGTGTTAATATGTATTTGGTACCATTGTACGAAATCAAATTCAGCACAAACTCTTAGATGGCAGATTCCAATAATTCGAAGAATGGCACTAGCTTTATTGAATCGCTGGTTCCGAATAGCTTTTTCACGGTAATTAAAGAAGAAAGAATATTCATTGGTCTGATTGGGCTATTCTTTTTTATTGCAGGTATCAGTTTCCCTTATGCTCAGGCTGCCATGTGGGTTGGGTTCTTTTTTGCGGGATACTCAGCCATAGCCAACGAT
>JBLLNP010000012.1:0-79174 GCA_048058975.1 Balneola sp.
TTGAAAACGACGTTCCGTTTGAGTTACCGTATTCATCATTTAATCTGGTTGTAAAGATACCATGTCCTGGGGCTGCAATATCTACCCAAAAACCAAAATTGGAGCCATCTCCGGTTCCCCAATCATTTTCATCAGGCCTTGTATCATCTTCTTTCGTGGCAGCAACTGCTATTACATTGTCATATGCTGCCGGATAATGCTCTTCACCTGTGTTGTCATTACCAGCAGCAGCAACAATAATTACATTGTAATTATCATGCACTGCGTTTATTAAATTCTGGCGGGCCTGACTATATGTTGAACCACCCCAACTTAAATTGATAATCTCAGCCCCATTTTCGGCGGCCCATAAAATCCCCTCATATCCATGAGTAATTCTCCCATCAGTAGTATGTTTAACTAATATTAAGTCTATGTTTCTCCCTATACTAGCCATGCCAATGCCATTGTCGGTTGTTGCGCCACTAACTCCAGCTACACGTGTTCCATGAGTATCTTCAATCACGTCCGGGCTAACATCTCCATCGTTGTTCGCAATATCCCACACTTTTTCAATTTTACCTGAAAGATCCTCATGCCATATATCAAAGGCGTCATCAACAATTGCGACATCTATACTTTCTGAACCAGTCTCAATATCCCATGCATCAAATGCTCCAATTATGTTTAATGACCATTGTTCACTTAAACTTTCGTCATTTGGAACATCAAATTTATAATCAACAGCAACTCTTTCAGCAAATTCTATTTTATCATTCTCTAATAATTCCCGAATTAATTCATCAGTTTTATCAACATTTTCGAATATAATCTTAAAAGTTCTATCCAAAGTAGGAATCTCTTTTTCTGTAAAAGAAAACGGAGTTAACACTTCAATGATTTCATATTTATCCTTAATTGTATTTAGAAAACTAAACTGATTAATTGGCTGATTTTTATTTCTTTTCCATTTTATCCCAACATTGTCTTTGAATTTAAAATAAACCTCTCCATTTCTTTTTTCAGGATATGAAACTCCCTCATTTTGTGAGAAAGTAGAAAAAGAAATCAAAAATGAAATGATTGTAAGAAAACTTTTCATGAGCTAAAGGTTTAATTCTCCCTCAATATTTTGATTAGGTAAAGTGTATTTCTAAAAGTACGTACTTTTCCATCTTGTACAAACGTATCAAAAGCTTTGTTTACAGAGTTATGTAAGTAAAACAGAACTGATCTTTGAGTTACTCAATCAATTCTATGGGTAGAGGCGAAGCAAGATTACATCTGGATTTAATAGAAGATATTGTTACTCCCGGATTTGTTATTGAGGAAGGGGTGATGGGGCCGAAAGGTGGGGCAGGATTGGGGTTAGTTTTATGTGAGATATGTGAGATATGTGAGAAGTAGCGGAGCGAATTCTCCGCAAACACTAACTATCATCTGTAAGCTGGACTTTTCAAATTTGTACTAAAGTATCTCATCGCACCAGCCTTTGCAAATAGCTCAATAAGTTATGGGTGATAGTGTCTTTTATGCATATTTATTTAATCACAAAGGTTTCCCAGCCATCATAAACTCCATTATGTTCAGAAGCCAATCGTCTTAATTCTGATGTTATAAGATATATCGTATCAATATCTACCTTATCTGTTCTCCAAATTTGAAGTTGATGATGTGGAGATGCCTCTATATTAATTGATTTAGATTCAATGGTGAAGTTTTTGCTTTTTATTTGTGCTGCAAAATCATTTAAGTCTTTTTCTGATTCAAAATATAACCAATGATCAACTCTTCTTTCCTTGGGTAGGTTATCACCAGCTTGCATTAATTGTCGGATTACAGATTGATCACCCATGTAGTTTAGCGTTTCTTCGTTAGGGTATAAGAACTCACGGTAGTATTCCCAGATTGGATCTTCTTTAATGTTTATGTAGTGCTTGTTAGCAGGGTAATTTTCCTTATAGAATTTTTCCAGACGTTCCTCTAAACCATTAGGTGACTTAATATAGAAGTATTGCAGACGTTCACTATTGTACATAAAAGAGCCTACTAGAATTCCACCATATTCACTTGTCACGATATCAAGAAGTTCATCTTCAACTTTATGCAATACTTGGAATGTTTCCGACTCTGGAAATCCGTCTTCTCTTGAAGTCGTATATTCTATTCCTGTTATCAAAATGTTAGAATGTGATCTCATAGGTGTTGAGTGAATCAAGTCCATTCTTAGGGTTACTGACCCTGGTTTACCATCTTCATAGCTGGCCATGTAAGTATCCCAAACCTCCGAATTTTCTTGTGCCATTGCCAGATAAAAAGTTGGTAGTAAGAATATGAGTAAAAGCGATTTCATGAAGTGCTAATTATATATAACGTGGCTGGACTAAGTACCGTAGTTTTACCATTGAATTTAGTCCAAGTTGTGATGAGTTGCTCTGCAACTTTTGTACTTAGTCCAGCCACGTTGAGAAGAAGTAGTGGAGCGAATTCTTCTCAACATAAGAATATGCTCAACTCTATTGCGCATATCCGAATTTCATGTTTAAGTGCTATTCATCATATTCTTAGGAATTAACAGAACATGTTGAATAAACACGATTTACTGGTAAAGTATAAACATCAGCTTATTCTAAAAAAAATGTGATCGAAAAGAATTTGGAACTGAACTAATATTGATGATAACTCCGAAAGAATTTACCACCCAATCCTACCGCGGTTGTTGTCTCTTAGCAACTCATTCCGGGTTTCTTCAGGATCTTCAGGCATTACAAATCCGGGAGGTGGAGTGAACGCATCATAGCCCCAATATGCATCTTTGTCGGCCGTAACCATATTTATGAATGTTCCAACAATAGGAAGCGCAGAACGTGCACCCTGACCAATACTATTCGGGTTATCGGTCGGGAAACGGATTCTGCGATCTTCACCTCCAACCCACGCACCCATTACGATATGAGGAGTCATTGCCACGAACCAGTTATCGGCAGAGTTTTGCGTAGTTCCGGTTTTTCCGGCAATATCCTGGCGCACACCATAGACATTTCGTAAACGAACTCCGGTTCCGTGGTAGCCGTCGCCACCACGAATTACACCGCGCATCATATCTGTCATTATGTAAGCAGTCTCGGGACTAATTACTTCCTGTTGATATTCTGGATAATATTCAACCAGTACATTCCCCTCCTTGTCTTCAATTCTGGTGATAGCAATAGGGTCAATATGAACACCGGCATTTGCAAATGTGGTATATGCACTGGTTATTTCGAGTAAAGAAACTTCAGCCGTACCCAAAGCAATAGAAGGGTAGGCGGGGGTCTGAGTCATATCAATCCCAAGGTTGGAAGCCATTTGCTTAATCTTTCTGGCAGCGGGATCTAGTTCCCATAATTTATTTGTGCCAGGGTATCCGGCAATTTCCGGAAGCAAGCGCACTGTTATGTTATTCAAACTCCGGGCCAGTGCTTGTCGAAGCGGAACCATGATAGGGCCACTTGGAACATCCTGATCTTTCGGAGCCCAGACATTACCCGCTCGGTCGTAATATTTGGTAGGATACTTTGAAAACTTGTGATACGGTTTGAACCCATTATCAATAGCAACTGAGTAAACAAAAGGTTTAAAGGTAGAACCGGCTTGTCGTTTAGATTGATATACATGATCGAACTGCACATTCCCATAATTGGATCCTCCAACCCAGGCAAGTACGTTTCCATTGCTTGGATCAATAGCCACAAACCCGGCTTCTAGTCGGGTTCTGGATTTCATAACCGAATCCACAAACACAGAATCTGCTTTCAAACTGTCAAGAACAACTTTTCGGATACTGGTATTATAGTTTTGGAATCCGTTTTTGTACTCATCGGTATCTTCCAGAAAGCTGTCTTTAAAGGTTGGAAATTCCTCCCAAAGTTTATCCATGTAAATACCACTTCCGCGGCTGGTCCATTCTTTCTCAAAAATAGTTTGAAGAGAGTCAAGTTTAGTTCGAAGCGCCCGCTCAGCATGAACCTGTAATCTTGAATCAATAGTAGTGTAAATCACTAAACCATCGGTATATAGATCGTAACCATTTTCTTCTGCCCAACCGGAAACTTTCTGGCGAACATATTCCCCGAAATAACGGCTTACACGTCCGGCTTTTGAAGGAGGTTGATAGTCAAGTTGAATAGGCTCGGACTGAAGCTGTACTTTTGTTTGCTGATCTATAAAGCCTTGATTACTCATTAATAAGAGCACAATATCCCGACGCTGTTTTGACCTTTCCGGTCGGATTCGGGGATTGTAAGCAAAGATAGCGTTCAAAGATCCAACAAGCGTTGCAGCTTCTGAAATATTCAGATCTTTAGCGGATTTATTAAAATGAGTTCTGGAAGCTGCCTCAATACCGAATGCACTATTCGGATATTCTACGGTATTCAGGTACATCTCGATAATTTCTTGTTTGGTATAATTACGCTCAATTTGTACGGCGGTAATCATTTCCTTGAACTTCCTGGAAATTGAGAAAGCAAGTCCAATTTCTTTATACAAGTTTCTGGCCAGCTGTTGACTCAGGGTAGAGCCCCCTTGCGGATTGCCCCGAAGCACATGATAGGGGATAGCCAGCGTACGAACCATATCCATACCCCAGTGATCAAAAAATCGGTGATCTTCTGTGGCTACCAATGCATCAACCACATGTGGAGAAATTTGGTCGTATCGTACCCAGGTACGATTTTCAGTATAATATTTATCCAGAACGGCTCCATCGCGGCTCCTAACTTCTGTAGCAATGGCTGTTTCCGGATTTTCTAATTGCTCGATAGAAGGGAGTCCCTGAAACAGGAAATAAGTGTAGGTAAGGCCTCCTAAAAGCATTACTAGAAGAAACAGGCCAATACCCATTACTATTCTTTTTCCGAGATGGTACTCTCTTGGAGGTTCCTTTTTTGAAGAGTCGGGGTTGGAAACAGAAGCTTCTTTCTCAGCCAGAATCCGTTTCCGGTATTCCGGATCATTAAAATATCGGTGATGATCTATTGGTTCTTTCGAATTACTCATTTTTAGGAAATATTGGAGCGGTAAGGTACAAATTCTTTGCTATCCTCGTACCATGAAACGAGTTGAAATTTGTCTTCAGTATATCGTACCAGTGTGTTATGCTTAAAAAAAGTACCAAGATTTATATACTTCCCTCCCGAAAAAGTTTCCACTCTGGGTAAATGGTCGTGGCCGCATAAAACTACATCTACTTCCTCGGCTTTTAAGATGCTCTCCGCATTCTTATTTAAAGGAACCGGATTCCTGTGATTTCTTTTTCTGGTAGTATTAGAGAAAGCCTTCATTAACCCCAAACCTGCCTTTGCAGGTAAAACTTTTTGGTAGTACTTAGTAAAGGAAGGGTTTCTTAACAATTTGTGGAATGCCGGACGAAGTATATCATTGCGTTCTCCAACTAACCCATCCCCATGCATTATTAATACATTGGAGCCTCCAATTTTTATGATTCTGAACTTTGGCTCTACATCAAATTCGCGATCTTTAAAGTGACCAAATGTCCAGTTATCATGATTTCCGGTAACGTAGATTGCAGGTCGAACTGCCCGGTTGTAGGTTTCAAACTTATCAAGCACCCGTTTCCCTAAATCGGGAACGAACCCGGAATCCGGGTATTCCATCCAATAATCGAAAAGGTCTCCCAGAATATAAAGATGAGCTTTTTTCTCAATCGAATAATCGATAAGAGCAATCAATCTGTTTTCAACTTCGGCTTCTTTTTTTTCAGAAAAAGCACCGAGATGGACATCAGAAATAAACAGATGTTCTACTTCGCTCATCCAGCTTATTTCTTTCTGGTGATGATGAAGTGAATCAGATCCACAAAATCCTGAATGTTAGATGAGTAGGGAATTTTTTCCAACCCGGAAATGGCTTCATTAGCATAATCGTACATCACGTTTTTTGCGTACTCCATTCCTCCTTTCTCATGCACAAAACTCACAATCTCCTCAACATCTTTATTTTTCTTTTTTCTCTTTTTCATAAGTGAGCGAATGTGGGATGCTTCTTTCTTTGAAGCATGCTGCATCGCCTTAATAAGAGGGAGGGTTACTTTGCGTTCCTGAATATCGTTTCTGGTAGGTTTGCCAATATCATACTTTCCATAGTCAAATAAATCGTCACGAATCTGAAAGGCAATACCAATGCACATGCCAATATCTCCCAGAAGTTTGTGCATGGTTGGATCGTTTGTAGAGGATATTGCTCCGCATTCGCAACAGGTAGAAATAAGACTCGCGGTTTTTTCAGAAATAATCTGGAAGTAGCGTTCTTCCGTCATGTTGAACAATCCTGCAGTTTTTAGCTGTCGAAGCTCACCTTCACTCATTTTTTGAACAGCCCTGGATTGTACTTTCAGCAGTTGGTGTTCTTCATTTTCGAGAGCAATCAATAATCCCTTTGAGAGCAGGTAGTCTCCCAGAAGAACTCCGGCTTTATTTTTCCAGATTTTATTAATGCTTACAAACCCTCTTCTCGAATTTGCATCATCAACTACATCATCATGAATTAAGGTTGCGGTATGAAGGAGTTCTATCATTGTAGCTGCAATGTGGCTGCGTTCTGTAATTCCTCCGAACAAATTTGCGCTCATGAACACCAAAGTGGGGCGCAATTCTTTCCCTTTTTGTTTGAGCAAATAGTTAATTATCTGATCGAGTAAAAAGACATCTGATTTAATGGTTGACTTAAAAAAGCTCCTAAATTCCTTTAAATCAGCGGATACAGGCGCAGTAATTTCTTCCAGAGTTTTTCTTGTGACGGACTCTTTATTAATTCTTTGTAGTTCTGCGCTATCAATCATCAAAAGTGTTCAAATTTTCTTAAACTTGGCTGCCCTCTAAATTAGTTAATATCCATAACAAATATTTAAAGGGAATTACTCACTCAACTCACAGAATTTAAGACATGATTGATCCAGTGCCTGAAATCAAATCGATTGCAGTATTAACCAGTGGAGGGGATTCTCCAGGAATGAACGCAGCTGTTCGCGCTGTAGTGCGGGCTGCCGGGGCTAACAACGTAGAAGTACATGCCGTTTTTCACGGTTATCAGGGCCTAATTGAAGGTGAATTTGAAAAAGTTAACTCGAACTTTGTGTCAAATATCATTCAGCGAGGCGGTACCATACTCAAGTCTGCTCGTTCGTTAGAGTTCAGAACAGAAGAAGGCCGTGCAAAAGCAGCTAAGAATCTCAAAGAAAAATATTGATGCATTAGTAGTAATTGGGGGAGATGGTACATTTACGGGTGCTAATATTTTAAGTAACGAGCACGGAATAAATGTGGTAGGTATCCCCGGTACTATCGACAACGACATCATCGGAACAGATGAAACCATAGGTTATGACACGGCTCTGAATACTGCACTTGAGGCAATTGATAAGATACGGGACACCGCCGATGCTCATGAACGGATGTTTCTTGTTGAGGTTATGGGAAGAGATACCGGCTTTATTGCTCTTGAAACAGCGATTGCGTGTGGAGCCGAGCTGGTATTGCTACCGGAAGAACTTACTGATATAAAAGAAGTGAAGTCTCAACTGAAGAACATGCTGAAAGAGCAAAAGAGAAGCAGTCTTATTGTTGTAGCCGAAGGAGATGAAACCGGAGGAGCGCTTAAACTCGCCGAGAATATAAAGGATGATTTTAAGCAATACGATATGAAGGTTTGTATTCTGGGGCACATTCAACGAGGGGGGGCGCCTTCCGCTCACGATCGAGTACTTGCAAGCAGATTAGGCGCAGCTGCTGTGAAAGTATTACTGGAGGGACATAGTGAAATAATGGTGGGTATTGTAAATAATGCCTTGAAAATAACCCCGATGAGAGTTGCGGTTTCAAAAAAGAAAACGCTCGATTACGCACTCATCGAACTCGCAAAACTACTACGATAAAAGAATACAATGGTAAGAAGTGATTTAAGAATTGCACGCTCATTTTTACAGGATGAAGTGTATATAAAATCGAGAACGAAAGCAGACATGGGCCTTAAACAGCTTCGAACAAAAACAGGTCCTGGATCAGAGTGGCTGGGCTGGAGAGATATTCTGGGGGAACCTAATGACGCTGAACTCGCGGAGATCGAGAGTCTCGCAGGACGGATTCGTAAAGATGCTGATATCTTCATTGTTTGTGGAATAGGCGGGTCTTATCTGGGAGCTAAGGCAGTAATCGATGCACTAAGCTCACATTTTAATTCGAATGGGCCTGAGATTTTATATGCGGGGCATCACATGGGAGGTAAATACCTTGAGGAATTACTTCAGTATTTGCAGACTCCAAAATTGGATGGTTCTCAAAAAAGTGTGTATATCAATGTGATTTCAAAATCGGGTTCCACATTGGAGACCGCACTTTCATTCAGGGCTATTCGCGAAGTGATGGAGGAAATGTACGCTGATGATGTGGTTAAAAGGATCATTTGCACTACAAGCGAACAGGGAGGGATTCTAAATCCTCAAATCGAAGAAAAAGGATATAAGAAATTTATTATTCCCGATGATGTAGGAGGGCGATTTTCTGTACTTACCCCGGTTGGTTTACTACCAATCGCGGTTGCCGGTATTGATATCAAAACTTTGTTCTATGGAGCTGTTTCTGCATACAACCGATATGAAGATGATGCGGAGGAAGTCCTTGAATATGCTGCTTTAAGAAATGCCCTTCACGAAGAAGGATATACCATTGATGTATTTTCGTGTTTTGAGCCTGAATTAAAGTCATTAGGTGGCTGGATTCAACAGCTTCTTGGCGAAAGTGAAGGAAAAGAAGGAAAAGGGATTTTTCCTGCGGTTGCTGCATATTCAACAGATCTTCACAGTCTTGGACAGTTCATACAGCAAGGAAAGCGTAGTGTAGTGGAGACCTTTATCATTGTTGAAAAACCATTTTCAAAACTTAAGGTTTCTGAGATAGAAGGTAATGATGATAAATTGAATTACCTGGCAGGGAAGAGTTTCCATGATATAAACAAAAGCGCCCGATTAGGTACCACTGAAGCACATCAGGAAGGTGATGTTCCGATAATAAATATTTCAATCGAAGCTCTTAACGAAGAAAATATTGGAGAATTAATTTACTTCTTTGAATTTTTGACGGGAGTTTTCGTATATAGTCTGGGGGTTAATCCATTTAACCAACCAGGAGTTGAAGGCTATAAAAAGGCGATGTACCGCCTGTTAGGTAAAGAAGGGTAAATACTGTTTTGAAGGAAGAGATTAAATCTAAATACATCGCAGTTGCTGGTAATATCGGAGCGGGTAAATCTTCGCTTACAGGATTGCTTGCCAAGCACTTCAATTGGGAAGCTTTCTATGAATCGGTAGAAGATAACCCTTATCTCGCCGACTTCTACGAAGACATGCTCCGATGGAGTTTTAATCTCCAGATATATTTTCTATCCAGCAGGTTTCGCCATCAGAAAGAAATGCTGAAACAGGAAATCAGCCTCATTCAGGACAGAACTATTTACGAGGATGTGGAAATATTCGCAAAGAACCTCCATGAAATGAATTTGATGAGTGACAGGGACTTCGCAAACTATGAAGCTCTTTTTCACGAAATGAGCCACTATCTGCGGCCGCCTGATCTTTTGATATACCTCCGCGCACAAGTTCCTACTCTGGTAAGGCAAATTCAGCAGAGAGGAAGAGACTACGAGAACACCATCAGAATTGATTACCTGGAAAGGTTAAATCGATTGTATGAAGATTGGATCGATCGGTACCCTCACGAAAAGCTTATTATTGATACCGATGACCTCGATTTTGTAAATGACCCGGAAGATTTGGGTAAAGTAATCGGGTTAATAGAGCAGCGACTATACGGCTTGTTTAATTGATTGTACAACAAGCGTATTATCCTTATCTTTGCTGGCTGTAAAGGAGACTTGCTATGTTTAAGTTTAAGATCTTTGAAATTCCTGAAGGAAAAAGTGAAAGAACGCTCCAGTTAACATCTGGTGATTTTGATTTAGGAGAGATTTCTCTGAAATCCGGAACGATAGAAATCGAGTTCAATCGTTCACTTCACTTTATACTTGCTAAGCTTAAGTTCGACATTATTGTTGAGCTTATTTGTGACCGTTCTCTGGATGAGTTTGACTACGAAGTAGTACAGAACTACGAAATTCTTTTTAAAGAAGAGGAAGTAGAAGAATCGGCTGATGAAAACGGAGCAATCAGGAATATAGATCATACATCTAAACAAATAGACATAGAACAAGATGTACTTGATACAATACTTGTAAGTCTTCCTGCAAAGAAATTACATCCCCGTTTTTTGGATGAAAATGGTAACCCGAAAGAGTTTCTCAATCAACAATTTGGAGAAGCTGATGAAAATGAAGAGGGTGAGGCTATAGATCCAAGATGGGAAGCATTGAAAGATTTAAAGAAATAACATACAGGATTATACATGGCACATCCAAAACGAAAAACTTCGAAAGCCAGAAGAGACAAAAGACGCTCTCATCACGCAATTGCAGATGTTACGTTAGCAAAATGCTCTAACTGCGGATCTCTCCATAAATACCATCACGCTTGCCCGGAATGCGGGTACTACAGAGGAAGACAGGTAGTTAACGTAGCTAACTAACACTGATCTTATGGTTATTGCGGTAGATGCGTCCGGGGGTGATTACTTTCCAAAAAATCCTATAGAAGGTGCTATTTTAGCACTACAGGAGGACGCATCGCTTCAGGTTATTCTGGTTGGTCCTGAAGATCTTCTGGAAAAAGAACTGGCAAATTATACCTATGATAAAAACAGGATGCAGGTAGTTCATGCGCCTGAGATTATCGGAATGCATGATTCTCCTTCTGCCGCCGTAAAAAGTAAGCGCAATTCTTCCATTTCAATAGGAATAAATTTGCACAAAGAAGGAAAATGCGATGCATTTGTAAGTGCCGGGAATACCGGAGCATTACTTGCTGCATCAACCTTTATTCTTGGAAAACTGCAAGGTGTGTTACGGCCAACTATTGCTTCCTATTACCCTACATTGAAAGGATTCAGACTTTTGGTTGATGCAGGCGCTAACCTCGAACTCAAGCCCGAACATGCAATTCAATTTGCAAAAATGGGCCAGATTTTCTGCCGGCAAGTGATGGGAATAGATAATCCTAAGGTTGGGTTGTTGAATGTTGGTGAGGAAGAGGAAAAAGGTACCGACGAAATGAAAGAAATTCATGAACACCTGAAGCAATTAGATGGGTTTGTAGGAAATGTGGAAGGACGTGATATTTTTCCGGCCAAAGCAGATGTGTATGTAACTAACGGAGTAGTAGGGAACATTCTTCTGAAATTTGGTGAATCTATTCCTTCTGCGTTAAAACAAATGGTTAAAGGGACAGCTAAAAAAGGAATATTATCCAAGCTTTATCTTTTAGCTGCACAAAAAGTTCTCAGAGAATCATTGAGTCCGTTTAATTACGAAAATGTAGGAGGAATTCCCTTCCTTGGGGTAAACGGGGTAAGTATTGTTGGCCACGGTGGTAGTTCACCTCTTGCAATTAAAAACATGATAAAAAGCGCCATTAATTGTGTACAGAACGATGTAAATGGCAAAATTGTCGCATCTCTAAATTGATTTAAGTTCCCTTATGGAAGTACAAAGAGCTAAGATTTCTGCAGTAGGACATTTTCTACCTGAAGATCGGTTAACTAACTTCGATCTCGAAAAACTGGTCGAAACCAATGATGAATGGATAAGAACACGTACCGGAATTTCTGAACGAAGAATACTTAAAGATCCCGATAAAGCTACTTCCTACATGGCTACAAAAGCCGCTCAGGAGGCTCTGGATTCGGCTGGTGTATCTCCCGAAGAAATTGATGTTGTAATTGTAGCAACAGTAACTCCCGATTATATGTTTCCGGCTACCGCATGTCTGGTACAGGAAAAACTTGGAGCCAAAAACGCGTTCGCATTTGATATTTCAGCCGCTTGTTCGGGTTTCATTTACGCGCTAACAACCGGAGCTGCTTTCATCCAAGGAAGAACAGCTAAGAAAGTGTTAGTGATCGGTGCAGATAAAATGTCCTCTATTTTGGATTATACAGATCGTACTACGTGTATTCTTTTTGGTGATGGAGCCGGCGCAGTTCTACTTGAAGCTTCTGACGATGAGACTGGAGTAATTGATAGTATCCATTATACTGAAGGAGATGTTAACTGTGGATTATATCAGCCTGCAGGTGGAAGTTTACGTCCTGCTACACACGAAACGGTGGATGCGAGAATGCATTCTATTCGTCAGGATGGGCGTGCGGTGTTCAAAAAAGCCACGATGGGAATGGCGGATGTTTCCCTGGAAATCATGCAAAAGAATAACCTTGAGGCAGAAGATGTTGCATGGTTGGTACCACATCAGGCGAACCTGAGAATTATAGATGCTACGGCGAACAGAATGGGCATTTCCTCTGAAAAGGTGATGATAAACATCGATCGGTATGGAAATACAACCGCTGCGACTATCCCTTTGTGCCTCTATGACTGGAAAGACCAGTTAAGCAAAGGCGATAACCTTGTGCTTGCCGCTTTTGGAGGTGGATTTACCTGGGGCGCTGTTTATGTTAAGTGGAGCATCTGATATGAGCACAGCTTATTTATTTCCAGGGCAGGGATCTCAGTTTATTGGAATGGGGAAGGATCACTACGATTCGAATCCTGAATTCGCGAAATATGTAGATCAGGCAAATGAAGTGTTAGGGATTGATTTGAAATCAATTATGTTTGAAGGGCCTGAAGAAACACTGAAGCAAACCGAATATACACAACCCGCCATTTTTCTTCATTCTGTGTCACTTTTCAAAACACTGGATGCCAAACCTGATATGGTTGCAGGGCACAGTTTGGGTGAGTTTTCTGCCTTAGTAGCTTGCGGTGCAGTACGTTTTGAGGATGCTTTGAAAATCGTTCGCCGTCGTGGAGAGTTAATGCAGCAAGCCGGAACTCAGAATCCCGGAACCATGGCCGCGATCATAGGTATGGAAGATGAGGCGGTTGAGAATGTTTGTGAAGAGGCAACCAATGCGACCGGAAAAGAAGTGATTGCGGCAAACTACAACTGTCCTGGACAATTAGTGATCTCAGGATATGTAGAGGCCGTAGAAAAGGCGGTAGAACTTGCTAAAGAGCAAGGAGCCCGAATGGCGATGATGTTACCAGTAAGTGGTGCATTTCATTCATCGCTAATGCAACCGGCACTGGATGGACTCAGAGAACAACTAGAAAATTTAGAAATCAACACTCCTGATTGTCCGATTTACTCGAATTATACAGCGAGGCCAACAACTGATTCCGAAGAAATCAGATCCAACCTGTTAGATCAACTATTGAATCCGGTTCGTTGGACTCAAACTCTGTTAAACATGATGGAAGACGGGGCGACTTCTTTTGTAGAGGTTGGGCCGGGAAAGGTATTACAAGGATTGGTAAAACGAACCGATCGAAAAGCAGAAACTTCAGGACACCAATAAAAGAACTATGGCACTATCACTCGAAGGAAAAACATGTTTGGTAACCGGCGGAAGCCGCGGAATTGGAAAGGCTATTGCGCTTAAATTAGCTGATTTTGGTGCAGATGTTGCTATTACTTATGCTCGCTCAGCCGATGCAGCGAATGAAGTTAAAGCCGAAATCGAAGCTAAAGGAAGGCAAGCAAAAGCTATTCAAGCTGATGCCGTGGATTTTGCAGAAGCAGAAAAGGTAATCAACGAGATTGTCTCAGATTGGGGAAAATTAGATGTGCTGGTAAATAATGCAGGTATCACTAAAGACAATCTGATTCTGAGAATGAGCGAAGACCAGTGGGATGATGTAATCACCACCAATCTGAAGAGTATTTTTAACTACTCGAAAGTTGCGGCCCGCCCAATGATGAAAAACAGAGGGGGCTCAATTATCAATATCAGTTCAGTAGTTGGTATTTCAGGGAACGCAGGACAGAGTAATTATTCAGCTTCGAAAGCTGGAATTATCGGTTTCACAAAATCGTATGCTAAAGAGTTAGCTTCAAGAAATATTCGCGCTAATGTAATTGCTCCTGGATATATAACAACTGATATGACAGATGCACTAGATGAAAAAGTACTTGAAGGAATTAAAGAAGCGACTCCTCTGGGAAGAGCCGGGAACGCGGATGAAATCGCAGATGCGGTTGTATTCCTCGCTTCTGATATGAGCAGCTACATCACCGGAGAGACAATTCGTGTTGATGGCGGTATGGCCATGTAGCTATTGCGCATACACAAATGAATTTTTATGTTAAACGAGTTTTATTTTAATCTAACTACCAATAAATACAATAGGACTAATTATGTCACAAGATGTTGAATCAAAAGTAACAGCCATTATCGTTGATAAACTAGGCGTTGACGAATCTGAAGTAACCGCGGATGCTAATTTCACTAACGATCTTGGTGCTGATTCTTTGGATACTGTTGAATTAATCATGGAATTCGAAAAAGAATTTGATTTAAGCATTCCTGATGAAGATGCAGAAAACATTGCTACAGTTGGCGATGCTGTAACTTACCTTTCAGGTAAACTTTCTTAATTTTTACGTCTAGCATTTATGAACGAACGTAGAGTCGTTATAACGGGCATAGGCGCTCTTACCCCTATAGGTGAGAGCGCTCCTGCTTTTTGGAACGGATTATTATCCGGAAAGAGTGGAGCCCGTACGGTTGAACATTTCGATACCACAGATTTTCCAACAAAATTTGCTGCACAGCTTGTTGATTACAATCCGAAAGATCACTTTGAGCATAAAGACGCCCGAAGACTTGATCTGGTAGCACAATACGCATTGGTTGCTACTAAAGAAGCGGTTGAAGATTCAGGATTAGATCTTGATAAAATCAATAAAGATCGGGTAGCTGTTATTGTAGGAACAGGAATTGGTGGAATGAAGACCTTCTACGATCAATCTGTTTCGTTTCATGAACGAGGCCCCAGAGGGGTTTCTCCTTTCTTCATTCCAATGTTGATCCCTGATATTGTTGCGGGTCAGATTTCCATTCGTTATGGTTTTCGTGGGCCTAACTTCTGTGCAGTATCGGCATGTGCTACAGGTTCTCATAACATAGGGATTGCATACGATATGATTCGCTATGGCCAATCAGATATGGCAGTTACCGGTGGATCGGAAGCTCCTGTTACCAGAATTGGTATCTCCGGATTTAATGCGATGAAGGCAATGTCAACCAGAAATGACGAACCCGAAAGAGCATCCCGTCCTTTCGATAAAGATCGTGATGGGTTTGTACTTGGCGAAGGTTCAGGGATATTTATTCTGGAAGAGCTGGAAATGGCAAAAAAACGTGGTGCACGAATTTATGGCGAAATAGTAGGGTATGGCTATTCTGCTGATGCTTATCATATTACTGCTCCCGATCCGGACGGAGGAGGGGTTATGCTAGCCATGAATAACGCGCTGAATGCTGCCGGAATTAATAAAGAAGATGTTGAGCATATTAATATGCATGGAACATCTACTCCTTTAGGAGATATTGCCGAAACAAATTCTATAAAAAAAGTTTTTGGAGATCACGCAAAGAAGATGAACCTGAATTCAACTAAGTCTATGCACGGTCACACCTTAGGGGCAGCCGGCGCTATTGAATCAGTTGCAGCTTTGTTAGCAATTTATCACGGAACAGTACCTCCAACCATAAATCTTGAAAATCAGGATCCTGAATGCGATCTGAATTATACCGCTAACGAGCCGGTAGTTCGAAATATTAAGTATGCACTGAATAATGCATTTGGGTTTGGTGGACACAACTCTACCTTAGTATTTAAGAAATTCGAAAACTAACATGCGATTTTCTATCAGATCTTTGTTTGCAAAAAAAAGCAAGGATTCTGCTTCGCGTGACGATCGGATAAATCAACTAGAAAAAATTATAGGCCTCAAAATTGAGGACACTTCTCTGTTCCAGCGAGCTCTTCGGCATCGTTCAATGCTTACTCAGGAACAGTATGCCAAATACGACTCCTATGAAAGGCTTGAGTTTCTGGGAGATGCGGTATTAGACTTAATAGCCGCAGAAATACTTTTTCATAAGTATGCGAAAAAGGATGAAGGTTTCCTGACTAAGATAAGAGCAAAGCTGGTTAAAGGAGAGACGCTTGCTAATTTTTCTACCGAACTAGGGCTCGATGAATTGATGGAAATGGGCGAACGCCCCGGAAATACAAAAATATCTAACAGCATTTTAGCGGATGTATTTGAATCAATCATCGCCGCTATTTATATCACAAAAGGGTACACAAACGCATTCCAATTCGTAGAGTATGTGTTCGATAAGTTTGTAAACTTTGAAGAGCTTATTCATACGGTTGATAATTATAAAAGTGCTCTACTTGAATACACTCAAGCTGAACGTTTACCACTACCGAGCTACCGAACTATTAACGAATCCGGCCCAGGACATAATCGAACATTTGAAGTAACGGTGCTGATCGGAGAAAAGGAATTTGGCACGGGAATAGGGAAAAGTAAAAAGAAAGCAGAACAACTTGCGGCTGAAGCCGCTTTGCAAGAGCTAAATATTGCCTGAACTTCTGGTAGGGTGCACTTGTTTTTTGAGTGATTAACCCCGATTCTTAGCCCGTCATCACAATCCAGTCCCAATTATTTGAAAAGGTACTAAAACTATGCTTGTCCAGCTCATTAAACCGGAATTTCAGGAACTCATCGAGGCCAAAGACTGGGTTGGATTAAAAGAAGTACTCGCCGATGTTCCGGCTGCAGATATTGCCGAGTTACTTGTAGAGTTGGATGGAAGTATTGCAGTAGTGGTTTTTCGCCTCCTGAAGAAACCTGTAGCGGCTGATGTGTTTGCAGAGCTTCCTTCAGGTAAAGGAGTTGAACTTCTTGAGCTGTTTAATAAGCAGCAGTTGTCTGACGTGATGAGTAATCTGGAACCTGATGAACAGGTTGCGTTGATGGAAGAGCTTCCCGGGCACCTCACCCAAAGCGTGATAAACTCCATGAAGCCTGAAGACCAGAAACAGGTTAAGAAGTTGTTGGGTTATCCGGAAGATAGTGTTGGCCGTTTGATGACTCCCCGGTATGTGCGGGTAAAATCTGATTGGACGATTGATCGCAGTATGACACACATCCGGAAATATGCAGAGGTGGCTGAAACCCTGAACGTAATTTATGTTGTAGATGACAAAGAGCATTTGATCGATGATCTTCGCATAACCCAGATTATTGTAGCAGATCCTGATGAGACCATTGCAAACATCATGGATGATTCTTTTAATGCTCTGAATGTTTTTGACGACCAGGAAGAAGCAGTTAAGATGCTGGCAAAATATGACAGGGTGGCTCTTCCGGTGGTAGATTCTGATGGAATCCTTGTAGGGATTGTAACGGTGGATGATGTAATTGATGTTGCCGAAGAAGAAACCACGGAGGATATGCAGAAAATGGCTGCGATGGATGCTCTGGATGATTACTATTCACAAACTTCCATCTCTTCGATGGTAAAAAAGCGTCTGGGATGGTTGATTGTACTCTTCGTTGGTCAGATTTTAACCGCATTAACTATGGGGCAATACGAAGAGCTTCTGAGCAAAATCGTGTTCCTTTCGTTCTTTGTACCATTAATTATTTCCAGTGGGGGGAACTCAGGAGCACAGGCTGCCACGCTCGTAATTCGCGCCCTTGCGACCGATGACATTAGACCGGAAGACTGGAAGAAAGTATTTTCACGTGAATTTTTTTCAGGTCTGGCTTTGGGAGGCTTGATTGGCTTACTGGGGTTTGTCACACTTATAGCCTGGGGGCTTATCGCAGGCGATCCATTTGACTACCAACTGATTATGACTGCATTAGCGGTTGCTTTAAGTTTGCTTGCCATCGTTTTGTTTGGAAATTTTATAGGAGCAATGCTTCCGTTTATTCTATCTAAGCTTGGTCTGGATCCGGCTGTTTCTTCTGCGCCTTTTGTTGCAACTATAGTGGATGTAAGCGGAATCATTATTTATTTTTCAATAGCAATCTTATTACTAGGAAACATACTACTCTAACTTATTTATGAAAGCATATCACGATCTTGTAAAAAACGTACTCGAAAACGGGGTAAGAAAAGAAAACCGAACAGGCACTGATACCATCTCCAACTTCGCTGAATTTTATAAGGTTGATCTGGCTGAAGGATTTCCTCTTCTTACCACAAAGAAAGTTTATTTCAGATCCGTGGTGTTAGAACTTTTGTGGTATTTGAGGGGAGAAGATCATATCCGTTGGCTTAGAGATGAAAATGATTGCCATATCTGGGATGCCTGGGCTGATGAAGACGGTCATGTAGGCCCAATTTATCCGGTACTTTGGAGACGGTTCCCTTATCACGAAAAAGAAACGGTTGAAATGGAAGGACAAGCCGGAAAACTTGAAAAAGAAGTGTGGGTTCATAAAGAATTCGATCAGGTTCAGCGGGCTATTGACATGTTAAAAACTAACCCAAATAGTCGAAGAATTGTGGTAAGTACGTGGCATCCCGGACTGTTAGGAGAAATGGCACTTCCTCCATGTCATTTGATGTACATTTTTAATGTTCAAAATGGAAGACTGAACTGTCATCTTACACAACGTTCGGGAGATATTGCTCTTGGAATTCCATTTAATCTGGCTTGCTATTCTGCGCTTACGATGGCAATCGCTCAGGAAGTTGGTCTGGAGCCTGGTATTTTTGCACATACTATTGTAGATGCTCATATCTATGCAAACCATGTAGATGGGTTAAAGGAGCAGCTTACAAGAAAACCCAAACCACTCCCAACGCTAAAGATTGCCAATAAGCCTGTTGACGAACTTACCTTTGATGACTTTGTTCTGGAAAACTACAACCCAGATCCGGTAATTCGTTTTGAGGTTGCGGTATGATCATGACCTTAGTAGTCGCTCATGATCCTAATCTTGTGATTGGTTATAAAGGCGGTTTACCCTGGCGCTACCCTCAGGATTTAAAGCACTTCAAATCCATTACATTGGGGAATACGATAATCATGGGAAGGGGCGTATTCGAAGAATTGAATGAAGTACCGCTTCCCGGAAGAAAAAACATTGTACTTTCGACCTCCAAAACGTATGATGATGTAGATGTTTATTCGAGCCTTGAAGCTGCGTTGAAGGAAATTGATGAAGAAGAAGTCTTTATTATTGGAGGGGGAGTTCTTTACCAACAGACTCTTCCGGATGCAGATAAGTTGATTATTACAGAAATCAAAAAAGAATACGAAGGGGACACTTTTTTTCCTGAGTACAGGGTTGAGATAGGGAAGATTTGGAAAGAAGTGTCAAGAGAAGATCATGAAGATATGGCTTTTGTTGAATTTCAAAGGATGGTATAGAACATTTCTAATTAGGAAAGATTAATCCAATTCGTTTTGTTGTTTACTTATAATACCTCGTTAATTGAGTGTGTAATTGGAAGGGCCTGACATCATATCATTCTTAGATTTAACAGTAGAAAACCTGATTATTGTAGGACTGGTTATAGTGATAACCTTTTTCGCTACCTACCTGATTTTTCTGCGTAGAGCCAATAAGAAAATGAATTCATTTTTATTGAATTCTTTGGTTCATGAGCAGGATCAATACATTGTTTTCTTCGATTTCGATTCGAAAATAGTTTTTGCAAACAAAAGTTTTGAAGACTTAACAGGGATTTCTGCAAATAAGTTTATTGGAAAAAAACTATCAGATTTAGATCTTGATCAAAGCCTGAAGGACGCTTTTCTCCAACATAATGATGATATCGCTTCAGGCAGATCATCTTCGATTGTTTATAAGGCTTCATTTATTAGAAACAACTCGTCAGAGTGGTTCCAATTTCAGAAAAGAACGCTTTCTCTGAAAAAACCTGATGTTACATATATACTTACCGAAGCAGCGGATGTCTCAGACAAAAAGCTTGTGGAAGATCGTCTTTCTGATACCCAAAGTGAGTATAAGCAGCTTGTTGAGTCTGCGAATGACATCATCTTTAAAACCGATCTTAAAGGAAATTTCAACTTTGTAAACTCTATCGTAAAAGAAACACTCGGGTATTCTGAGCCGGAGTTCCTTTCGATGAATTTCAAAGATCTTGTTGTTGAGAAAGACTATCAAAAAGTTCTGGATTTTTATTCTGCTCAGCTCCAGAGTAAGAAGCTTAATACCTACCTTGAGTTTCATGTAAAAACAAAACAGGGTGAAGAAAAATGGCTTGGGCAATCTGTTAGTTTTATCAAACAAAACGATGAAATTATTGGTTTCCAATCTGTAACAAGAGACATTACAGCGGCAAAAGAGGCAGAGGCTCATTTAACACGGGCAAAAGAGATTGCCGAAGAAACCAGCAGGACTAAAACAGGTTTTATCGCAAGCATGTCTCACGAATTCAGGACTCCGTTGAATGCGATTCTTGGATATACACAGATTTTAGGGCAAAGCGATTCCTTAAAAGGGATTGAGAAGGAACATGTAAAAACAATTTCTTCTGCTGGGGAACAATTACTGGGTATGGTTACAGATATTCTCGAGCTTTCTACACTGGATACAGACCGTTCTAAGCTCGATGAAGAACTGGTGGCTCTTAGTCCTTTTATGAAGGAGCTGGCATCCCGCTATTCTAAAAAAGCGAAAGAAAAAGGCCTGAAATTCAAATTTACGCCAGAGGGAGAAATACCAGATATTATTGAAGTCGATCTGGATAAAATTACTTCTGTAGTAAAGAATCTTTTGACAAATGCCATCAAGTTTACAAAAGAAGGCTCGGTTGGATTATTCTTTTCTGTTGAGAGAAAAGGGGATAAGGATTTTCTAAAAATCGATGTCAAAGACACTGGAATTGGTATTTCAGAAGAAACAATTAAACATGTGTTTGAACCATTCTGGCAACTTGATAGCCTGAAAAATGATGGAACAGGTTTAGGGCTTACTCTTTGTCAAAAGCTGGTTGAGTTTTTGGGTGGAGAAATCTCGATCGATAGTAAAATAGATAAAGGAACAGTTGTAAGTGTTAGGATACCCATCAAGTTATCCGAGCAAAAGATGCCAAACATTAACCTGGATTCAAGTGGAATTTTTACTTCATATGGTTCGACTGAGCAGGATAAAATCAGAATACTGATTGTGGATGATCTGGAACCGAACCGAACTATAACTCGGCTTATTTTAAAAGAAAACGGGTTCGATTTTAGAGAAGTTGAGAACGGTCAGGAAGCATTGGATGTGCTGGAATCATATTCTCCGGATTGTATTCTGATGGATATAAATATGCCCGTTATGGATGGGCTGGAAGCCATGCTCACTATACGAGCTTCCGGTGGAAGATTTGCTGAAGTTCCAATCATTGCAGTAACGGCAGGGGGCTTTAAAGGAGACAGGGATGAGCTTATGGAGCAAGGCTTTTCAGAGTATATCTTAAAGCCGTTTAAAACAGATCATTTGATAGCAACAATAAACGAACTGGTAGGAATCGAAAAGAAGGATTCTGCTTCTAAACCTCAGGTTGTTGAAGAGGTTTCAGAGCCTGAGAGTGTTGCTTTATTTATAACGAATCTTGATGATCATTGTAAGGAAAAGGTCGTTACTACTCTAAAAATGCAGGATTTAGATACTATTGTCGGTTTCCCTACTCAGGAAGAATGCAAGAAATATGCTTCAGATCCAAACTTTAATCATCTGGTTCAAGCAGCTAAAGATTACGACTATTTGTTCTTAACTAAGGTGGTAAAACTGCTACAGGATTCTGATAAGATCAAGGTGTAATTTCCTTAAGGTGCACACAGAAATATTTTACTACCGGCTCTGCAAGTGCAATAATGTTTTTAGTGTCTGCCGCTTTCGAAAACTCAACCGCTTCTTCATCCTCTAAAATCCAGATGCTTTCGTTCTTGTATTTATAAGCTTCTGTAAGATTGCGTTCGAAACTCAGGTAGTATTCAGCTTCTTTATCTGAAGCTTTGATCCCTTTCTTTTTTAATTCTTTGATGGTTTTTTTAACTAAATCACTCTTTAATTTTTCGTCCGGAGCTTTATCAAGGAATGTGGTTCTGAATAACGAACGGTTAAGAAATCTGAAACTCAAATCAGCCAGAATTGGGTCAGTGCTTTCAGCCCACTTTTTAATATTCTGGTATACATCATAGTCATCCATTGAGGCATAAAGGTCAATGGTTTTTTTTGTAATGTTTTTTCTGGCAGATGGCTGTTCTTTCAAAAAATAAGCCAGATTTTCGGAAGCAAAATCAGGTTCTTTTCCTGCCTCGATCAAATCAATTACTCTTTGAAAAATTCTTCTAATAAGAGCATCTGCACTAAGCACCGTCTTATGTAGATACACCTGCATATACATCAAACGCCGGGCTATAATGTAGTTTTCAATGGCATAGATTCCCTTTTTCTCGATTACGATATTCCCGTTAAATACTCTCATAGTTTTGAGTATCCGGTTGATACCTACCATGCCTTCAGAAACTCCTGTAAAAAAACTATCGCGCCGTAGATAGTCCAGGCGATCTAAATCTAATTGAGAAGAAACCAGTTGATGCAGAAATTTCTTTGGATATTGGTTCGTAAAGATTTTAATAGCGGTATCCAGAGCTCCTTCAAATTGTTTGTTTAGCTCTTTCATTACGGCAAGACTCATCATCTCATGATTAAAATTTTTGATGAGTGAATGCTCGAGTGTGTGAGATAGAGGACCATGCCCAACATCGTGAAGAAGCAAAGCAATCAGGGTACCTTCATACTCTTTTTGGCTGATGGTGGTATCCTTTTCACGAAGATTATTTAATACCCTTTGTCCCAGTTCCAATGCTCCAATCGCATGAGAAAAACGGGAATGTTCCGCTGCGGGAAAAACAAGATAACCCAAACCAAGTTGACGAATTCTACGAAGTCGCTGTACATAAGGGTGGTCAATCAATCTGAGAATAGTCCCTTTCGGAACGGTAATAAATCCATGAATAGGATCATTGAAGATTTTATATCGGGTACTCTTATCCATCAATTTTCCATATTTACTAATAGCTTATCAAGATTGTGTACCTGAGGTACTTTTGCGGGCCTCTTTGTTCTGGAATCATACCAAACCCCTTTTACTTCTGCTACACTATGAAGCTGTTTTGTGCTTTCTTCAAAGATTGCCTGAATGGCAATCACGCTTGTGTTACCCAATTCTAAAATCCCGGAACCAATCAACAGAGTGGAAGGGTAAGTGATAGGTTTTAAATATTCGATGGTAGATTTAACCAATACAAAAGCGAATCCTTGATTTAAGGATTCGACCAATTCTGGGATACTGTAGGTGAAACCTATTCTGGCTTCTTCAAAATATGTATTAAAAACAGCGTTATTAGTATGATTGAGGGGATCTAAATCTCTGAACCGGGTTGGGACTTTATGCCAGTGATAAAAGAGTTCAGGGTCATAAGTGGGTCGGAACATGCAGATGTTTTTTCAAGAAAATGCGAAGCTATAGGGCAAAATCAAAGTTTAATATTCCAACTTTGGAGGAAACTTTGGTCGTTCGTCATTTGTCTTTTCTCTATATTCCACCCGAAATTAAAAACAGGATCATCTATATGAGCGACAAGAAATCAGCACAGTTTCTGGAAGAGTTATTAATAACCCCAAGCCCAACCGGATATGAAAAAGCAGGGGTTCAGGTTTGGAAAAACTATGTGGACGAATTTGCTGATGAAGTGGTTACCGACGCCTACGGTTCCTGTGCGGCCAAAATAAATACAAGCGGGGATGTGGCCACGGTATTATTGGAAGCTCATTGTGATGAAATCGGAATGGTTGTTCAACACATTACCGAACAAGGTTTTGTGTATGTGAATAAACTAGGCGGAAGCGATTCAACCATCGCAAGAGCAAAAAAAGTCTTCATCCATAACAAAAAAGGGCGAGTGGTGGGTGTAACAGGAAATACCGCCATTCATCTACAGGTGACTAAAAACGGGGGAGGCAAAGAGCCTGCCTGGAAAGATATTTATGTTGATATTGGAGTGAGCAGTAAGGAAGAGGCGTTGAAGCTGGTGCAAATCGGAGATCCTATTACCTATGCCTCTGATTCAGAATTTTTGAACGATGAGATTCTTACCGGAAGAGCACTGGATAACCGGATTGGTGGGTATATCATAGCGGAAGCACTTCGAAAGATTTCAAAGAAGAAAAAAGACCTGAAGGTGAATGTAATTGCATTGAATTCCATCCAGGAGGAAGTAGGAGGATTTGGCGCGCGAATGATGAGCTATCGCTTCATGCCTGATGTAGCTATTGTTACCGATGTTACTCATGCAACGGATACTCCAGGAATTGACCAGAAGGAAAATGGAACCGTTTTACTTGGAGAAGGTCCAACCATTCAACATGGAGGTGCAAACCATCCAAAATTGGTAGAGTTTCTGGAAGAAGTGTGTGAGAAAGCAAAAATAGAAGTCCAGCACGAAGCAACCAGCATTAGAACCGGAACGGATACCGATTCTATCTTTTACCAGCAAACGGGAATTCCAAGTGCTTTGGTTTCTCTGCCTTTACGCTATATGCACTCTCCGGTAGAAGTTTGCTCCATGAAAGATGTAGAAAATCTAATTTCTATAATGGTGGAAGCCGTACTGGCTATGCGACCAGATCAGAACTTTACAGTATTTGGAGATTGATTTTTAATATGTATAGATACTTTTCAGGCTTTTTTTACAAACTCTGATTTCAGAGCCATTGAGCCAAACCCATCTATTTTACAATCCAGATTGTGATCTCCATCGGCTAATCTGATATTTTTCACTTTGGTACCTGCTTTTATAGGTTTTGGAGCTCCTTTAACCGGTAAATCCTTAATCACAATAACAGTATCACCATCACTAAGTTGATTTCCATTAGAATCCAGAATTACTATACCGGATTCTTTGTTTTCCAAAGCCGGAACCCACTCATGTCCGCATTCCGGGCAAGCATAGAGGTCTTCTCTCATAAAATACCCATAGGGAGATTTACAATGGGGACAGGGCTTCATTTCGTCTGACATGACTATCTATTTAGCTTTTTATAAATCTAAAGATGAACATACAAATAGCTTAGAATAAATTTCGAGTTATTGAACCTGAATTTTATCCGTTATCCAGACTCCTTGAAGAAGGCTTGATTGTATTCCAACTCCTGGTTTTGCCAGAGCCAAAGTTTTTCTTTTTTGGTTTTTTGTTAGGATTTCTTTTCTGAGGAACAGTAAGAACCTCAGTTCCATCGTCAGGATAAGAATGATCTTTAACAACGGCGATTTCTTGTTTGATCAGTTTTTGAATGTCTTTCAGGAAAGGTCGTTCATCACCGGCACAAAAAGATATTGCTAATCCGCTTGAACCTGCACGTCCCGTTCTTCCGATACGATGCACATAGGTTTCAGGAATATTTGGAAGATCGTAATTGATAACATGCGAAATGTCATCTACATCAATTCCACGCGCAGCAATATCGGTGGCGACTAACACATTCAGGTCACCGTCTTTAAAATTATTCAGAGCTCGTTGCCGGGCTGGCTGCGATTTATTTCCATGAATGGCTTCTGCAGGAATTCCAGCCTGAATCAGCGTTTTAACAATTTTATTAGCGCCGTGTTTGGTTCTCGAAAATACAATAGAAGAAGTGATTTCGTCTTCCTTGAGTAACTCAGTTAGCAGCTTCGATTTATTCCCTTTACTTACGTAATACAGCTTCTGGTCTACTTTCTCGGCTGTGGTTTGCTTTGGTTTGATGGTAACGGTCTTGTAGTCTCCCAGAATTCGGGTAGAAAGCTCTACAATAGCCGGAGGCATGGTAGCGGAGAAAAACAAGGATTGCCGCTTCTGAGGCAATTTTGCAATGATCTTTTTGATGTCGTGAATGAATCCCATGTCCAGCATTTGATCCGCTTCATCCAACACAAAGTATTCTACGTCTTTGAGGGAAATAAACCCTTGATTCATTAAATCCAGTAACCGACCGGGAGTAGCCACGAGGATATCAGTTCCTTTGCGTAACGCGTTGGTTTGAGCCTTTTGCTTCACACCGCCAAAAATTACTGTGTTTCTGATGCCGGTATATTTTCCATAAACAGAAAAACTATCTGCAATTTGGATAGCGAGTTCCCGAGTGGGAGTAACCACCAAAGACTTTATTGTACGGCGCTGGTTTTCATTTGAGTGCGCTTCGTACAGGTGCTGAAGTATCGGAATGGCAAAGGCAGCGGTTTTTCCGGTACCGGTTTGAGCACAGCCCAACAGGTCGTGATGCTTCAGAAGAATTGGAATTGATTGTTCCTGAATAGGAGTAGGAGTGGTGTAACCCTCACCCTTAAGTGCTTTAAGAATGGGTTCGACCAAATGTAATTCGTTAAATGTCATAGTTTTAGTATAAAAGAAAGAGGAGGGAGTTGAAGATAGAGCTCAGAAATTTCCCGGATTATAATTATGAAGCATATGCGTGCCGGGGAGGCAACTCTATTCTTATATACTACATCGAAGCTTCAAGATACAGCTAATTAAACTGGTAAGTACTATGGGGTTTATTTGCGTTTCCTGAACTGCGACTTACCAAACCTGTTCTGAACTTTATTCAGAATGCAACCAGCAAGCTTCCGCTTACATTTGCTAGAAGTTGAAGTTTGTATAGATCATCCAGAATAGTAATACAAGACTGATAATTACAAATGGGATGATTAGAACTCTTGAGACTAAAGTTCTTCGGTACTTTCTTTGATAAATGATCTTACTTTTTCTTTGCAGAGTAACAATATCAAGATGTGAGTTAGAGCGGGTAGCTTTTGATTTTCCCAGCTCTTTGAAGAAGGTCTTCTTTCTTTGTAGTTGCCGATTATGCTTAATTGTTTTTGCAGCTTGAACTAAGAATCCCATAACTCCTCCTTATTTAAACTCAGAGACTGTACTGAAGACAGGAAGGGAAGGTTTCAATTAAAGCTAAAGCGGATACTGAATCCAGTTCATCACAGGCTGCCTGAGCTAGATTGGGTGATTAATGATAATTGATAGGGCTTCTTAAAACTGCTCTTCGAAGAAAAACAGAACCAGTCCGTTAGGCTCAATAACAGAAAAGCTACGGTGCCCCCAAGATTGATTGGTTAATTCTTGCTTAAATGGAATTCCGTTTATTTTGTATTTCTCAAAAAGCTGATCGATTTCCCATACCTGAATACACATAAAAGCACCTTGAGGATGTCTGTAATCCAGTCCGGCTACTTTATGTTCCTCACTATTAGGAGTTTGCAGAATTTCGATTAAGCCATTCCCCACCTTGTACAGAGCGCCTTTGTCATCTTCATTTCTATCCCAAGAATGCTCTAAAGAAAAACCAAGATTAGATTCAAAGAACGTACGGGTTTCAGCGTATTTTTTTGTGAAGTATGTAAAGCGAAAAGCCCCGTTTAGTTTATTCATATTGAATGCTCAAATGTAGTTTAAAAACAGAAAGAAGTTCTTAAAATTGGCATTCAATTATATTCTTAAGTATTGATTACCATGATTTCTATTATCTATTTACCAGTTAATTGTAAAAGAGTAAGGAAGGGAGATTAGATTACTTTATCGAGCGTAAATAGAAGCAACGGTTTGGCTATGAGTAGTTGCGTGGATTAGCACTAAACTTTGGAAGTACTTACCAAACTGAAAATCCGCAAGGATTTTCGTAAGTAGGCTAGTACTAGCAATAAACTATATACGGTGTTAGCACCAGTTCTTTATTTCATAAGTTGAATTATCATTCCAAATATTCCGATTATTAAACATAAAGGCGAAAAGAATTTGGTGTCCAATTTTCCGAAATCAGTTTTCTTTATGCTTTTAAAAAATCCAACATATTTAAATTCGCCAATTGCTCGTAACAGAAATATTGTAGGTATTATCCAACTTCCGTATTTCATAATCCATTCAGGTAAATTATTTTCAAAAAGTCCAGATTTAAGAACATAAAAAATTCCGAATGCTGTTAATCCAATTCCAACTATCGCGCTATCAATTTTTTTTGGATTCAATACTCTTTCTCCGCTTTCCTTTGTCGGTAACGATTCCGCAAAACCAAATTTTCCTCCAACAACCCAATTGAAATGAATTAGTCCAAGTCCAATTAATATTATGCTTAATAAAATTGATAAAATCATAGTTTTCAATTTGTTGCTCTCAAATTTCTGATAACGTGCTGGACTAAGTACAGTGGTTTTACCATTGAATTTAGTCCAAGTTGGGAAGAGTTGCTCTGCAACTTTTGGACTTAGTCCAGCCACGTTGAGAAGAAGTAGCGGAGCGAATTCTTTTCAACGCCTTGATAAAAAACGTAGGGAGTGAATAGTACTTTGCTTTCAATAACCTACGAGCCAAGACCGATTTCTAAATTTATATTTTACTTGGCGGAATCTATAGAATCAGATGAACTTTCGGATTGCAGAAAACCCCTATGTTTTTTATCTATTGTTGTGTTTAGTATTTATTCTATCAATATTTTTTCCACTAGAACATATAAAAGACCAGAGGTAAGCATCATATAAAGAATGTAGGTTGATATGGAGCGAAGTATGTTAACAATTCGATTTCCTTCTGCGAAAAATTGCCAAAACACCCAAAAGGTGTAAGAGACAGAAAGAATGACAGGTATTACTTCTAAAAGTTCATAATCAATGAATACTTCAAAGGTTATAAAAATTGAGTAAAAAATTGCTTGCTGACCTGTAATATAAGCATTCAATACAATGTGCTCTAAATAATTTCTCCCATACCCTAAAAAGGATATAAAAGAAGCAAAGGAAAAAAATGGTATAAGAAGTAAGGTTGTGTAAGCATAATTCGTGGAAAACCAAGTTAAGGATGATGGTATTTCAGACTTTCTTTCAGAATCATAAGAAAAAAAACCTGAAATCAGGTCATCTATCAAAGTGTTCTGTTCGGCTAGACGAGAAATTAGAAAATAAACTGTTGAAATTACCAGCACATAAGCTATTGGTTTAAAGTGATATTTTCTCTTCCCGTTTAGAAAATCTTCAATACTTTGCCCTGGGCATACAAACAAATTTATTAATGTATAGAAAAACCCTTTATTAATGAGGAAAACACTCTCAGAAATTTGATTTAAAAAATTCGGAAGGTTTATTCTACTGACTTTTGAGTCTTGCCCGCAATTACTGCAAAATTTTCCTTCAACTGTTGTTCCGCAATTCTTACAATCCATTTTCCTTCAGTATTAAACACAACAACGGCATAACACGCATACAATTCATGTTATCCCAACTGCATGTGTAAGTTTTATTCATTATATCCTTCTAATTCATGAGGATATAATGAATAAATGAAAGAATAAGACAAATGTCCATATTCAGTATATCCTAAATAAGAATCAGCTAAGCGCTTTCTTAACTCTGTTTAAAAGCGCAGAAGTAATTTCCTGATCCGAGCCTTCAAAGTTTTCAGCCTCAAAGAGACATGATAAATTAATCGTTTGATCGATACCCAAGTTGGTTAAAGAGATCAGGAGATTGCTTTAAATAACGATCTTTACTTGTTTCCAGAAACCATGCGTTCGAAATTTGTTCATTATTATAAAGCCGAGCGTCTTTCCAATCTGATAGCCCTTCAATATTTATTCTTCTCCAGTCCTCGTTGATAAAGCAGATGGCTTTGATATTCTTTTCATAGACAAGAGAGAAGAAGTTTACAAACCAATTGTCCCATACTTTAGTATCCTTTTTCCCAATGCCAAAAACAGGGTTGGTCTCCGCAATCATAACCGGTTTTTTGTGCTGCTTTGCAAAGTTGAGAACTGTATTTCCCTCCGTATTTATTCCCGCTTTCGAATAGGCGTGTGAAAATATTGAAATACCAATCCAATCCACATAGTCATCACCAGGGTACCAATCTGAAACTGCATAGTTTTTGTAAGGCACAGAGGCATAAGAATGCCAGACAAAAGCAACATTATCAACATCCTTGGATCGCATATAATCAACTATATACTTATAGGCTTCAACAAATTCATTGGGCTCTAATTCGTTGTGCGGACCATCGAACTCATATCCAATACGGAGATAAACCGGACGGTCGATCGTTTTTACCCAGTCAGAATATTGTTTCAGAACGGAATCATATACACCATTCGCGGTATTCTTTGCAACATTCCATTTTCCAACCATCCACATTGCACTGTGTAAAACTGAGTTAGGAAACTTATCAACAATCATTTGATGATTTTGACTGGATCCGGTGATATTAGTATGAAATTCTGTAACGCCTTTAAATTCTGTAATAGCCCAATAGGCTGACCAACCTGCGGGATTAACTTCATCCGGGAAACTTCTTTTATACTCTTTGATGGACTCAACAGTCTGCCCCATAATCAGGAGTGTTTTGCCAGCAGGAGGGACGAATTTAGTTTTCTCAAACTCGTAAACAAAATCAGGGTCGACATCAGTCTTTATTTTAGAAACCATTTCTTTAGTAGCGTTTATTTGTTCTTCTGGCGATTTCTTTTGGATGTTCGAGCATGATACAATTATCAAAAAAAATGCTACAAACACTATCAGTTTAGATTGATACATAAATCGGTATTATACTTTCGGTGAGTTAATAACCAATAAAGCAGGTTAAGCCTTCAATTCCAAGTAATTAGTCGTACCGGCAAAAATGTCTGGGATTTGGATTTCAGAGAGGATTGAGGCGGTGCTTAAGAATTGGATTGCTAAGAAGGCTCTAGAGACAAGGAAAAAAATTAGCGTAATGATCTCCCAACGATCTTTCAAGGTTACAACTTGAAAGTAACAGTATAGAAGGTTTCCAGACTTTAATTTTGTTTTCAGGATTAGAATAAAAGCCCTAAAGCAAGTCTGAGACTTGCTTTTCTTTTTCTCTTAAGTCGCAGACTTAAGAGAAAAAGAGTAAAGCACTGCTGGCTATGCGACCGGATCAGAACTTTACAGTATTTGGAGATTGTTTAGCTAACTATATAGGTTGAATAAATCCAAAGTAAGAAGCTCATAATTGATAAAGGGTAGATGATTAGGAAGAAAACAAGTGTTCGTCTGTTTTTTCGTTGATCAACTAAATCCATCCCGAAATTCATTTTCTCAGGTTTGATATAAGTCGATTGAATTTTGTACCTGGAATTCTCACTGATGGTTTTGAAAAGAGTTTTACCCCTTAACATAGAGTTATTGAACTTCAGTGTTTTTGCAGATTCAGCTCAAATTCCCATAACTCCTCCTTAGTTAAACTCAAAAGCAGTACTGAAGGCAGGGAGGGAAGGTTTCAAAATAGAAGAAAATAGAAGCAGTGTTATTTTCTGTTTCATAAACTCAGTATTTAATTAATCACTGAAGTTATCTTCTGATTTCTTTAAGCAAATCTTTTTTCACGCTTTTTGGCAAATCATCCCATTTTAAGTCAAGTAAAGCCCCTTCAAGTGAATACAGGTAATAACAAACAGGAAACATCTTACCGGGGTTTTGTTCGCATATCTTTCGGTAAGCTCCTGCGGGTGTTATTTCGGCTAAATCTGCAAGTGAGTAAATCCCGATTTCATTAAGCCGCCTGTGTATGGTAGCACCAATATTCTTAGCCTTTTTCAGGTTGTTGCTCATTTCCATAGCATTATGCCTGGGGAGGTGAATAGGTTACTATGTCTATTCCTATTCCGTTTGGATCTACGATGGCAAAATGGCGGTCTCCCCAAACTTCATCCCTTATTTCTATCTCAGGTTTAATATTTTTACTTTTAAACTGCTTATATACTTCATCAACATTGTCCACTTCAATGGTTAAATAAACGCCTTTTCCGGTAAAGGGAGATTGGAAAATCGGTTTTTGAGTGGGGTGATAAGGTTTCAGAAAACTAATTTCGGCTGATTTGTCAGGTGTGTGCATTAGAAGATAAAAATCGTTTTCGAAGCTTACACCGAAGCCGAGTATGTTGGTATAAAATTCTTTTGTTTCGTTGAATTTCTCTGTGATTATTCCTGCGTTTAATTTCATTTCTTCCGGTTTTGAGCATCTCTCCAATCTGAAGATGCGATTATTGTTTTTGTTGATCTGGAAGAAAATTACTGCAGTACTTTCTTTGGAAATTGTAAAAATCGGACAAAGCTAACGGAAAGCTTCGGAAGGTGTTACACCGTAAAACAGCTTAAAGTTTTTGATGAAATGAGCCTGATCAAAAAAGCCAACATCAAAATACAGCTTATTTCTTTTAAGACTCTCTATAGATGGCTTGGAATTTAATATATACTGAAAGCGGACTACATTACTGAATGCTTTAGGTGTTGTGCCGATATGAAAATTAAAAATTCGGCGAAGCTGTCTGGGACTTAATCCTGTATTCAAATCTTTTTCAGTATCCAAAAAACCATTCTGTTGAAAGATTAGGTGCAATGAGTTGAAAAAGCGATGGTCATAACGCACTTCTTTTTCATTAACCAGGATTTGCAATTTTCTATTCAACTTTTTTACTATTTCAGAAAGGGGAGAAGAGGGTTTAGTCTCAGTTACAATCCAATTTGAAAACTCTGGCAGAACTTGTTCTAATTCTTTGGATTGGTTACTTAATGATTTTGCGTTAATCCCAAATAAGAGAGGAAAAGCGGAGGGCAGAAAACGGATTCCTATGTAATCGAATTCTCGACCTAGGGGGAATTCTGTATATTTTCTATAAAATCCCATTACAAAATTTTCTGAGGGCTTTCTGTGGTTAAAAAAAATGTCTATACATCCATCAGATACCACTCGATAATCGTAATCCTGGGGTAGAGGCTTTTGTGTTTTAAGCTGCCAAAAGCAGTACACAAAATTCTCAATTTCTTTATTAGGTTGGATTTCCTGATAGATTATCCCATAATCGTTAGCAGAAACTGCTGGTTGAATTGGTTTATAATATTCCCTTATGGGTTTCAGTTCATTCACTACATTCTTCTCCAACGGTTAGTATATGCTTAGTGAGGCCGTTGAGGGAGCATTATCGCATATACAATGTTGTCAAACGTTTTTTAGTTGCTTTTATAAACCTTTCCATTTTTCATAACAAATTCCACTTTTTCAAGTATCCTAAGGTCTTCTAAAGGGTTTCCTTTTACTGCAATAATATCAGCCCATTTACCTACTTCGATTGAACCAGCATACTTTTCAATTCCTATTAAGTTTGCAGCATTTTGTGTCGCTGATTTCAATACGTCAATAGGTTTCATCCCGGCCTGCTCCATTAGTGTAAATTGTTCTGCGTTTCTACCATGCTTAAAAACTGAAGCATCTGTCCCGAAAGCTAGTAGAACTCCTTGGTCATAAGCCTTTTTAAAACGAGTTTCGATTTGCTTGTAGACTTCCCTGTTAGAAAGCAATAATTCTTTGTCACTGTAATCCTGATTAGTTTCAATGAGATCAACATAAGCCGCCAAAAGATCCATTATCAGATAAACCTTATTTTCTATAAGAAGTTCAATGTTTTCCTGACTTAAGAAGGTTGCATGTTCAATGGAATGAACCCCGGCCTTTATGGCGTTACTAATGCTTTCTTCTCCATGAGCATGGGCTGCCACCTTAATTCCCCTCTTCTTTGCTTCCTGGACTGCCGCTTCTAACTCCTCAATAGTAAACGAAGCAGCACCCGGGATTGATCTGGCTGTTCCAAAGCCTCCAGAAGCATTGATCTTAATAAGATCAACTCCGTTTTTAATCAATACTCTTGTTTGCTTGCGCACCGCATCCCTGCCATCAACCGGATTACCGGGATTTTTTTCAAAACTCAGTTCAGGTGGTAACCAATTTCCATAAGAGCCATGTCCGCCAGTCGTGGTAAGAGCAGTTCCACTAACATACATTCTGGGGCCGACAATCCATTCCTTATTAATGGCATCTCTTAAAGCAACGTCACTATAATAGGCGGCGCCAACATCCCGTACCGTTGTAAATCCGGCTTCTAAAGTTTGTTTGGCAAACTGCACTCCTAAAATACCAAAGATGGCCCCTGGATGTCCATAGTAATCAAAACTCTCCAAAAAAGAAGGATCAGTGAGGTGTGTATGACAATCGATCAAGCCTGGCAAGACTGTGTAATCAGATAGATCAATGAAATTTGTTATTTCATTTGGGTCGACATTTTTTTTGATTCCGATTATTACATTTTTATTTACCGTTATTAGCACATTGCTTTGAAGCTGCCCTGTCTTAACGTCCAATAATCGACCAGCTAAAATTTGTTTTGTTGAGTCTTGCCCTAATAGATCTAATGAATGAAAAAGAATTAATGGAATTATTATCAGATATATTAAACGTCTATCCATAGTTCCTCTGTCAGTTTATGTTTACCAACGGTCTCGTATAACCTTCACTTACGGTTAATATGCGTTAATTTTCGGTTTGGCACAGACTTTAGCAATTCCGAGTGGATTCGGACGTAGTCGAATCCGCCGTAATTGCGGTTATACATTGTTGTGTGCAGTTTTTATTTTCTTTAATAATCTTTCCATTCTTTCAATCGATGCTGGATGAGATTCGGAAGCATATGGATTCAAAGAGTCTAGACCAAAAAAAAGTAGCTTTATTGCTAATTCAATTAGTTCCGTTTTGAATTTATTCCTTTTGTCATTAATTAAATTTAATCCAAAATCATCAGCTTCAAATTCTATTTTATGATTATTGTTTTTTAGTTTTTCTAAATCATTTAAATAAATTTCTGTATTTGATTTATCATCTAAATGACCACAAAAATAATGTCCTAACTCGTGACCAATTATAAATTTTTCAGCGATTTCCAGAATTTTTATATGAACAAAAGTAAACTCATCTTTCAAGTGTATCATAGGTCCTTTAGGCTCATTAACTGCAAAATAAATTTTTGGTAATTCAATCAAGTATTTTTGTAAATCATTTTGTGTTAATTCCTTAAAATTCTTTCGATTACAATAAGTTATGATAGAAGGATTTGGTAATGCTAGAAGGATTTTACCAAATTTATGTAAATATTTGAAAATACTTGAATTAACAACTACCGCATAATTTCCGTTTCCATCAGTTGTACAGACTGCATTAATGTTGTTTGAATTAACACTACCAATTGAAATATTCTTACCGATTTGTGATGATTGTTTTTTACTCAATAAAGGAATTAAATCATTTACGTACTTTGAAATCATTTCATCATAATGATTTCTTTTGTATTCTAAATTAGAACTATCAACACCATTTCGTTCGCCTCGTTCTTTTGATATTTTAGTAAAATCTTTTTTCCATTTATTCTGTTCGGAATTTCTAATTTGATTTTTTTCGGAATGCCATTTTTTTTGCAAATACTCGAGAAATTCTGATGAACTTTTAAATTTCATAGGCTAGTCAAATTACACATAACGTGGCTGGACTAAGTACAGTGGTTATACCATTGAATTTAGTCCAAGTTGGGATGAGTTGCTCTGCAACTTTTGTACTTAGTCCAGCCATGTTGAGAAGAAGTAGCGGAGCGAATTCTTCTCAACGGTTTGGGTATGGTGCGTGTCCCGCAGGGCATGCACTATACCTGTTGTGGGCGTGTCGTTGTTTTTATTTTCCTATTCATAAATATCAGTAAGTCGATTAGACCAAAACACTGCGTAATTGTCTGCAAAGTTTTCTGCCTTGTCCTTGTAGTTTTTGCTCCAATAGCGCTGAAAAATACTGTCAATGTGGTGTCCAATCTCGTGTAGCAGCAAACTCTCAAGGAAATATTCTTTTAGTCCTTGCTTTGTCCATTTTAGATACCAACCATCTTGGTCTTGGTGCAAGACAGTCGTGTATGGTGCGTATAGCTTTAGTTTCTTTTGTCCTGGTTTGCTGTCCCCGAATCTCATTTTCAAGTCAATCCGGAAAGGGTGGAGCACAATGAGGCTTACACCGCTTCCGCAAATGAAACTTCCCTGCACCGTGTCTCCGTTTTCATAGTCCTTCTTTTTGATTTTGCGAAGCCAAATGTGCGTTAGGTTTTCTGTGTGGTCTTCGGGTAATTTGTCGAGAGTGTTTTTTATTTCTTCAACTGTCACCGGGAAGAAGAAGTCACGGGAGGGGTTGTCTACAATAAAGATTGGTGTCTCTTGTCCGTCTGTTGGAGGCAAAAAATTGTGTTGTCGGTTAAAGATGTTGTCAGCGAGTTTTGGTCGCATTCGTCCACCTTTAACGTCTCCGAACTTTCTACTCTTTTTCCAAGCTGTTTCTTTCCTGTTTCTCATTCTTTTTCAATGCACGCCAACAACGGCATAACACGCATGCTATTCATGTTAGCCAACTACATGTGTAAGTTTTATTCATTATATCCTTCTAATTCATAAGGATATAATGAATAAATGAAAGAATAAGACAAATGTCCATATTCAGTATATCCTAAATAAGAATCAGCTAAGCGCTTTCTTAACCCTGTTCAAAAGCGCAGAAGTAATTTCCTGATCCGAGCCTTCAAAGTTTTCAATCACTACAGAATCAAACCCTTCATGATCTGCCTGCCGGAAGCGGTCGTAGAGTTCAGCGGCTAGTTTATTGAGGTCTCCGTTGTAACTGATACCATTTGAACCTGATGCTGAACCTGAAACGAGCAAGTACAAAGAGGAGGGGGTATTGGGTTGTTCACCTTCTTTCATCCAGCGGACTTCTGCATTCGGTTTGTAGTGGGAGTATTTTTGTCCGGGACTTCGGGGTTTTTTGAGATGATGGAAAAAGCTCTCTTCCACAAAGGTACCCAGCACCTCTTCAATCTGTTTTCGGCTGATGCTTCCCGGACGTAAAATGGCTGGAAATTTCTCATTCAAATCAACGACGGTAGATTCCAATCCAATTTTGGTGGCTTCACCGTCAATTACGGGAAAGTTTTCTCCGAAATCCTGTCGTACATGTTCTGCTTTGGTGGGGCTTGGTTTTCCTGAGGTGTTAGCAGAAGGTGCAACCAAAGGGCCTGTTTGTGCAATGAATTCAAGTGCCAGAGTGTGATCAGGCATCCGAATGGCCACGGTGTTTAGTCCTGCAGTTACTGCGTCCAATACTTCCAGTTTCTTTTTCAGAACCAAAGAAAGAGGTCCCGGCCAGAAAGCATCCATCAGTTTTTTTGCTTTATCGGGTATTTCAAGAGCAAAATCTTCCACTTGTTTTAAATCGGATATGTGGACAATCAAAGGATTGTCGGAAGGGCGGCCTTTTACCTCAAATACTTTCTGGATCGCAGATGGATTCCAGGCATCAGCACCTAAGCCATACACTGTTTCGGTTGGGAATGCGACGACTTCTCCGGATTTAATGAGGTGGATATATTTGGAATCAACAGGCATGAGGGAAGGTAAGGAAAACACACTCCTAAATCCCTACTGAATCAAGTTCAGCACAGGCTTCTCAAGAGGGGACTTTTATGCTTGTCATTTCGAGCGGAGCGAGAAATCTAAAAGTCTGCTTTGAGGCTATTCTTTAGATTTTTCAATCGTTGGTTAAACGATTTTGTGAGGGTGTTGTGAGGTATCAGATTTTCTAAGCCTAAACAACACCCTCCGTCTTCTGTTCTATTCGAACAGAATCCACCTCCCTCAAGGGAGGACTAATTTACAGGTATGAATTCTGAGTCAGATTCTTCAGACTCTTAAACGAATCCAGGATGACGACTTTGTTTACAGTGAAGAAGCATATTCTATGCTCGATATATTTATTCGTTTAGATCCTTCGGAGGTATCCTCAGGATGACCTTCAAGTTGGCATTTGCTTTATTTCACAAGTGAATGGTTTCAACCCTTCGTAATAAAAGAGAAGATTTTTTAACTAGCCAGGGTCTTCAAAAACAGATAAGCCGCTTTATAATCCGGGATTTCCTGAATGACGAATCTCAGTACCTCGTTTTTCTGAACCACCTGAAACTGCTCTGGTTTGAGTTTTTCGAGTCGGTCGAGGGTATTCTGGAATCGGTTAGATTCAAAGTACTGATCCCCGAGCTCGCTTCCGGTTTTAGGGCATACACACCACATTCGCCCGGCCCTTATGGTCACCTTCGTAAAAAAGTTCCGGGATGCGTAGAGCTTAATTTTACTTGCCAGAATCAACATTTCCGCTTCTTTAGGAGCTGTACCAAACCGATCCTCGATTTCTTCTTTCCAGCTGTCTATCTCATCTTCATTTTTTGCCTGAGATAGTTTTCTGTACAGGTTCAAACGCTCAACGTTATCTGCAACATAATTCTGAGGGAGTAGGGCAGAAGCATCAAACTCAACGCTGGTTTCGGGTAGTTCAAGTTCAGCTTCAATGCCTTCAAACATGTCAGAAAACTCCGATTCTTTGAGCTCCCTAACTGCGTCATTCAGAATTTTTGTATAGAGTTCGAAGCCGATGTCATTGATAAAACCACTCTGTTCACCCCCAAGAATATCACCTGCACCACGAATATCCAGGTCGCGCATAGCGATATTGAATCCTGAGCCCAGATCAGAAAACTCCTCCAAAGCTAGCAGGCGTTTTCTTGCTTCAGGAGTAAGCGTTTCGATAGGAGGGGTGATCGAATAGCAAAATGCTTTTCGGTTAGAACGCCCCACACGCCCCCGAAGCTGGTGTAGTTCCGCCAGCCCAAAGTTGTTGGCATTATTGATGATGATCGTGTTCGCGTTCGCAATATCAATTCCGTTTTCTACGATATTGGTGGAAACCAAGACATCATATTTATGCTGGTAGAAATCTCCGATAATCTTTTCCAGTTGGGAACCGCTCATTTGTCCGTGCCCAAAACGTACCCGAACATCCGGTACTAAACTTCGGATCATATCCGCGGTTTCTTCTATATTTTTTACACGATTATGGATGAAGAACACCTGCCCGCCACGGCTCATTTCCTGAAGAATGGCGTCCTTGATAAGTTCTTCATTAAAACTGTGAATTTCGGTATAAACGGGTTGGCGGTTAGGAGGTGGAGTGTTTATCACACTCAAATCCCGGGCTCCCATAAGAGAAAACTGAAGTGTTCGTGGAATAGGGGTTGCTGTGAGAGTGAGTACGTCAACCGAAGCACGGAATTCCTTGAGTTTTTCTTTCGCGGCGACTCCAAATCGTTGTTCCTCATCTACAATGATCAATGCCAGATCCTTGAACTTTACATCTTTGGAAAGCAGACGATGAGTTCCGATCACAATGTCCAGATTTCCCTCATTCAGTTCTTTTATAACCTTGGTTTGCTCCGTTTTGGTTCGGAATCGGGATAAGGCTTCAACCTTTACCGGGAACTCTTTCATGCGTTTCATAAAGGTTTTAGCATGCTGCTCAGCCAGAATAGTAGTAGGTACCAAAACTCCAACCTGTTTGTTGTCCATCACTGCTTTAAAGGCTGCCCGAACCGCTACTTCTGTTTTCCCGAAGCCCACATCACCGCAAACCAGGCGATCCATAGGCTGCACACTCTCCATGTCATTTTTTACGGCTCTTATAGCTTCATCCTGATCGGGAGTCTCTTCATATTCAAAACGAGCTTCTAATTCTGTTTGCCAACCTTGATCACCAGAAAAAGCATAAGCTTTTTGCATTTTTCTTTTTGCGTAAAGCTTAATCAACTCCCTGGCAATATCTTTTACTTTCTTTTTGGTCTGAGCCTTCTTGCGTGCCCATTCGCCCGATCCAAGCCGTGTAATTCGGGGAGCAGTTCCTTCTTTGCCAGAGTATTTCTGAAGTTTATGCAGACTGGAGACGTTCACGTACAACAGCGAACCTTCCTGATAGTTAAGTACAACTACTTCCTGTTCGGTATCTTTGACTTGTATTTTTTTGAACCCGGCAAATTTTCCGATTCCATAATCGACATGTACTACAAAATCTCCGATACTCAGATCCCGCAATTCTTTGAAAGAAATCCCTCCGGAGTAACGTCGCTTTTTGACCTTAGGACGATGGTATCGGTTGAAAATCTGATGATCGGTATAAAGAACCAGTTTAGCCTCTTCAAAAATGAAGCCTTCGTGCAACGATTCCACGATCAGGCGGTAATTCAGATCGGGTTTTGGATCACCAAGGAGCTCTTCGAAACGGGTTTTTTGCCCGTCATTATCACAAAGAATAACCGTTTCTATGCCTTTCTCAGAATGAGAAGTAATGTTTTCCTTTAACAGTTTGAAATTTCCGTGGAAATCTGGCTGCGGCTTAAGGTCTATCTCAAATGTAACTATTGAACCTGCTTTTGAAGTAGCGGTTCCAGCATAAAGTCGGTGCTCAAATTTTTCAATTTCGGATACAAAAGCTTCTTTTGAAATGAATAACTGATCCGGATTATTAAGGTCAGAATTATCCTGTTGTTCAAACTTCTCTGTAGCAAGATCGAAGAGTTTTTCCAGATTTGACGCTATAAGCACTTCATCTTTCAGAATGATCAGCGTGGAAGAATCGAAATAGGAGAGAAAGGAATCTTTTTTAGAATCGGGAAGGTTCGATAAATCAGGTACAATCCTGGCCTGATTTAAAAAAGAGATAGAACGCTGAGAATCGGCATCGAATTCACGAATGGAGTCGATTTCATCTCCAAAAAACTCCAGTCTGATAGGATATTCTCCGGAAAAAGGGAATACATCCAGAATCCCTCCCCGAATGGCAAACTCTCCGGGTTGATCCACAAATCGTACCGGATTATAGCCCTGATCAACCAGTTGTTCCCTTAATTTTTCCGGATCAATTTCGTCACCTTTGTTTATGATGATGCTTACATCATCTAACACAGAAGGTGGAGCAACTTTCTCAAAAATAGCCTCAGCAGAGGTTACAACGATCTTTGATTTGGAGGATTGAATTTGCTGTAACGCTTCTGAGCGTTGAACCAGTAATCCGGAATCTACAATTTGCTCTTTATCATAAGGTTTATGATTTGAAGAGGGAAAGTGAATGATTTCAGTTTCGGAAATAAGGGTTAAATCAGACTTTAAAAAGCGTTCATTCTCATCGGTATCGGTAATGATGAGTATGTTTTTGAAACCCTGATGTAACCCGGTTATTGTAAAGCCAAGAAATGAGCCAATACTACCTTTTAGAAAAACGGACTTCTCTTTTTGTATGACAGAGGTTAAACCCTGAAGAGATGTTGAGGCTAGGATTTTTGCTTTTATAGCAGGTTTGGACATGTAAAATTAGTATTGGGTCAATCCCTTTAACCAAATCCGGTCGATTACAAATCCCACAAACAACATGGAAATAGCAAGGCCAAGATAAAACGGGTATTGGTCTTCATAATCGGTATAAATTATCTCTTCAACTTTAGATTTTTCAAGCTGATCAATCTGTTCGTAGATTTCGATAAGTTGTTCTGTGTCTGTTGCACGATAATATCTTCCACCCGTTAAATCGGCCACTCTTGTGAGCATTTCCTCGTCAATATTTACCTGGATATTTTGGTATCGACGGCCAAAAATCGGATCCTGAACAGGATAGGGAGCAGTTCCTCGTGTTCCGGCCCCAATGGTATAAATTTTAATTCCATAGGTTACGGCAAGATCGGCAGCAGTAACAGGGTCGATTTCTCCGGCATTGTTTTGTCCATCGGTTAACAGGATCACAATTTTGCTTTGAGTTTCACTGTCCTTCAGGCGGTTTATCGCGGTAGCGATTCCCATCCCAATGGCCGTTCCGTCTTCAATTACACCCATTTCAACTTCATCAATTAATTGCTTTAGAAGTCGGTAATCGAGGGTAGGAGGTACTACGGTAAAGCTTTTCATGGCGAAAGTAACCAACCCGATCCGGTCAGAAATTCTTCCATCTACAAAGTCTTTCGCAACTTCACGGGCTGCTTCAAAGCGATTGGGTTTTAAATCTTCAGCACGCATTGAAGAAGACATATCCAACACCATTACAATATCAATACCTTCTGCATTTCGCTCGATGGTAGTGAGCTTAAGTTGAGGTCGTGCTAATGCTAAAATGAGACAAGTCAATCCGCCAATAAGAAGCAGAAGTGTGAACCAATGTACATGTGCTTTCCAGTTACCGGAAATTCCTTCAAAAAACGAAACAGAAGAAAAGGTAAGGGTTGGTTGTTTTCTGGTGAAAAAACGGTATAAATAAATACAAAGAATTAAAGGAATAATTCCCAGTGCCCAGAGCCATACAGGGTTCGCCCATTCCATTAGTTGGCCTCCTGTTTTGTTTCTGTATCTTCGGAGGTAGTTACTGCAGATGGTTTAAACTGAGCCTCGTACATCGCCTTTTTTCGGGAAATACGGGAAGCATCTACTAACCGTGCCCTATCCAGGAAATCAATAGAGTATTGATAACAGGTCCATGCATCATCAAGAGTAGGAGTGTATTTGGCAAACTTCACCATATCAGATCGGTTAAGAACCTGCCGTGTACTTTTTATCATCTCATGATCTACCCCGAATGCATCAAGATATCGGAATAATTCTCTGGAAGTAGATTCGAGTGCAGGGATATTATAAAGCTCTTCAAAATAAGCACGTATAGAATCGCTTAAAGAACTGTAGAAATACTTGTAATCTTTGGTTGCCGCAAGGTCGTATTCTTGTTTTAAATAGCTAAGAGTACTTTCCAGTTCTGCAAGTGGGCTGATGAAAGGATCGAACTCAACTTCTTTTTGAACCGGTTCTGCATTCGCACGTTTTTTCCAGGTATAGAAAGCCAGTGCTACAGCCAAAATGAGGGCCAAAAGTATAATTGTGAGTGCCCAGGGAAATCCGAAGATATCAAAAATAGGCTTTAGCGGCTTTAATTCGGCATCCTCCGAAGGCAGTACGCTTTTGAAATAAAGTGCTACAGGATTTGTGAAGACAACGCTGGTATCACGTGCATTAACCAGAAAAACCGGAAAGGGTGGGAGCGTGAGATTAGTATTTCCAAAAAATTGTAATGTGTATAGTACACTGTCGGCAAAGTCGGTAACTCTGAATTGCTGCGTGTTAAGCAATTCGAGAACGGACGGAAATGAAGAAGAATCCGGGAAAATGACCCTATCGTAAGTCTGATCCAGTTGGAGTTTTACAGAAATAGAAAACACTTCCCCAACAGTAAGAGAGTCTTTTGAAGAAGCTGCAGAACTGTTTTGTGCATAGGAAACAGAAGTTGCTCCCAGTAATCCTGCAAATAGTAAAAAAGAAAAAAAAGGTACCTTAGTGTTGATTAATCTCATTAATAATGGTCGCGTCTGCTTTCAAAATTTTCAAGTCCTTAAAATAGGGCTTATCATACTAAATATGAGAACCTTTTTGTCTCCAAAATTTGTAAAAAATGGTTCCTATGAAAAACTTATAGAAATTCGTATTCTCTTCCCGATAAAATATCTACAGAAGAATGCAGAATAACCGGGTTAAAAGAATACTTCAAGGCGTTGGTATCGTTACGCTTTTTGCCTCCTGTTCATTATTTCAGGGCAAAGAGATAAAGGTAGATTATATCGACTCAGTAAAAGTAGAATCTTTAACAGAGATAAAAGAGCTCCCTGCTTTAGATGAATATGGTTTTGTACAAAAGGGAGAAATTATACAGCATGGCAGGGTAAAGAGAAATGAAAGCCTGTATATCATTCTGCGTTCGTTGGATGTTTCACCTCAAACCATTCAGGAAATTGAAAAAGAGTCAAAGGGAAAATTTCAATCAAACAGAATACAACCCGGACAACGTTACTTAACTTTTTTGGATTCAGGTACAAACTCTGTAAACAGGCTTATCCTTCATAATGATCTTTTGAACTATGTGGTTTTTGATATTGAGGAAGGCGTGAAAGTAGAGAAGGGCCGAAAAGAAATTACCAGTAAAATTACTGAAACTTCGGGGGTAATTACTTCATCATTATATGAAGCTTTACTTGAAAATGATGTGGATCCACTTCTGGGGAATAAGCTTAGTGAGATTTTTGGTTGGCAGGTTGATTTCTTTAGAATCTATAAAGACGATTCTTACAAAGTTATTTACGAACAGCAGTTTGTAGATGATGAGCCATACGGGGTTGGAAAAATTTTAGCGGCTGAATTTACTCATAAAGGTGAGGTTTTTGACGCTTATTTTTATGAGACCAACGACCGTGCAGGATACTTTAATAACGAAGGAAAAGGAGTACAGAAAGCGTTGCTAAAAGCTCCTTTTACTTATTCGCAAAGAGTAAGTTCAAACTTTTCGCACAGCCGTTTTCATCCGGTTTTAAAAACAAGAACTCCTCACTATGGGGTTGACTATGCTGCTCCATTAGGAACTCCCGTAATAGCGGTTGGAGACGGTACAGTGATCGAGTCGAGGTATCGTGGAGCAAATGGAAACATTGTTAAGATTCAGCATAACAGTACTTACACCACAGCTTATTTACACTTAAATGGTTTTGCACGTGGGATTAAAAAAGGAGTGAAAGTTAAGCAGGGCCAGGTAATAGGATATGTGGGAAGAACCGGAAGAGTGAGTGGCGTCCATTTAGATTATAGAATCTATAAAAATGATCAACCAGTTAACCCATTAACTGTAGATCTGCCACCTAGTAAAGCTATTTCGAAAGATGAGATGAAACAATTTCTTCTAACTGTTGAAAAATACAAATTTCAGCTTGGCCAGATAGGTGAAGAACTCCTCGCTTCAGCTTATTATACTTATTGAGTTTAGTACCGGTTCATTCTTCGCTGGAAGAAGTTCATTAATGGCCGAACGTACGATTTGTTTGTACTTACATTAACAGTATCAACTTTCATTTTAAGAAACATGTCATCAAGTTGAAGCTGATGCATTTTTCTTTTCTTTTTATAAGCCTCTCTGATCTTTTTATTTGAAGTGTCGATGAGTATCTCTTTTTTGGATTCAGCATCCTGGAAAGGAACCAGCCCAATGTCAGGAAGCTCCTCTTCGAATGGATCATTAATAACAATGCTTACCAGATCATGCTTCTGGTTGGTGATGCGCAACTGTTTTTCATAGTTTTCATCCTGAAAATCAGAAGCTAAAACCACAATGGCTCTACGGTCAAGCAACCGGTTTACATAGCCAAGAGCATCTGCAATTTTCGTACCCACGCCTTTCGGACGGGTAGTATAAAGTTCTCTAATCAAACGAAGCACGTGTGTTCTTCCCTTCTTAGGCGGAACCACTTTTTCGATTATATCACTGAATAAAACGAGGCCTACTTTATCTCCATTTTTGATGGCGCTAAAGGCCAAAACTGCCGAGATTTCAATGGCAATATCCATCTTTCTTTGGTGGTCACTTCCGAATACTCCACTGGCTGAAATATCCACACAAAGCATGAGGGTTTGTTCTCTTTCTTCCTCAAAAATTTTGATGTAAGGGTCTCCGGTTCGGGCAGTTACGTTCCAGTCGATCTGGCGAATATCATCCCCGTAATTATAGGCTCTAACTTCAGAAAAAGCCATTCCACGGCCTTTAAAGGCAGATTGGTACTCGCCACCGAAAAGAGTATTCACCAGGCCTTTAGTCTGGATTTCGAGCTTTCGGATTTTCTTTAAGACTTCTTTGGAGATCATGATTCTTTTAGCTGAGAATATAGCACGGTATTAAATTTATTAGAAGTAAAAAAGTGTATTCATTAAAATATCTTTTAAAATATAATTTAATGTATAATAAAAAGGATAATAATAAATACACGAAAAAGTTAATTTTGTTTATTCGTTTCGATTTCTACAAAAAAAGATCATTAGAGAAAATCAAGCTTTAGATGTATTTAGAAGCTTATTTTTGTTAGAAACCTCTAATCCAATATCGCTTCTTTTGTTAGCCTAAATTAAGCCTATCTAATCATGTCTCTTTTGGTATGGTGGTATTTTTAATACATACAAAAAATGTATGAACAATCACTAAACCAAGTATCATGAAAAACAAGTGTACGTTTCTAGTAACAATCTTTCTGGGTTTAGCTGTGCAAGCTTTCGCGCAGCAGAGCAATGGGATTTCGTCTGTTCTTGAAGTCTATCGCATCACCACAAATGATGATGGTGATGAAATTGCAACCGAAACTACCGAAGTAACACCGGGTGATTTGATCGAATACCGGCTTACTTACACAAACAATTTGGACAATAGCATTACACAGTTAATGCCGATTCTTCCCATTCCGGTTGGAATGGAGTATGAATTGGATTCTGCGAGTCCAAACGCAGAGGGTGCCAGCCTCTCCAATACTGGCAACACTTTCCAACGACTACCCTTAACTCGTCAAGTGCGACAACCTGATGGAACCACAGCTGAAGAAATGGTTCCGGGCCGTGAATATCGAAGGCTACGCTGGTTGGTTCCGTCACTAGATGCGGGGGAACAAGTCATTCTTGTCGCCAGAGTTAAGGTGATAGATAACTAGTCTTATGGAAAATCAAACAAACAAAAAATCAATAATTCTAAACCTAAACAGGATAGAAACCATGAATAAAAACAAAGCACAAAACACACGTAGCAAAGCCTCTCGCTTTGCGTGGTTGTTTTTGGTTTTCGGCGTTTTACTCAGCATAACATCTGTTGATGTTTTTGCTCAGGTGCCTCCTGCCAATACTCCAATTGGTAACCAAGCCAGTGCAACCTATGTTGACAATGGTGGTAACCCACAATCGGTTACTTCTAACACGGTTGAAACCATTGTACAGCAAGTGGCGGGTGTTACAATTACAGCCGGAATTAACCTTACGGTTAGCCCGGGTGGTCAGGTAACATTTCCACATACCATTACTAACACAGGTAACGGGATCGATAGCTTTGATCTTACCACACTTGAAGGAAGTGGTGATTTCAACTTCGATAACATTGTAATCTATGCCGATGAGGATGGAAACGGTGTTCCGGATAACTTTACTCCGATTACAACCACTCCCAACATTTCATTCCCGGGTAACACAGGTGGTAACCCGAATACTTACGGGATCGTAATTGTTGCTGATATTCCGGTTACAGCAAATGATGGAGATGTCGAAACTTTCCAGGTTACTGCAACCAGTAACTATGACAGTAATGAAAGTGCATCAGGTACGAACACAACAACAGTAGATGAAGACGCGGTTGTTAATGTTCAGAAAAACCGAAGTGTACAGAATGTGGCTGTTGGAGATACTGTAACATATACCTTTTCCTATGCTGAAAGTGGTGGTAACTCAAACGCAACTAATCTGGTAATTAAAGATCCTCTGCCAGCGGGGGTAACTTATGTTCCCGGATCTGGTATTTGGTCAGGTGCTTCCGGAATTCCTTTAACGGATGTGAATACGGGCGAAACAGCAGCTGGTATTACCTACGAATATGATGATACCGGAGTAGCTGATTCTGTGATCATTCAAATTGCAAGTATCAATGCTGGTGCGTCAGGTACCATTAGCTTCAAAGTTACTGTTAACTCAGGAACCGAAGGGAATACGATCCTGAACACAGGTTCTTATTTCCATAATGATGCACCAACCCCAACTACTACAAACCCAGCCGATATTATTGTTGATGAAAACTATGATATTGAATCTATAGGTACAGATACAGTTTCTGTTGCTGAGGTTGATCAAGGTGCGATTGTTAATTTTGTGAATAAATTTGTAAACGTAGGTACCGCTACTGATACATATACCATCACAACTACAAACGATAATTACCCTTCAGGAACAACATTTACATTTTACCAGGCAGATGCTAATGACCAACCTACTTCTCCATTCACTCAAGGTGGTGGTGGACAGTATGTAACCGGTCCGGTAGCAGTTGGAGATACCATTGTAGTTATCCTGCAAGTGAACCTTCCTTCAGGTGTAAGCGGTGGTCCTTATTCTGTAGTTAAGACACTTACGTCAGTAAACGATCCTGCTGAAAGTGATTTCCACGTGGATAAACTGGAGGGTATTAAAGAGCCTACCGTTGATATTACAAACGGTGGTGGAATAAACACTGGAACGGGGGTAGGCCAGGGACCGGAAACAAATCCTGTTACTACCATCACAACAAATCCAAACACTACGGTGAATTTCTCGCTGGTTGTTACAAATACCAGTGCCGTAAACGATAACTACGCGTTGAATTTTGGTATTGATACGACTGCAGCCGGAGCACTTTCAAATCCTGGAGTACTTCCTACTGGTTGGACCGCTTCATTCCGTGATCCGAATAACAGTAACACAGTAATCACTCAAACTGGAACTATCGCTTCCGGCGATTCGATGCAGGTTACCTTCCGCGTGAATATTCCTGCGGGTTATGCTCCCGGAGATGTAGAACTATATGTTCGTGCTTTATCTCAAACTACAGGTGCTGTTGATATCAAACACGAAAGAGTATCTGTAAACACAGTTCGCAACCTTTCACTAACAGCAAACCAAACTGGTCAGGTTTCTCCTGGTGGTTCGGTAAACTACATCCACACCTTAACAGTGAATAGTAACGTTACTGAAAATGATGGTACTAATACCAATTTCCATCTCGACCTTACTAACTCTGTTCCAACAGGTTGGACGGCCGTTGTTTATTGGGATACGGATGAAGACGGACTTGTAACATCCGTTGATTCTCTGTTAACAAGTGCCGCTACTCCTGGTACTGTTGATCTACCACCTTCTGTTGGTACTCTTGCATTCGGCGATCAGTTGAAGTTTATCGTAAATGTTAATGCGAGCACCGGTCTTTCTGATGGTGCTACAGTAACTACTACAATCACAATTTCTGATGTGGGATTGGTTGGTTTGGCCAGCATTTCTAACAATGACCAGACTGAAGTTCAAGCAGGTGTAATCTCTATAGATAAATTCCAGGCTCCCGATGTTTCAGGTTCAGCTGGTACATACACCAAAAACCAGTTCAATGTATTTCCTGGTGATACGGTTTGGTACAAAATCGTAGTTGTGAATGACGGTTCTGAGCCTGTTACCAATGTGGTAATTCAGGATAATGTACCTTCTTATACCACCATCGCAGTAGCTGCTACAGTAACTCAGGATATAGGAACTATTGCCGGATTAGCCCTGGATGGCGCTAACCCAACCGCCGGCAATACAGGTACAGTAAAAGTGACTGCTACGTCACTTCAACCTACCCACCAATTCACCATCGTTTTTGCGGTGAAAGTGGATGAATAACAAAAATTCTTAACCCAGACATGGAGATGGGGTGGATAGCCCCTTCTCCCTTTTAAAAGTAAATAGTGAATAAATTTTTCCCACATATCATTCTTTTGATACTTGCCACATTCGGCGGGGTGGGAAGAGTTTACGCACAGGATACACCCCCTCCTGGTGAGCAAATTATAAATCAGGTTTCGGGTACCTATATAGAAAACGGTGGTTTGGCAGTAGATATATTCTCAAACGAGGTAAAGGTAGTTGTTGAAGGAGTTACAGAATTTAATTTCTGGCCTAATAACTCAATCACTGAATTCAGAGGAAGAAGTGTTCAATTCAGCCATTTTTTACGAAATACTGGCAATGCTACTACTACTATCGATATCAAAGGATATAACACAACTGGTGATGACTTTGATATGCAGGACCTTACATGGACAAGCTCTGGCTTAACAAAGAGTAATGCTGCAATTGCTAATACTGATACCATTAAAACATCGGTTGTACTCGAGCCAAATCAGGAATTTGAAGTTACCTACATTGGCTGGATAAGTGATCTGGAAGAGAGAAAAAGATTGTCCTCCATTATGGTATTTGAAGCAACTGCAAGAGAAACCGGTTTTACAGCCATTAATGCGGATACGATTAGTATTCAACTTGGCGCAATTGTAGATATTGAAAAACAACAAATCGGTGTAACCGAAGACCTAAAACAAGGCGATAGTTTCACTTACAGTATCCAGGGAGAAAACACTGGAGATCTCACTGCACTTCCACGTCAGATTACCGTTGACGGAAACCCCGCAGAAAAAGTAATCCTTACTGATTCCATTCCAGTTAACCTTACATTTGTAGCCTTCAATCAATTAGATAAAGGAACACCGTATTATCACGTAAATGATGGTGGTGTACTCGAGTTTTCAACAACTCCTCCTGAAGATTTATCCCTGGTTGACATTATTGGTGTCGGATTCGACTCACTGAATATAGGTGAAACTTTTGATGCCTCATTTGATGTGCGGGTAAATGATAATGCTACCGGAAAAATCGATAACATAGCCGAGGTTTCTTATGTGGATCCAGAAGGAGCGGTTACAACAGCAGCAGCTTCAAATTTAGTTACTACTACATTACCTGATGTGGCAGCTGCAATCGACTACTTCACCAGCGAAGATTTTGAAGAAGAAACAGGAACATCTACTATCGGAGAACCCCTTCATATTCAGGCATCTGCTTCAGCCTGTAATGAGCAGAGAAACAGAATTGAAGAAGTACTTATTGAAATCACTTCTACACTTACCGGAGATATGGAAACATTTACCGGAGTCGAAACGGGGCCAAATACAGGTGTTTTCAGAATTCAGGAGCAGGTGCCTACAAGAAATGGGTTTGAATTCCCGGTAGTTGTTGACAATAAAATACTCGAAACAGCAGAAGATGATATCATTGTTGCCCAGTTGGAATGTAATGGATTGATTGGTGGAGGTGGAACTTCCACATCAGTTGAGGCAGAAGTATTGGTTGATCCATTCGGGATTGTATTTGATAGTGAAACCAATCAAGTAATAGCAGGAGCGGAAGTTCGTATTTTTGACGTAACTGGTGCCAACAATGGAGGTAATCCAGGAGGACTTGCCATCGTTTACACCGCTAACGGAAGAGAAGAAACGAATAATATTTCTACCAGTGGAAGTGCAGGGAAGTACAAATTCCCATTCCTTCGTCCGGGTACATATAGGCTGGAAGTAATTCCTCCAAGAGGATACACATTTAGTTCTGTTGTTCCGGTAGATTCACTTCCTGAAGAAAGGGTGGTAGATAGTCAGGCATCCTATGGGTTAGATTTTGATATTACCGGACAAGCTACCGGACTGGATTTTGATATTCCATTAGATCCACAAGCTCTTGGCGTACTTTTAGCAGAGAAAACAGTCGATCGTTCGGTAGCGGAAATTGGGGATTTTGTAAACTACACCATCACACTAAAAAGTCAGGCCGTTAATACAGTAGAAAATCTTACTGTATTTGACAGACTTCCATTTGGATTTGAATATCAGCCCGGTTCAGCAAAACTGGACGGAGTTGCTATTGAAGATTCTGCCTCTGGAATTGGCCCAGACCTTGAATTTGAGATTGGAGATATAGATCCGGGGCAAACATTAGTACTTACCTACCGCGTATATCTAGGACCTGGTTCAGAGAGAAGCGATGGAATCAATGTGGCGTTTATCCAGAGTGACGAACTCGTGGTAAAAACCAGTAACGAAGCCAAAGTTAAAATCGAAGTTCGTGGAGGGGTATTTAACGATGAAGCTCTGATTATTGGTAAGGTATTCCTCGATTGTGATGAGAACAACATGCAGAACGGAGCCGAATTAGGAATTCCGGGTGTTCGCTTGTACCTGGAGAATGGTAATTATGTTATCACTGATAGTAATGGAATGTATTCGTTCTATGCAATCAAACCGAACAAGCATGTACTTAAGCTGGATAATTACTCGCTTCCGGCAGGCACTAAAATGAAAGTATTGGATAACCGTCATGCTTTCGATCCTTCCAGCCGTTTTGTAGATGTGAAAAAAGGTGAAATGCACCGTGCCGATTTTGCAGTTTGTGAATGTAATCCAGGCATTATCAACGAAATTAAAGAAAGAGCAGATCTGATTAATGGTGTAGTGAAAGACAATCTTTCCTCTTCACTAAAACAAAGTTTCTCTTTAAATGACAGGATTGGCGGATCTGGGAACTCAAGTATTGCAAGTGGAACAGTAGGGAATGTGAAGGCTCCGGTTATTGCACCTTCTTCTCCTGGCAAAGTTATTGAGGAAGCAGCAACTACTGAGATAGTGGAAGATAGTATCCAAAGTTTGTCTATAGAAGAAATGATACTGGATACTGATGCAGAACTCGCCTTCCTGAATATAGCCGATGGTGATACCATAAGAAGTGAAAAAGTTACGATTTGGGCGAAAGGGAAGCAGGGAGCCTTATTCGATCTTTTTGTAAACGGCGAAGTAATCGGAGCACACCGAATTGGTCAACGTTCAGTTCTGGCCTCAAAAGGCATTCAGGTTTGGGAATATGTAAGTATTGATCTGGAACCAGGTAGAAATGAGATTGAGCTAGTAGAAGGAGATCCATTTGGTAATGTAAGAGCTTCAGAAAAGGTTACAATTATAACTCCGGGCGAATTGAATCAGGTTGTTGTAACTGTTCCTCGAAATAATGTAGCGGCTGATGGTACTTCAACGGCATTGGTTTCAGTTAAATTGGTTGATAAAGATGGTATACTTATCGGTTCCAGAATGCCGGTAACTCTGGATGTTTCCATGGGAGTATGGAAAGTTGCAGATATGGATGCTCAGCAGCCCGGAACCCAGGTATTTATTGAAGGAGGACAGGCTACTTTCGAGCTTCAGTCAACAATAGAGCCGGTGACTTCTAAAGTACGAGCTTCGGTTGGTGTAGTTCAGGGAGAAGCAAAAGTCGAATTCCTTCCAGATTTACGTCCACTTATCGCAGCAGGTATTATTGAAGGAACCATCCGTCTGAGAGAGCCACTCAATATTAATAGTGATGTAGATAATGATGGTTTTGAAAGAGAGTTGAAGCAACTTTCTTATGATATGAATGCTTTCACTGCAGATGGTCGCTTTGCCTTCTTCCTTAAAGGTAAGGTCTCTGGAAAAACATTATTAACCGCCGGATTCGATTCCGAGAAAGAAAAAGAAGAACGGTTATTCCGTGATATTCGTCCTGAAGAATTCTACCCGGTTTATGGGGAATCATCTATAAAAGGATTTGATGCACAGTCTTCAGGTAGACTATATCTTCGTTTAGATCGTGGTAAAACTTATGCCTTATATGGTGATTTTATCACTCAGGAAAACCATCAGGATATCCAGTTAAGCGGATACAGTCGTTCACAGAATGGATTAAAAACCTACATTGAACAAGGAAGAGCTTCGCTGGAAGCATTTGGAGTAAGTTCAGTTTCGGCACGAAGAATAAGAGAATTAAGAGCACAAGGAATTTCAAGATATGAGCTACCCGATCGAGATCTGATAGACAACAGTGAGATTATTGAATTAATAACCTATGACCGGGAACAAACCGAAGTTATTTTGAGCATCGAACGCCTGGCGCGATTCAGTGACTATGTAATAGATCCTTTCTCTGGAGTAATCACATTCAAAAACCCGGTATTCGGTTTAGACAGTGACTTTAATCCGGTGTTTATTCGCGCAACTTATGAAGTAGAAAATGATTCTGAGCGCTATTTAATTGGTGGCGTTCGTGGAGAGGTAGAAGTTGTTGATGGTTTGACAGTAGGTGCGGGAGTTGTGCAGGATAACAATCCAACTGGTGAGTTCACGATTGCAAGTACAAACTTGAATTTCGAGCTTGGTGAGTCTACCAAGATTATCGCGGAAGCCGCCCATACTATCGATGAAGTTGAAGGAACCGGAAATGCGGGAAGAGTAGAAGTACGGCATAAAGGAAAAGGCTATGAATTAAATGGTCAGGTTGGAAGATCAGATGAGAACTTTAGTAACCCGGGGGCTAGTTTAGGACAGTCCAGAACAGAGGCACAGGCAAGAGGACGACTCAATCTTACTTCAAAAACCAATCTGAATGCTGAGTTCAGGCTTTCTCGTAATGATACTACCGGAGACCAGACCTTGGGTACATTGGTAGGATTAAAGCATTCATTCCAATCCGGAATTAATGCCGAATTAGGGGTTCGTTATTCCGAGCAAACCAACAGTACTTCAGAAGATATTACCAATACCAATCTGAGAAGTAAGGTTACCACAAAGCTTCCATTTGTTAAAGGAGCTACTGCTTTTGGTGAATATGAGCAGGATCTTAATGCAGCTGATCGAAAGACTGTTGCTGTTGGGGGAGACTATAAAATCCAGAATATTGCCAGAGCGTATGCTAAACATGAATTTATCTCCAGTGCTGGTGGTAGATATACGCTTCAAAGTAATGCTCAGCGTAATAATACGGTGTTCGGTATTGATGCTAATTACATGAAGAACGGCAAGGTGTTCAGTGAATACCGAATGAATGATGCTTTGGACGGAAGAACAGGACAGGCTTCGCTGGGACTAAGAAACAGCTTCAGCCTGAGGGAAGGATTAGCTCTGAATGCCGGTTTCGAACGTATCTTTACAGTACAGGGACCGAGTACCAATGATGGAACAGCAATTTCAAGTTCTATTGAATATACAGGAAATGAGAACTGGAAAGGTTCAGCCAGGGTTGAAGCTCGATTCGGCGCGAATGCAAATACTTATTTAAACAGTCTTGGCTATGGATTAAAGATTAATACTGACTGGACATTCCTTGCCAGAAACATAATGGCTGTTAACACAAGCGATGGAATATCCGGCATTAGAAAACTTCAGGAACGTCTTCAGATCGGTGCGGCCTACAGAAGCACAACTACCAACAGGTTTGATGCTCTTTTCCGTTATGAATTCAAGTATGAAAAAGATCAAAATGTAGCTCCTGATTTCTTCAGAACAGCACATGTGGTTTCCAGCCATGCAAATTATCATCCTACTTCTGATTTAGTGCTATCAGGGCGTGTTGCGGCGAAATACTCGTTAGAAAGTGATGATCAACTTCGTTCGGAATCTTTCCTCGAACTTGTATCGGGTAGAGCAATCTATGATATCAACGATAGATGGGATGCAGGTATTAATGCGAGTATTCTTGCCAACAGCGATTTCACAACCAAAGACTATGGTTTAGGGGTTGAAGTTGGATATTTAGTAGCAACAAACCTTCGTTTGGCAACCGGCTTCAACTTCTTTGGATATGAAGATGAAGATTTAGCTGCAAATAATTACACGCAGGCAGGTACTTACCTCGGCTTCAGCTATAAGTTTGATGAGCAGGTATTCAAGAGTCTTGCACCTCAGCGTAGCAAAAACTTCATCGACGAAAACATGTACCTCACTTGTGTGCCTTGCGAAAAACCAATGGATATCAAAACCATGCCGGTTGATATGCCTGAGTACTCACTTGAGCCAGTTACTCTTGCAGCAGGAGATTTCGAATACGAACCACTTACTACCTATGTATTACTTCCTCGTCAAATCCACTTTGATAACGATAAGTCTTACATAAATCCTTCTACTGCTCAGATGTTAGATAAAGTTGCCAAATTCCTGATGAACGAAGATGACTACACAATCAATCTTTCCGGGTTTACCGATACAAAATCTTCTGTGGAATACAACCAGGCATTGTCTGACAGACGTTCAATGGCTGCACGTGCTTACTTAGTGGCAGCAGGTGTGGAAGATAGAAAACTGATTATAGATGGATATGGAGAGCTGCAATCGAAAGGAGAGAACATTGTAGAGATGGCGCTGGAGCGTAAAGTTCAGCTCGATCTTAATGAACTAAACAGCAAGGTTACCTTTGTTGATCAGGTTGAAGATTTACAGATTCAGCAAAAAGCAGCAAGAATCGGAGCTTGGGATTACATCTTCAAATCAGAGCACAATGCAGTGCCAACGAACATGAATCTTGCTTCAGGTACTACAAGCCTGAGTTACCTGAATAAATATATTCTACAGAGAATTGCTATGACGATGAAGCAATATCCGTCTGTTGTAGTAACTATTGGCCTTCCAAACGATGCTCGTTTTAATACGCTTCAAAGTGTAATTCTGGATGAATTAAGTAATCACGGAGCAGACATCATGCGCTTCATGTTTACTCGTGGTGCTTCAGGAGATGCTACTACAGTTAGATTCGATTACAGAAACGCGGAAAATCTGACTTTCATCGATCAGCGTGATGATGTGAAGTTTGCCAATAACAAGGAAGTACCAGCGCTGCTCGAAAGTTTACTCGAAGTATTAAACTCACGTGAAGATTATGCTTTAATTAACGATCTATCTCAAAGTTATGTAGTACCAGATCGTGTAAACTTTACTCCCGGAAAGGCACAACTTGATAATGAAACTCAGGCTGTTCTCTCAAGAATTGGTTCATACCTGAGAAACAATCCATCAGTTTATCTGGAACTGATTGGAGACGGAAGTGCCATCGAAGCACGCAGAATGAAAGCTATGCTTGATTACCTGGTTGATTGGGGCATTCAACCAAACCGAATCACTACAAGCAGAAGCACTATTAATACTGAAGGAAAATCAATCCGCATCGAATACAGAAACGCGGACTCCATCAACTTGAGAAACATTGAGTTTCTGAACAGAGAAAGGGGGCAAAACTGATGGGAAAGGGTAAAAGAAAATTACTGGGTAACACAATGAACATGGCAACAATCATGAAAAAGCTTGTCTTCCTGTTTATGATTTCTCTTATGATGGGAAAAGCAGAGAATGTTTTGGGGCAAGTCGTAGTAAATGAAACCACCTTAATCTCCGGGACTTATACCGTTCCTGAAGATGGCCAGGTAACGATTACCATTGTAGGAGCTGATGGTGGTGATGGAACCACTACCGCAGGGGGGCAAGGAGCTACCGCTATCGCGACTTTTAATGTAAACGCTGGCGATGTAATTAGGTATGTAGTAGGTGAATCTGGTGTGAGCAGTAGTACGGGATCAAGTGCCGGTGGTGGAGGCAGTACCGGAGTATATATTAATAGTACATTGGTGATGGTGGCCGGGGCCGGAGCCGGAGGTGATAATTCAACCGGGGCAATTGGTTTGGGTGGAAATACAGGAACGGATGGTGATGCAGGAACAGGAACAGGTCCGGGTGCAGGTGGTACCGGTGGGAATGGCGGAGGAACTACTACAAATACAGCAGCTGCAGGAGGTGGCGGAGGTATTTTAACAGCCGGCGGTTCCAGCGATGCCGGTGGCGGAGCTGCTGCTGATGCTACGATTACCAACCTTAGTGTTCTTTTAGATATCGCAAGTGGAGGAACAGGCAATGGTACAGGAACGGCTGGTGGAGGTGGTTTTACCGGCGGTGGTGGAGCTGATGCTAACTATTCCGGTGGGGGTGGTGGTTATTCTGGTGGTGGTGGTGCAGGTGCGAATGGGTCTGCCGGAGGTGGTGGTTCCTATATCGACGCTTCTGCGATCTCTCCTGTTCTTACTGCTGGAGGAGATGGAACCGGAACTGAATCAGACGGCTCTATCTCAATCACTTATTTTGACCAAACGGCACCAACTGCTCCACAAAATGTGGCAGCAACAGAGATTTCAAATACACAGATTAACATCACATTTGATGATGTGGATGAAAGTGGAAGTGGAGTAGCAAGTTATTCTGTAAAACGATCTACTGTTCAGGGTGGGCCTTACACTCAAATTGGAACAGTAACAGACAATGAAAGTGCCAGTTATACCTATTCTGATAACACTGTATCAGAGGGGAATACCTATTACTATGTAGTAACTGCGATTGATGGCAATTCCAACGAAAGTGCCAACTCTGCGGAAGTATCCGAAACCATACTTTCAGTAATCCCAACCCCGCCAAGTAATGTAGTTGCAACTGCTATTGCTGGTGGAAATATTGAAATAACTTTTGAGGACGTAAACTCTCCGGTAGGGATAGACGGCTACACCATCAAAAGATCAACTGCAGAAGGCGGACCTTATACACAGGTTGGTACGGTAACAGATAACGAAAGTGCTACTTATACTTTTACCGATAACACTGTCTCAAATGGAACCACATACTATTATGTAATTTCATCCACAGATGATAATTCCGTAGAAAGTGTGGACTCGGATGAGGTTTCTGCTACATCAGACAACGTAAACCCTGTTCTTCAGGCTGCTTCTGTTAATGGAGAGTATCTAACGTTGGATTATAATGAAGCAATGGATTTAGGTTCTGTTCCGGCTTCTGGAGATTTTGTTGTTCGGGTAAATGGAATTCCCAGAACGGTAACTAACGTAGCTATTAATGGCCCAAGGATTATCCTTACCCTCGATCCTGAAGTTTTAAGTGCAGATAATGTTGAGATTGACTACTCCTATGGCACAAACCGAATTCAGGATGCAGCCGGGAATGACGCTCCTGTATTTACAAACCAAAGTGTTACTAATTACACCTATAACCCGACCAGCTATGGCCCATCGCCATGTCCGATTGTAAATGGTCAGGATGCAGCCTGGGCATGTTTCTCAGGTACTTATGGCGGTACTTCGATGACGGCAGCTGTTGGCGGACTTGAGATCGCTACCGTTTCTGCAGTAGGTACAAACACTACATTTGCACCAAACGCACTACAGCAATGGGCGAGTGGTGCTTTCTCCGGCGATCAGTTTAATGGACCACAGGTAAACCCGAACGGTGCAAGTGGAGATGCGACTTCCTTAGATATCAATATTCCATCGTTTATTCCATCCGATGCACTCATTCTTTCATTAAATAGGTTACGCCCTAATGCAGGTAGTACTTCCTATACCCTCGAAGCTTTTGATGGTACGAATACTAAAGTAACCGTAAACGATTGGATTACAGGACAGGGAACAGATGGTGGAGTATGTTCTAACAGCGTAATTCTGAATTATACCAACGGTAATACAACGATTGAGTTTCAGCCATCAGTTTCGGGGAATCCTTCCTGTGCATCTTCTTCAACACCGGTTTGGTTCAGAATTACAGATTCCAATGTAGAGCGAATTGAAATCAGAAAAGTAGCTTCACAGGCAGATAACATTCACATTGGTATGGCTGTTGTCGCTGATTTTGGTGATGCTCCTTCTACATTTGGAACAAACTACAGTGGTTCAGGTAATCCTCCGGCGTTTCACTTGCTAAATAATGGAAGTCCAAACACGGTATATCTAGGAGCCGGAGTGGATGGAGATGGAAACGGGGCTTCTGGTTCTGCATCAAATGGTGACGACACAGAATCTTCAGGCATAGGAAATGGAGATGATGAAGATGGTATTTCTCAACTAACCGACTTTAATACCGCACAGACCAGCTACAAAACCACTTTAGTTTGTACGGATGGTGGCAATGTAGGGGGTTGGATTGACTTCGATCTTTCCAATACATTTGATCCGAATGAATTCACATCAGCGGTTTGTGCTTCTGGTAGCGCATCTCTCACCTGGACAGGGTTAAGCGGATTGGTCACGGGAACAACGTATGCGAGGTTCAGAATTGCCAGTTCACTAAGTGAAGTAATTAATCCAACGGGATATGCTTTGGATGGAGAAGTAGAAGACTATCAGGTAACTATTATCGATCCACCTACACCCGATCTTGAAATTACAAAAACCGTTGATACTCCAAATGCTGTTGAAGGCGATCAGGTCACATTTACGCTTACTGTAACAAACCCAGGGGCATTCATTGCTTCAGGAATTAAGGTGACAGATCAATTGCCAACAGGCCTGACCTTTGTTTCTTCAACTGCAAGCCAGGGTACATACAATTCATTCAGTGGAATCTGGAATATTGGAACTATTGATGACGGAGACACAACCAGTGTTACTTTGAATATAACCGCTTCAATCGATGCAGGTACGCTCGGAAATACAATTCTTAATACAGCGAGTATTACTTCATTAAATGAAACGGACCCTGAACTTGGAAATAACTCTGCTTCAGCAGGTGTAACGATAGTTCCTGAATCTGCAGATATTGGACTGGCCATTTCTGTAGATGATAACACCGCTCTGGAAGGTCAACTTCTTGTATTCACATTAACTGCAACTAATAATGGGCCAAAAACGGCTACCGGTCTGACAGTTATTGATCAGATTCCATCCGGGTTAACGTACGTGAGTTCCTCAGCAACACAAGGTTCGTATTCAAATAGCACAGGGATTTGGAATATTGGTGCATTAAATAATGGTCAATCAACAACGCTCACAATTACTGTAAGTGTAAATGCTGGAACGGAAGGTAACCAGATAACAAATTCTGCGGATGTAAATACATCAAACCAAACTGATCCGGTTACGGGCAATAACACTGTTTCACAACTAATAGATGTTGTTACTCCGGGCTTTCCTACAAGTTGTTCAGAAGTACCAACGCTCTCATTTACGGGATTTACCTTACAAAGTGGAACCGCCGGGCAGGTTGGGGCCGTGTATCGATTCAACTCGGTTACAACAGGTGTGTATGCTGAATTCGAAATCATTACTGTAAATAACGCAATTCTTGTAAACTTTGATCAGATAGCTTCCGGTGGTGTTGATGGTTGGTTTCAGCCTCAGATTGAAGCAGACAATAAAACACTCAGCCAGGGCTATATCGATTTTGAGATTTCGTTTTATGATTCAGCTACCGGAAACCCAAGGTATTTAACTTTTGCAGCTTCTGCTGTTGATGTGGATGGCGATCCAAATGGGGCTCGAGAATTTGCAGGCTTCCAACGCCTCACGTCATTTACTATAGAAACAAATACCGATCTTATTCAAAATACCGAGGGGATTTTCACCACTTTTGAGTCAGCTCAACCCGTTGTAGTTAATGGCATCGATCCTCAGAATACAAACAATCTCGCTTATACTACTTATACAAACGAACCGAAATTCAGATTACGAGCGGGTATTAAAGATCCAACAGCAACCGGGTTCCTTCAAAGATTATTCGCTTTCAATTTTGAGCCTTGTGTAATTAATAACTTTACTAATCCAACCTCATCCGATATTGTAGATATTTCTGTTACCAAATCGGTGAATTTTGTAACTCCTGCAGTTGGTGATACCGTTACTTATACCATAGTAGCAAAAAATGAACAAGGTAATTCTGTTGGTAATATTGAAATAACGGATCAGATTCCTGCTGGTTTAACATTAGATAATGCATCTGTTTCAGCAACTATTGGTAGCTATAATACTTCAACTGGGGTTTGGAATCTTGGAACACTTTCGGGACAACAATCTGCTACTCTTACACTTAAAGCTATAGTTAATTCCGGACAAGAAGGGAATACAATAACCAATACAGCTTCACTTACTAATAATACCGGTACAGATGGTAATCAGGCCAACAATTCGGGTAGTGCAAATATTATTGTATTTGATCCGGGATCAGGATTAACCTGTAACGAACCTCCGTTATTCTCTTTTACAAATCCATCCCTTGAGCAAGGCGTCCCGCTACAAGTTAATGCCATTTATAGATTCTCAAACGTAAGTTCCGGGGTTGATGCACTTGTACAAGTAATAGCGATCAATAATGCGACCCTTGATAATATTGATAATGATGGAATCGCAAATTCTCCTGCCAACTTCAGTCCTTTCTTTACCGCTAATGCAGGTGGAGGCTACATCGATTATAAAATCACGCTTGTCCAAACAGGAACCTTAGTTCCGGTTAAAAGAGACTTCGCGCTAACCGGCTTGGACATAGATGGAAGTGACCAGGGAGGAGGACAAACTATTCGTGATTATTTAGGATTCTCACAGAACCAGTCTAATACTGTCGAATTTGCAACAAATCTGGGAGTTTCAACCGCAGGGGCATTTCAGTTGTTTGAGTCTAATGTTACAACCGATGGCAATGGAACCTTTGATACCGACCACATGGCGTACATTGTGTATAACTATACTTCTACTTTTGATTTAAGAACCGGATCCTATACTACGGGCGGATATTCAGATGACCGTTTGGTAGATATTGACTTTACACAATGCAGGAATCAGGATTTCACTAATCCGGTACTTACCACCAGAGATGCCAATATTGCTATTACCAAAACCGCAGATCAAACTAATCCACTTGCTAACGAAACCGTAAACTTTACGCTTACTGTAACAAACAATGGCCCTGAAAATGCAACAGAGCTGGATGTTAATGAAACACTACCGGCAGGTTTAACATTGGTACAGGCTACTCCAAGTCAAGGTACATACAATCAGATAACTAAAATCTGGGCGGTTGGTTCACTCAACAATGGTAGTTCAGCAACACTTACGTTAGAGACGACGGTAAACTCCGGAATCACCCAGGATTCTCTTATCAACAAAGCCTTTATCCAGGGATTGAATCAAAATGATCCTGTGGTTGCCAATGATACCGCGGCAGTTACTATATATATAAGCATACCGATCAGTGGAACGGTATTTGAAGACAAAACCGGAAACGGTTTCAGCGATGACGCGAATTTTGGGGATGCGAGCGGAGATCAACAAGCACTTGAAAATGTGGAAGTACATCTTTTTAAAGATGGAGGCGATGGAGTGCCTGATGGAAACGACGACACCTACGAAACCACAAAACTGACCAACAATCTTGGGAAATACACCTTTCAGATTGGAGATGACGGAGACTACTGGGTAGTAGTGGATTCAAAAACCGGAGAACTTACAGATGGAACTACCTGGGCTGAACAAACATACGCACCTATTGGTGGACTTTGTGAAGACGGTACCGGAGCCTTTGCTATAAAAACAACCGCTGGCCATTGTTTTGGAGGTAGAAGAGGAGCTCAGTCTGATAATATTTCAGCTTCACCTGTTCCGGCTGACCTTGCAAATGCCGAGCATGTTGCAAAAGTAACCGTTACGGGAGCTGAGATTACCTCTATCGATTTTGGCTTTAGCTTCAATGTGGTTACCCAGGTTTCTGATACTGATCAGGATGGAAGTTCTTCAAGAACGGCTCAGGGATCGCTTCGCCAGTTTATTTTAAACGCTAATGCAATTGCGGGTGCAAACACGATGCGCTTTGTTCCGGCTGTTCCAACCAATGCCTCCGGGGCTGGCGGAAACTGGTGGAGTTTAACATTAGGCAGCGAACTTCCTGCAATTACCGATGCGCTAACAACTATAAATGGTACAGCATATCAGTTAGCAGCGCCTACCACAATTCGCGACGATAACCCCGGGGCAACGGGCACAGGGGGATCAGTGGGAATAGACAATATTTCGTTAAATCCAGTTACCCGAAAGGAATTCGAAATAAATCTTGCCGATGCAGGAGCGAACGCGTTGCTTGTAAATACTTCTGGTGCATTTGCCATTCGCCACGTTGCTATATACAATGGAGATAATGCCATTCGTGTTCAAAGCTCTTCAAGTGGTATTATCGAAAAAAACCTGATTGGTGTTCGGGCAAGTGGTGTGGATCCTGCTGGGGCGGATCGAGGTGGAATTGGAATCGAATTTAATGGAGCAGGAACCACTTCAACGCTTGTCCAGGAAAACTATATAGGATATCTGAACGATTCTGGAATCAAATCTACCAATAGTTCTGCTTCCATTACGGTACATAAAAATGAGATCAGTCAAACCGCTTTAAGCGAAACCCAGGCAGATGGAATTGAAGGGTTGGGAACATGGATCATCACCCAAAACCTAATTCAACAGTCGGGAAACTCAGCCAGCGCATCATTAAATGGTGGTAGTGGTATCGAGATTGGTTCAAACTCCGGCCTTTCATCCGGAAATACGATCAGAAACAACACGATCCGGAATAATGTGGTAGCTGGGATTACCATTCTGAATAATGTTACCAGCTCTCTGGTTGAGAAGAATATTGTGCATGGAAACGGAACTAAGTTCAGCGCATCAGCTCAGAAAGAAGGAGCTGGTGTTAAGCTTACCTCGCCTAACTCACTTGCTCAACAGGGCATAAGAATTACTCAGAATAGTTTTTATGGTAACCATGGGATTTCTATTGATGTTGTTTATGGCGGTTCCGGAATTGCTGACGGAGTATCACCGAATGATGGTGTTTTACAAAGTTCATCAACTACTCCAAACCGGGGACTTGATTATCCGGTATTCACACTCTCAACCCTTGAAAACAACGTCCTCCATATTGAAGGATATGTAGGTACTACAACCACAAAGCTACAGAATATCTATTCAATAGAGGTATATAAAGCTGAAGATGATGGGAACAATAATGGTTTGATTGAGGTAGGTGGAACTCTGAATCGTCCTCATGGGGAAGGTCGAACCTATATCGGAACCATCACTACCAATTCAAACGGTACGTTCAGTGTTGATATTCCTATTTCCGGATCTGTATCGCTTGCATTCAACGACCGGATTACCGCAATAGCAATAAGTTCTGCGAATAATACTTCCGAGTTCAGTGCTAACTCTAGGGTAGTACCAACCGGGGTAGCAATCAGCGGTTTTGTGTATCACGATTTGAATCATAACATGATTAAAGATGCTTCCGAACCCGGTCTCCAAAACGTAACTATGGTGTTGTACGATGTGCAACAAAACAACTGTAAGAGTGTGCTTACCGGTTCTGATGGTCGTTACGAGTTCACTAATGTATTAAACGGAAGCTACAATCTGATTGAATCCTTTGGGCAAAGTATTCCTACACCTGATATCTGTACTCCGGCTGAGGTAGATCCTGATAATTTCATTTCTACTACTCCGAACCTTCGATCTGTTACTGTAAATAACCTTCCTGTTTTTCAGGATTTTGGGGATTATGAAGGGATTAAGATTTCAGGAAAAGTGATCAACGATAATGGAATAGGAAGTGGGATTGCTAACGATGGTATTCAAAACGGAGGAGAGACAGGTTTCGAATCTCAAACGGTAAAAGTGGTTACTTCATCAAATACCCTGATAGAGCAAGTAGTAACTGCAGCTGATGGAACATACTCATTATTTGTTCCGGCAGCTACCGTTGGAGAGGGAGGAACGGTAAAAGTTGTTGAAACCAACGGCTCCGAAAAGATTTCAACGGGCGGTTCGGAAGGAACTACTTCCGGCAGTTACAATATTTCCACAGATGAAACGACCTTCAATATTTCACTTGGTACGGTTTATACCGGAGTAAACTTTGCCGATGTGCAAGTGAGTAGATTATTGACCGATGGAGAACGTACGGTATTACCGGGCGCAGTGGTAACATTCCAACATTTATTTGACGCGAATACTGCCGGAACCGTTACTTTTAATACAGCTCCTATAAATAATCCAACTAATCCAAACTGGCCGGTAATTCTGTATCAGGATTTAAATTGTAGTGGTGTGATTGATTCAGGGGAACCTGTTCTGCTTCCAACAACAACGGTTTCAGTTACAGCAGGTCAGAACGTATGCCTGTTGCTTAAAGTAACAGCACCAAATGGTCTTAATAGTGGTGCATCCAATCAAACAACCATTACTGCTACATTAAGCTTTGCAAACACAAGTCCGGTTATTCAGCAAATACTTAGCAGAGTTGATTTGACCACTGTTGGTACCGAAGAAGCTGGTCTTGTAATATTGAAATCGGTTGATAAAACTCAGGCTTTACCGGGAGCAAACCTGGTGTATTCCATTAATTATGAAAATCTGGGTGATGAACCGATTTCACAGGTAGAAATCACCGATGTAATTCCAAGTTACACAACCTATGTGTCAAGCAGTTGTGGCACATTGCCAACAGGTATTACCAACTGCACAATTACTGCACCGAGCGTAGGTGCAACTGGTACTCTTAAATGGAGCTTTACCGGAACTCTTGATCCCGGGAAAACGGGTGTTGTAACATTCACTGTAAAAATAGATGATTAAAATATATAGAGAGAAATGACAATTAATAATAAACCACTTGTATTTGTTTTAGAAGATAACCCAGCATACCGAACGCTAATTAGCCGGGTATTGCAAAAAAATGGTTTTGCAGTAATGCTGTTTGAACACGGCAGAAAAGCTGTTGATATGTTGAGATATGTTCGTCCGGCGCTGATTGTTTCTGATATTGAAATGCCCTGTATGGACGGATTCGAATTCAATGAGCATGTAAAGCAGTATTTTCCAGAGCATCATATCCCATTTATCTATATCTCTTCTACATCGTGCGAGAATATGAAAGGTAAAGCCAAAGAACTGGGAGCAACCAATATGCTTGATAAGCCTGTATCTACAGAAAAGCTGAAGCAAGCGATCAATTATGTACTTGAAATTGACAACTAAGGCTTTCATTTAAGAAGGATGAAGAATATGTTCAGGAATGATCACGCATACACAAGCCATCATCCTTCGTTCGGTTGATTATCAGGAATCGAGCAAAATTCTTACGGTTCTAAGCCAGGAGCATGGCAAAATTGCGCTAATTGCCCGCGGAGCAAAAAAACCGAAAAGCAAATTATCTGGATTGATTGAAGTAGGGAATATTCTGGATGTGGTCTATTACTATAAATCTACCAGAGGAGTTCAGAGCTTAACAGAAGCTTCAATCGCCTATTCCAGTATAGAATTCCGCATTCATTTTGAGAAAGCCGCTATTTTGTATGCTACTCTTGAACTGGCTTCTCAACTGGTTCATGAGAATGAAGTGAATACCCCGATCTTTAATTTTCTTCAGAAATTCATTCCATGGCTGGGAGAAGAAGAAGGGATCCAATCCTCTGTTTTTTGCTATAACCAACTACGCTTTGCCGAACTTTGCGGCTTTGATTTGAATGATCGTAATACAGACTTAGATAAAGATATTTATCTGAATATTGCTGAAGGTACAATTTCGAATGCAATTGATTCGGAACTTTCGTATAAATTAACCGTCTTACAGGCTCGTTTTTTAAAAGAGTCAATAGCCTCAAAAAACAGAGGAGTTCTTTCTCTTGGATTACAAGGTCAGGAACTAAAACAATTGATTCGTCATTTGGATGTGTACTTTAAGTACCACATAGAAGGTTATAAAGAACGAAGATCAGACTCAATTTTTGAACAGATGTTGCAGGAAAGCAAATGAAGAAAAGAGATATTTATTTAACAGGCATTCTCCTGATTTTGGTAGGTGTTTCCATTGGAACCATTTTTGCCCTCTATACAATTAATCCTGATTTGGCTCCACTATCGGAAGTAAAAATTACCGAAGTAAAGAAAAGTGAAGCCCCTCTGTTTACAGAAGAAGATCTCGGCAAAATTGATACCCGTTTTGTTTTTAAGAAGATAGCCGAAGAAGTAACTCCAACTGTTGTTTATATAGAAACCATCATTCCTGTTGATACCCCAGATGATGAAAACCATAATTTCAGCGACAATCTTTGGGATAGGATTGTTCCGAGAAGAGCCCGTACGGTAGGTTCAGGTGTGGTAATTACTACTAATGGGTACATTCTTACAAATTACCACGTAGTTGAAGACGCTGTTCGAAATGGCCTTAAAGTGGTATTGAATGATAAGCGCGAATTCGATGCCAAACTTGTGGGGCAGGACCCAAGCACAGATCTGGCTGTCATCAAAATTAATGCAGAAAACTTACAGGCAGTTACAGTTGGTAATTCCGACAGTGTGGATGTTGGTGAGTGGGTACTCGCAATTGGAAATCCGTTCAGACTCCGCTCTACAGTTACGGCTGGAATTGTAAGTGCACTGAGCCGGGACGTTCAGATCATTAACGATCGTATGCGAATTGAAAGTTTCATTCAAACAGATGCGGCCATTAATAAAGGAAATAGTGGGGGAGCTTTAGTGAACACCAGTGGTCAACTTGTTGGGGTGAACACTGCTATAGCTTCTCAAAGTGGGGCTTATCAAGGCTACGGGTTTGCTGTTCCGAGTAATCTGGCCATTAAAGTTGCAACGGATTTGATTCAATACGGAGAAGTAAAAAGAGCGCTTCTTGGAGTAAGTATAGGCGCTGTAGATTATGAGCGTGCTACTCAGCTTGGCCTTTCTGAAGTAAAAGGAGTTGAGATATTATCTGTAAGCAGGGATGGTGCCGCTGCAGAATCAGGAATCAGATCAGGGGATGTAGTGCTGAAGGTTAATGGACAGCCTGTGAACGAATCTAACGAACTACAGGAGAAAGTAGCGGTGCTACGTCCCGGAGACTTAGTAGATTTGCGAATCTGGCGAAATGGTAGGGAGTTAAACAAAAGTGTATTGTTAAAAATGATGGAACCTGAGCCAGAAGAAGAATTGGCATTTGAAGATCAGTCTATCATTCCTGATGAAATCCCCGAAGGAGAAAATACTGGAGTGGATGTTCATGAGTTTGATTTGGGATTCAGGGTAATGGCTCTCGTTAAACCTGAAAATGAAGAAACGTATGATTTGATTGTAACCCATGTGTATAAGTATTCTGAAGCCTGGAACCGTGGATTGAGAGAAAATCAGAAAATTATCTCCATTGACGAAGAAAAGGTTGAAGATCTCAATAGTTTGAAAGACCTTATCAATAAGAAACTAACTAACAGGAAATCGGTTATGCTCGAAGTGCTAAACGAAGAAGATGCACGGGGTTATATCGAATTAGAACGAAATTAAATGAAGCTTTTTAACTTTGGGGCGCTCTCAGTACTTATAATTACAATGTTGGGAGCATGTGCTGCTTCCGGTCCGGCTGTATCGGATTCATCTTCAGTTGAGTCAATATTTCCTTCATGGTATGCCATGAATGGTTTCAGTTCTGATAGTGTAAGCTATTTGGGATTTGCTACAGCAATTGCGGCGGATTCTACCGTAGCTGTGGAACGAGCAGAAAAACAAGCTAGAATTAATCTCGAAAAGAATATTGCTCTTTTAACTGAGGAAATCAGGACAGACCTGGTTAAGTCAGGATCGAACAATGCAGATAACACCGACTTTATCATTATTCTCCGTACTGCCCACTCAGGAGTAGAGGCTGCAGCCTCATCGAATCAAACCATAGTCAGAAATACAGAAGGGTACTATAGAGGATTTGCTTCAGTAGAAATTACACGAGCTGAACTCAGGAACGTACTGGAAAAGGGCTTTACCGGACACCCCCGATATTGGGGAGAATTTTCATCAGCTCAAGGCTTTGCTGTACATTTTTAGTCAGCATTTATTGATTTTATAATTGGCTCTTTCTTTAAACGCTTTTTAGCTGTTTATTCAGTTCTATTTTAACATCGAACAATCAGCTAATATGAAACTAACATTTCGAGTAGTGGCTGCGCTGGTCATAATGATTTCTTCAGCGGAATTTATTTCTGCTCAGGAAACTCCAGCGCAAGCAATTTCAAATATCACAATTCACAATGCTGATGGCTCGGTTACTGAGTCTGCTACTGTTGTATGGAGAAACGGTATTATCGAAGCCATTGGGACCAGTGTAACTATTCCATTTGATGCCTATGTAACCGACGCAAAAAATGAAATGCATCTTTATCCCGGGTTTATTGATGGTTTTACAACCTGGGGAAGCCCCGAACAGCCAAGGAATCCTGACGAGCCATCAAGCCCGGGTGAAGCTCCTTACAACTTGGCTGGTGTACAGCCTGAACGGATTCCTTCTCAACTTATGGAAGCTGACAAAACCTTTCAGGAAGCTATGAAAGCTGGTTTTACTACAGCGGCATTAGGTTTGGATGGGTATATGCTTACAGGTCAGGTAGAAATTTTCTCATTAGCTCCTGAAGAAGTTAAAGAAGGTCTGATTGGAGATCCAATAGCTATTCACGGAAGTTATGAGCGTGCAAGAGGAAGAGTTTATCCATCCACTCAAATGGGAGTAATGGCTATGTTTCGCCAGGTAATGTACGATGCTGAAGCTCTTCAAACGCATATTCAGTATCAGTCATCAAACCCGGAAATGCCAGCCCCCGAAAGAGATGAAGTGTTGGAAGCTATATTCCCGCTGGTTGATAAATCAAAGCCTTTGTTCTTTACAGTTGATACTAAGGAAGATATTGAGCGGCTTTTCTTGTACCAGGATGAGTTTGGTTTTGACATTGTGATTGTTTCAGGAAAAGAAGCTCACGCTGTAGCTGATGAACTAAAAGAAAGAAATATACCGGTTCTTGCAAGCATTGATGTTTCTGAAGCTCCGGAATGGTACACTGCTCAGAAAGACACTTCAAAAAAAGAAGAAGAGAAAGAACTGAGTCAGGAGGAACAACAATTCAGAGACAGGCAAGTTGAGGCCTGGATGACAGAAGTTCAAAATATTAAGAAACTGATGGATGCCGGAGTAAATGTAGGCTATGCCTCAGGTGGTATGGATTTGAAGGATTTCGCTAAAAAACTGGAAATTTTACTAGACGAGGGTGGGCTTACAGAATTAGAACTTGTTAAGCTTATGACTACAAATACAGCACAGATACTTGGTATTCAGCAAAGTTTCGGAAGTTTACAATCCGGAAAAAACGCAAGCTTTACAGTGTTTGATAAACCATTTACCGAGAAGAAGGCGGAAGCAGTATATAGCGTTAGCAACGGAACCCTCTACGAATTTTAACAGGAGAATTAACACATGAAAAACATTTTAACTTTACTTCTCCTTTTTGTGATGCTTGGTGCAGTCCGGGCTCAGGAAAAAGGGTCTGTTCTTATCAAAAACGGGACTCTTGTAACCATTACAAATGGAGAACTTGAAAATACTGATATTTTAATCAGGGATGGGAAAATTGTCCAAATCGGACAAAATCTTTCAGCACCACGCGGAGTAGAAACGATAGATGCCACGGGCAAATTTGTGTCACCGGGCATTATTGATGCGCACTCGCATCTAAACACGGTAAGTACAAACGAGTCACGAAACCCTGTAACGGCCGAAGTAACCATGGAAGAATCGGTTAATCCGAATGATGTGGCAATTTACAGGGCTATCGCAGGGGGAACCACCACGATCCATCTTATGCACGGTTCTGCAAACGTGATTGGAGGGCAGGGCGAAACCCTGAAGCTTCGCTATGGAGCGGGACAGGATGGAATGCGAATGGACGGAGCGCCAAGAACTATAAAGTTCGCACTTGGCGAAAACCCAACCAGGGTTCATGGTCAGGGAAGTGGCATTCACCCAAGAACGCGAATGGGTGTGGAACAAATAATTCGCGAACATTTTGATGCGGCTATCGATTATAAACGAAACCGTTCAGCTTATCTTGAGGCAAAAGCGAATTACGATCGACGAAAAAGGGGGACTCCACCCGTACCTGTAGCAAAAAATCTTCGTTTGGAGGTGCTCAGCGATATCTTAGATGGAGAAATTCGAGTTCACTGCCACTCTTATCGAGCCGATGAAATCCTTATGCTCATGCGTGTTTTCAATGACTATGGAGTAAAAAATTACACTTTTCAACATGCTAATGAAGCTTTCAAAGTTGCACCTGAACTGGCAAAAAATGGAGCACATACCTCTATTTTCGCTGATTGGTGGGCGTATAAGTTTGAGGTGTATTATTCTACGGCTTATAACGCGAATATTCTGAACGAAAATGGCGTGATTAACAGTATCAATAGTGATAGTGACGAGCTGATTCGTCACCTTAATCATGAAACCGGTAAGACGATTCGTTACGGTGAAACATCTGTAGAAGACGCGATGAAAATGATTACGATCAATCCTGCTATTCAACTTGGGATTGAAGACCGTGTTGGAAGCCTGGAAGAAGGAAAAGAAGGGGATGTGGTTATCTGGAGTGGACATCCCATCAGCATTTACAGCAAAGTTGAGCAGACCTACATTGATGGTAAAAAATATTTCGATTTGGCTGAAGATCCTGCTGATATGAGAATTTCTGTTAATCCGAATGAAAGCTTCGAAGACGGAGCCGCTTTTGGAGAAATTATTTCAGGAAGAGAAGCAGATGCCTGTATGGAAGGCGCGTTTTTTATGTTCGAAGAAACTGCACAACAATAGGAGAATCAAAATGAAAAATACTATGAAATATATCTTGGTTGTGCTGGTAGCATTGAGTTTCAGCCTTGTTGAAGCTCAGATAACTGAAAAACCCGAATTTGGAAAGTTGGCCATTACTGGCGGAACTGTATATACCATTACCAATGGTACACTAGAGAATGCCACGATCCTTATTGAAGGTGAGAAAATTACTTCCGTTGGAGTGGGCATTGCTGTACCTGATGGCTTCACTGTTATTAATGCCGCAGGTAAAGAAGTCTATCCCGGGTTTATGGATTCCGGTTCTCAGTTAGGATTGGTAGAAGTAGGACAAGTTCCTGTAACCGTTGACAGCCGCGAAATAGGGGATTATAACCCTAATGTGCTTGCGTTTACAGCGTTCAATCCTCACAGTGCAGCTATTCCGGTAACAAGAGTGAGTGGAGTTACACATGTACTTACCGCTCCGTCAAGCGGTTTGATAGCAGGCCAGGCTTCGATTATGGATCTATGGGGATACTCCCCGGATTCTATGGCTATTGATCCAACTGCTGCAATGGTAGTGGAATGGCCATCTTCCGGCAGAAGAGGCTTTTTTGATCGCAGAAGTGATAAAGAAATCAAAGAGGATTTTGAGGGAAACCTCAAAGAGCTCAATGATAAACTTGATAAAGCTCGTTTCTATGAAAGTATGATGTCGGTATTTGAGGCTAATCCAACTGGGAAAAATCAACCTGATAAAGATATAAGGTTGGATGCAATGCGTGCTACCGTTAGGGGAGAAACCCCAGTACTGGTGAATGTTTCCAGAGAGAAAGATATCCTCACTGCTATAGAGTGGGCTACGGATGAAAAAAACAGTAATCTAAACATCGTCTTTATTAACGTGCAGGAAGGATGGAGAGTAGCCGATAAAATAGCTGAGGCTGGGATTCCATGCCTTGTGAAAGCATTATATCTGCCGGTACGTGATTATGATCATGTTCACCGACCCTACGAAAACGCTGGAGCACTCCATAAAGCAGGAGTAAAAGTAGCCATGATTTCCGGTGAAATTGAAAACGTTCGGAACCTTTCATTCGAGGCAGGTTATGCTGCTGCGTATGGATTGGGAAGAGAAGAGGCACTTAAAGCGGTAACCATTAATCCTGCTGAGATTTTTGGAATAGCTGATTTGGTTGGCTCCATTGAAGCAGGGAAACAGGCTAATCTGTTTATTGCTAATGGCGACCCATTCGAACCCGTAACTCAGATCGAGCAAGTTTTTATCAAAGGATATAAAATCCCGATGGTAAGCAGGCATACCCAACTCTATGAAGAGTTTCTGGATCGAGATGCTGTGAATAATTAATGAATTAAAAGGCTGGTCAAATTGACCAGCCTTTTTTATTTCACCTCCATCCAAATAATCCCGATATTCAAAGCCTAACCAATCAGAAAGAGAAGGCATTTAGTGAAGGAATTTATACGTATTGCATCAGGTCAGGGCTTTTGGGGTGATCTCCCCATTGCTCCGGTTAATCAGGTAAAAAACGGACCTGTAGATTACTTAGTAATGGATTACCTGGCCGAGGTAACCATGTCCATTATGCAGAAGCAAAAAATGCGAAATCCTGAGTGGGGGTACGCTCGTGATTTTGTAGGTGTGATTGATCAGATTCTACCCGAGATCGCCGAGCAAGGAGTTAAGGTGATAAGTAATGCGGGAGGTGTTAACCCTTTGGCCTGCAAAGATGAAATTCTGAAGATTGCTAAAGAGAAGGGGTTTAAAGGCCTAAAAGTAGCCGTGGTAGATGGGGATAATATTCTTGACGATATTGATACTTTAATTGCCGATGGACATGAACTTAAAAACATGGATACCGGAGAACCGATTTCAACTGTAAAAGATCAACTTTTAAGCGCCAATGTATATTTCGGATGCAGAGCAATTGTAGAAGCACTAAAGCTTGGTGCTGATGTTATTATAACCGGAAGGGTGACGGATACAGGGCTTACTCTGGCCCCTATGATTCACGAGTTTGGTTGGGATTTTGATGATTTTGATAAGATGTCGGTAGGAACTATCGCCGGACATATTCTGGAATGTGGCGCACAGGCTTCAGGTGGGAATTTTACGGATTGGGAAAAAGTGGAAGATTTCACCAATATTGGTTTTCCAATTGTTGAAGCTTATCCGAATGGAGAGTTTTTTGTTACCAAACACGAAGGAACAGGAGGATTAGTAAGTTCTCAAACAGTAAAAGAGCAACTACTGTACGAGATCGGCGATCCCAAAGACTATATCACGCCTGATGTAGTAGCAGATTTTACCTCCATTCATGTGGAAGATGTTGCTCCAAACAAGGTGAAAGTTCATGGAATAACCGGCGCTCCTGATACAGAGTTCTACAAGGTGTCCGCCAGTTATAATGACGGATATAAACTGTCTGCAACTTTGGTGTATTCATGGCCTGATGCACTTAAAAAAGCAATTAAAGGAGCAGAAATCCTGGAAGCTCGTGCAAAAGGCCTCGGGCTTAGTATTGATGAGTTCAATAAAGAATTCGTTGGGTTTAATGGAACAACAGAGAAAACAGTTACTCAGGAAGACCTTGAAGCTGATCATGATGAAATCCAGATGAGGATTTCAATATGTGGGCCTGATAAAAAAGATATTGACCGTTTTGGGATGGAAGTAGCTCCTTTAATTTTAACCGGACCAAGCGGAGTTACCGGGTTTGCAGGAGGCAGACCAAAAGCGAGTGAAGTGGTTGCTTACTGGCCGGCATTGCTAAGTAAAAAAGCTGTAAAACCTTGTGTAAATGTGTACGAAATCAATTAAACTGGCACGAAGCAAAAAACTATTCTGTTTACTGGTATCATAACTATTCGAGGATGAGCGAGTGGGGGCACTAAAAGACCTAAATAAATATCTGAAGAAGTATAAAGCAGCGGTTATACTGGGTACGTTATTCCTTACAGCCGCAAATTTCTTCCTGGTTTGGATACCGGTTCTCATAAGACGAACAATCGACCGGGTAGAAAGTCTGTCTGAACAAAATTATGATGTACCTGAAAGCCTCATTTCCACTCTTTTTTCAAGTGAAGTTGGTAAAATTCTTGGAATGAACTCTCTTTACCTGGTAGGTACAGTGGCACTATATGGCGTTTTTCTTTTTCTCACAAGGCAAACGCTTATTGTGTCTTCCCGGAAAGTAGAATTTGATATGAGAAATCAGATCGTTGAAAAGCTGATGGCTCTGCCTCAGCGGTTCTATGAAAAATACTCTCAGGGTGAAGTATATGTTCGTGCAACTGAGGATGTAAACAAAGTGCGAGAATACTACGGGCCGGTAATCATGTACAGCATAAACACCGTTACCCGAGCCGGGTTTGTTATCACCATGATGTACGTGGTGAATAAAGAACTCATGGTCTGGGCGTTGCTCCCACTGCCTCTACTCTCCATTTTTGCGTATTGGATTACCGGATTTATTCATAAGCATTCAATTATAATCCAGGAACAGTATTCGAAACTGGCGGGACAGGCTAAAGAAAGTTTTTCAAGCATCCGTCTGATCAAAGCATATAATCGACTTGATAATGAACAGCTTAAATTTGACGCACTTAGTGAAGATTACCGCAAGAAAAAGCTTCGCCTTGACTTAATTGAATCTCTGTTTCATCCCGGCCTTAACTTTTTGATTGGCATTTCCCTGATTATTGTTATTTGGAAAGGTGGAAATATGATTATTGAAGGCTCTCTTACGATTGGTAATATCGCGGAGTTTTTGATTTATGTGGCGTATCTGATCTGGCCTGTTGCTGCGTTAGGTTATACTACTAATCGGTTCCAGAAATCGCTTGCATCATGGTATCGCATTAAAGAAATATTGGATTACCCTATTGAGATTTCAGAAAAAGAAGATGCACTTGTTCAGGAAATAAAAGGAGAAATTGAGTTCAGGAATGTATCCTTTAAATACCCTGATTCAGAAGAGTTCGTGATCAAAGACCTGAATCTTAAAATAGAATCTGGTCAGAATGTCGCCATTGTTGGGCGAACCGGATCAGGAAAAACAAGTCTAATCCAGTTAATTCCACGGCTTTTTGATCCAACTGTAGGTGCAATTTTATTAGATGGAATCGATTTGAGAAAACATTCTGTTGAGAATATCCGAAAAGCAATTGGCTTTGTTCCTCAGGATACATTCTTGTTTTCTGATACGATAGGAGAGAATATCGCTTTTGGAGTTGAAGATGCCAATGATGATCAAATTGAGTTAGCTGCAGAAAAAGCGCAAGTGAAAGAGAATATTTTGGATTTTGAGAAAAAATTTAAGACTATGCTTGGAGAGCGGGGTATCACCTTATCAGGAGGACAAAAACAAAGGACTGCCATTGCAAGAGCTCTGATAAAAGATCCCAAGGTATTAATATTTGATGATTCGCTAAGTGCGATTGATACAAAAACAGAAGACGCGATTTTAAAACAGTTACAAGAAGAGTTGGGCGGACGGACAACCATCATGATTAGTCACAGAATATCCACAATAAAGGATGCCGATATCATTTATTACTTAGAAGATGGAAAGATTGCAGAATACGGCACCCATGAAGAACTTTTATCAAAAGACGGCCACTACAAGGCCATGTACACCAAACAATTACTAGAACAAGAATTAGCAGAAATATAATACAAAACCGATCGGGAGCATTGTTTGACAGGCAGTGTCCCTCGGAAAACGGGAGAATAAAATGATTGTAGTACCATTAGGAATAGCCTCAGCAACACCAACCGCAGTTCGGCATTTACCGGCAGTAGCTCTTTGGAGGGAAGGAAGTGTATATCTCTTCGATTGTGGTGAAAACGCTCAAATGAGTATGCTTCAGGCCGGATTAAAACGTTCAAAGATAGACGCCATTTTTATTTCACATTTTGATGTGGATCACTATTCAGGCTTGATGGGGTTGCTATCCACATTGCAGCTTCAGCGAAGAGATCGTGAGCTAACCATCGCCGGCCCCAAAGGGGTGAAAGAATATGTAGAATGGAATCTTAACTTCTCAGGCGTTGAGCTTAGTTTTGAAATCAAGTACAGCGAAGTTGAAGAAAGCGAGGAAGTAACACGTGTGATTGATGAAGAGGACTTTTATGTGGAAGCCCGCCCATTAAAGCACCGAAGATTTTGCTTAGGATTCCGCTTCCAGGAAAAAGATAGGCCAGGAAAAGTTGATTCCGAAAAAGCTGAAAAGCTGGGAATTACGGAAGATCAGCAGTTCAAGGACCTGAAAGCAGGAAAAAATATTAAGCTTGCCGATGGAACAGAAATCGAATCCTATGAAATAGTAGGACATCCGCGTCCGGGAGAAAGTTTTGCGTACGTTTCAGATACAGAATACTGCCCTAATGCAGTGAAACTGGCTATGAATACCAATATCCTGTATCACGAGGCTACCTTTGGAAACCAGTTAGCTGATAAAGCCAAGGAAACAGGGCATTCAACAGCAGCAGATGCAGCGCGGGTTGCAACCGAGGCTCAGACTAAGTTACTTGTAATTGGTCATTTCTCTGCTCGATATACCAATCTTCATGTGCTGCTAAAAGAAGCTCGTGATGGATTCTATCCAACCTGGTTGGCTAATGAATTGCGTCCGATTTTCACAGATCCGACACATGAGCGAGGCATTGTAAAACCAAAAGTTGAAATTAAGGATCTTACTAAGAGTTCTTCCACAGGTGGTCATTCTTCTCATTCTCCGGGCAGGAGAGATAGTCGAGGTCAGAGCCGAGGGGGTAAGAATTTCCGACCACGCAGAGGAAGTGGTGGCGGAGGATATCACAGTGATAACCGTGGTGGAGGAAACTACAGCCGTGATAATCGTGGCGGTGGTGGAGGATACCGAAACGACAGGTACAGTTCCGGGGGAGGACGTGAAAGGGATGATCGTTATAACCGCGGTGGCGGAGAGCGTCGCTCTTATGGAAGTACTTCGTACAATCGTGATCGTAATGAAGACCCCGAATCGCAACCAAAAAGCTCTATTACACCGAGAACATCTTACGATGATTTCGATAGATTCTAAAAAAGGTATCTGTGAGTAAGTCGAAAGACAAGAAAGCCGTTGACAGAAGACTGATTCGACGGCTTTACTTTTTTGTTAAACCCTACCGTTGGTATGTATTACTTGCTGTAATCTTAACACTCAGCGCTTCGTTTTTGGGTACCATACGTCCAAAGCTTACTCAGATTGCGGTAGATGATTACATAGCTCCCGGTGATTTTGAAGGGCTGATGTGGATCATTACGCTTCTCTTTGGGGCGCTTCTCGGAGAGTTCGTTTTACTTATGGTGAACACTTATCTAACCCGTTGGTTCGGTCAGGGCACTTTATATTCACTCCGTAATGCCATCTTTAAAAAAATACAATCCCTTAACGTCCAGTTCTTTGATAAAAACCCAATCGGACGTTTAATAACCAGGACCACCAGTGACGTTGAAGCCTTGAGTGAGCTGCTTTCTGATGGGGTAGTGGCTATAATCGGCGATCTGTTCAGGATTATATTTATTCTCTATTTCATGTTTAGCATGAACTGGGAATTGAGCATTGTTACTATTGCTGTGCTCCCAATTCTGTTTTACGCCACCTTTTGGTTTAAAGAGAAAGTGAGGGTTTCATTCCTGAAAGTCCGTGACCAGATTTCAAATCTGAATTCATTTGTGCAGGAACATATCAACGGAATGGATGTGGTTCAGCTTTTTAATCGGGAAAAGAAACAGCAGGAAAAATTCAAAGAAATCAATGCGAATCATCGGGAAGCCCATATTGAAACCATTTTCTACTTTTCCATTTTTTGGCCGATTGTGGAAGTCTTTTCCAGTTTTGCCATGGCTTTGATTGTGTGGTATGGCGGCGGCAGGGCGCTAATGGGAGGTGTTTCTTTTGGAGTTCTTTTGGCGTTCATCCAGTATTCCCGTCAGTTTTTTATGCCAATAAGAGGGCTGTCAGAAAAGTTTAATACGCTTCAATCTGCGCTGGCATCCTCAGAACGAATTTTCAATGTATTGGATACTGAAACTGAGGTGGTAGAAACTAGCTCTCCTAAAACTATCACACATCCAAAAGGAGAAATAGAGTTCGAAAACGTATGGTTCAAGTACAATGAAGGGGAAGATTATGTACTAAAAAATGTATCCTTTAAAGCCAATGTAGGAGAAAGCGTAGCTATTGTAGGTGCAACCGGTGCTGGAAAGACTACCATTATTAACCTTTTGCTTAGGTTTTATGAAATCGAAAAAGGTAGCATCAGAATGGATGGAGTGGATATTAGAGAGCTTTCTTTGAAAGATTTGCGCCACTACTTCTCCTTAGTTCTTCAGGATAATGCGCTCTTCACAGGCTCGATCATGGATAACATTACGCTTGGTGAAAAATCCATCAGCAGAGAGAAAGTCATCGAAGCGGCACATCAGGTAGAAGCGCATCGGTTTATTGAAAAACTTCCAAAAACCTATGATTTCAAACTAAAGAAGCAAGGGACCTCACTTTCTATGGGACAGCGCCAGTTGATTTGTTTTGTTCGTGCGATGGTGTTCGATCCTAAGATTCTGATTCTTGACGAAGCTACCTCCAGCGTGGATTCGGAAACTGAAGCTCTGGTAAATGAGGCCAGCCTCAAAATGATGGAAGGAA